>JBEKRO010000044.1:0-90964 GCA_049518655.1 Bryobacteraceae bacterium | reverse complement strand
TCTCGACGCCCTGTTCGGATCGAAACATAACCTATCGACTCGTTTGGCAAAGATCATCGTCGGGCCTTTCCAGTCAAACTGACGTGACGGCGACGTCATAAGACTGATGCTGAGGAGACCAAATCAGGGACTCCGCTAAACGTCGCAGCCTGTGCGTAAACACGGGCCGATTCAGGATGGGCTTGACCCGCCGTTAGGGTGCCTGCCACGCCGCAGCCGGTCGGGTCAGAACACATCGAAACATTTTATTTGTATTATGTACTTAAATCGTGCGGATAATAGCTTCGGGCCCCAGGAGGTTCGTTTCGGCTCAGAGGCCCTTGGGGTAAGGCAGGAGGTACATGCCCAAGTTCACTGGCCTCGGCGTCGACGAGCGATTCTTCGACTACCCTCGGGAGTCCTCGCGCGTCAAGCAGAAGATCGTGCTCGACTACTTCTTGTCATGGTCGAACGTGTTGGCTAGGGATCGTGAAGTCGGTTATGCCGACCTGTTTGCTGGACCTGGGCGCTACAAAAACGGAGAGAAATCCATTCCGGTGCTGGTCACGGAACAGGTAATTCAGGACGCGAGGCTCCGTAGCTGCGTCAGGCTGTGGTTTAACGAAGGTGACCCGGACTATGCTAAGAAGCTTCGAGAAGACATTCTGGCGTTGCCGGGCATAGATAGCCTGCAGTTTCCGCCTGCTTTCACTAAGAGAATCGTGAACAAATCGCTCGCCAACCACCGCTTTTCGATCCCCACGCTTGTCTTCGCCGATCCGTCAGGGTACAAAGGCTTGTCCCTGCGCTTAATAGCGGGCGTGCTGCAGGGCTTCGGCAACGACTGCCTGTTCTTCTTCAATTACCGCCGTGTCAACATGAAACTCAGCTATCCCATGATGGATGAATCCATTGACGAGTTTTTCGAGGCAGATCGCGCTAGGGCCTTAAGACGCGAGATTGAGGCCCTAAGGCCACGGGCGCGGGAGGAGGCCGTGTTGAAAGCCATCCGCGCAGCCATACGTGACGCAGGTGGCATGCCCGTTGTGTTCGCGTTTAGAAGTCGTGAAGGAGGCGGAACTAGCCATCACCTCGTTTTTGCCTCCAAGCACCCCAAGGGCGCCGGGATAATGAAGCGGATCATGAACGACTGCAGCTCGGAAGTAATCGACGGGATAGGATCATGGGACTTTGACCCGAAGGATGCAAAAGCTACGTCCTTGCCGTTATTCTCTCCGTTGGAAGAAGTGTGCGATCGCCTTCTGGAGGTTTTTGCCGGGCGAACGCTAACATTCAAAGAGCTCCTTGACGCGGAGGCGCCGGAAACTCAGTTCACCGATACAACCTACCGTGATGCCGTCCTCCGCCTGGAGGCCGAGTTTCGGATCGAAGTAGATCCCCGCTCCCAGGAGCGGCGGATGCAGGCTGGCGGTACAAAAAGAACATTGCCGGAAAACACGAAGTTGACGTTTCCAACCTAAATCAGGAGTGAAAAATGGCCACCAAGTCCTCGATCGAATGGACGGAATCAACTTGGAACCCCCTAACGGGTTGTACAAAGATCAGCCCAGGCTGTAAATTCTGCTACGCGGAACGCATGTCAGCGCGCTTAAAAGCCATGGGCCAACGGAACTACCGAAACGGTTTCAAGCTGACTTTGCATGAGCATATGCTCGACGCGCCGCTCCGTTGGAAAAAGCCCCAGGTGGTCTTTGTGAATTCAATGAGCGACCTGTTCCAAGACAAGGTGCCGGGCGCGTTCATTCAACAAGTGTTTGCGACGATGCGCGCGGCGCACTGGCACCAATTTCAAGTGCTTACGAAGCGCTCAGACCGACTCCTGGAAGTAAACCCGAAACTCGAATGGACGGACAACATCTGGATGGGCGTTAGCGTTGAGAACGAGAAGTATCAGTTCCGGATTGATGATCTTCGCCAGACTGGAGCAGCAATCAAATTCCTATCTCTCGAACCGCTGCTAGGACCATTGCCAAAGCTGAACCTTTCCGGCATCGACTGGGTGATCGTTGGCGGCGAGTCTGGCCCCGGGGCTCGTCCAATGCACAAAGACTGGGTCAGATCTATTCGTGACCAATGTTCCGAGGCTGGCGTATCCTTCTTTTTCAAGCAATGGGGGGGCGTGAACAAGAAAAAGGCTGGACGAAGCCTCGATGGGCGGGAGTACGATGGCATGCCATGCCGCAGCTCATCAGCTTCTGCGCCTGCAAGTTTGTTTCAGATCGCACCCGTTCAGGCTTGAGGATGCAAGGATGGCAGTACGAGACCTCCAACGGGCGCGCACAGTTTACGGAGACATCAGGGCCTGCTGGGTCGCCAAAGGTGCTGCCTTGGAAGCACATGAACGCTTGAGCGTCATAACGGTTGCCGCCAGTTTGCGAGACTTTGCTTTTCTGACCCATATAGACGCGGAATTTCAGTCTACCGTCGCGGATTTCCTCAGAGGAAACGGATTGAGCGCCGAGCCATGTTCCGCTGCCTTCGATCTCGATATCGAGTCAGAAGGGATTGCCGGACCCACTATTGAGGTGTACAAGAGAGCGCAAGGAGCGAGGGGCCCCCTGAGCGGCCTCGGCGTGTGGTCCAAGCCGACTTTCTTGGCGGCGCGCGTCGGCATGACGTCCCTCGGTGGAGCGCTGTCGTACCCTCCGTGTTGCGAAAGGATGGATTTGCGGACCAAGCAACGGGACCACGAACTGTTTCTCGCCGCAATCGTCGAAGAGGAAGGTGACGACCCGCAGCGGGTCGAGCAGGCGTTGTTGGAGCGACGGGAGTATAGCAAGGCATCCTACGATCACTGTCATGATTGGAACGATCGCTTCGTGCAGACTCTCTCGCGCTTCCCATTTGTTCTGCATACCGCTTGTGATGACTGTCTTCAGTTTGACCAAAGTCCAACGGAAAATCTAAGTCGCGAATACGAAGATCTCGCTGCATCTGTTTCCCCGGAGTTGCACCTCATGGTTCGCTGGGGCGCACGGGCACTCAGCTACCGGCCGGACCACAGCTAAGACGCCGCGGAATGCCAACCTAGTTGCAGCCACATTCGCTTGGCCGTCGTAGAAAACAGCGGTCTCTTTCGCTTAACCTGACTTCTGCTTCCTTATGTCCATTTCCTCAAACAGGCCCGCCCTTGCCATTCATTGCCGATGCGGATCATCGCGGCCTCGCGGCCAGTCGTAATCTCGACAAGATGCCTAATACGTGCCATCTCCGGGGGCACATCGATGCACACGGTCAGCGAAACGCCGTCCCACGAAATCCACGTGGCCGGTTTGTGGTCGTCACTGACCTCTGCTTCCTTTGTCAATCCCTCAGACAGGCCCGCCCTTGCCGTCCATTGCCGATGCGGATCATCGCGGCCTCGCAACCGATCGTAATCTCGACAAGATGCCCAATACGTGCCATCTCGGGGCACAGCGATGCACTTGGGTCACCTTGACCTCACTCTCGGCTCTCAAGGAAATACCCGCCGCCGCAAAAGTTTTCTCCAAGGCCCGAAGCTCCACAAGTATCAAGGATGTCGGCGCCGGTCCCGCCGATCCAATCACAAACTTCCGCACGCTCTTTCTATTTCCCCTTCAACAAACTATGCCGGCCCTCTATCCGCTGCATCCCCGGGCCGTGCTATCCCAGAAGCGCAAAGGGTGCGGCGCGCACCAGCAGATGAACCAGAGGTTAGTCCGGGCCGCACTCCGTTTTGCGCGAGTTTCTTAAAGACCGAGGTGTACAAATGGCAGCAGCAGCCCAAGCTCAAGCAACCCCAACCACAGCGGATCCCGTCCAACGCTGGTTACAACGGCGCTCCGCCATCAACCGCGCCAACTCCGCCCACTCCACCGGCCCGCGCACCGAATCGGGCAAGCAGCGCTCCTCGCTCAACGCCCTCAGCCATGGCCTCACCGCCCGCACCGCCGTCCTGCCCACCGAGGACCCCGACGCCTACCAGCGCCACATCCAGCAATTTCTCGATGAGTACGCCCCCGCCACACCCACCGAGACTCAACTCGTCCACGAAATCGCCAGCACCGCCTGGCGCCTCAACCGCATCCCATTCCTCGAAGCCGAGCTGCTTTGCCAGGACCCCAACCCCCAATCCCTAATCCCGCAGATGGCCACGCTTGGCCTGCACGGCTCACGCCTCTCCCGCCAGTTCCAAAAAGCTATCGAGCAGCTCCGCGACATCCAAGACGAGCGCCGCCGCCTGGAACGCCGCCAACTCACCGAAGCCGCCGAAATCCTCTTACGCCATCAACACAAAGGACTTCCCTGGGAACCGGCCGCCGAAGGCTTTTCAAAAGATGATGGCTTCGTTTTTTCAAAACAACAAGTCGAGCGCCACGCACAACAGCTGATGCGTCAGAACCCCACCTATTACGCCGCCCACCCCCGTTTCCAAGCAGACCCGCCGCCCAAGGAAGCCGCATTTGTGAAAACGCCAGCCGCATTTTGAGAACGCCCGCCAAGTGCTCACGAGAATCGCCTCAAGCTGAATCACTCTGCTAAAGTAGGCACGATCAGGAGGCTGAATTGGATATTCATCGTGTGGCGAATCGAGGACTTTTGGCGCTGGTCTCCATCCTGTTCGCCACCACTCTGCCGAGCAGCGTGAAGGCTTTCCAAAATCCCGGCGCGCAGGCGCCCAACGCGAAGACGAATGACGCGCAGCGGCCCGACGCGAAGACCAATGCCGCGAAGACGAATGCCAAGGACGGGCTGCGTTATTTGTGGATACCTCCGGGAACCTTCCTATTGGGATGCTCGCCGGGAGACACCGAGTGTTATGGCGATGAAAAGCCCGCGCTCCGCGTGACCTTGACCAAAGGCTTTTGGTTGGGGGAAACGGAGGTCCCGCAAGCCGCCTATCAACGCGTGATTGGGAAAAATCCCAGCAACTTCAAGGGCCCGAGTCTGCCGGTGGAACAGGTCACTTGGATCGAGGCAAATGCCTACTGCGGTGCCATCGGAGGCAGGCTGCCCACCGAAGCCGAATGGGAATATGCGGCGCGCGGCGGGAGTACGGGGAGCCGGTATGGGGACGTCGGCCAGATCGCCTGGTACCAGGGAAACAGCAAAAGCACTACGCACCCGGTGGGGCAGAAGCAAGCCAATGGGTACGGGCTGCACGACATGCTAGGCAACGTGGTGGAGTGGACTAACGACTGGCACTCGTCGGCGATCTCCAAAGAGGCCATAGACCCGAAAGGGCCGGGGTCGGGTGAGTTTAAAGTGCTGCGCGGCGGAGGTTGGTTCGACGACCCCAGTCTCATTCGCGCGTCCTATCGCAGCCGGATTGAAATCGGTGATCGCGACTACAACATCGGCTTCCGATGTATCGGGGAATGACATAGAAACTTAATGCGGAATGACATAGAAACTTCAGAAGGATAGCGATATAGTATCTGCCATGCTCTCTCGACGAACCGCACTTCTCGCTCCCCTGGCCCTGGCGGCCAGCCCCGCCCATGCAGCTTCGGGGAAAATGGTGCTGTCTCTGCACCAGAACACCTCGGCGGCCGCGGGATACCGCAAGTCGCTGGAAGGCTGGGCGCGCGCGGGGATCAAGAATGTGGAGCTGACCGATCGGATGCTGGATGAGTTTCTGAAGACCGACGACTTGGCGGCCGCGCGTCGCGTGGTCACCGATCTGGGATTGACCCCGGTCTCCTGCGCGTCCGTGCTTCCGGATTTTTGGATTCCTAATCCGAACCGGGCTGCGGCGCTCGATACCTGGAAGAAGCGCTGCGAGCAATTCTCCTCGTTCGGCCTTACCAAGATCTACTGTCCCGCCGTCACCAGCCGCAAGGTCACCGCAGACGATTACAAGGGCGCTGTCGATTGCATTCGCGAGGGCGGGGACGCGGCTATGCAGTATAAGATGACCGCGATGATCGAGTTTGCGCGCAATTCGTCGTTCATTGCCACGCTGACCACGTCGCTGAAGCTGATCCGCGAGGCCGCCCATCCCAACGTGCGTCCGATGCTGGATTGCTATCACTTCTGGTCGGGCCTCAGCAAGTTCGAAGACCTCGACCTGCTACACCCGGGTGAGCTTGCTCATGTGCATTATCAGGATGTGCCGGACATGCCGCGCGAGTTATTGGACAATACCACGCGGCTGATTCCAGGCGATGGCGTTTCCCCCTTGGTTCGGATTCTGCGGAAACTCGCCGAAAAGAACTACTCCGGCGCACTTTCGGTGGAACTGTTTCTGCCGGAGTTCACGCAGGGCGACCCCTACGAGGTGGCGACCAGGATTCGTGAGAAGGCCGAAGGAGTGATGCGCCAGGCCAAGGTGATCTGACCAGAATTCAGAAGCCAGAAGTCAGAATTCAGAAGCCAGAATAGAGGCGGAAGAGGAATTTTGCGAACGGAATGCGGATTGGCACGTATTACATCTACATAGGAGGCTGCCGTGCTCCGTTTATTCGTCGCCGCGCTGGCCTGCGCGTCATTTCTTCTAGCCGTTGAGCCGGAGGACCACGTCCGGAAGTCCGCTCCGGTTTCCTCAGCCACCCGGCTGGTGTTGAACGTTGACATCGGGACCATCCGGGTCCAGCCGGGTGATGGAAAGACCGTCCAGGCTGAGGTTTACTTCCATGGGTTTCCGCCTTCCCAAGCGGAGTTTGATCGAATGCGCCGGGATTTCACGCTGGACATCGTACAGGAAGGCTCGGATATCCACGTGATTGGCGCCTTCCACAAAGGCTGGCAGCCGATGCTGGCTGTCTGGCCCACCTTTTTCGGCAGCCACTCCATGTGCCGGAATTGGCAGTGCCTGGAGTATACAACCTGGCTCCGCGAGGTGGAGTATCGCGTCACGGTGCCGGAGAAGTTCAACGCCGACGTGGAGACTTCGGGAGGGCCCATCTTCGTGAGCCGCCTGAACGGCGAAGTGAACGCCCGCACGTCGGGCGGCTCACTCGACTTTGATGGCATTGACGGCGCAGTGAATGCAAGAACCTCCGGGGGCAGCATCACATTGACAGGAGGAAAGGGCCGGGCCATTGTACACACCTCGGGCGGAGGGATCCAGATACGCGACGCTGTGGGGCCGATTGACGCCTCCACGTCCGGCGGCGGCGTTCGTGTGTCATTGCTGGGTCAGCCCAAGGAAGAATGCCGTTTGTATACTTCCGGGGGCAGTATCGATGTGCGCCTCGATAAGGATGCCCACGTGGATCTCGACGCCTCTGCCAGCGGAGGAGGGGTTTGGACGGACTTTGCCGTCCCGAGCAGTGGTGAGCGCCATCGAAACGAACTCCACGTGCCTCTGAACGGCGGTGGTCCCCGGCTCTACCTGCATACGTCCGGCGGTGGCATCAGCGTGCGACACGAGGATTAATAGCGCGCTTGTAGTTCGGTGCTCCAAGTGCACGGCAGGGGGCGGTGGGCTGCATGAGCGGTTCCGCTGAAAAGGAGCATCCAATGAAAGTTAGTACAAAAGATCAGGTGCAGGGTAAGATCCATGAGGCCAAAGGCAAGCTCAAAGAGCAGGCGGGAAAAGCCACGAACAACCCCAACTTGATGGCCGAGGGTCAGGACGAAAAGCTGGGCGGCAAGATCCAAAAGAAAATCGGACAAGTTGAGAAGGTGTTTGAGAAGTAACTTTTACATCCCTTACTTACATCGATGGCAAACCTGAGCGCTTTTCCGAACCTCTGGATCGAAAGAAGCTGCAGTGTTGCGCCATCATCGAGACGCCCAAAAACCGCCGGAATAAGTTCGACTACGATCCGGAGTCGAATCTATTCAAACTGGGGGGACTGCTTCCGGAGGGAATGATATTCCCCTTCGATTTCGGCTTTATCCCCAGTACCCTGGGCGGGGACGGCGACCCGCTCGACATCATGGTGCTGATGGACGAGCCTGCCCACGTGGGTTGTCTGTTGCATGTGAGGATCATCGGCGTGATCGAAGCCACTCAAACGGAGGATGGCGAAACTGAGACCAACGATCGGCTGTTGGGAGTGGCTATCCATTCTTATCAACACCAGGATGTCTCGTCGATCGAAGAGTTGAACCCGTCGTTGCTCGATCAACTGGAGCAGTTCTTTGTGTCGTACAACAAGCTGCGCGGAAAAAGTTCAAGCTGAAGAACCAGGGCGGTCCGAAACGGGCCCTGACTATTGTTGAAAAAGGGATCCAAGCTTTCAAGAAGAAGAAAAAATAGCCTTTAGGCAATCAGCATCGCGACGGCCGCCGCCGTCATCAACACAAACGTCGCCCAACCCAGAGTCCGCTCAATCAGCGGACTGATTTGATCGCCCATTACCTTGCGATCGTTGGTGAGAAGGAGAATCAACAGAATGAGCGGCGGCGCGAGGATGCCGTTGGTAACCGCGGACCAGAAGAGCATCTTTACGGCGTTGAGTCCTACATAGTTAATCGCGAGGCCCAGCATCATGGCCACTCCCAGTACTCCGTAGAATTTTTTCGCGCCGCCCGGCTTTTTCTCGAGCGATCCCCGCCACGCCGAGGCTTCCGCGATCGCATAGGCGCACGATCCGGCGAGCACCGGCACTCCCAGCATTCCCGTCCCGATCAATCCCAAGGTGAACAGCAGGTACGCAGCGTTCCCGGCCAGCGGGCGGAGCGCCTCGGCGGCTTGTTTGGCGGTTTCGATCTTCACCATCCCATGCGAGTGCAGCGTCGCCGATGTAGTAAGGATGATGAAATACATGATGAAATTCGAGGCAAACATGCCCGTGATCACATCCACCCGCAGGCCGCGCAATTCCTCAGCGGTGGCGCCTTTACGCTGCGCAAGATTCCTTCCCATGGCGCGTTCTTCTTCCACTTCCTGCGACGCCTGCCAGAAAAAGAGGTAAGGAGATATGGTGGTGCCCAGAATGCCCACCAGCACTTCCACATAGTCGCGCGACCAAACTGGATGGGGCAGCAGCGTCGCGAGCAACGCCTGCCGCCAGTCCACGCCCGCAAAGAACGCGGTAATCACATAGGCCAGCAGCACGAGCGTGATCCACTTGAAGATTCTCGCAATCTGGCGATAGGAAGACCAAAACAAAAAGCTGACGATCAAGGCCGTATAGAGCGGAGTCCAGAAGAGCGAGTTGACGCCGGTTACCATTTGCGTGGCATCCGCCATGCCGCCCAGATCGGCGGCAATGTTCACCACGTTGGCGACGATGAGGAGCGAACACGCACCCCAGAGGATCCACTTGGAATAGCGGCGTCGAATAACGCCGGCCAGTCCGCGCCCGGTGACCATCCCCAGACGCCCGCACATCATCTGAACCGCCACCATGAGCGGGAAAGAAATCAGGGCCGTCCACAGCAGGGCATAACCGAAGACAGCTCCGGCCATGGAATAGGTGGAGATACCGGAAGGATCGTCGTCGGCGCAGCCAGTAATCAGCCCAGGACCCAGATCCGCGAAAAAACGCTCTGCGCGGTTTTGCTTGGGAGAAGCCAGGATGGAAGTCTCATTTGTATCCATAGCCGCGCGTCATTCCTAGTGTCGGCTAAGGGATACCCGATCCGCCATTGGCCATCTTCGCGGGCGGCAACTTCTGGCAAGCTATCGCGACTTGTGGGCTCGGGTGCGCGCAGCCTTCTTAGCGGCCTGGCTCCGCTTAGCCGGTCCGCGGGTTTTGGCGGTGGAGTGGGCCTGGCGCGACAGTGCTGTGTGGGAAGCGGCTGCATGGCCTTCGCGCTTGAGAGCGGAACTCACCGCCTTCGATCTTTTTTGCGAGACGGGACGAGACGGGTTCGATCCTTTAGCATCATCGCGCGCGGCCTGTTTGCGGGTACGCTCGGACCCGTTCCGGGGAGGTGGAAGTTTCGCTCCCGCCCGCCGCGCTTTTGACAGACCGATTGCGATCGCTTGTTTGGCGGAGCGTGCGCCGTGCTTCCCTTCCCGAACGTGGTCCATCTCTTCTTTGACAAATTCTCCAGCTTGCGTGGAGGGAGCTTTGCCCCGGCGTTGGCCTTGGCGAGCACGCTCCAAAGTCTTTTTTTCAGGCATCTGAATCTCCTTGGTTGAAAAATACGATCACAACAACTCGCGGACTTCCTCGCGCCAGTGACTCGGCGAAGTGCGCGGCTTGCTTCGCTGTGACCTTGGGAGGCATGGACGGTTCGTTGGGATCGACGATGGCCTCGATGACCACGGGACCGGGCGTTTGCAGGGCACGATCGAGGATCGGCCCACACTCGCTGGGATCTTCGATGGTGAAACCGGCACCGCCGCAGGCGCGCGCAAAATCTGCAAAGTGGATGGGCGTGAGATCGCACTCATACTCCGGGTTGCCCAGGAACACCATCTGCTCCCAGCGGATCTGGCCCAGAGCATTGTTCTTCACGATCACGATCTTGATGGGCAACTGATATCGGACGGCGGTGACAAATTCAGCCATCAGCATGCTGAATCCGCCGTCGCCCACAAATCAAATCCAACGCACAGACGATCCGGATACGCGATCTGCGAAGCAATGGTGTATGGCAGGCCGCAGGCCATGGTGGCGAGATTCCCGGACACGGTGTGCATTTGTCCGCGCTGCGCTGGAATGTGACGCGCCCACCAGGTGGCGATGGTTCCGGAGTCACAATTCACAATGGCGTCGGCGGGCAAACGCTTGCCAAGTTCCGCTGCCAGGCGCTGGGGCTTCATCGGCTTCGCAGTCACGGTCGCCTGTTCCTCCATGCGCTTATTCCAATCCTTCAGCCCCGCTTGCGCTTGTTTGAGGAAGCTTCTCTTGTCGTTGGTTCGCAAGAGCGGAAGCAGCTTTTCGAGCGAACGCCGGCAATCGCCCACCAAGCCAATTTCGACGGGATATCGCAGACCGATACGCAGCGGATCCAAATCGATTTGCACAGCACGAGCTTGTCCTGGTTTCAGTTCCTGGGCAGGGAGCGTCCCGAGAAGACCGATGCCTCCGGTAGTGTAGGGGCTATCATCGGGCACCGCCGCCTTTCCGAGCAGCGCTTTGACAATCGGCGTGGACAGCTTGGCGGCCGTTTGCTCCAATTGGCTGGAAGCGGGCAGGGCGCCACGGCCCGCGAGAATCGCAATCCGTTTCCCAGCATTGAGGATGTCGGCTGCTTTTCGCAGATCCTCGTCGGAGGGGATGCGGGCGCTCTCGGCCGCAACATCGGAGACCTGTTTCGGGACATTGCGAGGATTCCGCCCGGTCCCTTTGGCCTTCACCTCGAGCTCTTGGAAATCGACTGGGATGCATAGGTGCGATACACCCCGATATACCAGAGCGGCGCGGCAGGCGAGCTCGGCGATGTTCTCCATGTGAGCCGGCCCCATGCAGCGCGTGTTATAGACACAGACATGCTCAAACAGTTTGTCGAGTTCCACGTCTTGTTGAGTGTAGGTATCGATGAGATCGTGGAACTGCATGCCCGTGATTGCGAGCACCGGCTGTCCATCCAATTTGGCGTCGTAGAGCCCGTTCAGTAAATGAATGCCGCCAGGGCCCGACGTTGCCAGACAGCAGCCCAACTTTCCGGTGTGCTTCGCATAGGCGCAGGCCATGAACGCCGCCGCTTCCTCGTGCCGTACTTGAATGAACCTGATTTTGTCTTTTCGCTTGCGGAGAGCCTCCATGATGCCGTTGATCCCGTCGCCCGGAAGTCCGAAGATGGTATCCACGCCCCAGGCTTGTATGGTGTCGATGAGAATATCCGATGCGTTCATTTCGTCCCTATATTTTTTAGACCGGCTCAAGCTAAGTTAGTTTCACACTTGGTTCGATCTGCCCGAAAGTTGCTTCTGAATGTTTTGAAGAGCCATGTCACGAACAGCATCCAGCCGCAGTGCAGCCGACTACATTCCCGAACATGCGGGGCTGCGCACTCTCCGGGAGGCGGCGCAAACCTGCCGCGGGTGCGATCTGTACGCTCACGCGACGCAAGCTGTGTTCGGCGAGGGACCCAAGTCCGCTGAGATCGTTTTGATCGGCGAGCAACCGGGGGACGAGGAAGATCGACAGGGGCATCCTTTTGTGGGGCCATCCGGAAAGCTGTTGGACCGCGCGCTGGTGGCGGCGGAAATCGACCGGTCCCTCGTTTACGTAACGAACGCCGTGAAGCACTTCAAATTCGAGGAGCGCGGTAAGCGGAGGTTACATAAAAAGCCGAACGGGTTGGAAATCAGAGCGTGCCGCCCATGGCTGGAAGCGGAGATCCATTTGCTTCAACCCCAGATCATCGTGTGCCTGGGCGCTACCGCGGCACAGACCATCTTCGGAAGCACCTATCGCTTGACGAAAGAGCGGGGGAAGTTCGTCCAAAATGCATGGGCGCGATATGTGACCTCGACGGTTCATCCCTCCGCGATCTTGCGCGCACCGGACGAAGAGCAGCGCCACATGGAATATGAAAGGTTCGTTGGCGACCTGAAGAAGGTTCACCATTTATGGAAGACGCTTGGCAAGCAGGCGTGACGCGTTAGTTGGGTGTCTCCGCGGGTGAAGAGCCGGGGTTGGAGGTCATACCCGACCTGGCGCGCGCGAGCTCGGCCATTTTCGCGTACCGTTCTTTGATGCGGTCCAGATCTTCCTCACTGAGCTCTTCCAGATTGATGAAAGCGTTCTGCGCGCCACGCATCGCGCGCAGAAGTTCATCCGCCTTCAGCTGGAGCGCGGCGCTTTCGCGATTCTGCGTGTTCTGGATGAGAAAGAGCATGAGCATCGCAACAATGTTCGACACGGTGTTGATCACCAGCTGCCAGGTATCGCTCCAATGAAATATGGGTCCGCTCCCTAGCCAGACCAGCGTGAGAACGCACACCGTCAAAAAGGCCGGACTGGAGCCGGTCACTTTTGCGGCCTTCTGGGCCATTTTTGCGAACCAAGTGTTGGTTGTTGTCATTCTGTCGCTTATTGTCTCTAGAGGAAGAATTCAGAATTCAGAAGTCAGAATGGCTTCCAGGTTGGTGCGTCTCCCTGGTCATGTCTATCAGACGCTGGAGATTGAGGAACACAGTCGGACATAACCGTTAGGAACGCCGACGGCCTTCCCGGACTTGAAACCTATTGTCTGTCTGGCGGGTCGTAGTTCTTCATGGTGTAGTAGCACGCACATGCGGGGCGATTCTTTAGCGGATCAAATTCGGATAGGCACGAACTTCGGACGGCGCCAGCTCAGCGCGATGCTCAGCGCGCTCACCAAGCCTGCGCGAGCGAGGAATTCCTTGTTCGCGCCAGCGATAGAACGCCAATTTGTGTGCCCCAAGTGCAAGTGGAAGTGCGCGCGCCGTTCGAAGCGGAAGAGAGGCCTGGACCTCGTATTAGCGCTCTTCTTCCTGCGCCCGTTCCGTTGCCGTTCCTGCCGACGGCGATATTATCGCCTCTCACTTTGACTGCAACGTCGTGAGAAACCGACCGCTCCATTTGCCCTCATATCCGTGTGGGCAAAGTTCGAAGATTGTAAGCTGGCAAGCCGCTAGTCCCTTATGCCCGATAAACCAACAGTTCGTGAACTAGGCGAGAAAGTCGACCACCTCGAAATCGAGCAGCAGGCAGAAAAGAAGCAGCCGGAGAAGCCCGAAAAACCCAAAAAGCCTTTCGCGCAGCGTACGCGCCGGTATGTAAAGCGACACCCCGGCCGGGTATTGCTGGGCGCCATCGCGTTGGTTCTGGTGCTGGTGGGCTCCGCTCTCTTGTGGACTTATCTGTCGTCTTATGAGTCTACCGATGATGCCGAAGTGGACGGGCACTTGAACATGATCAGCTCGCGGATCGCCGGAACCGTTGTCGGGGTGTATGTGGAAGACGACCAGTTCGTTCAGCCCGGCCAAGTAATTGTCGACCTAGATCCTCGGGATTATAAGGTAGCGCTGGAACAAGCCGGCGGCGTAGGCCAGCGTGGTGGTGACGGAAAAGTCCGTGTCCTCGGCAGTGCAGGAGCACGAAGCGAAACTGGCGGATTTGCGGAGTGCGGAAGCGCAAAACGCCAAGGCGCAGAGAGACGTGGAACGCTTTCGCCCGTTGGCCGCCAAAGAGGAGATCTCAAAGCAACAGTTCGACGCGGTTGTAGCAACGGCTGAGAGCCAGGCGGCTGCCGTGGACGCGGCTCAAGCCGCGGTGCAGGTGGCATACGATCGCTGGATGAGCGCCGCGCGGAATTAATGCAAGCTACAACGCGCCTTCAGGAAGCCCAGCAGAACGCTCCGCGTCAAACCGCGGCGCGGCAGGCCACCGTGGCCACTCGCCAAGCTAGCATCGTCTCCGCCAAAGCGGCGCTCGATCAAGCCCGGCTGAATCTTTCTTATGCCAAGATCGTTGCGCCGGTGGGAGGGGTGATAGCAAATAAGACTGTGGAAGTGGGGCAGCATCTGGCGCCCGGCGAAGAGATGCTGGCCATCAGCCAGATCGATGACATTTGGATAACGGCTAACTTCAAAGAAACCCAGCTCCGCCGGATTCGGCCCGGCCAATCGGTGGACATCCAGGTGGACGCCTTCGGCCAGACGTTTCATGCTTACGTCGAAAGCATGCCCGGTTCTACGGGAGCTCGCACGAGTCTGCTTCCGCCCGAGAATGCTACCGGCAACTACGTCAAAGTGGTCCAGCGTCTGCCCGTAAGAATCCGGCTGAAGCCGGGCGAAGATCCGCATCACCGGCTCAGAATCGGAATGTCCGTTGAGCCGAAGGTGTGGCTCAACTCGAATAATTAACCGGTGACAGCTGGGCGCGGCGAACTATAGCGCGGCTTGGTTGGCAGCGGAGCTTTCACCGGCTTGTGGAATTGTGAAATAAAAGGTGGATCCCACGCCTGGCTTCGATTCCACCCACATTTTTCCGGCATTGATTTCGACGATCTTCTGAGCCAACGCCAGACCGACGCCAGTGCCGGGAATGTCACGGCCGTGCAAGCGGTGAAAGACCTGGAAGATGGACTGTGTGTATTGCGGCTCAATACCAATTCCGTTATCGCGGACTGCGAACAGCCAAGTATCGCCGTCCAATTGAGCCGACAAATGGATTTGCGGCGCGGTATCCTTGCGGCGATACTTGATCGCATTGCTGATCAGGTTCTGCAGTACGTGCTCGACCCTGGAATCGACGATCAGCGCAGGCAGGGAATCGTGGGTAATCTTCGCTCCGCTCTCCTGAATGGCCGCGCCCAGGGAGCTCAGCGCTTCGCTCAAAACCGTCTCCATGTCGATGGGTCTGATGTCCGTGCCGCCGTGGGTGGCCTGGGAGTACCGCAGCAAATCGTCGATGAACGTGCGCATCCTTCGCGCGCCTTCCTGCAGGAATTCGAACGACTTCAAACTATCTGGATCCAGCTTCCCGGCGAGTGCTATCTCAAGCAACTGCCCGTGCATCGTAATGGTGCGCAGCGGCTCGCTTAACTCGTGTGTCACGCGATAGGCGAAGCGTTCGAGATCTTCATTGGACCGTCGCAGCGCATTCTCGGCTTGGCGCACTCGAAGATAGGCTTTGATGGTGGCCACCAGAACCGAAGGATCCAAGGGCTCGATCAGATAACCATCCGCGCCGGTATTCAAGCCATGCGCCTGTTGCTGCCCCTGGATACTGGACGCCGAGATATGTAAAATCGTCGTGGACGCCAGTGCGGGATTCGACCGGATGCGGCGGCAAACCTCGAAACCGTGCATGTCCGGAAGATTCACGTCCAAAAGAACGACGGTGGGCTTATGTTCGGACACCAGCTTGAGCGTCTGGCTGCCAGTGGTGGCTTCCATAACGTCGAAGCCGGCTTGCCTTAGAATTCTCGTGCGCGCATACAGTCCGGGGGGATAGTCATCGACATTCAGTATAGATACTGTTTGCGGATCCATATGAAGAGGCGCTCCTAGATCGCCGCAACCCCCATCCATACCGGGCTTACCGTTCGGCGAACGACCTCTGCAATCTCCTGGAGCCCCTGGCCTTCCTTGCCCAGGATCGCGACAGCCTTTCCGGTTAAACGAAGCCGTTCGGACTCGGTCAAAACGCGGGAAGTGCAGATTACCACTGGGATATCTTTGGTTGCAACGTCGCTTTTCAAAGCATCCAGCACTTCAAACCCGCTCATGCCCGGCATGCTGAGATCCAATATAATCGCATTCGGCCTTTCCTTGCAGGCCTCGCCCAGACCCTCCACGCCTTGGGAAACCTCGCGTATCACAACGTCTGATTGGCGAAACTGCTGTTTCAGCAAATAACGATCGCGCTCATCGTCATCGATGATGAGGATGCGGAGGCCGGGAGCCGGCGCCGTCCGTTCCCCCAACTTTTGCAGCAACTGAACTTTTTCAACGGGCTTCAGAAGGTATTCGTCCGCGCCCAGATGAAAAGCCTTGGCTTGATCCGCGATGGTGCTCGCGATGATCACGGGAATGTCGCGGGTGCTAGCTTCCTGCTTGAGCTCGGCAAGAAATCTCCAGGAATCTTCCGCTCGCCGGACCACGTCCAAAATGATCACCTTCGGCCGAATCCTCTCCATGGCTTGCTGCGCATCGCGGACCGTGGAGGCGGGAATGAGATGGTAACCGGAGTTCTTCAGGCAGCTACGGTACATCATCATTTCTTCGACTTTGTCTTCCAGCACCAGCACGGGCAGACTTTCCGTGTCGGCCTCCGCCGCCACAATGGCCGATTCGGAGGCAAGGCTGAGTTCGACTCTGTGCTGGTATCTCAGGGGAAGCTGAACGATAAACGTCGATCCAACTCCGGGCTGGCTCTGCACCCGCACTTCGCCACCCAGCAGAGTAGCCAGCTTTTTCGAGAGGGGAAGTCCCAAACCGGTGCCTTTCACTCTCCTCTGAATGGGATTATCCACCTGTGCGAAATCTTGGAAGATGCGCTGAATGTCTTGGGGGGCAATCCCGATACCGGTGTCGGCCACCGAAAAAACGATGTCGCCGTCACCCGCCAGACTGGCGGACACCCGGACCTCTCCGCGCTCGGTGAACTTCAGTGCATTGGAGATGAAGTTCCGGAGGATCTGCGAGATCTTGCCTTCGTCGGAAAACATCGCGGGAATATGATCCACATCTTCGAACACCAAATCCACGGCCTGATTCAGTAATAGGGGCCGCAGCATTCCGCGCAACGCAGCTAACAAGTCCGCCACGTGGAAGTCCATTGGCTTGGCCTCTACTTTCCCGGCTTCCACTTTGGCCAAGTCCAAAAGATCGTTCACCAGGTCGAGCAGATCGCGTGCGGCCTTTCGAATGTACTCCGCCTGCAGTTCCTGATCCGCCGACAACTCGCCGTCCGACCGATCCAGCAACAAGCCGCTCAGGGCCAGAATCGAGTTCAGCGGCGAGCGGAACTCATGACTCATGTTGGAAAGAAACCGCGACTTCAACTCATCGGCCCGGCGCAGATGATCCGCCTTCTCGTCCAGCTCCGCATACAGGGCCACTACGCCGCGATTGGTATCCTCTAACTCCCGATTCAGCCTGGTAAGCTCCCCCTGGCGGGTTTGGATCTCCTCCAGCGCGTTGAGCAGTTCCTGATTTTGATGCTGCAGTTCTTGAAACGCATCCTGCGGACCTTCGCCCGCGAGCGACGCCGCCAAGCCCGGCAAGTCTTGCGCCTTCCAAAGCCGCGCGCGCGTGGGGAGCAGTTTCTTGAGCCAAACCGTGGTCCCTAGCCCCGGGCCCGACTCAATCTGGAATTGATCCATCAGCCGGCGGGCGCCAAGAATACCCATGCCCATTCCGGTGAAGGACTTATACCGGCCTTCCAGGATGTTCTCCAGGTCCCGAACTCCAGGTCCTGAATCCTTGATCCTGATAATGAACAATTGGGGTGACGTGCGGCCTTCTATGGAATATTCCACGCGGCCGCCGCCCGCATAGTTAAAGGCGTTCCGAGCGATCTCTGAAACGGCCGTGGATATCCGCGTCTGATCCTGGGCTTCGAAACCCAGCAAGCGCGCAATTTGGCGGGCGCGCTGCCGTGCGGCCACGGTGTCGCGCTCGGAAGCGATAGCAAGGGCAAGAATCGTCCCAGCCATTTATGCAGCCTTTGCAACTACAACGGTAGCGTCGTCCCGGCCCCGGCAGAAATCCCGATATAGAACGCCCGCGATGAGCGCGGGGTCGCGTGCCGCGAGGCCCGGATAGGATTCCAAGCCAGTGCCAGTGGAAAGACCATCTGAATGAAGAACCAGCAGCCCATCTTGGGGCCAAGAATAACTGAACTCCTGAATTCGCTCACATTGATGGCCAGCGGTCCCGTTCAGCGACACCAGGTTCTTCCGGCCCTCGGATCCGGCATAGATGCGTGCCGAAATGTTGCCTACTCCGACGTAGGTCACTTGGCCCCGCGTACAGTCAATATGAGCGATGGCAACTGCCGCGCCGCGAGTACTGCGCAGGGCTTGATGAACTTTCGCCAGCAGCGCCTTGGGCGGCAACTCGGGATTCTCATACAACTGCCGGACCGCTTCGGTGGATGCCAGCCTGGCTTCCATGCCGTGTCCCAAGCCGTCGGCCACCATAATGACGACAGCGCCGTTACTCCGCACCGAACCCCAGGCATCACCGCACACTTCTTCTCCGGGTTTAGAAACATTCACTGCGCCAAGAAGGGCCGAGCTCTCTGGCTTGCGGCCATTGCGCGAGAGCCACCAGCGCGCCAGTACCGCCGTGCCCTTGCCCGGCTGCGTATAGATATCCGATTGTTTCGACATCCGCTGGATAGCGCCTAGCCCTTGGCCCGGACTTCCGCCCGTACTAAAGCCGTCCTGCAGGCATTGATCCAGATTGTTCATTCCCGGACCTTGATCTACCGCCAGCAGTTCCAGCGCTGGAATGGCCTCGGATTCTTCGGTGGTGGTCTGCAATAAAATCTGGCCCCGTGTGGCGTGCTTCAATAGATTTGTACAGGCTTCGGTGGCGACGATGGCGACCTGTTCGGCTCCTCCTTCGTCCATGCCCAGACCCAGCGCCATTTCGCGAGCAGTCCGGCGCGCCTCGGCGGTCTTACTGCTCTCTTCGACCGAAATACTTACTGCGGTAGACACCTACTTCCACCTCAGCATAGAGACTCTGGTCCCTTCTCCCGGTTTCGACCAAAGCTCGAATTCATGAGAGAGCCGCTTTGCGCCACCTAGTCCCAGCCCCATGCCACTACCAGTGGTGTAGCCGTCAGTGAGAGCGAGATCGACATCGGGAATGCCCGGCCCTTGATCCTCAAAAGTGACGCGTAATCCCGTCCGTGTGCCGTTCTCCACCAGTTCCAGGAGAACTGTGCCTCCTCCGCCGTAATCGAGCGTGTTGCGCGCCAGTTCACTGGAAGCGGTCACCACCTTGGTTTGGTCCACCAGCCCAAGCCCCAAGGCAATCGATTTCTTGCGCGCCGCTTGGCGCACCAAGACGACATCGTCGGAAACGCGAATTTCCAACGACTCAGCGGATACCACTCGCATCGCCATCCCGCCCTGCTTCCAAAATCGCGCCGCGCAGCGCCGTCATGCCTTTTTCCACATCCAGAGCCGTGCGAATGCCCTTCATCGGCAACCCCAACTCCACCAGAGTGATCGCCACGGCGGGCTGCATTCCCACTACTACGGTCTCCGCATCCAGGAGATGCGCCATGGATGCGATGCTGGCCAGCATCCTGCCAATGAAGGAATCGACGATTTCCAGCGCCGAAATGTCGATCAAAACACCGCGAGCCCTATGTTTCACAATCTGACCCGTCAGGTCGTCCTGCAAGGTGAGCGCCAGCCGGTCATGCATATCCACTTGAATGGTGACGAGTAGGAACTCGCCCATCTTGAGGATCGCTATCCGCTCCACGGTCACCTCGTCGCCGCACCAACGGAAGGCTCTTCCTGACGAACTACCTTGTGCCCACTGCGCCGCAATGCCAGATCGAATGCATCGGCCAGCGTCGCTTTCGTGGTGACATCCGACAGATCCACACCGAGGTGAACGATGGTCTGCGCGATTTGGGGCCGTATGCCGCTGATCAGGCAATCGGCGCCCATCAGACGCGCGGCGGCCACTGTCTTCAGTAAATGCTGGGCTACCAGCGTGTCCACCACGGGGACGCCCGTGATGTCGATAATGGCGTAATCGGAGCGCGTTTGGACGATCGCTTCCAGCAGGTTCTGCATCACCACCTGCGTGCGTGCGCTATCCAGCGTTCCAATGAGCGGTAGCGCCAGGATGTTCTCCCAGAGCCGCACCACGGGGGTGGAAAGCTCCAGCAACTCCTTCTGCTGGCGCGTGATCACTTCTTCGCGCGACTTTTGGTATGACTCCGTCGTCAGCAACCCAAGTTCGTCTATGAGAAGCGTAGCGAGCCAGACCTCATCGGCCAAGGCCTTGGGGTCCGAGCCGAACTCATTCTTTAAGGCTGAAAACAGCGGCGGCTTGAGCGAAAAAACGAACGAAGCAGTCTCTCGTGGCGTATAGCCGTCCTTGGCCCTCCGAGATGACAGGTCGACCAGAAACTCTCGAACGCTGGACCACTCGGTTCCCGAAATATCTCCACTGCTGTTGCGTTGCAATGCACTCTTGAGCGATCGGACGAACTCGCGGGACTGTCGATTGGCTTGGTCGCGCTCGGCTGCCGTAAGCCTCCGCCCTGTCGCCTGCTGCTGCTCCATCCACTGATCGGTGATTTCCTGTTCGCGTTTTTCAAATATTTGTGGCAGCTTGCTGTTGACTGTGGGCAACTCGGTCCTCCGATATGCGGAAAGATATACGCCTTCGGGTGGCGTTTGACAACTGACATGATACACCAAACTTAAGCGCGTAGATGTTAAACAAATTACATATTCGGGATAGGCCACATTGGTCAGAAACACTCCGGTTCCGCTTCGTCTTCCCACATTTGGAATGCACTGGAAGACATTGATCTCAAAAGCCAAATTGCTGGCGGACGCTCCCCTGGCTTCGGCCAAGACGTGATTCCGGCGGCTTGGGGGGTAGGCCGCGATGAGAATAAGTTCGGCCGCATGATTGCCTTTGGCGCGACCTTACCGAAAATACGGGAAGCTGCGGAAGGTTACAGGCTGCCATCGTGCGTCCTTTGGATGAGACCTGCATTCGAATCGGCAACGAAGAGCGAGGGGTGGTAAGGGTGGGGGGTAAGCTAGTTCAATCGAAGCTGATAATCTGTTAGCAAAGATCTAACTGCAAGCAAAGATCTAACTGCCTAGAGGAGGCTCGCGAATTGGCCAGCGAACTCAAGATCAGAGTAAACGAACGGACTTGGACCATTTCCGCCGCACCCGACACGCCGTTGTTGTACGTTCTTTCGAACGAATTGCTGCTGCAAGGTCCGCGCTTTGGTTGCGGGCTGGCGCAGTGTGGCTCGTGCTCCGTGCTGGTGAATGGCGTCGAAACCCGCTCGTGCGTCACGCCAGTTTCGGCGGTTCAAGGAAAATCCATCACCACGCTGGAAGGTCTGCCGGCGTGGTACGCCGCGCAAAAGAAGCTGGCGCAAACTCCCGCGCTGCATCCCGTGCAACAAGCCATGCTCGACGAGCAGGCCGTGCAGTGCGGCTATTGCTATAACGGCATGATCGTGAAAGCTTCCGAGCTGCTGGCGAAAACGCCCCGGCCCACCGAAGCGCAGATTCGGACGGCCATGAACGGACACCTGTGCCGGTGCGGAACGTATCCGCGAATTATTCTGGCCGTGCAACGCGCTTCGCGCGCGATGGCGGAGGCCAAAGCATGACACGCCGCCGCGATTTCTTAAAAGCGGGGGGCGCGATTGTGGTTGGTTTCCCTCTGCGCGAAGTTCTACTGGGGCAAACGGCTCCCGCAGCACGCGGAACGGTAGCTGGTCCGCCCGATCCCAAGCAAGTGGATACCTGGCTCGCCATTCATGCCGACAACACGGCGACCGTCTATATTGGCTTCGCCGAACTAGGACAGGGGAACTCCACCGCGCTGCTGCAGGTGGCGGCCGAAGAGCTCGACATGGAAATGAGCCAGCTCACCACCGTCCGGCTGGACACCAACGTTACGCCAAATCAGGGCGGAACGTATTCGAGCGCGTCCATTCAACGAGGCGGGCCGCAGGTTCGAACGGCGGCGGCCGAAGCTCGACAGGCTTTGTTGCAGCGTGCATCGAACCAGCTGAACGCTCCGCCCGATGGTCTCACGGTATCGAAAGGAGTGGTTTCAAGCCGTGCCGGTGGGTCGGTAAGTTATGGAGAATTGGTCGGCGACAAGCCGTTCCATCTGGCTTTTACCGGCTCCGCTCCGGTGAAGTCGTCGGGCGAGTACAAAGTGGTGGGCACGCCAGTTCCGCGCAATGATCTGCCTGACAAGGTGAGCGGCAAGTATCTCTACATGCAGCACGCCCGCGTTCCGGGGATGTTGCACGGCCGCGTGGTTCGCCCGCGCGGTCAGGGTGCCTATGGCGCGGGTGCGAAAGTGGTGTCGCTGGACGAAAAGTCCATCAGCAATATTCCGGGCGCAAGGGTGTTGCGTAGAGGCGATTTTGTCGGCGTGGTGGCTGAGAAAGAGTGGGACGCCGTCCGCGCAGCCCGGCAATTGAAAATCCAGTGGGACTCTTCCCCCACGCTCACCGGCAGCGATGGGATGTATGAGGCCATGCGCGCCGCCAAGACCGACGACCGGGTGGTGGTGGAACGAGGCAACGCGGCGGATGCGATCGGGGCGGCTCCGCACAAGGTGGAATACAATTGCCGCGCCCCGTATCAGGCGCACGCTCCTTTCGGCCCCAACTGCGCCGTTGCGGATGTGAAGCCCGATTCCGTTATGGTGATGTGCTCCACGCAAGATGTTTATGCCACGCGCGGCACGCTGGCACGCATCTTGGGAATGCCGGTGGACAAAGTTCGCGTGCAGTATTACGAAGGATCGGGAACCTACGGCCATAGTTGCTACGACGATGTGGCGCAGGCCGCGACGCTGCTCTCGCAATTGGCCGCCAAGCCCGTCCGCCTCCAGTTCATGCGCTGGGACGAACATGGGTGGGATAACTACGGGCCCTCCCACGTGGGAGAGGTTCGCGCCGCCGCCAGCGCCGACGGAAAGATCGTCGGGTACGAGTATCACGGCTGGCAACATCATTGGAGCAACGTGGAAACGTCCGAGCAGCTGGCGCTGGGAAAGCCAGCCGCGGAATGGCAGCCCAACCCCGCGATGCAGGTGAATCCGCGATGTTGCGGCGGAATGTATGACATCCCCAACGTGCGCTTAGTGAACCATCATGTGCCGGGGCTCGGCTACTTAAAAGGCGCGTGGCTGCGCTCGCCGCTCGATCTGTCGTTTTCGTTTACCTCCGAGCAGGCCATCGATCAGTTGGCCTTTCTGTTGAAGTTGGATTCCTACGAATTTCGCCGGAACAATATTAAGGATGCGCGTTGGTTGGGAGTCTTGGATGCCGCCGCAAAAGCTGCTAAATGGACGCCACGTAGGGCGGCATCGAACCTTTCACAGGGCAAGATGGTGACCGGGCGCGGCATCGGAATGGGCACGCACCTGGCTTCCTACGGCGCGGCCGTTGCTGAAATCGAGATCGACAAAGAGACGGGCAAGGTTGTCGCCAAGCATTTGTATGGAGCGGTGGATGCCGGTTTGGTGGTCAATCCCGGCAACGTGGAGAGCCAGATCAGCGGTCAATTGGTACAAACCGCCAGCCGGATGTTCCATGAGGAAGTGACGTTCACAAAGACCAACGTCACCAGCCTGGATTGGGCCAGTTATCCCATTTTGCGCTTTGAAGAATGCCCGCAGGTGACGCCGGTGGTGGTGCAGCGCTTGAATGAGCCGTCCAGTGGCGCAGGTGAAGAGGTGATGGCGGCAGCGGCCGGCGCGATCGCCAATGCGTTCTTCGATGCCACTGGTGTCCGGATGAACGAGTTTCCGCTGACACCCAAGCGCGTTCTGGCTGCGATGAAGCGGGGCTAGTTCGGAGGGAACGAAACCGTGACCGTGGTGGCAACTTCTACCGGTGCGCCGTTCAAAAGCGTCGGCTTGTATAGCCAGTTCTCAACAGCTTCCACTGCGGCCTGCACAAGAAGCGGATGCCCGCTGATCAGTTGGACGTTTTGAACGGTTCCGTCGCGGCCAATGATGACGGATAATCGCACGTCACCTGTGATGCCGGCTGTCCGCGCCGCCTCAGGATATTGTGGCTGGGTTTTCCGGATCAAGTTCATCGCCTGAACATTCTCACCAACCTTAATCCGGCTGGGGGCGCTCGCAGGCTGCGGCGACGGCGGGGAGGCTCCTCTCCCATCCTGTCCAGCTACAAAGTACTTGATCAGCGGCATCGGACCTTGAATATCTGGATCGTCCGGGGCGAGCTGCCTGGCTCGAGCGGACAGTCCGTTCGCCAGGTCGAATATTTTCTCATCGACAATGCGCCCTCCACTCCCATGGACCGCCAGATTCGGAAGCGCCGTCCCTGCCGCAGCCAGCACAATGGCGTTGAAACTTTGTTCCAACTCATTTTGGGCATGCTGAACGAGATCGGGATCGTTTCCTAGAATCTCCATCGCGTAGAGAAATCCCAGATTCGCCGCCATCTCGCGATTCCCAGCATCGGCGGCCATGGCGCGGCGCAATACTTGTTCAGCATCGTCCCGATCTTCCACTTCCAGGAACTTCACCGCGTTCAGGGCCACCGCGTTGTCTCGTGGATGACTCTGTGCCGATTCGATCCACTGATCGCGCACCTCGTCATGATCCGCCGCATTGGCATAAGGACCGTTAGCGCGATAAACATACGCCAGCTTGAATCCACTCATGGTGGCTTCGGGATGATGTTCCACCAAATACAGGATGTGCTCCAGGCGGGCGGATCGGCGGCCGGAATCGACTCTGGACGCGGACGGCGCAGTGTCCCAATAGAATTGCAAAAGACTGAACCGCGCCTGCAAGTCTTCGGGATTCTGCAGGACCTGCAATTCAAGATTTTCAATCACCTGTGGCGACGGCATGGGCCGAGACCGAATTACGGCAGTAGCGGACTGCGCGGGCAGAACGCTGGCGCCCAGGATCCCTGCCAGAAGAGCCATCGTGACTTGCGGCATCGCCATCACAGCCTTCTACAGCAACTTCGGCACCAATGATTTGTGTTGATCCTGAAAGCTTTTCCGGACGCGGGCATGTGTCCATCCGACAACTTGCGTGGCCCCCGGGACACGAATCTGTTCATCGCGACAGAGATCCGGCATACAAAATGATGTTGTACCTCGTACACTGTTAAGAATGGTCAATTTAGGATTTGTGGGTTTGGGCGTGATGGGCAGCCGCATGGTGAACCGTCTGCTGGACAAAGGGCATACGGTGACCGGCTACAACCGCACGCGCGGCAAAGCCCAGTGGCTGATCGATCGCGGGATGAAATGGGCCGATTCGCCCCGTGCGGTTGCCGCGACAGCGGACTTTACGCTGTCCATGGTGACGAATTCCGCCGCTCTCCAGGAAATCGCCGACGGCGGGAACGGCATCATCGCCGGTCTCAGCAGCGGCAAGACCTGGATTGAGATGAGCACCGTCAGCCCTGAGATCAGCAAGGCTCTGGCCGCTCGCGTCAGAGAAAAAGGCGCGGACATGCTGGATGCCCCGGTTTCGGGAAGCGTGATTACGCTCGAACAGGGAAAGCTTTCGGTGATGGTGGGCGGCCACGCGGAAACCTTCGAGCGCGCCAAGCCGGTGCTGCTCGACTTAGGTCCGAAAGTAACGCATGTCGGCGAAAACGGCCTTGCGCTGGTGATGAAGATCGCGACGAATCTCAATCTTGCGGTCCAGATGCTGGCTTTCTCCGAGGCTGTTCTGCTTGCCGAGAAGAGCGGGATCAAGCGCGAGACAGCCGTCGACGTCCTGACGCATAGCGCCATTGCGTCGCCCATGGTCCAATATCGCGGCCCGTTTGTGCTTAAAATGCCTGAGGAGGCTTGGTTCAACGTCAACATGATGCAGAAGGACATGCTGCTCGCGCTAGAGCTGGGGCGCAAAGCCGACGTCCCTCTTCCCACCACCTCCACCGCCAACGAGTTCCTCACCGCCGCCCGCGCCATGGGCTACGTGGAAAAGGATTTCGCAGTAGTATTTGAGGTACTGGCAAGAATGTCTGGAGTTCCACAATGACCACCGCTGTTAACCCTTCCAGGCCCGGCTCAAAAACGGGTGTAGAGCTGAACCTGCATATGTACCGGCGCATGATGATGATCCGGTTGTTTGAAGAGCAAGTGAACGATCTGTACACGCGCGCCCTGATGCCCGGCCTGGCGCACCTATATATCGGTGAAGAAGCCGTAGCGGTGGGCGTTTGCGAAGCGCTGCGCCCAGACGATTACATCACCAGCACGCATCGCGGACACGGACATTGCCTGGCGAAAGGCGCGGCGGTGGATCTGATGTTCGCCGAATTGCTCGGGAAAGAAATTGGCTATTGCAAAGGCAAAGGCGGTTCGATGCATATCGCCGACCCTGCCACTGGCAACCTTGGCGCCAATGCCATCGTCGCCGGCAGTACCGGTATCGCAACGGGCGCGGCTTTTTCGGCGCAGCGTTTGGGGACGGGACAAGTGGCGGTCTGTTTCTTCGGCGATGGAGCGCTCGGCCAAGGCGTGCTTTATGAAGTGATGAATATGGCGTCGCTCTGGAAGCTGCCCGTGATTTACGTTTGCGAAAACAACATGTACGGCGAGTACACCCACTTTTCGGAAACCACGGCGGGCGATATTTTGATGCGCGGTCCGGCCTTCGGAATGCCTTCCGAACAAGTGGACGGCCAGGACGTACGCGCGGTCTACGCGGCGACCAAACACCTGGTGGACCGCGCACGGGACGGCGAAGGCCCGGCGCTCCTGGTAGCGAATACCTACCGCTACCACGGACATCACGTCGGCGATGTCAGCCGCGAATACTATCGGTCCAAGCAGGAAGAACAGCAGTGGAAGACCGATCGCGATCCAATTCGCATCATGGGCGATTGGCTGATTTCGCAGAAGCACGCCGATCGCGCCGCGCTCGATAAAGTTAATGATGAAGTGAAGGCCGAGATCGAAGCCGCGGTGCAGTTCGCCCTCGCCGCTCCTTATCCCAGTCCCGACAAGGTGGATCAAGATGTCTATGCCTGAAACGAAGAGCGGGCTTGAGACGAAAGGCGGGCTTGAAACCGCGGTTCGTGAACTTACGCTGGCGCAAGCCATTCGTGAAGCGCTCGCCGAAGAGATGCGCCGCGACGCGCGCGTCTTCATTCTCGGCGAAGATATCGCCGAAGCGGGCCATCCGTTCAAAGTTCTTACTGGCTTGGTAGAGGAGTTTGGCCCCAAACGCGTACTCGATACGCCCATTTCCGAGGCTGGCTTCACCGGTATCGCCGTGGGCGCCGCGATGACCGGCTTGCGTCCGGTGATCGACATCATGTTCGGCGATTTCATCGGACTCACCATGGACCAAATGGTGAACCAGGCCGCCAAGATCCATTACATGTCAGGCGGCAAATGGAAGGCTCCGCTGGTGATGCGAACAACGCTGGGCGCAACCAGAAGATCGGCCGCACAGCATTCGCAATCGCTGCACGCCTGGTTCTGCCACATTCCGGGACTGAAAGTGGTGATGCCTTCGACGCCCTACGACGCCAAGGGCCTGCTGAAATCGGCCATCCGCGACGACAACCCCGTGGTGGTGTTCGAAGACAAGATGATGTACCGGCTGAAGGGCCCGGTGCCGGAGGAAGAATACACCATTCCCCTGGGCGTAGCCGACATCAAGCGCGAAGGCAGCGACATCACCATCATCGCTACCAGCAGCATGGTGCAAGTGGCGCTGGGAGCCGCGAGCCTGCTCGAAGAAACCGGCATCAGCGCCGAGGTAGTGGATCCGCGCACGCTGTGGCCGTTGGATGAAAAGACACTGGTTGAATCGGCCAGGAAAACTTCGCGCGTCATCGTAGTCGACGAGGGCTACGGGCGCTATGGCGTCACCGCTGAACTTGCGTCGGTGATCCAGGAGAACTGCTTCTTCGATCTGGAGGCGCCAGTGAAGCGCATGGGCGCGATGCACGTTCCCATTCCGTTCTCGCCGCCGCTCGAAGACGTGACGGTTCCCACCGAGAAGACGGTGGCCGACGCCGCGCGCGTGTTGTGCGGACAAGCCTGATTCTGATTAAGAAGACATCGAACAAAACTGGAGAATCCTGTGGCATTGAAAACTCACGGAACCATGGCAGTGGATTGGGAGCAGCGCGTCGATATGGATCGATTGCGCCGGGAGCGCCTGGCGCGCGTCAAAGAAATGCTGGCCAAATCCGAGATGGGCGCTCTGCTGTGCTTCGACATGAACAACGTGCGCTACATCACGGCCACGCACATCGGCTCATGGGCGCAAGACAAGATCAGCCGTTTTACACTGCTGCCGCAGAATGACGAGCCCATCCTGTGGGACTTCGGATCGGCGGCCAAGCACCATCAGCTCAATTGCCCGTGGCTTGGCGAGCGCTCGCGTCCCGGCATTTCTTTGCTGCGCGGCGCGATGTCGCCCGAGATGGGACGCGCTGAAGACGTGGCCAAGAAGATCAAGCTCGAACTCGAGATGCGCGGCCTGCACAAAGAGCCGGTCGGCATCGACGTAGTGGAGCCGCCCATTTTATTTGCTTTGCAGCGCGAAGGCATCAACGTCATCGACGGCCAGCAGCTGATGTCGGACGTGCGCGTGATCAAAACGCAAGACGAGATTTCGCTGCTGAACACGTCGGCGATGATGGTGGACGCCGCGTATCACGACCTTTACTGCGCCATGAAGCCGGGCATGAGCGAGAACCAGGCAGTGGGATTGGTCAACAAGATTCTGTACGACCTGGGCTCCGAATATGTGGAAGGCGTAAACGCCATCTCGGGCGAGCGCTGTAATCCTCACCCGCACGTTTTCTCCGATCGCGTGCTGCGCCCTGGCGATCCTGTGTATTACGACATTCTGCATTCGTACATGGGCTATCGCACCTGCTACTACCGCACTTTCAGCATCGGCTATGCGCCGCAGACCCTGATTGACGCCTATTCGCGCTGCCGCGATTATTTGGATGCGGCGATCTCCCTCATCCGGCCGGGACGCACCACCGCTGAAATCGCGTCGGTGTGGCCCAAGGCGCAGGAATTCGGCTTCCCCAACGAAGAAGCGGCTTTTGCGCTGCAATTCGGGCACGGCATCGGCCTCGCGATTTGGGAAAAGCCGGTGATCAGCCGCCTGGTTTCGCTCGAACATTCGCACGAAATCAAGCCCGGCATGGTGTTCGCGCTCGAGACCTTCTGGCCGTCCAAAGACGGATGGAGTGCCGCGCGCATCGAGGAAGAGATTGTCGTTACGGAAACCGGCCATGAAGTGATCACGCGCTTCCCAGCCGAAAAACTGCTGGTGGCGGGCGCTCATTATTTCACCGTCGATGGCCCGCTGCCCACCACTCGCGAGCACGATCCCGCGCCCAGCCAGCGCATCGTCGAAATGGTGGAAGCCAGCGCGCGAACCGAACAGGTGGTTGGCCGCTAGATGGCCGTCAGCATCGTCATGCCCGCGCTCGAGATGGCGCAGGAAACCGGCAAAATTATCTCCTGGCTCAAGAAGGAAGGCGACTCGATCACAAAGGGCGAGCCGATCGCGGAGATCGAAACCGACAAAGTGGTTCTTGAGTTGGAAGCCACGGCGGATGGCGTGCTGGCGGGCGTCTCCGCGGCCGCAGGCGACGTGGTTCCGGTGGGCAAGACCATAGCGTGGGTAGTGGCGCCGGGCGAGAAACCGCCGATGGAAGCGGCCTCATCCGCTCCCGCAGCGCGGACGATGACTGGACCACCACGGCCTGCGACCGCTGCATCGGCGCCGGCGGCCAGCGCTGAAAAGGTGGAGGCCAAAGTTTCACCGAAGGCCCGCCGCATGGCGCAGGAACTGGGCGTCGATCTAAGTAAAGTGACCGGAACCGGTCCCGGCGGAACGATCAGCGGAGAAGACGTACAGCGCGCGGCAGACTTGCAGAAGTCCGCACCGCAACCGGTCGCGCAAGCAGCGGTCCCTGTTGCGCTCAGCTCCGTCGCGCGTTTGATGGCCGAGCGCACTACCCAAAGCTGGACCACGGCGCCGCACTTCTTCCTGGTTCGCGAGATCGATGCCAGCGGGCTCATCGCGGCCCGTGAAAAGCATGGCAAGGCGGTTACTCACACCGATCTTCTGGTGGCACTCGTCGCGCGCACGCTGGTGAAGCATCCCAAAATGAACGCCAGTTGGACCGGCAGCGCCATCCAGATAAACCCGAATGTGAATATCAGCATCGCGATCGCCGTTAAGGACGGCGTAGTCGGCGCCGTGATCCCGAATGCCGACACCGCCAGCCTAGCGGACATCAGCAAGAGGCGGCAGGACCTGGCCGAGCGCGCTCGCGCGGGCCGTCTTCATCCACCCGATGTCACAGCCGGCACGTTCACTATCAGCAATCTCGGCATGTTCGGGATCGATGCTTTCAGCGCCATCATCACGCCTCCACAAGCGGCCGTGCTGGCAGTCGGCCGCATCGCCGATCGCGTTGTGCCCGTGAACGGCCTCATCGGCATCCGTCCCATCTTGACGATGACGCTATCCAGCGACCATCGCGTGGTGGATGGCGCGCAAGCCGCAGCATTCCTGAAAGACGTCGCAGACGCGCTCACCAACGCGCAACTACTGTAAGCGAAAATTGACTTGTATAGTGGCTCGAACCGGAACCGGTTTCGCATCCTTCGTGCCGGGCTGGAATCGCCAGGTCTTAATGCTCGCAACCGCGCTCTGGTCTAAACCCCGATTCAGGGACTTGATGACTTTGATGTCGTGCGCTCGTTCATCCGTTCCTACAACGATTGTTAGCGCGACCGTGCCTTCAATCTTGTCAGCTCTCGCCTGGTCCGTGTATTGCGGCTCGTTTTTCTCCAAGACCTTCGGAGGAACGATCCCCGGACCGATCTTGTAGATCTTCTCCGCGAAGGAGACCGAGGTCATCAACACAAGAAGCAGCGGAATCGCGATGGCGGTTTTCCGGTTCGAGTGGGTTGCTTCGGTGCGCCATTCGAACAGGTGCGCGAAGCGCTCGCGCAAAGCCGCGGCGGTGTTGGATCCCATGGCGCAGCCCAGCACCAGCGAACTGGAACACTCCCGCGCTACATCCAACAATACCTGTGCATAGGCATCCGCGGGAACGCCCGCTGACAATACGGCGTCATCGCAGGCCAGTTCCTGCTCGTGATTCAGACGCGTCGCAATCATCCAAGCCAGCGGATTCCACCACAGCAAAGCACGCGCTCCTTGCGCCACATACTTGGCCAAGCAATCGCGCCGGTACACATGCGCCGACTCGTGCAGCAGCACGGCGCGCAACCGCGCTTCATTCCAATTGAGCCCTGTCTTCGGAAGAAGAATCAGTGGCCGCAATACGCCGCAGGTAAGTGGAGTGGCTACGTCCCCAATTCGAATTTCGGCATCGTCGCCATCCTGAAAATGCACCGATCGGCGGCGCACCCGCAGCAACACAATCCATCCGCCGGCCGCGCGAAACATCATCAGGAAAGTTCCCAACGCCCAAACGGACGCAAGCGCCATCGGCCAACTCCACGGGCCGGCTCCGACATTATTCCCGCCCGACGCGGCGTTTGACCCAGCGGGAACAGAAATGAGCAAGCTCCATTGCGGGGACCAAAGGGCCAGCAACGGCAAGACAGCCGCGCTCGCCAGCGTCAGGAGGCAAACGGAATGCCGCAGCGCCGCATCCCGCCCTCGCAGAAACCCCAAGCCAATCATTCCCGCGGCCAATAAGATGGTGGACTTGATTGCAACTGAAATCAGGTAAGTTTCCAACATGGTTATTTCCTCTTTGCTCTTTCAATGATTCGCGCCAGCTCGCTCAATTCCTTTTCACTCAGTTGAAAAGCTGCCGGATCCAGAAGCGCCGCCACGGCTTCTTTCGCCGATCCGTCAAAAAACGTGCGGATAATGCGCTGCAATGCCGACCGGCTGGCGGCTTCCCGCGCCACCGTCGGCTCGTACACATATCGCAACCCTTCTTCCACATGGCGGACGTAACCCTTACGCTCCAGTACTCGCAAAATAGTGCGCACGGAAGAATAGTTCGGTTTGTCCGGTAAGCCTTCCTGGATCTCCTGTCCGGTAGCGCGTCCGCGTGCAAATAAGACGTCCATCATTTGCCGTTCGCGCCGGCTCAAATCGGAATCGGTCTTTGGCTTCATCTGGGGAGTCGCCCTCTTCGATATGCGCATTCGTTAGCAGCCTGCGTAAAAATTAACATAGCTGCGGGAATCTGTCAATAGGCTTCTTGAACCCTCTCCGAAAAATGGCCTCGGGAATGGCATGATAGGAACACAACATGATCCTGAGTCGAGACCGTATCCTGGCCACCCACGTCGGCAGCCTTCCACGCAATGAAGCGCTTTCTGAAATGCTCATCGACCGGGAGGAGGGCAAACCTCCCGGCGACGAACAACTCGCCAATGAAATGGACAGCGCCGTGCGCCATGTTGTCGCCAAACAGGCTGAGGCCGGCATCGACATTGGCAACGACGGCGAGCAGCAGCGCGTCGGTTTCCAGACTTATGTGCCACGCCGCATGTCGGGCTTCGCCGGCCAATCGAAACGCCGCCGCGGCCGGGACTTTGAAGAATTCCCCGCCCTGGTGGACGATCTCCTGCGCCGTTTTCCGAAGCGCAGCCGCATGCAGAACGCTCCCGAAGCGCAGGCCGAGCTGCATTACCTGGATTCGTCGGCCCTCACCCAGGAGATCGATCGCTTCCAACGCGCTGCCAAGGACTCGGGAGCTTTCGCCGAATCATTCATGACCGCGCCGTCACCCGGCATCATCTCCACCACGATGCTGAATGCCTACTACGATTCGCAGCAATCCTACTTGAGCGCTCTGGCGCGCGAGATGCGCAACGAATATCTTGCGATCCAGCGCTCGGGCCTTCTACTGCAGATCGATGCGCCCGATCTGGCCATGGATCGGTCCATGTTCTACCGCGATCTCTCAGACCACGAATTCGTGAAAGCCGCGGAGATGCACGTCGCCGCGCTCAATCAGGCCATCGACGGCATCCCGCGCGACCGGGTGCGCCTGCACTGCTGCTGGGGCAACTGGAATGGCCCGCATCTCTACGATGTTGGGCTGGATCTCATCCTGCCGGTGCTCTATCAGGCCAACGTAGGCGCCCTCAGCATCGAATTCGGCAATCCGCGCCACCAGCACGAATTCGAAGCGCTACGCCGCCATAAGCTGCCCGATCACATGCTGCTCCTGCCCGGCGTGGTGGAGAGCAATAGCAACATCGTCGAGCACCCGGAAGTTGTCGCGCGACGTTTGGAAGAAGCGGTGGCTGTGGTTGGCGATCGCGAGCGCGTTATCGCCAGCGCGGATTGCGGCTTCGGAACCTTCACCAATCGTGAGTACGTAATCGAGCCAGTTGTGTGGTTGAAACTCAAGGCGCTCCGCCAGGGCGCGGATATTGCCTCCGCTCATCTTTGGGGGCGGGGCGCGGCGCAATAACCGAGTGCTACCCCCGCGTATACTGGAAACAGGCCCGCCTCATGCCGAATGCCAAGGACGAGGTCCGGAGAATTTTAGATGCCCTTCCGGAGGATGCCACGTGGAGGATGTGCAATACTCGATCTACGTCCGGGAACGTGTTGAACGCGGGCGAATCGAGTCACGAGAGCAGACGCTAGTGGATCAAGAGGAAATCGAGAGCCGGATGAAACGGCGGCTCGACGAGTAGCTTGGACGGAATCTGCTTGGCAAGTCATGGATGAATCGGTCCGTGAATTGTTCGTCAAGAGTTACCGGCTCATCTACGAGATTCACGAAAACCATATTGCGATTCTAGCGTTCATTCATGGAGCCCGACGCTTTCCCTCCGATATTCGGTGAACTTCGTTGATTGTCGGTAATTGCATTCCCGCTCCAAGCTCTATATCCTGATCTGGGCATGCGCTTCGTACTCATACTCATTTCGCTTGCTGGTTCACCGGCGTTCGCGCAGATCGATCTCTCGGGCGAATGGGGCAGCCGCTACACCTGGGACTATCTGGAGCGCCTTCCCGGCCCCGAACTCGGCGATTATCTCGGCCTCCCCATCAACAACGCCGCGCGCCTGAAGGCCAATAGTTGGGAAGCGTCCACGCAAACCATCCCCGAACGCCAGTGCATTCCGCACGGCGCCGACTATCTGTTCAGCCGGGCCGGTTTTCCCATGCGCATCTGGACCGAGGAAGATCCGGTCACCGAGAAAGTCACAGCGATTCGCATCCGAAGTTATGCCTGGGGCGTGGAGCGCACCATCTGGATGGATGGCCGCGCGCATCCGTCGAAATACGCGCGCCATACCTGGCAAGGATTTTCCACCGGCCAATGGAACGGCAACGTCCTTACCGTCACTACCACGCATCTTAAGTGGAATTACATCCGCCGCAATGGAGTGCCACGGAGCGACGAGGCCACGGTCACGGAACATTTCGCGCGGCACGGCGACTATCTCACGCTGCTCACTTACATCGACGATCCGGTCTATTTGACGGAGCCGCTGCTCAGGACGTCAGGCTACGTCTTGGATCCCCAGCAGCAGTTGGAGCCATTTCCGTGTGAGCCCGTCGAAGAAGTGGTCCGGGCCGAGGGTGCGGTGCCGCATCACCTTCCCGGCACGAACAAAGACATCCAGGAATTTCCCGCCAAGTACGGCTTGCCTGCATCTACCGCCATGGGCGGCGCGGAGACAATGTATCCGGGCTACGCGATCCCGCCGGGCCCGAAGCAGGTGGGCTCGCCGCGCGAAGCCACGACCGGCCTCGAGATTCTCCCAGTCCAAAAGAACATCTTTATGCTGGCCGGCGACGGCGGCAACATCACGCTACAGATTGGAAAAGACGGCGTCTTGCTAGTGGACACCGGCCTGGCGCAAATGAGCGATCAGGCAATCGCCGCTATCCGCAAGTTCACCGACAAACCCATCCACTACATTCTCAACACCCACATCGATCCCGATCATACCGGCGGCAACGAAGCTCTCGCAAAGGCGGGCAATACCATCACAGGCGGCGACGTGGCCGACGACATCCGCGGCCTGGACAAAGGCGCGGCGATCATTGCCCACCAGCGCGTGCTAGACCGTATGAGCGCACAGGACGTCAAACAACCGGCCGCCCCCTTCGGCGCGCTGCCCACCGATGTCTATGGCGGCAAGCAGAAAGATCTGTACTTCAACGATGAACCAATTGTATTGTTCCATCAGCCCGCCGCTCACACGGACGGCGACAGCCTGGTCTTCTTTCGCGGCTCCGACGTCATCAGCACCGGCGACATTTTCGTCACCACCAATTATCCTGTGATCGATCTTGATCGCGGCGGCAGCATCCAGGGTGTTATCGACTCACTCAATCGCATTATCGAGCTCACGGTTCCAGCAGCGCTGCAAGAAGGCGGCACACTCGTCGTTCCCGGCCACGGCCGCATTTGCGACGAAGCCGACGTGGTCGAGTATCGCGACATGGTGACCATCATTCGCGATCGCGTCGCGGATATGCTCAAGCGCGGCATGACACTCGATCAAGTGAAGGCGGCACAGCCCACGGAAGATTACGACCCGCGCTATGGATCGGGTACGGTTTTCGTCGAGGCCGTTTATCGCAGCCTGGGACATAGCAAATGAGGCCACGCATCCTTTTCGCGGTGCTCCTGACAGCGGGCTGCCTTGGCGCCCAGGAAGAGGAAACGCCGCCTGTGACGAAACCCGTCGCGCAGAAGACGGCGCGCGAAGAAGCGCCTATCGACCTTACGGGCTATTGGACCGCCGTCGTGACCCAGGATTGGCGCTGGCGGATGGTGACGCCGAAGAAGGGCGATTTCCCTGGCATCCCGCTGAACCAGGAAGGCCGCAAGCTCGCGAACGCCTGGGATCCAGCGAAGGACGAAGCCAACGGCGAGCAATGCAGGGCCTTTGGCGCCGCCGGCATCATGCGCATGCCAACCAGACTGCATATTACCTGGCAAGACGACAATACGCTTCGGATCGATACCGACGCGGGAACACAAACTCGCCTGTTCCATTTTCACGGCTCGAAAATAGAGACCGGCGATCCGCGGTGGCAAGGCACATCCGCCGCACAGTGGGAATTCGTACGCACCAAGATTCCGCCGCACGTCCCGGGGCCCATTCACGGGGGCAGTTTAAAGGTTGTGACCACGCACATCCGTCCCGGCTACTTGCGCAAGAATGGCGTCCCTTACAGCGGCGACGCAGTGCTGACCGAATACTTCGACGTCACAACCGAGCCCAATGGCTGGCAGTCCATTCTTCTCACCACCATCATCGAAGACCCGCGGTACCTGACCCAGTCGATCTTGCTCAACACCAATTTCCGCAAGCTTCCCGACGATTCCGGCTGGAATCCGACCGCTTGCTCGACGCGCTAGGCGGCTCACTTGTTTAGTAAGTGCGGTAGATCTCGATTGTTCTCGTTGCACACAAACTCGAGTAAGTCGGTATCTGCCAGTAACTGCATCCCTTCGGTTATGGTCCAGGGCTTGGTGTAGGCTTTCGGATCGTTGATGGTCACGTCGATCTTCAAGTGCCCGAAATCCGGCCGCCGGAAGCGCTCGGTCACCAGCAAGGCTTCGGTGGCCGGGTGGCCCGCCTGATCCAGCCACGTCTTCCCATTGAAACCGGACGTTTCCACTACTAACGAATCTCCGTCCCACTTACCCACCGAGTAACCCATCCAGGAAGGATTCGGATCTTTCGGAAGCTCACGCCCGTCCAGGAACACCTGCCGGTACAGCCCGAACGCCTCATACAGGATGATGACCTCATCCGGATTTTGGACAATCTTGAAGGGTACCGGCGTGGCATTCACCTTCGGCACGCCTTGCGGCAAACAGTTCGCATCGGACTCTTCGGACGCATGCGCGCCGCTCGTGCGGTCCTTGGTGAGCGCGGCCGCCCACGGTTGCATCGGAACGTCGCCGGGCTTCAAGTCGGCCGCCAGATTTTGCAAATACTTTGGCCCGGCCACTAACCAGACTCCAGAGAGATCTGGCTTGCCGTCCGCTTTATGCGGCGCCGGGGCCGTTAAATCGGGCTTGCCGTCCTTCGTTCTTGGAATCCCTTTGTCCGGCAGCTTCAGCCATTGCCCCGACAAATGCGATGACATGGGCGAGAGCATCGCGAGCAATGGGATCACAAGACCGATTCTGGTAGTCATCGGGCGATTATATACCTTCCCTCATTGGACCGCGCTTGTTCCGGCCGCGTCGGCGGCTTGGTCTGCCACGCACACCGCGTGACGCAGAATGCGTTCCAAATGCTTGCACACCAGTAACAGGTTGACATAAGCGGTGACATCCCCCGGTCCGGGCAGAAGCTTGGAAAGTTTCTCGTACAGAGCCTCGCACTCCGCGCGCATTGCCGCCTGGTGGGACCGCACAAACCCGGCTCTATCGGCAGCGTTCTCAGTGCGCCAAGCGTCAATCGCCGCCGACAACAGGTCTTTGATCTTTCCTCCTGCCTCCGCGAGGTGGATCGCCTCCTGCGAGGACGGACTCGCACTCATCGAGGTGCTGAGTGTCACAATCTCATAGGCATAGTCTCCGATTAACTCCAGATCGACGATGGCGTCCAAAATGCCGGTCACCAGTCGAGCGTCTCGCGCTACTGGCGCCTGCAGCGTGATCAGGCTCAAGCATTGATCGTGAATCATCCGGTGCTGATGGTCGGTCTGGGCTTCCAGTTCACTGGCGTGTTCCGCCGTATCTCCATTCGCACCGGCAATGGCACGATTCGCTTCCGCCAGAAGCGCGATGGTGTTCTCGCCCATGTCAATCAGGTTCTGGCGAACCGCTTCCAATTCTTCTACAAAGTGTTTTCGCATCATGTTTCCCCTTGCTTGGTAGCTTACGGCACATCTCTCCTCAGGACCTCAGAGGTTGCTCTCAATTGTTCCTTGTTCCGATCTCGGAGCGAGCTTCACCCGAAACAGCGACTTATAATCGCGCCCGGCGAAATAACGGATCTGCATTGGTTAGACGCGCGACTAGCGAGCGCTATCGAATAAGAAAGGGAAGCCAGCTAAAGACGGAGGCTCCGCTGACTCGGTATCGCTCTGCTGCTCGCGCATCGGAGTACTGCCGCTATCAGACATAGATGAACCTCCTCTCTTGAGTTTTGGCAGGGCGGAATTTCGGCGCTGCCAAAGTTAGGTTATACCCTGCCAGGTATTCTTGTAAAGCAATCTCTTTCTTGATGTCCCGCCTATTTGTTGGGAGTCGCCACTTTGCGGTCCAGCCAATCGCGCACCACGCCAAATACTTCGTGATTGTTCTTCTCCAGCAGCATCAGGTTACCGTTGCCGACGATGCCATAGTCGCGCAAGCGAACCATTTCGGCTGAGCACCCTACCTGCTTCAAGAACTCGACATTGGTGATCGGTGAACCTCCTCCGCCAAATTCGCTGGTCAGCCATCCAATCGGAATGCCGCGAAGGTTTTTCCACTTGTGCGCCGGTTCGGCCTGGAGCTTGTAAGGAATTGCGAGGGATCGGTTACTGGCGGATCGTAAGTCATCGGGCTGGCAGTCAATCCCCACCGAAGTTGCGCGGCGAAGGGATTGCCGTTGATTTCCATACAGAAAATCCCCTTCACCAAATTGGGCCGCCGATCCGCGACGCCCCATCCGAAGAATCCGCCGAACGCGTGCGTCAGCAAAATGCATGGGCCGATGCGATCCACCAGTTCCACGCCGCCGCGCCAAGCCAGATCGCTATGAAACGCTTCGTCCATCACGTTGCCCGATTCATTCGCCATGAACTGATCGATCAACGGGTCGTTCATCCCACCTGGGCCGGGCCACTGCGCCGTGTTGAATACCACAGGTGTCTGCACCAGCCCCTCGTAAGGCGGGACGTTCGGCAGATGGCTGGGACCCAGCGCGTCCGGATGGTAGGGCGATCGGCCATAGCTGGGCCGATCCAACCAATAAACGCTGTAGCCGGCTTGCACGAAATAATGCACCCATCCCGGCCGGCCTCCGATGCCCATCATGTGGCAGCCCTGCCCGCCGCCTCCGTGCACCATGATTACGGGATAGGGATAGCGCTTCTCCGCCGGGATCATGTATTGGACATACTGCTGTCCCATCGCGATGGCGCCGTATGTCATCTGCTTGCGCTGAATTCCTACCCAAAAGCAGCCTTGATCCGCCAGCTTCAACGCCGTGTTGTCGCGATTGCGATTGGGATCCAGACCGCTCGCGGCCGGCGCTTCTTTTCCGACCGCGGTTTCTAGCCAGCGCAAGATCGGTTGCAGCGCCTCGCGACTATTTTTTTCCATCATTACCATCGACCCATTGCCGTGCACGTTTTGCTCGGCCAGTCGAATATGCTCCACCGTGCAACCAGCTTCACGAAGCGTGGCGGCAATTCCAGGATCGGTCGCGTTTGCCTCCGAAGCTTCCGCGGTCACGATTGCGATCGGGATACCCGCCAGCTTCGCCAGTTGCATTTGGCCTCGCAGCGATGTTGCGGGCTGTTCCACAGCAACGATGCCCTTCACCAGATTCGCGCTCTCTTGCGCCGTTACCCAGGCGAACACGGAGCCATCGCCGTGAGTCACTAAAATCGCCGGACCGATCTCGTCCAGCAACTTCGCTCCGCGCGAGCGCCACAGATTTTGCGTGAGCGGATTATTGCCCATCGGCTGGCCCATCGCGGCCACAACCTGCGCGATTGCGGGATCGTTCGGATCGCCCGCGCCCAGCCATTGCGTGTGGATTTTCGCATCTCCCCGCAAGCTTTTCGCGAGGCCCTCGAACGTCGGCGCTTCCTTGTCAAAGTAACCGTGCACCCAGGGATGATAGGGATTGCGTCCTTGCCCGGGCCGGTCGAGCACGTACACCTTATAACCCTGCTCCAGAAACAGCGTGGCCCAGCCGCGCCGTCCGTCCGGGGTGCTGATCCAGTCTGAGCCTTGCCCATAACCGCCGTGGATCAGCACCACTGGATAAGGATGGCGGACTTCGCGCGGGATCCAGTGCTCCACGTACATCTGCATCCCGTTACACATCGTTCCGCGAGCCAGAGTGGCATGCTCCACACCCACCCAGTGGTAGCTCCAATCCGCGATGTCGAGGAGCGGGCCAGGACTTGCCGCGGGCGCTGTTTGTCCCGTCATTTTCCTCGGAGCGATTGCGATCGCCGCTGCCGCCAACGTTGCCAGATCGCGCCGCGTCATCCCATTCGAGTTGTCGTCACTCATAGCTTTATGCGCTTTCCAGCATACTCTTGCCGGGTTCGCACATACAATGGATAGAAATGCCCGATCAACCGGCGCAACACATGCAATGCATGGAAGTGTGGGGCGGCAGCCAGCTCACCTCGCAGTGCGTCGAATTCGGCGGCTTGGATACTTGGGTCTATAGCAAGCCCTACGGCAAAGCACACGCGGGCGGTGACGTTTACTATGCTTCGAGCTGCGCCACGGGCCGCATCAGCAGACTGCTGCTGGCCGACGTAGCCGGACACGGCCAAACCGTGGCAGCCACGGCCGCCGATCTGCGGACGCTCATGCGCCGTTTTGTGAACCGGCTCGATCAAACGGAATTCGTCCGCTTGCTCAACCAACAGTTCGCCGCGCTGCCCCGCACCGGCGCTTTCGCCACGGCTATCGTCACCACGTTCTTCGAGCCCAGCCGACGCCTTACCGTCTGCAATGCCGGTCACCCACGGCCGCTGCTGTACCGTGCCGCCCAGCGCCAATGGGATTTCTTGGGCGGTCAGGAAACGGGCTCTCGATCGGTGCCCAGCAATATTCCGCTGGGGCTTTTCGATGCCGCGGAGTACGAGCAGTTCGACATCGAGCTCGAACCGGGCGATTGCCTGCTGAGCTTCACCGACGCGCTGATCGAATCGCGCGACGCCGATGGCGAGATGCTGGGTGAAGACGGTCTCCTCCGCATCGTGCGGGTGCTCGGCGACGTGGAGCCGCAAAAGCTGACCGAGACGTTATTGGGCGAGATCGAAAGGCGCTATCCGGAGAATCTGTCCGAAGACGATGTCACCGTGCTGGTGGCTCGCGCCAATGGCCGCCGGCTCAAATTCTCAATGCGAGAAAAGTTGCACGCGTTCGGACGGTTTGCGAGTGCGCTCATTCGCGGGGAACGCGCGCCATTCCCCGATGCGAAGCTGGCCAATATTGGAGGAGCGATCATTCCAGCATTTGCACGCCGCTGGCGCGCGGGACGCTAGCGGTTCCTAAAATCTTCGCGGAAGAAACCGTTCAGTTCGGGAAATGAAGCACAACTGTCGAAGGCCGCGAAGCTTCCTTCCACCGCAATCTGCTTCGCCGCACGGATGAACCCGCCCCATGCCGCCCGCGCCATCGAACTTCCGACGCTGACCCGGCGCACGCCCATCGCCGCGAGATCCAAAACCTTGAGCCCGGTATTCGCGCTCATCAGCACATTCACCGGCTTCGGACTGACGGCCGCAACGATAGCTCGAATATCGGCGCGCTTCCGGACTCCGGGTGCATAAAGCACGTCCGCGCCCGCTTCCGCATAGGCCTCGAGGCGCCGAATGGCTTCCTTCAACGGATCGGCGTGGCCAACCAAAAAGCACTCCGCCCGTCCCACCAGCAGCACCCCTGAGGTCCCAATCGCCGCCCGCGCCGCCTTCATCCGCTCCACCGCCGCCGGCAAATCGTACAGCGGCTTCGAACGGTCGCCCGTAGAATCCTCAATCGAAAGCCCCGCGACACCCGTCTCCACGCACAGACGCACGCTGGCAGCGACCCCCTCCGGATCGTGCGCGTAGCCCGATTCAAAATCGGCATTCACCGGCAAGTCCACGGAGCCGACAATCTCTGCAATGTGGCCCAGCACGGCGTCGCGCGGCACCGCCCAATCAGAATCCGGTAATCCACGCGAAAATGCGAAACCCGCGCTGGTGGTGGCCAGCGCCTGAAACCCCAGATGCCGCAGATAACGCGCTGTTCCAATATCCCAAGGATTCGGGATAACAAAACACCCACTTTCGTGGAGCTTGCGGAAGGCTGCGCGGCGTTCCGTAAAATCAGTGGTGGCCATAAGGACCTTGAGGTTAGCATAATGGGTGTGGCCTGAAAGGAGACTCGCATGCCCTTATACGACTTCAAATGCCTGGATTGCGGGGAGCAGTTCGAAGCGCTCGTTCTGAAAACCGAACCCTCCTGCCCCGCTTGCCAAGGCCACAAATTGGAGCAACTGATCTCCCTGTTCAGCGTCGACTCAGCCAGCATTCGGCAGAACAACATCAATTCCGCCCGGCGGGCGAACGTCAAGGTAGCGCGCGACAAAGCCATCGCCGATCAGGAAGCCATCAACCATCACGACGACTAGCCCAACGGAATCCCCTTGACCTGCCGCACCTGCGCGAAAGATGTCCCGGACTCCAGCCGCTTCTGTCTGTCCTGCGGTGCAGCGCTCCATGGTGGCGCGCCGCTGGCGACGCAAACCTTCGCTACTCCTTCCCCAACTCCTACGCCGGCCCGCACGCCATCCCACTCCCGCCTCTCTTCTTCCTCAGGTTCTCTGGGCGACGCCCGCTTCTTGCCCGGTGCGCTGCTTGCCAGCCGTTATCGAATCGTCGCGCTCCTTGGCCGTGGCGGCATGGGCGAAGTTTATCGCGCACACGATCTGACGCTGGGCCAGGAAGTCGCACTGAAGTTCCTGCCCGAAGTGGCCGCGCGCAATCCTGCCGCCTTGGCGCGCTTCTACAACGAGGTCCGCATCGCTCGAGAGGTCTCGCACGCCAATGTTTGCCGCGTCTACGATCTCGGAGAAGTGGACGGCCAGCCTTATCTATCGATGGAGTACGTGGATGGCGAGGATCTCGGCTCGCTGCTGCGCCGCATCGGCCGATTGCCGTCGGACAAGGCCGTCGAAATCGCGCGGCAGTTGTGTGCCGGCCTGGCCGCCGCTCACGCCAAAGGCGTTCTCCATCGCGACCTGAAGCCTGCGAACGTTATGCTCAACGGCCGCGGTCACGTCGTCGTTACCGATTTCGGCTTGGCTGCGCTGGCCGACGAAATTCCTGGCGAAGAGATTCGCAATGGCACTCCCGCCTACATGGCGCCCGAGCAACTGGCTGGAAGAGAAGTCACCGTGCAAAGCGACATCTATTCGCTCGGCCTGGTGCTGTACGAGGTCTTCACCGGCAAGCGCGCATTCGAAGCGGCCACGCTGGCGGAGTTAGTGCGCCTGCACAGCGAGGCTACGCCGGTGAACCCTTCCACGCTGGTGAAGGAGCTCGACCCCGCGGTTGAGAATACAATTCTTCGTTGCCTGGATCCGGAGCCGTCCAATCGTCCGCAGTCCGCTCTCGCCGTCGCCGCGCGCCTTCCTGGTGGCGATCCATTAGCCGCGGCGCTGGCCGCCGGTGAGACGCCTTCCCCCCAAATGGTGGCGGCATCGGGCGGCGCCGCGGCGCTCCCTTGGAAAATCGCGGTTCCCAGCCTGGCAGTCGCGATTGCCGGTCTGGTTGCTTTTGCCATCCTCACCGCGACGTTTAGCCTGCTCGAAAAAGCGCAGTTGACCAAGCCGCCCGAAGTGCTCGCCGACAAGGCGCGAGAGCTGATTCAGCGCCTCGGATACACCGACCCGCCAGGCGATTCTGCCTACGCCTTCGACGACAACCAGGATTTTATGGACGCCGTGCAGAAAGCCGACGCTCCCTTCCCGCAATGGGATGAAATTGCCCGCAGCCGTCCCTCGCCGATGAAGTTCTGGTATCGTCAAAGCCCCGAAGCCATGCTCGCTTTTGGCATTTACGGTTCGGACTTAATTCCCGGTGAAATCCGGGAGAACGATCCCAAGCCCACGATGTCGGGCATGATCGATGTGCAGCTCGATCCGCAGGGCCGGCTCACTTACCTTGAAGCGCTTCCGCCGGAAAGAGAAGCTCCACCCGGGAAAACTCCCGCGCCCGATTGGAACGCTCTTTTCGCCGCCGCCGGCTTGGACATGCCCAAATTCAAGGCTGCCACGCCGGAATGGGCATCGCTGGCGGCCTCCGACGTGCGCCAAGCCTGGACCGGCGAGTGGCCCGGCTATCGCAACCGTCCGCTGCACGTGGAAGGCGCCACCTGGCACGGCCGCCCGGTCTTCTTCTCGCTAACCGGACCGTGGAACAGTTCCGCGCGGATGCGATCCAGTAAGCCTGAAAGCACCGGCGACCGCATTGCAGAAATTTTACTGGATATCATACTTTTCGTACCCATCTTCACTGCGGCGTTTGTGGCGCGTTGGAACTTCGTTCGAGGCAAAGGCGACCGCCGCGGCGCCATGCGTCTCGCCATCCTGATCTTTGGTCTGCATATGGCACTTTGGATGTTCCTGGCTCACTTCTCTTCGGTCCTCAATTTCGCCTTTCTCCTGGTGCTGGCCATTAGCACCGCGCTCTTTTGGGGCGGCGCAGTATGGGTACTCTATCTGGCGGTCGAGCCCTACGTTCGTCGTTACTGGCCGCAGGCCATCATCTCCTGGACGCGGGCGCTCAGTGGGCGCTGGCGGGATCCTCTGGTGGGCCGCGATGTGCTATACGGCGCTGTACTCGGCATTCTCTTCTGCGATCTCTATGGCGTCCGCTATCACCTGGCGGGCCGTTTCGGTGCACCCCCGCCGAGTTTCTCCTCCGGATTTCTCGGAAGCACGCGCCTTGCGTTGGGCGCGTGGTTCACACACATTCCCGACTCCATCAGTTCCACGCTGATCCTGTTCCTGATCCTCTTCCTTTTTCGTGTGCTGCTGCGCAAATCCTGGCTGGCCGCCGCTGGTTTTGTCCTGCTATTCGTTGTCCTCAAGTCCGCTTCTTCCAGCTATCCGGGTGTGGATTGGCCGATCATGATAATCTTGTACACCGCACTCGCTTTCGGAGCCTTGCGGTTTGGTTTGGTAACGCTCGCGGTTGCCCTTTACACGGCCGATTTGGCGCTGAACATTCCCCTCACGCTCAACCCATCGGCCTGGTACTTCACCAGCGCAACGCTGGCTCTTGCCACCATCGCCGCACTCGCAATCTGGGGCTTCTACATCGCCCTGGCTGGCCAGCCGCCCTGGAAAGCCGAATCATAGCCACTTGAAAAAGCATCCAATAGTTAGGCTACTGAGATTGGCAACGTTCGCGAAACTCAACGCCGCGAGGACATGATTCTGGTTTTCTTCGGAGTTTCGGCCGATATGTTGCTTCTCATCTCCTGGACCTACGCCGCCCGGGGCAACCAGCCGCAGCCCAATCGTTCCGGTACGGCGGGCGCATCTGGGTGGAGTCGAAATCGGGCCAAGGAGCGACATTTCTCTTCACATTGCCCCTTGTCGAGATCCGTTCCGCGGGGGAGTTTCAATGAGGTTGCGGCTTCGGGGCGTAGAGTTCCTGTTAGCGGGTAAGCATCATTGTGGTAGCCTTGTCTTCACTATCAAGCACGATAGTTCGAAGAGGACAATGTGAAGTCAATTGCTGCTACCCTCATTACCTTGGCCACTGCCGGCTTGGTGTGGGCGCAAACCGCGACTACCGCGCCAAATCCAAATGTCCGCCATGTCATTGGCTTGGATACCAGCAAGCGAAACGCTTCAGGAACGCTCACCGTTCAGGACGGCGCGCTGCGCTTCAAGACACGCAAGGCCGAGAACACAGTGCCAATCGCCTCTATTAACGACATATTCGTCGGCACGGAAACCACGCAGAGCGGCGGCAAGACCGGCCGCGTAGTAAAGACCGCGGCCATCGCCGCGCCCTACGAGAGCGGCAAGGTGTTAACAATTTTGATGCGCACCAAAGTGGACATACTCACCGTCTCGTTTCACGATCCCGATGGCGCGCTCCACGGCGCAATCTTCGCGCTTCCTATCGGCCAGGCTGCGTTGATGCGGACACAACTCGTCCAGGCGGGCGCGCACGCCACTCCAGACGACAGCCAAACCAGCGAGGGAGGCAAGCCATGAGCAGATCCCACTTTCTTGCCTTTCTCGGACTGTGTTCCGCGCTGGTAGTGCCCTCGATGGTATCGGCTCAAAGCGCCGCCAAGCCGAAGCTCTCCGCAACCGCGATCCAGATCGCAATGGTTGAGGCCGGCGAAATCCAGATTCCAGCGGAGTTCCGCTTCGCCGTCTACGAACGCCTGGTGGAGCAGGTGCGCGCCTCCGGAGCCTTCCAAAAGGTCTACCGCTCCGGCGATCGAGCGGCCGACGGCATCCCAGACCTGGTCACGCTGCACACCAAGGTGGAAGCCTTCAAGGAAGGCAGCCAAACCAAGCGCGAGCTGACCACCGTGTTCGGCGCCACCAAGGTGGACGTCACCGCCTCGGTAACGGCGCGCGACGGCCGCTCGCTCATGGACCACAAAATCACCGGACGGGTGCGATTCTTTGGCGAGAATCTGGGCGTCACCAACGACCTCGCCAAACGAATTTCAAAATTGGTGCGGGAATCTTTCTAGGGCCGCCGGCCCTTCTCCGCGCAGTCCCAGTGCTCGTCGGCCTTGCCGTCCACGAATCGCCAGGTGTCGAACCAGGTGGTGGTGTACTTCTCGTTGGTTTTCGGATCGGTTAATTCTCGCACCGTGGCAACGGTCACGTAGTCGCCTTCAGCGTTTACAAAGGCTACTTTGGCGCCCATATGCTCCGGAACGGGCGTGGGTTTTGTCACGGACCCGAAGAACTTCACCACTCCCTCACGACCCGACTTCACGTTGGGATTGTGCTGCAGGTACGCAGCAGTCAGCCATTTATCGGCCTCGTTCCAGTGGTTGGCTTCGAGCAGATCTTTTTCGATGTGATAGGCGGCCTGTTTATTGCGGTCCAGCTTCTTGTCCTTGCTGTGGAAGAGAGCGTCCGTATCCGACGCGGCGACTACCGGTTCCTGCGCGCGCCCAGGCGCGGAGAGGAGCATCGCGGCAAACAGGGCAGCCAATGTGAATTGGATTTTCATGCGTACTATGTTTAGTCATTGCGCCCATCCTTGTCAATGTGGCGTCAACGCGGGCGCGGTACGCATCCGCGAAAAGACGGATATAGATTTCGAACCGCGCACGTTAGTTAGCGATACAGAGCCTTTGCCCACGGGCTGCTAAGTAATACACCTGAGTGGAAGATTTCGAGATTTTACGACACTCCTGACCACTACCAGTGTTCTTAGAAGAGTGAAGGCTACGAGGGCATCGATGAACTTTTCGCGGATCGTCTGGCCCGGGGCGGTCGTCTGGATGGTGGCGATCGTGGCCGCCAGTCCGGGACTCGGCCAATCCAGCACGCAGCAATTGTCAGCCGGCGCCGCCGCGCGCTTTCTCGATCAGGCCACCTGGGGTCCCACGCCAGCGTCGATCGCGGAGCTGCAACAAATGGGTATCGCCAACTGGCTCACGGCGCAGTTCGCGTTGAATACCTCGAACATTCCAGACCAGCCACTTCTTGATTCCACCGGCCAGCCCAATCGTGACATTCATCCCGTGCAGGCCGCGTTCTTTCAGAACACCGTTACCGGACAGGATCAGCTCAGGCAGCGTGTTGCGTTCGCCCTCAGTCAGATCTGGGTGGTCTCCATGAGCGGGAACTCAATCGCCTACGCTTATCCACCCTATTGGAGAATCTTTCGCGACAACGCCTTTGGAAACTATCGCGATCTGATAAACGCCGTGACGCTCAGCCCGGCCATGGGCCGTTATCTGAACATGGCGAACAACAACAAGGGCAATCCGGCCAAGAACACTTCCGCCAATGAAAATTACGCGCGCGAGCTCATGCAGCTTTTCACGCTGGGACTCACGCAACTGAATCCCGACGGGACTCCGGTACTGGACCAAAATAAGAACCCCGTTCCCACCTACGATCAGACCGTGGTGACGAACATGGCCAAAGTGTTAACCGGGTGGACCTATCCGGCCGCGCCCGGCGCTACGCCAAAGATCGACAATCCTCAATATTTCTTCGGCCAGATGTTTGCCGTGGAATCCGAGCATGACACCAGCGCGAAGACCATTTTCGGGGGCATCACCATTCCCGCCGGCCAGACGGCGCAACAAGACCTAAGTTCGTTGCTCGATGCACTCATGGCACAACCCACCATGGCGCCGTTCGTTTCGAAACAGTTGATCCAACACTTGGTCACCAGCAATCCCAGCCCGCAGTACATCGCGCGAGTGTCCAGTGTCTTTCAAAATGATGGCACGGGCGTTACGGGAAACCTGCAGGCGGTGATCGCCGCGATTCTCACCGACCCAGAAGCACGGGCGGGTGACGATCCAACAGCCGCGGCCACCACCGCGGTCAACTTCGGCCACATGCGCGAGCCAGCGCTTTTCACATCCAACCTTCTGCGCGGCCTGAATGCCACGCTCGCCCCAAGCAGCACTGTCTATTCCAACAGTTCGGAACTTGGCGAGAATATTTTCGACGCGCCCAGTGTGTTTAGTTATTTCTCGCCGCTGTATCGCATCGAAGGCGGATTGCTGGGGCCGGAGTTTCAAATCTATTCGACGCAGACGGCCGCGGATCGCGCGGACATCGTGACCGCGATGCTCTACGGCAAGATCGACAAAGTCACAACGGTGAACCTGACGCCATTTGTGCAGCAAGCCGGCAGCGCCGCTTCGCTGCTGGACGCCATCAACTCGACCTTCCTGCATGGTTCCATGTCGCCGGCGCTTGAACAAGCGGCGACGGATGCGGTGGACGCGGCGTCCAATCCTACCTCGAAGGCGCAGGCTGCGCTCTACGTCGTTCTTACCTCGGGCGAGTACCAAATCATTCATTAAACGATCGGAATTAGGAGACCCACAGATGATTTCACGGCGTGGTTTTATTCGAGCAGGTGCGGCTACGGTGGGAACCCTGGCATTGCGTCCCTTTGGCCTGCTTCCGGCCATGGCGCAAAGCAGCGCGAACTATCGCGCGCTGGTGTGCGTCTTTCTTTTCGGCGGGAACGATTCGAACAACACCGTCATTCCCATGGACGACGCCAGCTATCCAGCGTACACCTCCATTCGCGGCAGCTTGGCGCTCTCAACCAGCGAATTGACGCCCACCGTGTACAGCGTATCGAACGCGCCCTTTGCGTTTCATGGCAAGCTGTCGGAAGTCGCCAGCATGTTTTCGAGCAAAGAGCTGGCAGTGGTGGCGAACACCGGCTCCCTGGTGCAGCCGCTCACGCGATCGCAATATCAAGGCTCACAAGCGCCCGTCCCGCTCAATCTGTTCTCGCATTCCGACCAGCAGTTGCAATGGCAGACTTCTGTCGCACAGGGAAACAGTTCCACGGGCTGGGCGGGCCGTGCGGCTGACTATCTCAACTCACAAAAGATCAATTCCTCGAACTTTCCGGCGTTCCTTTCGGTGGCCGGCAACTCGCTAGAGGGCCAAGGCGTCCAGACCCAGTCTGTCGCAATTGCTCCGGAGCAATCCCTGACGCTGAAAGGCTTCACAAATTCGGCGACTTCGCAAGCTCGTTTGAAAGCGCTCACGTCGTTGCTCACTACCGACAATGGGCTCTCGCTGGTGCAAGCCGCCAATAACACCATGGCAAACAGCATCGCTGACGCGGCGGCATTGGAAGCCGCGCTTGCCAAGACGACGCCGTTGAAGACGCAATTTCCGACCACGAGTCTGGGATCGCAATTGCAGCAAGTGGCCGACATCATCCAGGTGCAATCCTACCTGGGGATGAGCCGCCAAATCTTCTTCTGCTCCCTGGGCGGATTCGACACGCACGCGGGCGAGCTTGAGACCCACAACAATCTTTATCCGCAGTTGAGCCAGGCGCTGGCTGCCTTTTACGCCGCGACCCAGGAATTAGGGATGGCGCAGAACGTGACGACGTTCACCGAGTCCGATTTCAGCCGGACTTTCCAGCCCGCCACCACCGACGGCAGCGATCACGCGTGGGGTAGCCATCATCTTGTACTGGGCGGCGCAGTCAACGGCGGACAGATCTACGGGCAGTTCCCAACCTTCGAGTTGGGCGGTCCCAACGACACCGATGTTCGCGGGCGTTGGATTCCCACCACGTCGATCGATCAGTACGGTGCGACGCTCTGTTCGTGGTTCGGGATTCCTGACAGCGCACTCGCAACCGTGTTCCCCAACTTCGCTAATTTCGGATCGCAAAAGCTGGGCTTTGTCTGAACTGCGCGCCAGCAGCACACCCGAAGACGACTGGAAGTCCAGCAGCACACTCGAAGACGACAGGAGGTCGTGCACCCTGGGAACATCCGGTGGAAAACTCCCGCAGGGGTGGCCGTGCCCGCACGCCGGTCGAAGACGACCCAAAGTTGTCGCTCGCGGCACGCTCGAAGACCACTGGGAGTCGTGCACCCGAGAACGCCGACTCGCAGACGCCTGGAGGGGTGGCCACGGGATCAACATCGTCCCCGGTCGTCGTGGCCGGCAGGATATTCGGAGACGCCAGGGGAGTCGTGCACCGGAGAGCATCGACTCGCGGACTCCCACAGGGGTGGCACTGGAGCCCGCAGCCGAGTCGAAGACGAAAGGAAGTTGTGCACGGGGACAACATCCACTCGAAGAAACCCGGGCGGGTGGCAACATCGACTCGAAGAGGACCGGACGAGTGGCGCGTGAGCAAGCGGTTCCCTAGTGCAAACGGCACTTGATCCAGCACCGCAGCACCTCAGCGACGCTCCAGGCTTGCGCAATACATCCGCGCGGCGTGAACGGAGGCTCGGCGTCGAAGATTTCGCTGATGGAGCCGATGCAAGCGTCTCTCAAGTGCGGTTTGAAACCGTCCAGAAACTTCCCAGCGCCATCCAGATCCTGGGGATGAACCTTGAGCCAGGCATCGACGAACGGCCCGATCAGCCAGGCCCACACCGTTCCTTGATGATAGGCCGCATCGCGCGCACGAAGATCGCCATCGTATTTCGGTTTGTAATCCCTGTTGTCCGGTGAGAGCGATCGCAATCCAACCGGCGTAAGCAGCTTCTCACGCGCCACTTCCAGCACCGCGGACCAGCGCGCTTCATTGAGAATCGGATGCTTCAACGAGAACGCCAGCAGCTGATTCGGGCGGCAAGCAGGATCGTCTCCGTTCGGGCCGTCGATCAAGTCAAACAGATGGTTCCCTGGCTCATACCAGAATCGCGCGTTGAACGATTCGCGGGCTTGCTGAGCGGCTTTGGAAACGCGCCCGGCTTGATCCGGCTCATTTTGTTCGGTGAGCCAGCCCTCCAGCAGCTTCAGCGCGTTGTACCACAGCGCATTGATTTCGACAGCCTTGCCGCGCCGCGGCGTGACTACCCAATCGTCGACTTTGGCATCCATCCAGGTAAGCGCGTAACCTTCCGCGCCCTGCTTCAGAAGCCCATCGCGCAAATCGACGCCGATGCCAAAACCTGTACCGCGCATGTGCCACTCAAAAATGTCGACTAGCTTGGGCAGCACCATTTGCAGGACCGAACGATCTCCGCTGGCCTCGGTGTAACGATCCAGCGCATGGAAAAACCAGAGTGTCGCATCGGCGGTGTGGTACAAACCTTCGGTCTGCCGTTCGGGAAACAGGTTCGGGATTAAACCATCGCGCACGTAATGCGAGAAGGTCCGAAGAATCCACGCAGCCTCGGCATAGCGGCCGGTGGTAATCGTCAGGCCTTCCAGCGAGATCATGGTGTCCCGGCCCCAGTCCGTGAACCAGTGGTACCCGGCAATCACGGTTCGGACTTCGTCGCCCACCGCGCGAGCACGCGTGGCATCGTCGGTTCGGCCTGCCGGCGTGATCAGGAATTGATCGGCCGCCCAAACCAATTCGGCGGCGGTGGGATGTTCTTCCACCAGGCCGTGAATATCTTTGCCTAGCTTCTTGGAAGCCACCGTAAGAATGCGGCGCTTCCGCTCCGCCTCCGATTGCACGGCCAGCGCTGGAGACAGTGCGCGCATGTTTTCCCAGGACTCGGAAGAAAGGATCAGGGTTGCGTCGCAGTCCTTTCGAAGGTCGGCGTGAAAGAACCCTGGACTCCACAAAGCGCCTTGCGCCGGATACCCTCGGCGCTCCTCAATCCGGTATGTGACCTTTTCGATTCGAGCGCGATCCACGGTCAGCGATGCGTTCTGTCCATCCAGAAGCAGCCGCATTGGCGGAAGATCGGTTCCCGACGATATTTCGTAGCGATCTTCTCCGACGGTCAAGGTATAAGTGGATTCCAACTGGGCGCTAACCGGCGTTTCGTGCGGGCGGAAGTGAATGGACGGCCGCAGCACCAGCCGCACGTTATCGCCGGAGAGCAGCGAATAATTGATGAACGTGGTGTTCTGGCCGTGCGGCAATACCAATCTCTTTTCGATCGCGATGCTGCCAATTTCATAACGCCAGACCGGAATCCCGCCCTCCAAGCGGAATTCGCTGATGTATTCCATGGCGTCCAACTTGACGGGATCGCCGGCCCGCTCCTCGCCGCTCAACTGCACGAAACGTTCGCCGGGAAGCTCGATGCGCTCTAACAGTTCATTGAGCATCATGACGCGGCCGAAGGGTGCGGGCAGAGCCGCCACCAGATAGCCGTGGTAGCGCCGCGTGATGACGCCCGACAACGTGCCCGATGCATAGCCGCCCAGTCCATTCGTCACCAGCCATTCGCAGTTGAGGCCCGCTTCGGGCGGGTGTCCATCTCTGCCCGGCCACGGCAATCGGATTACCAGGTCAGTCATACCTTCTTAAGATCAGGCTTTGGTTCAGGCTTCAGCAACACGGCAGCGTGGCCCGGAATTCGCCAGTTCTCTTTCGAATCGAGCGGCGGAGTACCAACGCCTCCATATCTGGGATTTTCGCTCGACCACAGGATGGTCCATTCGGAATCCGCCGGTGGCGCGAGCAGAGGCTCCGGCGCGGGATTCAGATGCAGATCGATGCCGAGGTTCACCATCAATAGCCGGTCATCCCCATCGTCGCCGAAAAAGCGCAGCAAGAAGGCTTCCGCAGCGAGTACGGCCCCATCCACACCGCGCCGCTTCTGCAAGCGAAATACCGGCTCTTCGCGGCGAAGCTTCAACAGATCGCGATGCAAATCGCAGATCTCACGATGACTCTCGCGCTCGGATTGATCCAACTTGCACCGTTCGAACGTGGCGGGATCGCCAGGGTCGGCAAAATGCCCCTGCATCTCCGGAGTCGCCAAGCTGGGAAATTGCGCGAGAAACTCGGCTCGGCCTTGAAGGATTTGCTGGTTGAGTTCGGCGCTGTGATCGGCAAAGAAGAGGAAGGGGCTGGACGCGCCGAATTCCTGACCTTGAAAAAGCATGGGCGTGCCCGGCGCAAGCAGCATCAGCGCGGTAATGGCTCGAAGCTTGCCCGGCGCCGTCAGAACATGACAGCGCTTGCCATACGCGGAATTGGCGATTTGATCGTGATTCTGGATAAACGTGACCATGGCGGGAGGGTTTACGTCGAGCCCCGGCGTCCCTCGCCGCTTCTTCTGCCACTTGTATCGCTGGCCTTGATAAAGGTAGCCGTACTTCATGCATGAAATCAGCTCTTGCGGCGTTCCTAGGTAGTCGGTGTAATAAGCTTCGTTACGGCCCGTGAGAGCCACCATCGCCGTGTGATGGAAATCGTCGTTCCACAAGCCATCCAAACCGTATCCGCCTTGCCCGGCAGTCTTCACCAGCTTCACTTCCTGGGGTTCGTTTTCGGCGATAAAGATCACCTCGCGGGGCGCGGCACTTTTGCGAGCTTCTCGCGCCATCGCTCGCAGGATGTGATCCTCGGAACTGTCGTGAATGTCCTGCGTCGCATCCAACCGCAGACCATCCAGACGGAACTCCTCGATCCAATAGCAGGCATTCGCGGTGACAAATTCCCGGACCGGTCCGGAGTCGCCGCCGTCGAAGTTGATGGCCGGGCCCCAGTCGGTAGTCTTTTCGCAGAAGTATTGCGGAGCGAATTTTGCGAGGTAGTTGCCGTCGGGGCCGAGATGGTTGTAAACCACGTCCAGAATCACGCCCAATCCGAGCGAATGCGCTCGATCCACGAAGCGTCGAAAGTCGTCGGGCGATCCATAGATATGCGCGGGCGCGAACCACTGCACGCCGTCATAACCCCAGCCGAACCGGCCCGGGAATTCGGCGACTGGCATCACTTCCAAAACAGTGACACCAAGTTCGGCCAGATGCGGCAGTTCGGCCTGGGCGCTGGACCAGGTGCCTGGCTGCGTGAACGTGCCGATGTGCATCTCGTAAATCACCTGATGCGGAAGCGCCACACCGCGCCAATTCCGGTCAGTCCATGGGAAAGCCGCGGCATCGACAACTTCCGAAGACCCGTGCGGTCCCTCCGGCTGGAATCGCGATGCAGGGTCGGGACAAGTTTCTCCGTTGTCCAGCTTGTATTTGTAGCGCGAGCCAACGCGCGCGTTCGGCACAAGGCCCGAAAAATAGCCCGCAGCCTCTGCTAGTAGCGGGACGCTCTCGCCGCCCTCGAACGCCACTTCTACCTTCTTTATTACCGGCGCCCACACCCGAAAATGGACTCCCGAACCGGTGACCTCGGCACCCACAGGGAAGCGTCTGGCGTGCAATTTCACTGGCGGTCCGAGGTCAGTAAACGGGTCACGCTGGGCGCCGTGGGTTCGCGGCAAACCACCAGCGAGAGAGGCACCAGTTCAATGGCCGTGCCCGGTTCGGAAAAGCGAGAATCCGCTTCGAGCGCCGGATCGTTGGTATCGATAACGATCTCCCACTTTTCAGAACCCGGTGGCTTCGGGACAAAGAACTTGATCGCCTCGTGATGGCAATTGAGCAGGATAAGAAACGTATCGTCCTTGATGGGCTCCCCGGACTCATCCACTTCGCCGATGGTTTCGCCGTTGAGGATCATGCCGAGGCAGCGCACCCAACCGAGTCCCCATTCTTCATCCGACATCTCCTGTCCATCGGGGCGCAACCAGACGATGTCTTTTTCTTCGGTGCCGCGGATCGCGCGCCCCTGATAGAACTTTTGACGGTGCAAGCTGGGATGATCGCGACGCATCTGGATCAGCTTCTGCGTGAATTCCAGAAGCGCAATCTTGCAGGCGTCCAGGCACCAATCCACCCAAGTGTCCTCGTTGTCCTGGCAGTATGCATTATTGTTCCCGTTCTGCGTGCGGCTGATTTCATCGCCACCCAGAATCATCGGCACGCCCTGCGACAAGAGCAGCGTCGCGAGAAAGTTCCGCTTCTGCCGTTCGCGGCGTTGGATGATCTCGAGATCGTCGGTGGGACCTTCGGCGCCCATGTTCCAAGCGTAATTGTCGCTCGTACCGTCGTTGCTGTCTTCTTTATTGGCGTCGTTATGTTTGCCGTTGTAGCTCACCAGGTCATGCAGAGTGAACCCATCGTGAGCCGTTACGAAGTTGATGCTGGCCGAGGGCCGCCGTCCATCTCGATCGTATAGATCGCTGGAGCCGGTGAGGCGATAGGCCAGATCGGACAACTGGCCTTCGTCGCTCTTCCAGTAACGTCGAACGGTATCCCGATAGCGTCCGTTCCATTCCGCCCACCCTGCTGGGAAATTGCCCACCTGGTAGCCGCCGTCGCCCACGTCCCACGGCTCGGCGATCAGCTTCACCTGGGAGATCACCGGATCCTGATGAATGATGTCGAAGAAGGCCGACAGGCGATCCACGTCGTGCAGCTCGCGCGCCAGCGTCGAGGCCAAATCGAAACGGAAGCCGTCCACGTGCATCTCTTCAATCCAGTAACGCAGGCTATCCATGATCAGCTTGAGCACTTGCGGATGCCGGGCATTCAAGCTATTGCCGGTACTGGTGTAATCCATGTAGTACCGCTGATTATCGCCGACCAACCGATAGTAGGTGGAGTTGTCCACTCCGCGAAAGCTCAGCATCGGGCCCATGTGATTCCCTTCCGCCGTGTGATTATAGACCACGTCGAGAATCACTTCGATGCCTTCGCGGTGGAAGGTCTTCACCATGGCCTTGAACTCGGCCACTTGCCCGCCTCGGTCGCCTGAGCTGGAATAGCGGGCATCGGGGCTAAAGAAGTTCGTGGTGTTGTAACCCCAGTAATTACTCAGCCCCTTCTCCGCAAGATGCTTGTCGGTAAGGAACGCATGCACGGGCATGAGTTCGACGGCGGTGACGCCCAGCCGCTTCAAATACTGAATAGATGGCTTGGTTGCAAGGCCCCCATACGTGCCTCGGAGCGCTTCCGGAATCTCGGGATGCCGTTTGGTAAAACCTTTGACGTGCAACTCGTAAATGATGGAGTCGCTCAGCGGAAGACAGAGCAGCCGGTCCTCTTCCCAATCGAAATACGGGTTCACTACGACGCATTTCTGCATTCCCGCGGCGTCATCATTTTCGTCAAACGACAGATCGGCGTCGCCGTTGCCCGACTGATAGGGAAAAATTGGTGACGACCAGTCTACTTGGCCAGCCAGCCCCTTCGCGTATGGATCGATCAGGAGCTTGTTCGAATTGAACCGCAGGCCGCCGTTAGGCTGGAAGGGACCATGCACGCGATAGCCATACAATTGACCCGGCAGCAGTCCGTGGATGTAGCCGTGCCACACGTAAGTGGTCCGTTCGGACAACCGGACCCGCTCCGTTTCGGGTGCATTGGGCTGGTCGAAGAGACACAGTTCAACCCATTCGGCATGTTCGGAATAAATGGCAAAATTCGTTCCGGAACCATCCCAGGTGGCCCCCAGGGGATGCGGGCGACCGGGCAAAATCTTAATTGACATATCCGAACGGTAGACGCTGGAGGATGCCAACCTTTAACAATTGAATTACCGTAGCCCGACGGAGCCGCCTACTTGACCGTGAGGGGAACTTCCGCCACCGTATTTTCCCACTCCAGTTGCAGCTTTCCCTTGTTCGCACCCAGGCTGGAAAGCGTCATCTTGTACGTTTCAATTGGCTTGGGCGGCCTGCTCATATCCATCTTGACGCGGCCCAGGTCGTGACTCTGATCGTAATCCAAACCCCACTCACCGGTCGCCTTGCTTACCACCAGTTGCCACTGCTTAGGATCCAGGTAGACGAACAACGTGTAATCGCCTTTCGGAACCGAGAGGCCGCCGATATCGAGATTCGCGTCGGTGTGCAACGCGGTGGCGCTATTGGCTCCGGCGCGCCATACGCGGCCATAGGGTTCCAGGCCGCCGAAGATTTTTCGACCGCGCATGGACGGCGCCGAATAGTCGATGCGAATTGTTTTGCCCACGATAGCGACCGATGTTTGGGCGGGAGGACTTTGTTGCGCCATCAGCGGCGCGGCGGCTAACAATGCTGCAACAAATCCAAAATGGCGAAACGGGACCACGGGGTCACCTCCCAGAGTGCAGGATATCAACTCGCGGTAACGGCTGTGTGTAATCGTTTTGGCGAGAGCGCAAGCGTGGCCGACAATCCACAGACGGCGGCGAACGACAGCCAAAGCCCCGGTACCGCGCGATTACCCGTGACGTGGATCAGGTAGGTGCAGATGGCCGGCGTGAATCCACCGAAGATCGCGGTGGCGAGGCTATATGCCAACGAAAAGCCGGATGTCCGCACTTCCACAGGCATGATCTCGGTCAAGAAGACGGCCATTGCGCCGTTGTATATAGCGTAGAAAAGCGAGAACCACAGCTCGACGATCAGCAGGCGCGTGAAGGATGGCGCGCTCACCAACCACAACAGGGCGGGATAGGCGGTGAGCAACGCGACTATAGTGCAGGTGATCAGGATGGGGCGGCGTCCAACGCGATCGGAGAGCGCGCCGGAAAGCGGCAGCACCATAAAGTTGCAGGCGCCGACGCAAAGTGTGACGACCAGGTTGCCCATGACGGCGAGATGCAGCACAGAACTGCCGAACGTCGGCGTGTATGCGGTCACCATGTAAAAACACACCGTAGTCATGGTGGACATCATCATGCCGAGCACTACCAGCCGCCAGTTGGCAAAAAGAGTCTTGACGATCTCGGACGCCGTGGAGTGGTGCTTGCGCGCCAGGAATTCGCCAGTCTCTTCCAACGATCGGCGCAGGAAAAGCAGTAGTGGTAACAGGGCGCAGCCGGCTAGGAGTGCGATGCGCCATCCCCAGCGCGACATTTGACTGTTCGTGAGCATCGACGTCAATGCAATGCCCAGCAGCGCGGCAAACATAACGGCCACTTGCTGGCTGGCCGATTGCCAGCTTACGTAGAGGCCCTTGCGATTGGGCGGAGCGATCTCCGAAAGATAAACCGAGACACCGCCAAGCTCGACGCCCGCCGAAAATCCCTGCACCAGACGGCCCACTAAAACGAGCAACGGCGCGGCGAGCCCCAGGACCGCGTAGCCAGGCAGGCACGCGACGGCGAGAGTACCAAAGCCCATTAACGCGAGCGTGAGCAGCAGGCCCGCGCGACGGCCACGATGATCGATGTAGGCGCCCAAGACGATGGCGCCCAGCGGTCGCATCAGAAAACCGGCACCAAAAGTAGCGAGCGCAAGCATCAGCGATGCGAACTCATGGCCGCTGGGGAAAAATGTTGCCGCAATGGCGGTGGCGTAGTAGCCGAAAATCTGAAAATCGTACATCTCGAGCGCGTTGCCCGCGGCCACGCGGACGACAGGCATGAACTTCTCGCGACGGGATTGCGATTGGTTTGACTGACGTGTGGAGTGAGCTAGCACGGCGCTCTCAGGAACAAGCATAATGGAAAATCCATGGAACTTAGACTGAAGGGTAAGACTGCGATTGTGACGGGAGCGAACCGGGGCATCGGAAAGGCGATTGCCGTTCGCTTAGCGGCTGAAGGAGCGCAAGTAGTGCTTTGCGCGCGCGACGCAAGTCTGTTGGAACTAGCCGTGAAGGAGATCGAGAGCGGGAGCGGACGCGCGGCGGCATTGCCGGTGGATCTGCGTGAGCCGGATGCGGCCCAGCGAGCTGTCGAGTTTACTCTCAAGACTTACGGGCAACTCGACATCATCGTAAATAACGCGGGCGCCACCAAACGCGGCGATTTCCTGGAACTCACCGATGAAGATTGGGCCGACGGTTTCGCGCTGAAGTTCTTCGGGGCCATGCGGTTGACGCGCGCAGCGTGGCCGCAGCTGAAAACGCAAGCCGGTTCAGTACTGAACATCTCGGGCGTCGGTGGCCGGATGCCCGGTCCTTTGTTCACCATCGGCGGTTCCGTAAATGCGGCGCTGCTTTCGTTTACCAAGGCGATGGCCGACATCGGAATTCGCGATGGCGTGCAAGTGAACGCCGTTAATCCGGGCAGCATTCGCACCGAGCGCTACCGCCGCATGCTGGAGGCGACGGCCAAGCAACAAGGGACTGACGTGGAAACCGCCGAGCGCAAAATGATCGAAAGCGCGCGAACCACACGGGTCGGTGAGCCAGAAGATATCGCCGCGCTGGTCGCGTTCATAGTTAGTCCTGAAGGGCGGTTCCTGCAAGGATCGTTGATCGATATGGACGGCGGCGCAACCAAAGTAATTTGAGCTGGCGGCCTAACTCATGTAATAACCGCCGTTAACGTTGATGGTCTGGCCCGTGATGAAGGCATTGCGCGCCAGCATCAAGGCCACGTCCGCAACCTCTTCAACATCGCCGAAGCGTCCTATCGGGATCATGTCTGGCTTTGCGACGGGGTTTGAAACCACCATTTCAGTGGCCACCAGCGCGGGTGTAATGGCGTTGACGGTGATGCCTTCCTTCGCCAGCACTCGCGCGTAGCTGCGCGTCAGCCCGATCATCCCGGCCTTCGACGCGGCATAGTGCACGCCCACGATGCTGCCCGCCTGCGCCGCCACGGACGACAGGTTGATGATGCGGCCCCACCCGCGCGAGCGCATTCCCGGCAGCACGGCCTGAGTAACCAGAAAGCAAGATGTCAGATTGGACGCAATCATGTCGTTCCAACTCTCCTCGGTCATCTGATCGACGGGCTGAATCAAGATTTTCCCCGCGTTGTTCACTAAAATTTCGATCGGCCCGAGCTGCGACTCTGCGGCGCGCACCAGTTGCGTCACGTCAGTTCCTCGCGAAACATCAGCCCGGATCGCTGCCGCGCGGCGGCCCAGCTTTTGAATTTCCAACACAGCGGAATCCGCATCGTCCCGGCGCTCCCGATAATTCACCGCGACGTCACAGCCTGCGCGCGCCAACGCCAGCGAAATCGCGCGTCCAATCCCCCGCCCTCCGCCCGTGACGAGAGCCACTTTCCCAGCCAATTGTTGTTCCATTACTTGGCTTGCGTCAAGCTCTTGTACGCCGCTTCGACAAACATATCGGCGGTCCAGAAGCCGCCCGGCGTATTGTAGCGGGGATCGTAATCGAGCGTGGGGCGCGCGGCTTTCACCTGATCCAGCGTCATGCCCTTCTTGATCATGGCTTGAATGCGGTCCCTCACGATGGTTACCATGTCGCGATATTCCAGCACGTCGAACTCGTCGCACAGCCGGCCATGCCCGGGAATAATGTAGGTGCCACCTTCTTCGTGGTGCGCGGGAATCGCGATGTCAAGAATATGGTTCAGCCCATCGATCTCACCCTGCAGGCTGCCACCGTTCTTCAGATCGATGATCGGGTAGCCATTGGTGACGAAAATGTCGCCGGTGCTGACGACGTCGGAGCGGCGAAAGAAGGCGATCGTGTCGCCGTCAGTATGTGCAGCCGGCGGGTGGAACATTTGCACCGCCTCGCCGTTAAAGTAAACTTCCTTCTCGGCTCCAAGGTACGTATCGGTAGGCCAGGCGCTTTCCGGATACGGCTTCTGGCCGCTAGCCGTCGCGCTCATCCTATCAAAAACATTTTGATGCGCGATGATTTGGACGCTATAGGCGGCCGTTTCGCCCGGCGTGTTCACCAGCGTTACCTCGCGAGCCGATCCGCCGCCGGTCTTCGCCAAGGTTTCGTTTCCTCCGACGTGATCCGGATGTACGTGCGTATTGATGATGTAGTGGATCGGTTTATCGGACAACGTGCGCACCGCCGCGATCACTTTGTCGGAGAACTGCGACAATCCCGTGTCCACCAGCAGCACGCCCATGCTCCCCACTTGCACGGTAATGTTGCCCCCCGCGCCCACCAGCATGTAGACGTTGCCTTGTACCGGCAGAATATGCAGCTCGGTGTTTTCAGGACTCCGCTGTCCGCGCGGAGCGGGACTCGCCGCAACTTGCACCGCCGGCGCGGATTCAATCTTCGCCGTTTCCAGAACCTTTCTGTATTCGGGATACATCGTGGACGCTCCGCCCATCACCGCGGCGTGCGGCAAGTGGTGCTTATCCGCGTATTCGTAGAGGAACTTGTTCTGGCCTGGAAGATAGTTCGGCACCGCGCCCTTGGGCCGCGTCAAAATCTCTTCCACGTATTCACAAGGCCATAACCATCCGCCGAGTTCTTTCTCGTCCAGAAGAAAATCGTCGGTGCGAATCAAAGGCTCACTCAGATACACCGGATCGCTCAGGATGGTGACGTGGGTCATGATATTTCCGTGGCGCAGAAAATGCTCGGTCATCGTGGCTTGGTCGCTCTCCGGAAGCCCGTTGCGCCGAGCCCAGCCCTGCTTGATGTGCGTGGTGTAGACCGTCAGCATGTCGCCTTCCCACTTGCCCGTGGAAAATCCCATGAACGTATGCACCGCGTAATCGGGCGGATGCGGACGGCCATCCATCCAGATGGTGCGGGTCTGCTCGTAAGTGCTGATGTAGTTCTTGATCGCGATTACCTGCTGGGTATTCGGATCCTTTTCCTCCCAGATCCTGAGATGCAGCGGCCCGTGATAGATGTACGGCGACACGTGTACCCGGCACTGATGTTCCTGCAGCGTCAGGCGCGATGCGTCCCAGCTTTCGGCGAAAGCTCTGGCGGAATCGTTAATAGGAAGACCGGCGAAGTCGCCCAAATCGGGCCCCGGAATGCGCTCGTTATAATCCTCGTGATGCAGCGGGCTCCACTCGCCAGAGAATTGGTCCTGCCCCCAGATCGGCGCGAGGGTGGTGGCCAGCAGTAGTGACATACCGACCGTTCTTAATAAAATGACGTTGTTCATAACAGCTTCCTTCGGAGCATATAACAATCTGAGCCGGTCCGTTGACCACTTGCATGCAAGCGGTGATATTGTCATCTAGATGCAGCGCAGCGTCCTTTTGCTGTCCGTTGTGTTGGCGGGTTGCGGAATGCGGCCGGCTTCTAATTCAACCGACTGGCCGCTCTACAACGGCGACTACTCGTCTACCCGCTTCTCGCAGCTTTCCGATATCACGCCGCAAAATGTCGCTCACTTGCGCCAGGTCTGCGCTTACAACTTGCCGGAGACCGTCACATTTGAAAGCGGACTTGTTGCGGTGCAAGGAACGCTCTACTTCACTACGTACGAATACACCTACGCGATCGACGCCTCGAATTGCGCGCTGAAGTGGCGCGCCCGTCATCCGATTGCGACCATCCCTGCAGCTGCGGCAACGCGCGGCGTGGCGTATCTGAACAATCGGGTCTTTCGCGGATCCTACGATGGCAACGTCATCGCCTACGATGCGGCCACCGGGCAGCAGGCCTGGATCACCAAGCTCACTGCGCCCGAAAGCGGCGAGTTCATCTCCGGCGCGCCCATTGCCTGGAATGGCATGATCTTCATCGGCACGGCGGGCGGCGACAGCGGAAGCATTTGCCACGTGGCTGCGTTGGATGCAATCACCGGCCGCATTCTATGGAATTTTCCATTGGTCGCCACCGGAACGGCGCCGGGGTCCGATACTTGGCCCAAGGGCACGCGCCTCGCCGGAGGATCCACGTGGACCAGTTTGACCTCGATCCCGATACCGCGACGCTCTACGTTCCAGCCGGAAATCCGGTGCCGGATTTCGCAGGCGGTTACCGGCCTGGCGCTAATCTGTACACGGGATCGATCGTGATGCTGGACGCAAAAACTGGCGCGCTGCGCACCTGGGTCCAGCTCGCGCCGCACGACATCCACGATTGGGATGTAGCCGCGACGCCCGCGTTGATCACAACCAGGCAAGGCAGCCGTCGCGCGATGGCCGCAGGCAAGGACGGCAATCTGGACGCGGTGGACGTAACCGCAGGCAAGATTCTTTGGAAGACCCCGGTCAGCAAGATGGAAAACGTCGACGCGCCGCTAACAGCGGAAGGCACGCACTTTTGTCCGGGCACTCGCGGCGGCACGCTATGGAATGGGCCAGCTTACTCGCCGCTGGAAAATCTGGTCTATGTGAATAGCGTCGATTGGTGCGCCACCGTGAAACTCGATCCCCGAGTGCGGTTTGAAGCAGGTAAATCCTTTGTTGGATCAGCCAACGGCTACGGCGAAATGGACCCTCTTGAAACGCGGAACGGTTGGGTGACCGCAATCGACGCGGACTCAGGCGTTGTTCGGTGGCGCTATCGCACAACCACACCAATGCTGGCGGCTATTCTTGCCACCGCCAGCGGGCTTGTCCTGACCGCCGATCTGAACGGCGATCTGCTGGCGTTTGAAGCGGGCACCGGCAAACTCGTACACCGCATGCCGACCCATCAGCCGGCCGGCGGCGGAATCATCACCTATAAGAATAGAGGCCAGGAACGGATCGCCATGGCCGCGGGCTTCTCGTCCGGAATTTACAAAACGACAGGGCAACCTGTTGTCTTTGTCCTCGGCCTCTAAACTTCTTCCTCTTCCAGTGCCTCTTCTTCAGTTCCCTGCCCGGCTTCTGCGAGCAAGGGTTCCGCCAGCTTGGTCAATAGTTGGTCGGCCTTCTCTTCTTCAGCCAATGTTTGGCTCAGCAGCTTCACGATGTCCCGGCGATTCATCTGCTCCGCGATGGCGCGAGCCGTGCCGTACGCCGCGATTTCGTAATGCTCCACGCGCTGCGCCGCGCCGATGAGCGCTAAGTCCGCCGGAGCGTCTTCCATCTGCTTACCGCCGGTGATCACTTCCGCGCCCTCTTCCACCAATCCGGCCATGCCCTTGCACGGTTTCGCCTTGGGCTTTTCGTCCAACATCTCGAAAACTTGTTTCAACCGCTCGACGTGCTCTTTGGTCTGTTCCAGGTGATCTTCAAAGGCCGTCCTCAGATCGGCATCTTTAGCGGCCTTGGCCATTTTCGGCAACGCCTTTACTAGCTGGCCTTCGGCGTGTAACAAGTCCTTTAGTTCCTCGGTTAACAATTCTTGTAGTAGTTCCATAGATAGTGTTTGACTCCCTGCGATTGGACTCGACGCGGCGCGGGAGGTTTCGTTAGAACAGATCGAGCTGTCGAGATTGTTTATGCCGCGACTGTGGCCGCTGACGGTCGTCGAACACAGTTCGTCCCCCCAGGCTGGGCGAGATCGAACGTTCCTGCCGGATGATAGCGTCGAAGCCGGCTTCGGGCTGGTGGCGCTCTTCCACTGCACGGACAAATTGGTCCAGACGCCGCATCCCATCCAGCTTTTCTCCATCGCCCGCTCTGGCGGAATCGAGAGCGGTGCGCAGGACGGAAAGAGACGCGTCGTAAGTCTTCAGCGGCACAGGAAATGGATGGCCGTCCTTGCCGCCATGAGCGAACGAGAAACGCGCGGGGTCCGAGAACCTGACCGGCGCGCCGTGGACCACTTCGGCAATCAGAGCCAGCGATTGCAACGTTCGCGGGCCCAGCTTTTCCAACAGTAGCAGCGATGCAAAATCCTGCAAATCTCGCTCGTAAGCCACCGCCAGCACCGCGCCCAACCGCTTGAGATCCACATCCTCCGCCCGCACGTCGTGATGCGGGGGCATCGCCAGGCACAAATCCCGAATGGTGACCTCAGGCAATTGATGGCTGATGTCGAGCAAAGCAGTTTGTGCCGGACGAGCCGAGGCATCTACCAGGTTCATAATCTCGCCCTGGTGTGCGCCCGCGATGGCGGCGTGCGGCTCACAAGTAAAATCCCGCACCGTCGCCGAATGCCAGTGATAACGTCTTGCTAACCCGGCTTGGTCGTTCAATCCCTGCTGGATAACCGCCCACTCCCCATCGGCCGTCAGCACAAAAGCGTGCAGATAAATCTGGAAGCCGTCCGCAATGGCATTGTTGTCGATTCTGGCGGTCAAACGGCTGGTGCGCGCCAGCTCATCGCCGTCCAAACCGGTTTTCTCCGCCACGGCTCGTAGCTCGTCGGGCGTCTTGCGAGAATGCTTGCCGCGCCCGCCGCAAACGTAGATTCCCAGCTCATGCGCTCGTGGATTGAGACCGCGCTTCAACGCGCCTACAACAGAGGTGGTGATGCCGGACGAGTGCCAGTCCATGCCCATCACGGAGCCGAGCGCCTGAAACCAGAAGGGATCGCTCAATCGCGAAAGCAGCTCCGAAGGTCCGTAGTGAAGAAGTACGCTCTCGCTAATCGCCGTGCCCAGCCGCGTCATGCGATCGGCCAGCCAAGCCGGCACCCGCCCGCCATGCAGTGGAAGATCGGCGTGGCCGGAGCGTCGCATCTGCAACCATCGTAGCCAACGATACCGCCGGTTAGCTAAAGGCGATGACGGGGCTGGTCGTGGTCCGGTCTGCGAGCGCGATCCTGCTCTTTGAGTACGTTGCGGCGCGAGACGGACTCAGCATGTATCAACTATGAGTCGATGCTTGCGCGTTTGCTAAATTGAGAAGGTGAAGGGCAAGAGCAAGTCGTGGTGCACAATACTGCCACCGCGTCCACGAAAACCCACGCGAAAGCCATTTCTGCAGCTAGCGGGCGCAATGAACGGTCCTGTCAACCTGTCCACGCGCCAAGGTTTCTCACGAAGCTGAGTACGATGCCCACGCGAGGGACTCGGCCCGTACCAGAGAGCCTACGGAAGAGATGTTCAGCCGCGGATGAACGCCGATGACCCCTTTTGTTGCGAATGGGCGTTGATCGGTGTTTATCGGTGGCCTTTCAGATTTCACAAATTTATTTCGCCGGCAGCAACTCCGGCCGCCCCGGCGGCAAATGTTGATCCGTCGCGTTCAGCATGATTGCAGCCATGGCGTAGTCGCCGATGATGGTCGCCAGTTCCAGCGTTCCCTGCTTTCCAAACGTCTCAACGGTCTTGGCGTAAAGATCGGAGCTGATCCTGTGCTGGTGGAACGAATCGCGCGCAAAGGTAATCAGCAGCGTGTCCCGATCGGAAAAACCTTCCGCCGGCTTGTTGTATTTGATCGCATCAATTACCTGCTGGGGCACCTTGGCGCGCTGCGCGCCCATTTCGTGCCCGCTCCACTCATACTGCTGATCGAATTCCCGGGCCGCCACCAAGATGGCTACTTCATAGTCGCGGGGTTTCAAGACGCCGTGAAAGCGCAGGTACTGGTTCAACATCTGGATGGCTTCCGCCACTTTCGGGCTCTGGAGTGAAATTGCCGCCGGCCCGGTAGCGCCCACCGTCTTCCCCGCCCCTCCCGCCAGTTCATCGTAAATGCGCTTGCCGTCTTCATCCAGGTCGTCGCGCTTGACGTTCGCAAGACGCGAGAGCGATTGCGGATCGATATCCTTCGGCAAGACCGCCGAACCGCTTCCGGTTTGCGCGGCGCCTCCGGCCGACAAGAAGCCGATCGATAACCAGCCAATCGCGAACGTGGAATGCAAGATGCGCATGCAGGAACCTCCAGCACCGTAGCATAACAGAAGGGGTATTATTACGTTTGGTGATGGTTTGTATTCGGCGTGCGTAACTTGAACATCTTAGCGAACGCCACATCTGTTGCATACAACGAATGGACTGTTGTTTTCAGGAGTGTGAAATGGGTAAGTTGTGCCGAACCTCGGTTGGTTCGTTGATCAGGTTGATCGTGTTGCCTCTCGCGGTTCTGGCAGGCGTTTCCGCGTTCGGCCAGGGCGTAGTGGGGGAATTCATCCCCGATGTTGGATTTGATCTTTCCGGCAATTGGAACCCGCTGCTGCATGAGGACTTCCTGGAACGCATTCCCGGTCCGGAGCTGGTCAACTATTCCGGTCTTCCTATTACTGAAGGCTCCCGCCTGTGGGGCGAAAGCTGGAACTCATCCCGGCTGACCATGCCCGAGCACCAATGCCAGGTGCACGTCGCGCCGTACATCTATCGCGGCCCGCTGCAAATGCGCTTCTGGGACGAAAAAGATCCGCAATCGCAAAAGATCATCGCGATCAAAAACTACATCAGCACCTACGAACAGACCCGCACCATTTGGATGGACGGCCGTCCGCATCCGCCGGCTTGGGCGGCGCACACCTGGATGGGTTTCTCCACCGGCAAGTGGGAAGGTAATACGCTGACGGTTACCACCACGCACATCAAGCAAGGCTGGGTGCGGCGCGATGGTCTTCCCGAAAGCGATCAGGCCACACTGGTGGAACATTTCATCCGCCATGGCGAGCACTTGACGCACGTCAGCATCGTTACCGATCCGGTGTATCTCACCGAGCCGCTGATCAAATCCGAGGATTTCCTGCTCAACACCAATGCTGGCGGAAACTGGCTCTACCCTTGCGAAGAAGTGGAAGAAGTGGAAGGCCGGCCGAGAGGCGCGGTGCCCAATTATCTTCCGGGGCAGAATCCGTTCATCACCGAGTACGCCAACATGTACCACCTGCCGCTGGTTGCGGCTTTGGGCGGTCCGGAAACGATGTATCCGGAGTTCAAAAAGGTCCTCAAGAATCCGCCGCCCGTTCCGACCGACGTTTTCCAGCGGGACGAGATCGTGCCGATGGCGCTCAAGAATGAGGCGCAAAATCCCAATCCCACCGATGGCGAGGTTCACACTCTTCCGGTGCAAGGCAACATTTACATGCTGGTGGGCGCAGGCGGCAACATCGCCGTGCAAGTGGGCGAAATGGGTGTCCTGATGGTAGACACCGGACTCGCGCAGACCGCCGACAAAGTAATCGCTGCCATCCGCAAGTTGGCCCCAGACAAGCCCCTGCAATACATCATCAACACGCATGTCCATCCGGATCACACCGGAGGCAACCTGAAGCTGCGCGCCGCGGGCGTCACCATTACGGGCGCTAATGTCACCGGCGACATCGCCGATGCTTCAAAAGGCGCCGCGATTATCGCCCACCAGGCGGTGCTCGATCGTATGAGCATGGCCTCCGGTAACCAACCTGCGGCCCCCGCCGACTCCTGGCCCACCGATACGTTCCTCGGCGATCGCAAAACGCTCTGGTTCAACGACGAGCCGGTGGACATCCTGCATGAGAAGGCCGCCCACACAGACGGCGACAGCATCGTGTTCTTTCGCCATTCCGATGTCATCAGCACGGGCGACATCTTTGTCACTACCGGGTATCCCTTCATCGATCTCGCGCGCGGCGGCAGCATTCAAGGCGAATTGGACGCGCTGAACAACATTTTGGATCTTGCTATCTCCAAACACGACGAAGAGGGGGGCACCTACATCATTCCCGGCCATGGACGTCTTTGCGACCGCTGGGAATTGGTCGAGTATCGTGATATGGTTACTATCATTCGCGATCGCATTCAGGCCTCGATCAAGAAGGGTTTGACCCTAGACCAGGTGAAAGCATCCAGGCCCACGATGGACTATGATGCCCGGTATGGCGCTGATAAAGGTTTCGGTACCACCGATCAGTTTGTGGAAGCTGTGTACAAAAGTTTGGGCGGAAAGTAAAACCTGCATGCAGGATTTGGCAGGACGGTATATTATGGAATTTAGCCGGAAGGAAATCCAAAAGGAACCCCTATGAAACGAACACTGTTGTTCTTGGCAATCGCGGCGGCATCTGTGTTGAGCACGCAGGTTAATGTGTATGCGCACCACTCATTTGCGGCCACCTATTTCGAGGATCAGACGGTCACGATCAAAGGCAAACTGGTACAGTTCCTGTATCGGAATCCCCACTCGTTTGTGCACGTCGAAGCTCCCGATGACAAGGGCGAAATGCAGACTTGGGCTGTGGAATGGGGCGCAGGCGGCCAGTTGAGCCGCGACGGCGTCACCCGTGAATCGCTCAAGCCGGGCGATATCGTCGAAATCAAGGGCAACCCGGGCCGCAACCCGGACGACCATCGAATCCGTATGCAGAGCATCACCCGTCCGTCCGACGGCTGGAACTGGAAGGGCGTCGTTCAGTAGAGCGCTCCGCTCTTTACTGAACCTCGGCTTACCGAACCGCGACTCACTGAACCTCGACTTGCCGAGCCGCGACCATAGGGAGCGATCTTTAGGGAGCGATCTTTCCAGGAAACATGATGCTTCACCTACCTCGATGTAGGACCGCCTACAGCCTCCTGTTGGCTGCGGCGGTGAGTCTGCCTGCGTTCGCGCAAGTGGACTTCACCGGCGAATGGGCGCCTCTTTATCACGAAGACGGCCCGGAACGCCTTCCAGGACCTGAGCTCGGCGATTACACCGAGCTTCCCATTAATGCCGCGGCGCGCATGGCGGGCGACACCTATGACGCCGATCGCATCTCGGTGGTGCCGGAGTATCAATGCCGCCCGCATGGCGGCGATTACTCCATGCGCGGCCTCGGCAACTTGCGAGTCTGGCGCGAAATCGACCCGGCTTCGGAAAAGCTGCTTGCTATCCACACCCACCTGCTGGCCTGGGATAGCGAGCGCACCATCTGGATGGACGGCCGCCCTCATCCGCCCGCCTATGCGCCGCATACCTGGCAGGGCTTTTCCACCGGCGTGTGGGAGGGTAACATGCTGACCATCACCACCACGCATTTCAAGACCAATTACATGCGCCGCAACGGTATTCCCCGTAGCGACAAGGCGATCTTGACGGAACACTGGACGCGCCATGGCGACTACCTCACGGTGGTCACGGTAATTGAAGATCCGGTGTATCTGACTGAGCCTTTGGTGCGCAGCGACAACTGGTATGTCGATCCCGGCCAGAACATCGGCATCTTTGGATGCGAATACGCGCCGGAAGTCCCGCGCCCGGAAGGGACGGTTCCGAGTCATCTGCCGGGCCAGAATAAGTACCTGCACGAATTCGCCGACTGGTATGGTTTGCCGTACGAAGCCACTCGCGGCGGCGCGGAAACTTTGTATCCCGAGTATCAGAAGAAAATCGCGAACGAGTATCATCCTCCCGACCACTGCGAGCGCTACTGCAAGTGCACCTCTCTATTCGATTGCAACGTGACCTCGAAGTGACCATGTCTCGTTTACCGCTTCTGTTTTTCCTTCTTGCGGCCGTTTCTTTTGCGCAGCCTCCGCAAATCAATCCGGACACGGTCACGCTGACCATGGCGCCGGTGCAAGGCAATGTCTACGTGCTGATGGGCGACGGCGGCAACATCACCGTCCAAGTGGGCAAGGACGGTATCGCTCTTGTAGACACCGGTTACGCGCCGCTCGCACCCAAGGCCATGGCCGAGATCAGGAAACTATCCGACGGCCCGGTTCGCTGGATCGTCAACACCCACGTCCACACCGACCATACCGGTGGCAACGCCGAGATGGCAAAGCTTGGCATGACCGGTGAGTCCATAGGCCCTCCCCGCATCGTCGCGCAATCGAACGTGCTGAATCGCATGACGGCGCCTCCGGCCGCCAATCAACCCAAGATCCCCGAAGCCGCCTGGCCCAACGACGAGTACTTCCTACCCACCAAGGACTTCTTCTTCAACGGCGAGGCCGTGGTGGTCTATCACGTTCCTAATGCGCATACCGACGGCGATAGCTTGGTGTTCTTCCGCCGCTCCGACGTCTTGAGCACTGGCGACGTCTTCACCCCCGGCGGTTATCCGATCATCGATCTGGCGCGGGGCGGAAGCGTGCAAGGCGAGATCGACGCGCTGAACAAAATTATCGATATTACGGTTCCCGCGAAATATCAGGAAGGTGGCACCCTGGTGATCCCCGGTCATGGACGCCTTTGCGACGAGGCTGACGTGGTGGAATATCGCAACATGCTCACCATCATTCGCGATCGCTTCCGCGACATGATCCGCAAAGGCATGACGCTGGACCAGGTGAAGGCCGCCAAGCCGACTTTGGATTACGATACACAATACGGCGCCACTACCGGCTTCTGGACGACGGACATGTTCATCGAGGCGGTGTACAAAAGCCTGAGTGCAACAAAATGACGCGAAGCACCGCACTATCGGCCCTGTTGCTGCTCGCGGCACCCTGGTGCGTGCTTGGACAAGGCGTTCCTCCACCGTCCGGAATCGCCCCGCCCCTAGCATCCCAGGTGCAGAAATCGGCGCAAGCCGCCGCACCTGCCGACTTCACCGGCTATTTTGTTTCGGTGGTCACCGAAGACTGGCGCTGGCGCATGGTGACGCCCATCAAAGGCGATTTCGCCAGCATCCCGCTGAATAACGAAGGCCGCGCAGTGGGCAACGCGTGGGATCCGGCCAAGGATACAGCCGCGGGCGAGCAATGCAAGTCCTATGGCGCTCCCGCCATCATGCGAGTTCCGGGGCGTGTCCACATCAGTTGGGCCGATGAGAACACCCTCAAAGTAGAGACCGACGCCGGAACGCAGACCCGCCTGTTTCATTTCACAGGCAAGCCTCCGCAGGGAGGAGAGCGAACATGGCAAGGATACTCCGCCGCCAATTGGGAACGGCCAGTGCGTGGCTCCGGATTCCCGGGTTTCGGACTGGGAGCAACTCGCGAAGGCGCCCACGGACGCGCGCTTGAGGTGGTGACCACGCAATTACGCGCTGGCTACCTGCGCAAGAATGGCCCCCCCTACAGCGAGAACACCGTGCTCAAGGAATATTACGATCTTCACAAAGAACGCAATGGCGACACGTGGTTCACGGTCACCACGGTGGTGGAAGATCCCAAGTATCTGACCGAGCCGTTCGTTACCAGCACCGATTTCAAGAAGATTCCCGACGGCGCAGGCTGGAGCCCGAGCGCTTGTGTGGCAAAATGACAAGGATTGACGAGGTAAACCAAATGATTCGCAGATTTCTGATCCAGAGCGCCGTGCCGGTATTGGGCGCAGTCACGCTCTTGCTGGCCCCCGCGGGCATGCAGGCGCAGTTTGGTCCTCCTCCGCCCCAGGCTCCTCGCCCGGCCAAGCAGGTCGCGCCCCAGGATCTGACCGGTTATTGGGTATCCATCGTCACCGAAGACTGGCGCTGGCGCATGGTGACGCCCGCCAAAGGCGACTACACCAGCGTTCCGCTCAGTCAGGCTGGCCGCAAGGCCGCCGATGCCTGGGATCCCGACAAGGACATTGCCGCCGGTAATCAGTGCAAGGCGTACGGCGCAGCTGCCGTCATGCGCGTGCCTGGACGCGTCCACATCACTTGGGTGGATGACAACACGATGAAGGTGGAGACTGACGCGGGCACACAAACCCGCCTGTTCCACTTCAACGCGAAGCCCCCGGCCAACGAAGCTCCGAGCTGGCAGGGATATTCGGACGCCATATGGGATGGCCTCAGGCCCCCTCCTCGACGCGGCGGCGCGGCGCCGGCGGGCGGCTCGCTCAAAGTGGTCACCACCAACATGAAGCCCGGCTACCTGCGCAAGAACGGCGTGCCCTATAGCGGCGACACCGAACTGACCGAATACTACGACCGCACCAACGAGCCCAATGGCGACTCCTGGCTGATCGTGACAACCATCGTGCACGATCCCACAAATCTTTATCAGGACTTCGTCACCAGCACCCACTTCAAGATGGAGAAAGACGGCTCGAAATGGAGCCCGTCGCCCTGTGAAGCGAAGTAAGAAGATCCCTCGGCAATGACGTCCTATACTTTCGTTGAAGACGTAGAGGCGGAAGTTCCGGTACCCGACAACGGGGTTCTGAGCCGGACCCTGTTCAACGATGAAGCGCTGAAAGTTGTTGCCTTCGGTTTCTCCGCGGGCCAGGAATTGTCCCCGCATACTGCGCCCATGGCCGCCGTGCTGCAATTCTTGAAAGGCGAAGCGGAACTAACGCTGGGCAGTGAGAAAAGGAACGTTCGCGCCGGAGCACTGGTCCACATGGCTCCCGGATTGTCGCACGGAATTATCGCGAAGACCCCTCGTCATGCTGTTGTTCATGCTGAAGCAGGTTCGGGCTGAAAAACCGCCGCAGCAGGTCAAGACCTAGTTTCCCTTCGCAAACCACGCGCCACGTTCAGAGCAAGCAGGCTCAGCACCGCCACTGCAGTGGCCAGCAGCCACCGCTCCGGCCCGCGGCCATGCCGCAACAACTCGATGGTCATGATTAAACTCGCCAGCACGAGCAGCGCCAGCGACATGCCGCGATGAAAGCGGCCGATCGCGGATAACGCGCAGTTCGTTGTCGATCTCGGCCCTTTCGAGCCGCGCTCCGTGGGGACATTCCCAGTGATCTGCGTCCTTATGAAATCGGAAGCCACCCGTATGATACTGGCTAGCCCGCCGATGAGAATGCCGGCCCATCCACTCCAGACCAGCCGCGATGATCAGCAGCAGCAGCACGTACCCATTCGCTAACCAGGATTCCAGATGGAAGTACGCTGGCATTTAGGACTCGCTTATTTCGGCGAAAAGGACGGCATCCTGCACTTCGGCCGTGGCGGGCTGGACCGTGTGGCGGATTGCCAGCCAGCATAGATAGATCAGCGGCAGCACGCCTCCTGCGATGAACACAACATCCCCCGGCAGCCGCAACCATTCAAGAAAAGCGTTCGCGTCGTTGGTCAGGAACTTGAGGCTGCGCGCCTCGAAGTAACCACTGTTCACCGATTCGTACAACTGCAACAATCCCAGCGGAAACAACGTGGCGAAAACCATCCAGGCCAGCCCCACGTTGAGCGACCAGAAGCTGACTTTCGCCGCCCGGTCCGACCACCTCTCTTCGGGAATCAGATAGCGAATGCAGAACAACGCCAAGCCAACCGCCAGCATCCCATAAACGCCCATCATGGCCGCATGCGCGTGGTTCAAAGTCAGTGCGGTTCCAATCTCGTAATACGACACCACCGGAAGATTGACCAGAAATCCAAAGATGCCGGCTCCCAGAAAGTTCCAGAAGCCGACTGCTACCAGGAACATCACCGCCCAGTAATGTGGGAACGGCGTCCGAGACTTCGCGTGTTGCTGCGCTCCGAGCTGAAGGAAGCTCCAAGCCTCCACTGTCAGAAAGGTCAGCGGAATCACCTCGGCGGCCGAGAAGAATGCTCCCAATGCCATGTGCTCCGCCGGTGTTCCGGAAAAGTAGAGGTGATGCATGGCGCCGATCACGCCGCCGGCCGAGTAAAGCACAATGTCGAGGTAGATTACGGTCAGGGCTACTCGTTCCGCCACCACTCCTAGCAGGACAAAGATGCAGGCCACCATGACGGTGGTGAACAGCTCCAGGAAATCCTCCACCCACAGATGCACCACCCAAAAGCGCCAGAAATCGGTGGCCGTAAAATGATTTTCCGGCTGCGCCAGCAACCCCACGGCATAGAACGCGGGGATGGCCAGCGCGGAGAACAGGAACAGCCATGGCAGGTTTCCTGTGTGCTCGGTCCGCAGGCGGCCACGCAGTGTCAGGTACACCATCAACACCCAGAAGCACAATCCGAGCGTCAGCAGAATCTGCCAAAAACGGCCGAGATCCAGGTACTCGAAGCCCTGGTCGCCAAACCAGCTCCAGCCGCGATGAATCAAGCCGTGAATCCCGGCGAATTCGCCTCCCATGCTACCGAAGACCACCAGCGCGAGCGAGGACAGCAGGCCGATCGCGAGCCGCTTCTGAATCTTAGGCTCGCGCCCTCCAATCATCGGCGCAAGGAATATACCTGCGGCCAGGAAGGCAGTGGCAACCCAGAAAATCGACAATTGCAGATGCCAGGTTCGCGCGAGATTGAAAGGAAGAATCTGAGCCAGATCCAGGCCAAAAAAATTCGAGGCCTCGGCGCGATAATGCTGGGAGGCGGCGCCAACCAGGGTCTGGATCAGGAACAGAGCGGCCATGACAAAGAAGAACCAGCCGCAGACGCGCTGCGCCGGAGTCAAGGCTACGGTTCCCGGCGCACGAAAGGTCAGCGTCTTGCGCTCCCGTCCATGCCATCCCAGAAAGTTCCATCTCCCAAATGCCGCGAACAGAAGGCCGATTCCGCCCAGCAGCGCGATCAGTGACAGAACACTCCACAATCACCGCATCCGCCGTAGCACGATTTCCCACCAGCAGCTCCGGCGGCCAGTTGTTGGTATACGAATAGTCCGTGCCGGGACGGAGGGCGGAAGCCACCCACGCCGACCACGCGAAAAACGCTGTCAATTGGTGGGTCTCACGGCGATCTCCGATGGCCCGAGGCCGGAGCCCGGATCGCGTGGAGGGATCGCTGAAGACAGAGTGATAGTAATCCTTGAGTTGGACAAATGCCGCCGACTGCGCCTGGGTGAACGTGAGGGTGTCGCGGGCCGCGTCGTAACGATTGGTCTTAAACTCTTCCACAGTCTGCCTGCTCGCGCTGTCCGACCCCTGACCGCCGTGAACTTCGTACACACTCGTCGCGGAACGCCGTAAGTAGTCGGCCGTGTAATCGGGTCCAAGGTATGCTCCATGCCCAAAGATCGAGCCATATTCCATGAGGCCGTTGCGCAAAAAGACTTGCTGGCCGTCCAGAATGTCGTCGTGCGTGAAGAGGACCTCGCCATTCTGATCGACGATTCGTGCCGGGATGGGCGCTTCACCGGAATAGGTCCGGTACGCGAGCAAGCCCAGCACGAAAAAGCCGAACACGACAACCAGCACTACGGCTTGAATCCATGTTTTCGAAACAAGCAAATCTCGTTTTCGCAACTCTTCCACGTGCGTTCCTTTCGAGAAGGCTGAAGGCTGCGATCCCGTGCAGGGACCATCTGCGCGGAGCAAGCTTCAAGAGCCCTGCTCGCGTTTGTAACTATATACGATTCTTGTGAAGTATTGGGCTGGCGCAAGAGACGCACGTCTTTTGCGAAACACTCGGGTTGTGCCCGGTACCGTAGCGAAGGAAAACGCCAGCCGGTCGGTGGATATTACTGAGCTTCTACTTTGTGCCGCTGAGGCTCTTATATGCCGCTTCCACGAACATGTCCGTGGTCCAGAAACCCTTGGTCGAACCATACACCGGATCGTAATCGCGCGTCGGCCTCGCCGCCTTCACCTGCTCCAGCGTCATGCCTTGCTTGATCAGGGCTTGAATACGATCGCGCAGAATGGTCACCATCTCCTGATAGAACACCACGTCGGCCTGATCGCACAGCCGCCCATGTCCCGGAATCACCATAGTTCCGCCCTCCTGCTTGCTGGCGGGAATGGTGAGAGCGATTAAACGATTCAGCGCATCGATAATCCCTTGCAGGCTTCCGCCGCGCGAGAGATCGATGATCGGATAGCCAGTAGTAACGAAGATGTCGCCGGCGCTCACCACATCCGACCGGCGGAAAAACACAAAACTGTCGCCATCGGTGTGGGCCGCCGGTTGATGAATCACTTGGATTCCTTCGCCGTCGAAATAAAAATCCTTTTCGTCTGCAAATGTGTCGGTCGGCCACGCGGAGGAAGGAAACGCGGCTTGGTTGCCATCCTTCATGCTCATCCGGTCCAGAATAGTCTGATGCGCGATCACAGCCGCACCCTTGCCCGCATCGGCGATGTCACCCGTAACGTTGCCGCCCACGATGGTGCTGCCCATGCCCGCGATCTTCTCATTGCCTCCGGTGTGATCGGCATGCACATGCGTGTTGACCACGTACCGGATCGGGCCATCCGACAGCTTTCGGATCGCAGCCGCCACCTTGTCGCTCATGTTCGCCAAGCCGGTGTCCACCACCAGCACGCCTTCCTTACCCACCTGCACCGTGATGTTGCCGCCTGCGCCCGATAGCATGTAGATGCTCCCCTGCACGTGCTGGGTGTGCACTTCGCCGTCGTTCTCTGCGGCGGGACGGATCGCGTTCTCTTCGGTTGCCGGCGGAGCGTCGGTCTCCGCCACAATCTTGGCGATATTCGGTGTTCCCGTTTCAGCCTTCAGCGTCTTTGAATATTCGGGATACATGGTTGCAGCACCGCCTCGCGTGGCAGCAAAAGGCACGTGAAAACGATTCGCGAACTCGGCCAGGAACTTGTTGTCGCCCGGCAGATGGTTGGGCACTGTGCCTCTGGGACGCGGCACCTCCACCACTTCCTCGCACGGATATGGAGCGATCTCCTGGCGGGCGTCATACACAAAATCCGTAGTCCGAACGAACGGCTCGGTCAGATAGTCCGGATCGTCGATGATCACCATCACGGTCAAATGGTCGCCATGCCGGAACAAATGTTCGGTGACGGTGGCGTTCTCGCTGCGCGGGATGCCGTTACGCCTGATCCAACCTTCCTTCAGATGCGTCGTGGTGATGGTCAGAACATCGCCATCCCACTTGCCGGTGGAAAATCCCTGCCAGGTGTGCGCGGCATCAACCGGCGGATGCGGACGGCCATCCATCCAGATGGTTCGCTCCGGCGCTTGCCAGGAAATGTGCGTGTGGTAGGCGATCAGCTTCTGCGTGTCGCGGTCCACTTCCTTTGAGATGCGCAGGTTCGCTGGGCCGCGCCAAGCATAATCGGAAGGGTGCGGGCGGCACTGATTCTCGGGCAGCGTCAGCAGGGATGCATCCCAGCTATCGCCGCGCAGGCGCGCCTCGTTGTTGATCGGCAGGCCCAGATAATCGCCGATGTCGGGCCCCGGGATGCGCTCCAAAAAATCTTCGTCAAATTGGGGCGCCCACTCACCCGTAGGATCCATCTGAGCGAATACTGGAACGGCCAAAATCGCCGTCAGCAAAAGGAGCTTGGCATTTCGCATCTTTCACACACCTCGCGTAGTTTCACATGCTATCACGCGGGCATGGCGATGGCTTGCGGGAACCGCACTCCCATGAACAGAATCATGACATTGACGTCCGCCAAAAAAAACGCCGGGAACGGGTTTGATCCCGCCCCGGCGCACTTAGGCTTTTAACGCTGCCGTCCTATTTAGTGAACGTAAACAGTCCGAACAAATCAGTGATCGCCGGGCTGTTGGTGGGTACATAGGGATCGTCCGCGGCGTGGATCGGGTTTGGATAGTTGTCCCGGCTGCGGTTCGAAACAGGAGGCAGACTCCAGTTCCTCTCGATGAACTTGAGGATGGAGACGTGATCCGCATAGTCGTGCGAGATGTGACCCGCGGTCGTGAAGGGAGACACGACGATCAAAGGAATTCGCGTGCCGTCGCCAAAGAAATCGAGCGGCTGAACATAACCGGAGTCATAATAGCCGCCGCCTTCGTCGACGGTAATGAAGATCGCGGTGTCCGCCCAGAGAGAGGGGTTGGCCTGCACTGCGTCCACAATCTTCTTGGTGAAGCCTTCGAAAAGATCCAGCTTAGATGACGCCGGGTGGCCGTCCACCAGCCCGCTGGGCTTGACGAAGGAAACCGCCGGCAGTGTTCCGTTCGCGATATCGGAGTAAAGATTCGCCGTGTCCTGAATGTGCGCCGTGCGGACCGTCGCATCGGCCATGATGGAAGTGTCGTACTGGAAGGGGTTGCAGATGTTGCAGTATTCGTCGGTGTTTGCTCCGATTGCCCCGTAGTTGAGCTGATAGGGATCGTTCACATAGTTATTCCACTGGTCGCCGTAATACTTCCATGAAATCTTGGCGCTGATGAGGGAATCGCCAATGCCCGGCACCGAAGAAGGTGGAATCGTGAACACGGTATTGTTCGCGTTGGTATCGGTGTAGGCGTTCTTGCCGTTGCCAAAGTAGCCCGGGTTGTAATTGTTCAGCAAGTAATAGTGGCCCGGCTCGCAGTTCGGCTTGATCGGACCGGGGAGAGACTCCAGGTAGTTCACAATCGGCGCAACGCCAGGCTGCGATAGGTCCGCGCAGTTGGTGTACGATCCACCGCCGTAGGAGGGAGAACCGAACGACCCGCCACCGTACCCATCCTCCGTGTACCAGTTGTTCGTTTTGGGGGCCGGATTCGGATTCTCCACTTCGTCCACGATGCCCGCGTTGGCCGTTCCTGGCACCACTTCCTGATTGTGAGGCGGAGCCATGGGATGACCCTTGCCGTCGCTGAACCAAATCACATCGCCGTGGCCGAGCATGATGTGGTTCGCGCCGGTGCCGCCATTGACGGCTTGATGGTAGTTATCGCTCATCGCGTAGGTATCGGCCAGGCTCTTGAAGTAAGGGACATCGCCATTTTGCATATTGTAAAATCCCATTGACGTGGAACCTTCGCCCGTTGTCGTGGCGCTGGGCGAATATTCCGTGCTGAAGTTCGACGGCTGTGCCAGTCCATTGGTGCCGGCGCCCACGGTGACTTCTACCCAGGGAAACAAACTGGCATCGCAGCCCGAAGGATTATTCGCTTTGACATGGCTCAGGTTGCAATCCAACTGTTGCCACATCTGGTAAAAGCGATGTACCGGACTTGCGGCATAGGAGTCGTAGGTAAAGGTTGTTCCGTTCGTCAACTGAAAGGGACCAGGCTTTAATGCCGTGACATCGGTAATTCGAGTGTCCGGGACATGGGACTTCAGGCCAGTGCCTCCGGAGATCAGATATTGATAGTAAGTGGACGACAAACCGTTTTCGGATTGCTCGGCAATAGCCAGGCTATCGCCCGGAATGTAAGAATCGCTGGGGCCGCCCGTCAGGGGCGCCGGCAGCACGTTACCCGGGAAGGAACTCTTGGGCGGGTCCAAGAGGAATGTGTCAGGCACTTCGTCCGTAGCGGCGTTCTGCGCCGCTTTCGAGAAATTGGGCCCGGGGGTGCCATCGGCGTTTATGATCCTTCTCGACAGTAAATTGCGGACGCTTTGTCCAGCCGTGGGTTTGTAAGTCGCGAAAACGTGATCAAAACTGCGATTCTCACCGATGATCACGATGACGTGTTTGATAGGTGTTTTGGTGTTCGTGTCGTTGGATGCTGGCGGCGCAGTCTGCCCGCTCAAAGTACTGCTGACTACGAACTGAAAAAGCGCGATGGATGCCATGCCCATGCGCAAGCCATGGAAAGCGTTGGATGCAGCGTTCTTAAGAGACATTCGTTCTCCTCGTCTTGTGGTGGGTCTGCTTGCAGCCTGCAAACGGTCTGCACGCAAACGCAGTCCATCATAGCCACGCGATTTTCAGATCCAATGTCTTTTCGGTGAATTTAGAATGACGGCGAAGAGGCTTTTGTGTTGGAGCCTTCCACGCGATCCGCCGGCTCCACTCGAATCAGTCCCATCATCCCCCCATCCTCGTGTTCCAGAAGATGGCAGTGATATAAGAATGTCCCCACAGTATTTGGATCGCGAAAATCCATGCGTAAGCGGACGCTCGGATATACCAGCATTTTGTCCTTGTAGTAAGGAACGTTCACCGTATCACGGAGAAAAGGTTCACTTACTGGCTTCCCCAGATAGTCGAGTAACAGGAAGTGTAACTGATGAATATGGAACGCGTGCAGTTCGTTCGATCGGTTCTCGACGATCCAATCTTCCACCGTTCCTTGTTTCGCGACAATGTCCGGCAACCCCGATTGGGGATCGAACAGTGCGGGAGTCTTACCATCTAGTGTGATGTAAAACTCGGTTGCACTATTGGGATTGTTAGGATCGGTTAGTTTCTCGGAGAAATACAATTTTCTAGTACGTACAGGAGTTACATTACCCAACCAGGTAAGGCGGGACGGAGTAAGCGGCTCAGGCGACGCGTCAAGTGTCGAACGCGGTTCCGGCGCATCTTTGGAAGCTGTAATTGTGGCAATCGCACGGTTCGGATCGTTCTCGCCGCCCGGTCCCGTATCTACGCTGCGCGTAACCAGAAGTCCTCCGACACCAGAAGGAGGACCCTTTACAATGAACTCCACTCGCGCCCCCGGCGGCACTCCCAAATGCGTTTGCCAATCGACAAGGTCTCCCGAAGTTCCGTTCTGGTTGAGGGGCACCCCATCCAACGCCACTAAGCCCAGTGGTTGCGGCTTGCGATTGAACAGTACCTCGAGATTAAGATAAGTGATGGCCGAGGCGTTCAATACCCGCCACAGTTGCCGCTGCTCCGGCTTCATGGCAATCGCAGCGGGCGGATAGTCGGGATAAGGGACGGGCACAAAATTGATCGACAGATCCTTGGCTGGCTTGCCAAATCCCGTACCGTTATTGGTAGCGTCTCCGTCACGATCGAGGAGCAGCTTGGGAACGACGGGCTCCGACTTAGAAGGCGGCGCATTGGGATTGAGTAAGTCCTGATCGCGAATAATCAGCACTCGCTCCGGCAATCCCGCCACTTCCTTGTTGGCGCGCTCAATGCCTTCCACGATGAGCGCTCCCGATGCGCCACCCAGCACTTGAACTTTACTGAATCCGTGGATGTGGGGATGGTACCAATACAATCCCGGCGGCTCGTCCGCGGGAATGCGAAACCGATATTCGAACGGCGGATCGAGCGGACCGATGGACGTCTTTAGAACATCGTCCTGATGGCAAACCGGCGGAATGGTCAACCCATGGAAATGCAGATTGGTGGAGGTCGCGGTCATGGCGCCACTCGCGCACGGGTCGCCGTTTTTACCGGCATGCATGTGAGCGTGCATGTGGTTTGCCTTCGGGGCCGAACTGTCGAGAATCGTCAGCTCGTTCTTCAAGCGCAGAATGAGAAGATCGCCCGGCTTCAGTCTTAAAGTGGGCGATGGATTGCCATTCCCGTCAACGTAACAGTAGCGAGCGGAGCCGTCTGCCACGGTAGAGTTGTGAATCGTCAGATCCACCTTCAACACTCCGTCCCGGCTGCGCAAATCTTCGGGTTCCCCAACGGCGCTCCCTGCCAGCGGGCGAGGGCAAATGTTGCGTGGCAGCTCCGCAGCGTGCGTGAGAATCGCACCCCCTAACGCGATGAACACCAGTTGTTTCACCGTGCCTAGTGTCTTTCAAGCAAGTAAATTTCGTATGAATGTGGCGTGAAACCTTCATGAAGAGTTTCTCTAGCGCAGGATGGTTGCGATCGCGGTGACTTTTTCGTCGAAAACCCCATCCACCGCTAGCGGTTCGAGCGCCTCTTGCATCGCGGCTTCAAAGGCCGGGCGCCGGTCGCCCAGCACCTCCGGCGACGTCGTCGACAAAGACAACGCGCGTCCGATCAAATCCGCAATCGTCACCTGCTGGGTCTCGGTCACTTCGATCTCCTCTGCCTTGCGAAATCGCGAGCCACGAAACCATTCCTCGAGATTGATGCGATAGCGCGTCTCATCCGGGTCCGACGACCAAGCCCGGCGGACTTCATGAAATTTTCCGGTCCAACCTTGCGCCGCCGCGCTAAATCCCCGTGTGCCGCAAATCGCAATCCAGCCATTCGTGTCGACGATTCGTTCCAGCACCGCTGTAGCCTCGTCACGATCGAACCAGTGCAGCGCGCGCCCAATCGTCACCGCTTGAAAGTGTCCGATGTCCGCCGGAAGATCCTCAATCCGCGCCTGGATCAGTTCGACGTGGACTCTGGCTCGCGCCGCCTCCACGCGCGCCGCCGCCAGCATCTCCGTCTCGATATCGACGCCGGCGCATGCCTTCACGTACGGAGCGAATCCAATGGCGAGCGACCCCGGCCCGCATCCAATATCGATGAGCCTTTGTGTGCCATCCAGTCCCTCGCGCTGCGCTACCTCTCGAAAGAAGCTGGCGGGATAGGGCTCGCGATATCTGGCATAAAACGGAACCGTTGAGTCGAAGCGCCCCACGTGCAGTCCATCGGAATTCTAGCAGAGCAGAGGCTGAGGCGGCGCGTTGTTATTCCGGCCTGCTGTTATTCTGAGCAAGAGGCCTCCGGCATTCTCAAGATTGCTCACATCGACACCGGCAGGGATTTTCGCGGCGGTCAGGATCTCTTGTTGTCGCTGGCGCGAGGATTGAAGCAGCGAGGCCATCGCCAGCTCATTGTCTGTCCCAAAGACAGCCCGCTTGCGATGCGCGCGGCGGACGATGAACAGGAAGTGATGCCGCTCGGAACAATCGGCGCTTTACGCCGGCGATTGCGCGACGGGCAATTCGACATCGTGCACGCGCACGACGGCAACGCGCAAACCATTTCCTTCCGCGCTTCCGTCGGCCTGCCGGTCCGGCGCGTGGCCAGCCGGTTGGTTGCATTTACGCCGCGCCATCCGCTGATCCATCGCTGGAAATATAGCCAGACGTGCCACGGGGTGATCGCGCTATCGCAATCGGTACGCCAGGTTCTCATCGCGGCCGGAGTGCCGGATTCCCATATCGAAGTCATCGTACCCGGAATTGAAATGCTGAAGGACCTTCCCAACCCGGAGATGCGAGCGGCAGCGCGCGCCCGATGGGGTTATTCGAGCGACGAGTTCGTCATCGGGCACGCCGCCGCCTTCACTCACGAAAAAGGACAGGACGTGGCTCTCGAAGCCGCACTGCTCCTGGTGTCCAGGCTCCCTCACGCGCGTATGTTGCTGGTGGGCGATGGCCCAGAACGATTGCAGTCTCGCATGGCCGAACTAACTCGCCAGGCGTCCGGCGTCGCCCAGTTGCCGGGCTTCATTGACGATTTGAGCCAGTTTTACGCGGCGCTCGATCTCTACATCATGCCCTCCCGTTCGGAAGCTTGGGGGCTCACCGCGCTACGGGCCATGGCCTATGGGCTGCCGGTAATTGCGAGTAACGTGGGAGGACTTCCTGAGGCAGTAGAGCACGGAAAAAGCGGCTGGCTGGTGCCACCCGAGTCCCCGGAAGCGCTGGCCGCCGCCATTGTGGACGCTGCGTCCGATCCCGCGCGCCTGTGTCAATTCGGCCGTAACGCGTGCCAGCGGGCGGCTCAATTTTCCATCGCGCGGACCGTCGAAAAGACCGAACAGTTTTACCTGCGCCTGCTGGCCGATGCGACAATGGAGAAACCTTCTTAACCAGGCCTATGACATGGACCGGCAAAAATGTTGTGGTCACCGGCGGCGGCGGCTTCATCGGCAGCCACCTGGTGGAACGCCTGCTCGCGCTGGGCGCGCACGTCACGGCATTCGTACGGTATAACTCGCGCAACGATCCCGGCTTCCTGCATCTGCTGGCTCCCCATACAAAACACATACGAATTGTTCCGGGCGATATTCGCGATCCGGAAGCCGTGCGTTCGACGCTGGAAGGAGCCGACACCGTGTTTCATCTGGCGGCGCTGATCGGCATCCCCTACTCCTACGTGCATCCGATCGAAGTGTTCCAGGTGAACGCCCAAGGCACTCTGAACGTTTTGGTGGCCGCGCGCGATGCCCAACTGCGGCGCGTAGTGATCGCTTCCACCAGCGAAGTCTACGGAAGCGCGCGCTATGTGCCCATCGATGAAAAGCACCCCAAGCAGCCGCTGTCGCCTTATTCAGCGAGCAAAATTGCTTCCGATGCTATGGCGCTCAGTTTTCACGCCGCGTTTCAGCTCCCCGTCACGGTGGTGCGCCCTTTCAACACCTACGGTCCGCGCCAGAGCGACCGCGCCATTATCCCCACCATCATCAGCCAGGCCTTGACGCAGCCCGAAATCACGGTCGGAAATACGGCTCCCACGCGAGACTTCACGTATGTCAGCGACACGGTGGAGGGTTTCCTGCAGCTCGCCGAATGTGATGCCGCTGTCGGACACGAAGTGAATCTGGGAACGGGCTCTGAGGTTTCGATTGGCGATCTGGTGCAGCGCATCAATGCCATCATCGGCCGCGATCTTCCTATCAAGAAGAAAGACGAACGCGTGCGCCCCGAGAGCAGCGAAGTGAATCGGCTGCTCTCGAACAATTCGAAGGCTCGCGATCTGGTGGGCTGGACGCCACGCGTTACTCTGGACGAAGGAATCCGGCTGACCGCGAAATGGGTGGAGGAGCGGCTGGAAATGTACGATCCCAGCACCTACCGTATTTGATGGGAGCCTTCGGCAAAATCAAATGAAAGCCCTAATTTTGGCGGGCGGCATGGGTACACGGCTGCGGCCCCTGACGTTTTCCATTCCGAAACCGCTCCTGCCGGTCGGCGAAAAACCGATTCTGCAAAGGATCATGGAACAGTTGCGCGACGCCGGCATCACCGATCTTGTTCTTGCCACTGGCTATCAGGCGGAGCTGATCCGCGCGTTTTGCGGTGATGGGGCCAGGTTCGGCGTCAGTGTTACATACGTTCACGAACACAAGCCGCTCGGCACCGCCGGCCCCGCCGGCGCTTTACGAGACATGCTCCCGCCGGGCGATTTTTTGCTCCTGATGAATGGCGACCTGATTACCGATCTCGACTTCCGCGACTTCATGGAATCCAGCCGCGCCAGTGGTTGCGACTTAACGGTGGCCTATGCCAAATACACCTACCGATCGCCCTACGGCGTTTTGTCCATCTCCGATGGAGCCGTTCAAGCGGTGACGGAAAAACCGGAAACGGACTACGCGATTAGCGCTGGTATTTATTGCTTGAGCAGCGCTGCGCTCGCGCTCATCCCCGCAGACACGTTCTTCACCATGCCCGAATTGATGACCGCGCTGCTGGCAGCCGGAAAGCGCATCCACGCTTATCCCATCACAGGAACGTGGATGGGCCTCGAAAGCGTCGAACACTTCAACGAAGCGGTACAGAAGCTGCAGCAGGAGTGATCTCGCTCTCCCGTTTCGCTTCCGCCTGCCACACCGCGACATAACCGCAGCCCATCACAGCCAGAAACATCGCCAGCACTTCGCTGTTGTTCAGATTCCAGGAGTAAAACCCACTCACCAGCACACTCGCGATGGCGGCCACCGCGGCGTGCAGCACCCAGCGCTCCTCGGCCACCGGAGGCAAGCGCCGCAGTGCGCGCGCGAAGTCCAAGAGCGCCCATCCGATCATCCACAACAGCGCCAGCATGGTGGGAACACCGCGCTCTGCCGCGTATTGCACGTAATCGTTTTCTAAATGGCCGTAATATTGGGACGCTTGAGGCCGCGGCATGTCCGGTCGGATGTAGTTCTGATACTGGCGCGATACTTGTTCTGGCCCGACACCCAGCCACGGATGTGCTTTGATCATCTCCCAGCCAATACGCCGCAACTCCGCGCGATGAGCATTGGAATCCGTCTGGCCTTCGTGCGGAGCAAGGGCCGACATAGCTCGCTCGCGAATGTCGACAGGATTTGCAATCAGCAGAACGGCGATCAACACCGGTACTGCCGCCAGCGCCCACTTCTTCCAGAACCAGATTAAGTACACGCCGCCGCACAAAGCCCCTAGCCACATACTGCGCGTCCATGTGAGTCCCAGAGCCACGCTCACAGGCACCGCAGCTGCGATTAATCCGCCAGTCCATGAACGATCCCGCGCGAAGAAAACCAGGGCGCCGATGACCATGAGCGCCATCATCAGCTCCCCGCTCAACGTCATCCAGTGGCCCATGAATCCGGTGATGCGGGCGTCCACATAGGACGTGTAGAAATTCTGATGGGCCAGCCCAGCGGCGCGGTACTTTTCAACAAACTGCTTCAGCGCCCACATGGACGATAGCGTTGCCGCCAGCGCCCATCCCAGCGCCACCCAGCGAATCTCCTTTACGGTTCGAACAGCGCTGGTCACTAGAAACAGCATCAGATAGACGTAGAACTTCCTGACTTGAGGAAGTCCCTCACGAATGTGACCCCAGACAAAAAGAGATACTAATGTTCCCAACAGGAACAAGGACAGTGGCAACCACACCGGCGGCAAACGCCATCGCCCCCGCGTGACGACGAGCGCTACTAGCGCCACGGCCATCAGAATCTCGAACACGCGGATAGAGACCAATGTCGTGACAGCCGCCGCGCCAACCAAGTACAACAATGCGTTGTCACGATGTAACTTCTCCATGGCCCGATGCCCTCATGATACGTTTATTCCAAGCCCACATGAGCGATGAAACCGTTCTGGCCGTTGATGACCTTTCCGTGACTCTCGATGGCGACCCTGTTCTTCGCAATATCTCCTTCACCCTGAAACAGGGCGAAGCCTTCGCCGTAATCGGCCCCAACGGCGCTGGTAAGACCGTTCTGTTTCGAGCCTTGCTGGGTCTGCTTTCACACACTGGCCAGGTGCACTGGCGCCCGGACGCCAAGATCGGATACGTCCCGCAGAGATTCTCCGTCGATCGTTCCGCTCCCATCTCAACCATGGAATTCTTTCTGCTCCAATCGCCCAACTTCTGGCGGCCGGCGGCAGCCTTCACCAGCCAGTTGGATCAAGAGCTGAAGCTGATGGGGCTGGACCGGGCCGTCCTGCGGAAGGGGCTAGGAGAATTATCCGGCGGCGAGACGCAGCGTGTGCTCATCGCGTCGGCGTTGTTGCAAAAACCCAGCGTGCTCCTTCTCGATGAACCTACAGCGGCTGTCGACGCCGGCTTCGAGGATACGGTCTACGCGCTCCTCCATCGCGTCCAGATAGATCGCGGAACAGCACTGCTCTTGATTTCGCACGATCTCAGCGTTGTTTATCGCTACGCACAACGCGTCTTATGTCTGAACAAGAGCGTGGTGTGCCAAGGCCCTCCGGTGGAAGCCTTGAATCCGCAAGCCCTCGCCACCCTCTATGGTGAGGCCAGCTTCTATCATCATGAACACGGCCCGGCTCACTAATGCCCGCTTCCCCACACACCTCGTTCTGGATCGCGTTATTAGTGGGCATCGCCTCCGGCAGCGTCGGTCCATTTATCCTTCTGCGGCGCATGGCGCTGGTTGGTGACGCGCTTTCTCACGTGGCGCTTCCCGGCATTGCACTGGCACTGATCTACCGTTTCGATCCTTTCTACGGAGTGATCGCCTTCTTGATCGCCGCCGCGTTCCTGGTTTTCTGGCTGGAAGGCCGAAGCCGGGTGCCGCCCGATGCGCTTGTCGGGCTTCTGTTTACCGCCAGCCTGGCGATCGGAATTCTTATGCTCCCGAATGCCGACGTCATCGAATCGCTGTTCGGCGCGTTTCCCACGCTCTCTCTGCCGTTATTGCTGGCCATCCTGCTCACCGCCGTGCTGCTGTCGGCGCTGTGCTTCTTTCTGGCCAAGCGGTTTCTGTTCCTGATCGTTTCGCCCGACCTCGCCCGCGTGCATGGCCTGGGCCGCGGTTACGATCTGGCGCTGCTGCTGATCTTCGCGATGATCGTGGCTCTGGGTATCAAACTCGTCGGAACGCTCTTGATGGGCGCGCTCACCATCATCCCCGCATCCATTGCCAAGAACCTCGCGCAAAGCATGCGGCGATACGTGATCCTTTCCGCCATCTTCGGGGGCGCCATTTCGGTGGTGGGAGTGTGGCTGGCCGAGAGCTTCCGCTTCCTGCCCGGTCCGGCCATCGTCCTGTTGGGCGTTGGCCTCTTTGTGTTGAGCCTGCCATTCGCGCGCCGAGGTACGGCCTAGTTGTACACGAACCACCATGAGCCAATTCCATTTCGATGAGGATCTAAGCCGACGAGTCGAACGTATCTACCTCACGCCAGACGTGGTGGCGCAGCGCAGGCAGGTGCTGGACAGCCTGAAGCTGGTTCGGGGCGAACATGTGCTGGATATCGGCTCGGGGCCGGGACTGTTGGCCCACGATATGGCCGTCGCAGTCGGACCCCAGGGCCGTGTTTGTGGCATCGATCTGAGCCCCGCCATGGTGGCGATGTCGAGCAAACGTTGCGCGGAACAGCCCTGGGTTGGATTTCGGACCGCCGACGCTACCGAATTACCGTATCCAGACAACAGCTTCGACGCTGCCGTCTCCACTCAAGTCTACGAATATGTCTCCGATATTCCCGCGGCGCTTGCCGAACTCCATCGGGTGCTGCGGCCAGGCGGACGGGCGCTCATCTTGGACACCGACTATGGATCGTTGGTGATCCACACCGAAGACGCTGCTCGCATGGCGCGACTCCTGGCGGCCTGGGACCATCACTTCGTGCACGCCAGTCTGCCCCGCACCCTCTCCCGTCAATTACGAGAGGCGGGCTTCTCTGTGCGAGAGCGGGCGGCCTTCCCGATGTTCAATCCGGAATTTGAGGACAATACTTATGCAAAGGGCATGCTGGCAATGATGGCGTCGTTCGCAGTGGGACGTGAGGGCATTTCTCAGAACGAGGCGGATGCCTGGTTCGCCGAGTTTTCGACACTGAATAAGGAAGGCCTCTTCTTCTTCAGTCTGAACCGGTACCTGTTTGTGGCCGATAAACAATCAACGACAAGGGAGTCATCCGAACAATGACCATCACCAGACGCAATATGTTGATGAGCGTAGCCGCGGGCGTGCTCCCCCGCGTCTTGGGGGCAGCCGATCAGGCCGATCAGTCGCGGATGATCGTACGCTCACCCCGCCCCGAAGATCTCGAGATGCCTCTGGACGGCTTCACCGATTGGATCACGCCGATCGATCGATTCTTTGTCCGTTCCCATACCTACACGCCCAAGGTGAATCTCAACGAGTGGAGCCTGAAGATCGATGGTGTAGTCGGACAACCCATAACCTTGACCATGGACGATCTGAAAAAGCTGCCTCGCGTGGAACTGGTGGGTGTATTGGAATGTGCCGGCAATGGAAGAAGCTTTTACCAGCCGCGCCTTCCGGGTGCGCAGTGGACGTTTGGTTCGGTCGGCAATGGGCGATGGACGGGCGTGCGTCTTCGGGACGTCTTACAAAAGGCTGGCATCAAGAGCTCCGCCAAGGAGATTCTGTTTGACGGCGCCGATGTTCCGCTGGGGAAGATGCCTGATTTTCAGCGCACCATACCCACTGCCAAGGCGCTCCATCCCGATACATTGCTGGCCTACGAAATGAACGGCCAGACTTTGCCGGTAGAGCACGGATTTCCTTTGCGTGTGATCGCCCCCGGCTGGGCGAGCGACTCGTGGGTGAAATGGCTGCAGCATATCGAAGTGCTCGATCATGAATTCGAGGGCTTTTGGATGAAGTCGGCTTATCGCCATCCTACCGGCCCGGTTCCCCCCGGCACGGCTGTGGATCCGGCTGCGATGGTGCCGGTCACCGACCTCAACGTCAAGTCCGTGATCGCAGTTCCGGCGGGTTGGGCCAAGCCAGGGCTGGTGCGCGTTCAAGGCACGGCCTGGTCGAACACCTCGCCAGTCAGCAAGGTCGATGTCTCCACCGATGGCGGCCAGAGCTGGAAACAAGCCAAGCTAACCGGCCAGCGGACCAAATACGGTTGGCGTCTTTGGCAACATGATTGGAAACCCACGGAGGGCAAATACACGCTCCTCGCCCGCGCGACGAATATGGCCGGGCAAACGCAGCCGCTCACCCAGGAATGGAATCCGAATGGCTATCTGTGGAATGTCGCCCAGCCCATCGCCATTACGATCTCAGCCCAAGCGCCCACCGCAGTCGCCGAACCCGTCGCTGCCGAAGCGGCTTATCCGGATGGCTACCAGGCTGCCTGCTTCGCTTGCCACGATGAGCACATGATGCAGCAACAACAGCTGACCGGCGCGCAGTGGGATCGCGAGATCAACAAAATGACTGGCTGGGGCGCTCCGGTGAAACCCGAAAATCGGGAAGCGATTCTAAACTATCTGTCCAATCGATTTAAGCAGTAGCCGGGCTGGTGCGGATGAGAGGACTTGAACCTCTAGGTCTCGCATCTTCCCAACGATATGTAACTACAGTACTTCTCTCTTTTCGTTGCTCACGTGTTGAGTTGGTGTTGAGTTGAGTTGTCCATCACTGAAACAGAGCTGGACTCCTTCAGATGTCCAAACTTCTTCTTCCCGACAGCCGATTGGAAGAAGGTCATAAGGGTTGCTGTCCAATGTCGAACAGCAGCTTGTTGACGGTGTCCCTGGGCAATCGTGTTCCACGCAGACGCAGCGATAACGAAGCTGTCTCCAACGGCGGTCGAGGAAAGTAGTTCCACTTCATGGAAACGTTGAAGAACCCATAGAGTTCCATGAAATTCCAGGTCGTCGTGCGCGGCCAGTTCCCTGCCCCATGGATCGTCAACGATCACTGTCGCTCCGAATTGGGAAGCCTGACAACTGCCTCCACTTCGCCGTGGTCCTGCGCACCCTCCAGAGTTCGTTCCGCGAGGAGGAACTCGACAGTGCCCTTCTCGTAGCCATCGCAACGTTGGAAGAAGGCGTAAGCATCAAAGAGGAATTGCAAGCGATCTTTTGTCACTCGGCGTTTGAAGAGATCATTGCGGACAGCTTTTGGCACGAGCACGAAC
>JBEKRO010000043.1:0-56430 GCA_049518655.1 Bryobacteraceae bacterium | reverse complement strand
GCCACATCGGTGGTTCGCAACGGCAATACGCTGACGCTGAATCTGCCCATGACCTTCCAGCCGGCCTATGCCGGGGCGAAGAACATCTACCTGTACGCGGCGGATGTTTCGGGGTCCAACAGCGGGTGGCAGCAATTGGGAACCTGGACTGTGCCCGGGGCTTCTGCCATTCCGGCGGCCGTTTCGGTGACACCGAGCTCAGGGTCGGCAGCGAGCCAAGGTTTTGCACTCCAGTATTCGGACACTGCCGGTGCGGCGAGCTTGCAAACGGTGTGGGTGTATTTCAACAGCACGTTAGCGAATCCGGCCACCAATACCTGCTTGCTGTACTACAACGCAGCAGCCAACGTGATCAATTTGGCGCAAGATAGCGGGTCAACTTGGGTGACGGCGACGCCGGGGACAGCCGCCACGCTACAGAACAGCCAGTGTTCCTTGAATGTGGCGGGCACGTCGGTGGTTCGCAACGGCAATACGCTGACGCTGAATCTGCCGATGACCTTTCAGCCAGCCTACGCGGGAGCCAAGAACATTTACCTGTACGCTGCGGATGTTTCGGGGTCCAACAGTGGGTGGCAGCCATTGGGTACGTGGACTGTGCCGGGGGCCTCTGCTGTACCGGCCGCCGTTTCGGTGACGCCGAGCTCAGGGTCGCTAGCGAGCCAGACTTTTGCACTCGAATATTCCGACACGGCCGGCGCGGCAAACCTGCAGACAGTGTGGGTGTATTTCAACAGCTCGTTAGCGAATCCGGCCACCAATACCTGCTTGCTGTACTACAACGTAGCAGCCAACCTGATCAACTTGGCGCAAGATAGCGGGGCGACGTGGGTATCGGAAACGCCGGGGACGGCCACCACGTTGCAGAACAGCCAGTGCTCTTTGAACGTGGCGGCCACATCGGTGGTTCGCAACGGCAATACGCTGACGGTGAATCTGCCGATGACCTTTCAGCCAGCCTACGCGGGTGCCAAGAACATCTATCTGTACGCTGCGGATGATTCGGGGTCCAACAGCGGATGGCAGCAATTAGGCACGTGGACCGCGCCGTAAGAACGATCGACTGGTTGAGATTTCTCCTTCCGGAATCCCACATCTGTGGCGATGGAAGGTTGTGCCTCACGGCTGGTGCGATGGCTTAGCCGTCCGGCCTGCCTCGTGATACTGGACGTTTGCTTGGTTAGCGGAGGGTTGAAAGGTCAGACCGCCAAGCAAAGGACCATTCGCGTCGCACCAAGCTTTGAAGAAGAGCGCGACGCCGGGTCTGCGCGCTACCTCTGGCGGAGCTCGGGAACCACTGTATCTCTGGGCGCGGGAGGAACGCTATCGATCAATGGGCCACCTCTAGCCGAGGCACACATCACTTTTGTGGGCGCCAGCCTCCAATCGGATCCGCAAGGTGAGGTTTCGTCGGGAAGCAAGACCATCTATTACCTTGGCCCTGGTGAAGCTTCCCGTACAGCTTCCCATTTCGAGCGCGTACGCTACCGCAGGATCTATCCTGGAATCGATCTCGTGTTCGCTACCACGGATGACGGGCTCGAATACAACTTTGAGATCGCACCCTACGCCGATCCAAGCATGATCCGTATTCGCTACGACGGGACATCTCTCCATCTGCTCCGCTCCGGGGACCTGGAAATGCGCGCTGGCAATGCATCCATTAGGCAGCGAAGTCCCCAGGCGTCCCAAGACGCACGAAGCCGCAGGCGGAGGGTCGCTTGTAGGTATCGATTGCTCAGCGGCCGGGAGGTAGATCTGCGTTTGGGACCTTATGATCGCGTTCAGCCGCTCTTCATAGACCCGGTCCTCGATTTCAGTACGTATTTTGGAGGGTCGTCGTTTGATTCCATTAACGCCGCCGCGACTGACTCCCAAGGCAGCCTGTACGTTGCCGGAGAGACTAGTTCCGGCAACCTGAGCAATCCATCCCTACCACCGCGATCGAGCCGAGATGCCTTCGTGGCGAAGTTCAACAGCACGGGAACTCTGGCGTTCACCGTGTACCTAGGAGGGAGCAATTACGATTCGGGAAGAGGGATTGCGTTGGACCCGCTTGGAAACATCTATGTGACAGGAGTAACTGCTTCCTCGGATTTTCCGGTTACCAATGGCGCTTTCTTGACGCACGCCCCGGGAACTCAAGATGCGTTTATAGCGAAGTTTAGTCCCGGCTTCGGATTGCAATACTCCACCTACCTGGGCGGTGGGGGGGCTGACTCTGGACTGGCCATCGCGGTGGACTCCACAGGCGCGGCTTACGTTACCGGACAAACGGCGTCCACGGCCTTCCCCGTGACGGTGGGAGCGTTTCGGACCTCCAATGACGGCGGCGTTTCCGATTGTTTCGTATCCAAGCTAAATCCGGCGGGCAATGCGCTGGCCTACTCCACCTTTTTAGGTGGGAGCGGGTTGGACCTGTGTGCCGGCATCGCCGTGGATCCCTCTGGCAACGCATACGTGGCCGGCACCACATCTTCCCCAAATTTTCCGGTCGTGGGGTCGCTACAAAGCAGTCTCCTCGGCACTTCAAACGCCTTCGTAACTAAGGTCAACGCAACCGGTTCCGCTCTCGTCTATTCGACGTATTTGGGGGGATCGATCACAGATAGCGCCACTGCGATCGCATTGGATTCCTCTGGTGCGGCCTATGTGACCGGCGACACTGCCTCGTTCGATTTTCCGACGACACCAGGAATCTTCCAGGGCGCGCTGACTGGCCAATACAATGCCTTCGTCTCTAAGCTCTCGGCGGCGGGCAGTATTTTGGCGTACTCGACCCTCGTTGGTGGTTCGGGTATTGATGTGGGCACCTCTATTACAATCGATCCTCTAGGGCGAGCCATCGTGGGCGGTTTTACAACGTCTTCCAATTTCCCAACCTCCGGCGCAATTCAAGCAACCTTTCAGGGCGCGGTGGATGCGTTCGCCATGGTGCTAGACCCGGCGGGCGCGAGCCTTATTTTCTCAAGCTATTTCGGCGGATCGGGTGACGATCGAGGTTATGCCGTGGCCGTTACAACAGGCAGCAAGATGTATCTCGCGGGCGTGACCTCATCCAGCAATTTTCCTGTTGCAGCTCCCATCCAGACTGGGTTAAGCGTCGCGCCCGATGCCTTTGTTATGCAGATAAGCTATGCCGGAGGAGTGCCAGCGGCGGTTTCCGTAACGCCCAGCTCCGGGTTCGTAGCGAGCCAAAACTTCGCTCTGCAATACTCGGACACGGCGGGCGCGGCGAACTTGCAAACGATGTGGGCGTATTTCAGCCCCACGCTAGCCAATCCGGCCACCAATACCTGCTTGCTGTACTACAACGTAGCGGGCAACCTGATCGAGTTACTGCAAGACAACGGGGCGACTTGGGTAACGGCAACACCGGGGACGGCCACCACGCTGCAAAACAGTCAGTGTTCCTTGAATGTGGCGGGCACATCGGTGGTTCGCAACGGCAATACGCTGACCGTGGATCTTCCAATGACCTTTCTGCCGTCCTACGCGGGTGCCAAGAACGTCTATCTGTACGCGGCGGATGTATCTGGGTCCAACAGCGGGTGGCAGCAATTGGGTACGTGGACTGTGCCCGGGGCCTCTGCCATTCCGGCGGCAGTTTCGGTGACGCCGAGTTCGGGGTCGGTAGCGAGCCAAAGTTTTGCACTGCAGTATTCGGACACTGCCGGCGCGGCGAGCTTGCAAACGGCCTGGGTGTATTTCAACAGCACGTTAGCTAATCCAGCCACCAACACCTGCCTGCTGTACTACAACGTAGCGGGCAACCTGATCGAGTTACTGCAAGACAATGGGGCGACGTGGGTATCGGCGGCACCGGGGGCGGCGACCACGTTGCAGAACAGCCAGTGTGCCTTGAACGTGACGGCCACATCGGTGGTTCGCAACGGAGCCAGTGTTCCTTGAACGTGGCGGCCACATCGGTGGTTCGCAACGGCAATACGCTGACGCTGAATCTGCCCATGACCTTCCAGCCGGCCTATGCCGGGGCGAAGAACATCTACCTGTACGCCGCTGATGCATCCGGATCCACCAGCGGGTGGCAGCAATTAGGCACGTGGACAGTGCCGGCGGGCACCGGCATACCGTCCGCTGTTTCCGTCACGCCAAGTTCTGGGTCCCTGGCAAGCCAGACTTTTGCGCTGCAATATTCAGACACGGCGGGAGCGGCCAGCTTGCAGACAGTATGGGCGTATTTCAACAGCACGTTAGCTAATCCGGCCACCAATACCTGCTTACTGTACTACAACGCAGCGGGCAACTTGATCGAGTTGCTGCAAAACAGCGGGACGACCTGGCTGACGGCTACACCCGGCGCAGCGACCACGTTGCAGAACAGCCAGTGCTCTTTGAACGTGGCGGCCACATCGGTGGTTCGCAACGGCAATACGCTGACGCTGAATCTGCCGATGACCTTCCTGCCGGCCTACGCGGGTGCCAAGAACATCTACCTCTACGCTGCGGATGTTTCGGGATCCAGCAGCGGGTGGCAGCAGTTGGGCACCTGGACCGTGCCTTAGAGTTCCAGCGTTATTTACCCCGCAAAGAACTCTGGCACCGCGATGCCGGAAAACCGGGGCTTGAATAATCCCTCCGAATCAAGTGAAATAGAAGTCACGACGGAATTCACATTTGTCTTTCACCCCCGCATCAGAAATCGACTCGTTGCTTCAAGTTTCTGCCCGTATTGGCGGCGACCCGCTGCTCGTGCAGGCTGCAACTGGTAACACATCGATAAAGCTTGGTGGTGTCCTTTGGATAAAGGCGTCGGGCAAGTGGCTGGCGCACGCCACCCACGACCAGATCCTGATTCCAGTGAATCTGGCGGAGACGCGGGCGCTAATCGATCAGAATGCGGACCCGGCCGGGCAGTCCGTTGTATTAAGCGGCAAGCGGATGCGCGCATCGATCGAAACAGCCATGCACTCCGTTCTTCCACATCGCGTCGTTCTGCATGTGCATTCCGTGAATGCTATCGCATGGGCGGTTCGACGGGATGGCCGCGCGGAACTGGCGTCGCGGCTCAAGGGTATCGACTGGCAGTGGATCCCCGATGTTCCCTCCGGGCTTCCTCTTGCCCGCGCTATCCAAGCGGCAATCGCCCGCTCTCCACGCGCCAAGGTTCTTGTGCTTTCCAACCATGGTCTAGTGGTCTGCGCGGAAGACTGTGAGTCGGCCGAGGAACTTTTGCGCGAAGTGGAATGGCGCGTCGCCATTGTTCCTCGCTGCGCGCCCGAAGCCAACTGGGGCGCACTCAATCGAATCGCGGAACGGAGTTCGTGGCAGGTTCCCCAAAACATCAATCTTCATGCCTTAGGTACGGATAGCGTTTCGCGCAGAATCGTCTGCAAAGGCGTCCTTTACCCTTGTCAGGCAATCTTCCTCACTCCCCAGGCCCGCTCCTTCCGCCAGGGCGCCACGCAAGACAATCTGTCGAGCGAAACACTCGGTGCGATCGACGAACCATTTGTGATGATCGAAGGCGCTGGCTTGCTGGTTCGTCAGGAGCTAAATCCCGTCGAATCCGCCACCTTAACGGCCCTTGTTCAGGTTGTGCAACGCATACCAGGGTCGGCGCGGCTTCAATATTTGCAGAAAAAACGGGTCCGTGATCTCCTCTGCGCCGATCTATATCGCTACCGGGAAGTGGTGGAGGGCAACGGAACCAGACAGCCACCGTTCCAGCGCTGCGAAGGCCTTTGGCGCCGTGAAAGGAGACTGTTCGGTTGCGCGGACAATTGAAGATTGGCACGGGCTGCTTGCGATCTTCTCAGTGTTAATCATGGATCGTCTCTTCACCATTCACGCTCATTCTCCATCAGCGGTCCAGGGAGCCCTGACGCCGAACGTCTGGGACCTGCATCCAGAATTCCTTGGACTGCCAAAAGACCGCATTATTTTTGAGGGGCGGATCAGGCCGCTTTACTTGCGAATTGAAACCGTCAATTTCTGCAACAATGACTGCATCATTTGCGCCTACAGCGATCAGACGCGGCCCAAAAAGCACATGCCAAGGGCGATATTTGAGAAGATTCTTGACGATTACCGTGATATGGGGGGCGGGTATGTCTCGCTGACGCCGCTGGTCGGGGACGTGCTGTTAGACCGCCACATTCGAGAACGAATAGACTATTTGCGAAAGTGCGATTTCGTTTCCGGTATTGGTTTCACGACGAACGCCGCCATGGCGCATCGTTTCAGCAGTCGGGAACTTGACCGCATCATCGGGCCGCTTCAGCGCCTCTCGATTTCCATCTATGGACTGGATGAGGGAGAATATGAGGCAATGGCTCGCAAAAAAACCTATTCGCGCATGGTGGAAGGCATCCGCCGAATTGTCAGCGCGGCGTCCGTGCCGGTGTCCCTCGAGTTCCGACTGCTCAAGCAGCGCGCTGATGGTTTCATCGAAAATTGGCTGCACAATGAGGTAGGGTTGAAGGCTGACGACGGCCGGACCTTCGTCAATTCCGTCATGATGAACTATGCCAACTGGGGCAAGTACGATGAAGCCAATCGCCCACTCCCGAACCAGGCGAAATGGTTTGCGCTGCAGCCGACCAAGGATAGACCTCAGTGCCTAATACCCCTCTTCGCCTGCATAGTGTTTTCCAACGGCAATGTTTCATTCTGTCCCTGCGACAATTACGATGACGTCGACGAGTTTCGCTTGGGCAACGTGATGGCGCAGCCGCTATCGAGCCTCTACAACTCCGACAAGGCGAAAGCGCTCTGGGATTGGCCCCGGTCGGGCGTTCCCAGTTTTTGCCAGAACTGTTCCTTTCATATACCACTGAGTGTCCTCTCGGATCGTCCTGGTATTCTTGAGGATCCCTATCAGATAGTAGGTGCCGGATGAAGAACACGGTGAACGATTCCGTGTTGTATCGTCTGCGGCAAAGTGCCGGAGCCTTATGGGACCTATTGCAGGAGGACGACACAGCGCGAGCGTTGCACAGCATTAAGCCTCCGGTCGACTTGGTGTCGAAGCAAGGCATAAAAGAAGCACCTGCTGCGGCTCGCGACACCTTTTGCGTACTGGCATGGAATCACCTGCAAATCGCGCCCAACGGCACAGTGAAGATGTGTTGTATCGCAGGCGAGGATTTGCAGGAAAACGGGCGAACCATGTCCCTCTACACCGACAGCTATGAAGAGATTTGGAACTCCGCCTATATGCGCGATGCACGACGCGGTATGGCGGACGGCGAAAAGATTTCGCCCTGTATGCGCTGTTACCAGGAAGAGGATTCGGTAGGCCAGAGCCGGCGGACCATCCAAAACGAAACCTGGCTGGCTAAGACCGGAAGGACGCGTGAGGATTTTGTTCAAGAAGCCCGAGATGATTCCTGGAAGATACGTAATCGCCCCGGCTTTCTTCAATTGAATCTGGGAAATCTCTGCAATTTGGCGTGCCGCATGTGCTCCAGCCAGTACTCATCCCGGATCGAGAGCGACTCCGTCCACAACAAATGGATGCCGGCTGCTTATCCCGACGTGGCGCACTGGCGCGGGAAGAAACTGACTTTCGGACCGCGGCAGTTCTTCGGCGTAGATTATAGCGGCTTTTATGCGTATGAATGCTGCGGCGACTATGCTCTGCGCTGGAGCAACGGGAACGGCATTGTCAGTTTCGAAATTCCTCCGGGTACCAGGGTCGCTCGTCTGGGTCTGTCGCTGCGGACCATGGGCGGCTCCAGCCCCGTCACCATCCGCCTGAATGGCTCGGAAATTTTCTCGGGCCAAATCGGACCCGAGTGGAAACAGGAGTTTGAAGCGCCTGTGCTCTCGAACCGCCCGATGCTGGAATTGGAGATCCGATCTGGCGCCACGGATGTGGGCGGGCGCCCGCTTGGAGTCGCTTTGCTGGATGCCTGGATCGAGCGCCATCCGCAGGGGGCCGCCCAAACCTGCAATGATCGGGGGTTGACGCGTTTGTCCGCCAATCAACCTTGGTGGGGTGGCGACGAGGTGATGTTTGACGAGATTCTCGGTCAGCCGGAAAATGTCGAATACATCATTTTCCAAGGAGGCGAACCGTTCCTGGTCAAGGAATTCGATCGGATCTTGGATTTACTGATCGAACGGGGCGTGGCTACCAATGTCACCTTTGAGATTGTTTCGAACATGACCAGCCTGAAGGACTCCACCATTGCGAAACTGGCGCGGCTCAAGAAGGTCCTCCTCGAAGTGAGCATCGATGGCATCGCCGACGTACTGGAGTACATTCGTTATCCCGCGAAGTGGTCCGAAATCCAAGCGAACATCGCCCGTGTTACGACGCTTCCGAATCTAACGCTCACTTTCACCACCGCTGTGCAGATCTACAATCTGCACCACATACCGGACGTCCTGCGCTACTGCGACGCGCATGATATCGACGTCCATACACACTTTCTGGTTGGACCGCGATACCTTAACGTCTTGGTAATGCCGCCGGTTGCGCGAGAAGCAGCCATGGAGCAGCTTCGCGACTATCTCGCAGGTGAACATGCGCGTCCTGCCAATCGCGGCTGCGCCGAATATATGCTGACGTTCCTCACACAGAACGCGGGCACTCACTACCGAGATGAGTTTGACAGCTTCCTTAAGTTCACGAACGATCTCGATGTCTCTCGGAACCAAAGCTTCCGCGAATCTTATCCCCATTTAGTGGAATGGTTCTTCGAAGCCTCGCAGGTTTGGACCGACGAGACCAGGTACGCGCGCGATTCTGTTGTGGCCAAGTAGCTTTGCGTCATTTGAGGCTCTCCCGGTTGTCTATCCCTCCAGTTGACCGTGGCGCTGAACGGCAACACACCGATCGAGGGCTATCAAACCGCTTGCGACAGCGTGGCCGGAGGATACCCGTGCCACCGACATTTGGGTGAACGCTCATTGTTCCTGGATACCCGATGCTATACACTAGTCGCTTGAGCCACGACGCGCCCGCCGTCGTTATCTCTTCGAAGAACCGTTCAATATGGAACTCGACGCCGACGAAGTCTCCGGACAATGTGCCGCCGCCTGGCGTTCCGCTGGAAATCCTGCATTGAGTTACTGGCCCCCAGAGCAGGCTTCCGATTGGCGAACGCTAGCCGTAACAATCCGGCATTCTATTGAAACGCTCCATCGATGCGAAGATCATCGTCTTGAAGCCTAAGAACCATCCCCGTAAAGAGGCTCTTCAAGCCCCCCCTGTAAGAGCACTCTATCTCACTGTTCCCATATCGGTGTTTTTATTTATAGCAGTCGTTTCTTTGCGGCGATCGATCGAGATCGGAAGATTGTCGATACCGCCATTTTACGATGATGTTGTCTATCTATTCTGGTCACAATTGGTCATTCATTCAGCCGCCCACCAATCTCTTTTCGCGACTGCGTATCAGTTGATCGATCAGCACTCGCCTTTGACAACACTCTTCGGCGTTATCGGATATTACCTGGTTCCCACCAGCGATCTCGGCCCTTACATCATCGGCGCAGCCCATGTGCTTCTGTACCTTCTCGCCTGCGCTGTGCTGCTGCGCCGCCTACCGGCCATACTGATGGTTGGAGTCGTTTGCGGCGTCGCTGGCGTCCCGTTGCTGCGGTATTGCATTGTGGAGTTTCGCCCAGAACCGGCTTGGGGAACCCTGACTGCAGTGTGTGCGATCGCATTTTTTGCGATGAGCCCCCTTACCGCTTCGCGGCGAAGCCAAATCGGATTGGGACTTCTGTGCGGCTTCGCGGTGATCAGCAAACCGACCACTGCTCCGGTGACAATCGTTGTCCTCGGCGCCGCGTTCGTGGCATCGGTGCTAGTCCAGTACCTGGAAGGCCGCGGACACACGTCGACGCTCTCGCTTCGTGCCACGATCCTTGGCGCGATGACGATCTTGGCGGCATCGCTGGTGGTGGTGGCGCCGACTGTAGCCATCATCGGCCGCGAGGTCTATCAGTACATCATGTGGGTGATGACGGACGTGGTCAAGCAGACCGGTAACCGCAGCGGGTTTGCCGCTCAATTGCTGTTCTACTCATTCGGCATTGGCGGAATAACGATGTTGAGCGGGGCCCTTCCAATCTGCCTGGCGGCTTGGATGGGCGGCATTGGATATGCACTATTCCGGCAACGCAGGGTCGTGCCGCGGGTTCTGGGCGTGGGGGCGGTGGTGGCGATCAGCTACGCGATCCCAACAGCTACAGTTGCCAAGTACTGGTGGTTCGGGAGTGCGTTCGATGCGATCTTCGTATTGGCGACGGTTTATCTTGTGACATTGCTTTGGGAACCGATTGCCAAGTCATTTTCGCGACCTGGACTGCGCACCGCGATCTCCGTATTGGCAGGCGTCGCCGGAGTCGCAATCCTACTCATCTGCAACTTGAGCCCTCAGCCCAGCGGATTGCTGGGAATGGATTTAGCAGCCCGCAACGACATCACGTATCGGACAGCACAGATTTGGGACGTGGTGCGAAAGCATGAACTGATCCGGAAAGCGTCTGAGCCGCCCGGTCATCTCTCGAACGTGATGACGATTGCCATTGAACCGATCGTCGGACCCGTGATCGCCCTGTACGGAATAAGGGAGGACTTACCGATACGGTTCGCGGAGTATTCCTATGCACGTTCGCTCGACGAACTGCTCACGCCGTTGCCCAACATCGATTTTGTCGTCGTGGGCCCTTCCTATAAGTACAGCCTGAGTGGCGGCGGGCTCGGCGACGCGCTTCGCGACGCGCTGGACGCGCGACCGGAGTTTTCCCGAATCGCGTCTCTCCCAGTTGGCCGGGCTCATGCGCCCGTGAATATTTACGAGCGCAAGCTTCCGTAATATCGCGCGCCTGTAGTATAGAGACATGGAAAAGGACCGCTCCACCAGCTCGTGCGATGACTTTTTCAGTCATCGCACCAACATGGTGGAGGCGAAGGAAGAAAAGTGGCGTCCGCCGCTCTTTCTATCTCCGGATAACCGATGGTCTGGCGTTGTGGCCCGATTGCGCCGATTTTTTGACCTTCAGGCCGGCTCCATCTGGAATGACTTGGCCTGCCTCTTGCCACACGCCGCCGGAGCGGTTCTGGATGTCGGCTGCGGCGCTCAACCCTATCGCGGTTTGTTCAGCTCCGCTGCTCATTACCGAGGTATCGATGCTGACACCGCGAAGTCCCACTTCGGCTACGAGGTGCCCGATACGGTGTACTACGAAGGCGATATCTGGCCGGTGGCCGATGCGTCGGTTGACTTTATTCTCTGCACCGAGACTCTGGAACACATACTGGAACCAAATCAGTTCTTACGCGAGGCAAGGCGCTGTCTGCGACCCGGAGGGTCCATATTACTGACGATCCCATTTGCTGCCCGGTGGCACTACATCCCCTACGATTATTGGCGGATCACTCCGTCTGGCCTTCAACACTTGCTGTGCGGCTGTGGATTCATGGAGACGCGCGTGTATGCACGGGGTAACGCCGGTACCGTAGCCTGCTATAAGATGATGGCCGTCATTCTTCCCCTGTTAATGCCCGCGAGTTCCACGCCGATAGCACGATGGACACGGCGGCTACTCGGAACGCCCCTCATTCCGTTCGTTATAATTCTCGCGGCGGTTGGTAATTGGACACTCCACGGGCGTGGCGGTGACGACTGCCTGGGTTACACGGTTCTTTCTACAAGAGGCCTTGAATAAAGCCGAAGAAAAAAGCAGCCGCTCTTATTTACAACGCTTGAACCCCACCGCGTATAAGTTGCCAATATTGACGCTCAGCGGCAGCCTGCCGACCAAGAGCTTTCTGGAGAGCGGAATCAGAGCACGTTTAACACGGGCTGGTGCCGGCAGAAGTTTCATCCAGTACGCGAGCGGATATCGGTTTCGGATCGTCCCAACCCGGATGTCCTCAAAACCGCACGCGTTCAGCAGAAAGCGCAGGCTATCTTGAGAGAAAAGTTGGAGGTGTTCGATATCAAAAATAGGCGATTTTTCGCCAAAGAGTCGAGTCACCCACGAACGGTAGTCATGGCCGATCAAGAAGATCGCGCCATCAGGGCGCAGTAACTCATACGCATCCGCGCACAATCCGCGCGGATCACTGACATGCTCTATAGTTTGAAAGCAACTAAGCAGGCTAATGCTCCCCGGGGCGAAGTTGCTGGCCTGGAACATCCCCGGCCTGATAAAAGGGCGAATCGCTTCATCCGCTCTGGCCGCAGCCTGGTAAGAGGGCTCGACGCCGATCACTTCCCGGAATCCGGCTTCGCGAAGATGGCGCAGAAATGCCCCGTTACCAGCACCTATTTCGAGGGCAACTCCGCGGTCTCCGATCAGCCCCAGGAGTGACTTGAGTTGCCTGGCATAGGTTTCGGCGGCGTATTCTGCTTCTTCGTCGCTGTCATAGGAGGCATCGCGGTAAGCGTGTGCCAGGAACTCCGGTGCTAGCGCGGGGCATGCGTACAATACACCGCAAGTTGGGCACTTGAGAAGCTGCATGTGCATGTACTCGGGAAGCTTTCGCGATGCGAACGCGAAGTCATCGAGCTTGTCTTCGTCAATTCGCGCAGGATAAGCAACCTGCGACTTGTCCTGACTACCGCAAACCGGGCACTGGCGATCCAGCAGATGCCGGGAAATGTCCATCTTCAGTTACTCGCCCTTGTGGACCGTAGCTTGGCGAATCTCTCCGTTCTGGATCACATTCATGCGGATGAACACTGGCCTGGACTTCACTTCCTCAAATATCTTGGCGATATACTCGCCGATCACGCTGATCGCCAACAAGTTGATAGAACCCAACAGAACAACCAAGATGATGACCGTGGTAAGCCCTTTGGGAGCCGAATTCGGAAACAGCAGCCTCATAACCACCTGCGCGAGCGCGACCGCCGATCCGCCCAAGAACAGGCCGAGACCGGCATAGGTGAGCATATTCAAAGGAACATTACTAAATGCAAAAATGCCTTTCTTGGCCCAGCCGAAATTCTTCAGGAGGCTATTGGTGCTTCTGCCGAACATTCTCTCTGGCCGCACGTAGTCGACCCCGGTTTGCTTGAAACCCACGAACGCTCGGATGCCGCGCAAAAACAGATCGCGTTCCCGGCAAGTGAGCATCCACCGGACTACCTTCCGGTCAATGAGCGAAAAGTCGCCTGCATCTCGCGGCATCCGGACATAGGACATGCGGTTGAACAGGAAGTAAAACGCTTTGTAGAAGAAGTGCATGAACCAGGGAGCTTCGCGACGGACGCGCCGACCATACACCACGTCGTATCCCTCCCTCCATTTGTCGACAAACTGTTCGATCAACTCCGGGGGGTCTTGCAGATCGCCATCCAAGAGAACACAGGCGCGTTTACTGGACAGCTCCATGCCACTACGGAACGCTGCTTGCGATCCAAAGTTGCGGCTATGCGTGACTCCGATCACCCGATGGTTTTGGGAGCTGATGTTCTGAATAACCTCTTGCGTATTGTCCGGGCTTCCATCGTTGACAAAAATGATCTCGTAGTCCATGTGGAGCTTCTCAAAGACTTTCACCAGGCGTTCGCAGAGGATGGGAATCGCGAGCTGGTCTTTATAGCAGGCCACGATGGCCGTAACACTTTCGTCCGGGTTCGTTACGTGGCCTTTGGCATGACGATGGTAAAGAGCCGGATCGCGAAGTCCCTTGTACCATTCCGCGAAACGGAAGAGCCCCTCTTGCAAAGGCGTTCGAGCCGCCCATCCGATGTGAGACGCAGCCTTGCCGGCACTGGCGCACCAACGTCCGGGGAAATCCCAGTCGCGGTTTGGCATCGACGAAAAAACCGGCTGCGCATCCAGGTGAAAGAGATCTCGCGCCAGCAGGGCGAGCTCCTGGATAGAGGTGGAAACACCCGTGCCGATATTGAATGAATGACCGTAGAACGCGGGCGAGAGTGAGAGCGCCGCATCCACGAACGACTCGCAGGCATCTTCCACATACAGGAAATCGCGGGAAACGCGGGGGTCCACAAGTGGAGGATAACCGCCTTGGTGGGCGGCGGAAATCAGCGACGGTACAAGACGCGACGGCTCCTCGAGTGGACCGTAAACGGAATATAGGCGTAGATTTGCGCAGCGCAAGCCGCGATGTTTGCCCCAAAAATAGACCAGCCCGGCGCAGGAAGCTTTCGTTACCGCGTAGTGGCTGTTGGGCAGCAACACACTTTCTTCCAGGGGCCGGTCGGCGTGTTCACCATATTCAGATGAACTGCCTGCATGAATGTAACACCACGTTCCGAGCTCATGCATCAACTCCATCAGGCGAACCTTGAACGCGACATTTGTGTCGTACATTCGCGCCGGATCTTGTTCAAACGAGTAGGCCCCATACGCGACGCAATCGAACACGGTACCAGGTTGGATTTGCATCATCACAGCGCGAGCGCTTTGTGGAACCAACAAGTCCACGGTGATTACGTTCTCGGCCGGGATCTCTTGCAGCCGCCATGCCGGTGTCGAAAAAGTTGTGCCGTATGCGTCGTTCCGAATTTGGAGAATCAGTTTCAGAAGGTTCGCACCGACAAACCCGCTGGCTCCCAACACCAGAATCGGTCCCCGGAGCAATGAGATCTTGCGGGCAAAATCACTCTGCACAAACATCAGTTCCTCTGGCCGGACTGCTCTCGAACAAGAAGGGCCTGCAGAATGGAATCTCCGTCAATGCCGCTTTCTTTGCGGTGAAATGCTTGAGATCCCATGCGGCGGGAAGGATACCCTTTCGCTGTGAAATGTCGAAACTCACACATCGGAAACGACCTTTCCAAGATCCACGCCGCAACCATGTGCCCGAAACTGCCTTGTGCTACATGTTCCTCTACCAGCCATAGTCCCGGGGAGCTCTTCAGGGAAGCGATGAAGTCCGCTGGAATGTGGTCGGCATGGAGCGGCAGCTCCGTAACCACCCAAAGGTCGGGGCGCAAAGCCTCGTCGAGTCCTATCAGCCGCTTCAGAATATTTCCTGCGAGGGGACCGACTACTATTATTACTGGTCCTTTGCCGCGAAGCAGGCGCCGCCAGGGCGCATAGGCCGGTGGAGCAAACCCGGCGGGCAATTCGCACAGGCCCAGACGTAGGTAAGCAGGGCTCAAGCCTTCGGTCTCCATTCGGGCGACAATCGGATCCAAATCGCAGTCAAATGCCGGAACAAAAGCCCGCATGCCTGGTAGCGTGAGCAGGACTCCGTAGTCCTCAATGGCATGGTGCGTTGAGCCCATCACTCCATATCCATACCCACCACCATTACCCACCAGTCGCACAGGAAGAGCGTGCAAACAGACGTCATTGCGGATCTGTTCAAACGGCCGCGCGTAACAGAAGGGAGCGATACTGTAGACCCACACCGAAAGGCCAGTCTTTGCCAGCCCCGCCGCCACTGAGATCATGTTCTGTTCGGCGACACCGGCGTTGATGAACCTGGATTGCATCGCATTTCGTACGCCTTCCAGCGCCATGAATCCAAGGTCGCCGGTGAGGAAAACGCAACGCGCCGGGGAGAGATACTTCACCAAGGCATCAGTGAAGGCTTTTCTCATAGTGGCCGTCGATTTCCTGCAAGGCGATCTGATACTGCTCGGCGTTGAGGGGAAGGTAGTGCCACTCCATGGCATTCTCCATGAACGAAACGCCATGACCCTTTACAGTTTTGAGAACAACGATTCGGGGGCCCTGGCCGCAGATCTGGAGCGCACTTCGGATGGCGGTGTGGTCGTGACCATCCACGGAGAGAACCTCGATATCAAAACCTTTGAACTTGTCTTCCAGCGGGTCCATAGAGGCGACAGAATTGGTGGTTCCGAATCCTTGTAAGCGGTTTTCGTCGATCAAAATCGTGAGGTTCGTGAGCTTCTGGTGCACGGCAAAAATCAGAGCCTCCCAGTTCGATCCTTCCTGCCACTCCCCGTCAGAGGTGAGACAGTAAACCTCGCTCGATTGCGACTGCAACTTATACCCGAGAGCCATCCCGGCCGCGTCCGGCAGTCCGTGCCCGAGGCTACCGGTCGCGAATGGAATGTCCTTCGACCAGCCGGCGACGGGATGTCCCGCCAAAAAGGTTCCGTCTCGATGGAATGTGTTCAGATCTTCGTCTGAGAGCCTCCCCAAACTCCACAATGTGACGTAGAGCGCGCCAGCAGCATGTCCCTTGGCTAGAACGAACACGTCTTCTGGGCCCATCACCTGGTGATGCAGCACCAGCAAGGCATCTAACGCCGAGAGATTACCGCCGATGTGTCCAACGCCAGCCCGGAAATGCATCTCCAGCAGCCGCTTGCGCGCGCGCTTCACCAACTCCAACGAGAAAGTTCCCATTCCCTCAGACTGCCCGGCGCCCCTTACACGGAAAGGCATCGCCGGATTCAAAAAGAGCTCTCCTTGTAAGGGCTGACGTCCCCGGCAGACACGCAAGAGGTCACCATGACGTCGGAACTCGGGTACTGCGCAACTCTTTTACGCACAACATGTTCCCTGGTGGGGAAATGCGGATTCGCACCTGAGGTTTCTGAAGGGAAATGGTAGAACAACCGTCCTCGCGCTGTCAAACAAAGATACCGGGGTACGGCAAAACCGAACAAGCGTTCCCTTCGTCTTCAGGTGATAGTAGGCACGGAACGATTGCGAAATCGCATGATTCGACGCCAGAGTGCCGAGCCCTCTTCTGGCTCCGGTAGCGGAAGAATCTTCCCTTCCGTCGATGTCGGGTCGATATTGCAGCCAAATGGCTTGCCGACCAGCGCTTCCAACTCCGCTGAAGTCCGGAGTGAGGCGTTCTGTCCCACGGTGCCGTCAAAAGCGATAGGAATGCCGGTTTGAGCTGCCAAGCGCACGGCCGTCAAAATCTGTTCGTCGCTGTCGTTGTGGTTGAAGAGGATGTATTTCCAGAGGGCACGGGTCCGGCTATTTGTAGTTCGGATGGCTTGGGCCAAGTCGCGGCCGAATTGCAATACGCGATCGAACTTCCCGCTGCGGCGGTACGTTTCATACGACGATTGGTCGACTCCGTCTAGGGCCAGCCGTATCTCATCGATGCCGCAATCTGCCAGCTCCTCGGCGCGGCGCTTGCCGAAGTTGGCATTGGTATCCACAAAAATGTAGGCGTTGGGGAACAGTTCGCGGGCGAAACGCGCCATGTCCGGTGTCCGCGAATTGAATAGGGGCTCGCCAAAACCGACCAACGCTAGATTGCGAAGAGACAGGCCTGCCCGATGAACTTCTCGGAGCGTCTTTTCATAGAGTTCATATTCTAGGGAAAGCCGAGCCGGGGTATTCTCCGTGGACCTCTCATACGTGCAGAGACATGCTTCGCAGAACAGGTTGCACTGGTTACTCGGTTCAATGTGGAGATCGATCCATTTGTAAATATGATCGGTTGAATCGAACGATGACAAACGCGATGGGCACCCCTCGCAAAAGGAAAACGGCTCATAGCCTTGCGCGAAGCACTCCCGAATGAATTGCATTATCTTGCCGTTGAAGAACTCCCCGGCATCTATATCCCGCGTGTCCGCCAAGATGTCCCAATATCGCATGCACGAGCAGCTAATCATTCCATTGGACTTGACAAATAGCTGATAGAGCTGCGTGCAGCCCTTGAAGGTGGTAGGAACCCGCTTTGCACGGAGCTCCTCGATTTGGCTTTCCGGCACGAATTTTGCGTCCGGCGTAAGAGGACGATCAGCAGGTGCTTGAATAATATCTGGCAGCTTTTGTGGAGCGCCGCCGGATTCTGGGGCACTCTTCGAGCTTTTGCGGTCAGAACTGGTCATCGTGATGGACCCGGGACATGCGCCCCAGGATTAGGCGGCCATCCACTTGTCGTAGTATAGCGCAGACTACTGCGATCTCCTCAACTCCTCCTTAATTCGCCGAGCATGCGGCATCCGGGCACCCTCATACAAGGGCTCCTCGTATCCTGTCGATTTCTTCCCGCCGGTGCGGCAGCGCGCTGCGCGGATCGGCTTCTATGAACGGCAGGATGAAATGCCTTGCGAACCGGCGCAGTTCCGGGTGCCAGCCGTAGCGCGCCGCAGTCACCAACACGGAATGCGCTGCGTCCACGTACTTACCACGCTCCAACAGCATCAGAGAGATCAATTCCCGATACCATCCGAAGGTTAGGGGCACAGGATCGTCGAATTCGGCCTGCGCTGCGCCGAAGTTTTCAAGCGCCGCCACCGCTACCCTACCCAGATGGTGTGGATCCTCGGTGGTCAGTTCCAGGAACTGCCCCGTGGGTTTGCCGAAATGCGCAAAGTCGTGGCGGAACGAGGCATAAACCGATGTGCTGCGCTTCAGGATTTGGATGTTCGGCAGCCAGGCTTTGGCCACGCCCGAAGTGGCCGCCACGGTCAGGCCGCTGCCGCAACCCACGAACAGATCTACGTAATTAGTTAGCCGAGCGGTCTGGCGGATACTCAGCGTTCCGCCCGAGATGATGCGCGGATTCTCGGTGGGCAGCGCCTCGTGAGTGGAGACTATCACCACTGCCTTGCTCTTCGCGGCGGTTATGCGCTCGGCCATCTGTAGCGCCAAGTCAACCGTCATAAAAGATTGGCCGGACTTGGAGGAGCATTCGCATAGCACCACTTGCGACGCGGAAGAGGCGGGGCTGGACTGGAACCAGCGGTCTACCTCCGTCTTCTCTTCCTCGGACAGGTTGATCGTCGCATCGATGGCGACTGTGATGGGCCGGCCGAAGTTGCGGAACATCGACGGACGGATGGTGCCATCGTAGTTGGCGAAACGCGCCGGGGATATCTGTGTCAGGAACACGTGATCGAAGCGGCCCGCGTCGGCCAGTTGGTGAGCCTCGATCTCGAACAGCGTCCAGCAATGTTCCATGTCCGACCAAGAGTGCTGCGGCAGCTCCCAGATCTCGTCGATGTCGGAGTTGTTGACCAGGACGCGGCGGCTGAGGCTGCCGATTGCCCAAGTCAGATGGCAGCCAGGGAAGTCGAGCTTGATCTGTCGCGCGATGGCGGTAGCATACAAGCAGTCGCCGTTGGAGGCGAGCATACCGAGCAGGATGCGTGTCACAGGCGGCCTGCCACCTTATCCAGCATGCGCGGCCTCAGTCCCTGCCGATCGGCCAGGATCCAGCTCGCCACGTCCAGAGCGCCGTTGCGCGGTACGCGGCCGATGGCGCTCTGCAGCCCTTCCAGCCTGGCTCTTACCGGCGGTGTATTCACGGTGCGATGCGGCAGCGGGGGCAGCTCCGCTCCCACGCTTTCGGCAAGGACGCGAGCCAAGTCGGCCGCATACACTGGACGTCCGGTCGCCATCACCACATCGTGCGGCACGTCCAGCCCCAATAGATCGACGGTCAATTCCATGAACTCGCGGCTGCTACCCCAGTCGCACCAAAAATCTAGAGTTGCCACGCCCGGCGCCACCGCACGCTGCAACGACGCGGCAATCTGGGCGGTCAGGCGCGGCAGGAAATAGTTGTCCGGACGGCGCGGCGAATCGTGGTTGAAGTAGTAGCCCACACAGGCCCAGCAATCGTGGTGGGCTCGGTAATAATGGATCAGCTCGGTCGCGGCGTTCTTCGTAATGCTATAGAGACAGGAGCCGACGCGCGGTGTGGCTTCGTCGATCTCGGCGGGCGGCGGGTTGCCGAACACCTTCACGCTGCTTGGGTAGAACAGCCGTGTGGAAGGACTGCGAAGGCGCATATGTTCCAGGCAGGTATGCACGCTACCGACGTTCAGCGCGAGCGCCTGCCGCCAAACCTCTTCATAGGCGTGCCCTGCGGAGCCATGCACTGCGGCCATGTGATAAATCTGATCGGGCATTACACGCGAGAGCAGGCCGTCCAGCGTGGCGGCGTCGGCTGCATCCAGCTGGACGTAATGGAAATGGGCGGGATCCACCCAGCGCGATGCGGCTTGTCGCCCTACGCCGGTTACTCTGTCACCGCGCTCGATCAGCACGTCGGCGATATAGCTGCCGTCCTGGCCATTCACGCCCAGCACCAACGCGGAGGTGGTCACGTTGCGCGCCATAATTCGCGCGGCTTAGATGCCCAGCACGTCTTCAAGCATTTCCTCCGATACATCGGCGGTGGCGATCTGGGCTTCCAGGTTGGCGGCGTTTACCACCGTGATTTCAGGTAGCGGGAAGATCATGCTGGTACCCGCCAGGATGGTGTCGCGTTCGCGCATCAGAAACTCCTTCTTGAAGTGCCAAGGGAGGACCAGGTAATAGTCTGGCCGCATCTGACGAGACTCTTCCTCGGAGATGATCCGGACGCCGGTACCCAAGGTCAGGGCTCCCACTTTATCGGGGTTACGGTCCGCGGCATACGGAACCTTGTAAGAATCGATGCCGTACCACTGCATCAAGACGTTACCTTTGGTGGAAGCGCCATAGACGTGGATCCGCCCGCCCGTGGCATGGATGCGGTCCAGCAAGCTGGTCATTTCCGAGCGTAGCGCGTCGATGCGAAGCTGAAAGGCTACATAGGGCACGCTGGTGTCGAGCTGCATCTCGAACTCTTTCACCTGCAAGCGGCGGATCAGGTCGCGTGCCTCGCTGGTATCGTAGCGAAAGCAATCGGCCTTGCAGACATAGCAGCGCAGACTGCCGCCGTTGATCCAGTTGAGCGATATGCGGAAGATCCGCAGACCGGCGCGCGCCATGATGGTGTTGAGAACCGACAGGCTGTAGTATTCCAGATGCTCATGGCAGATCGTGTCAAACGAGTTCATGGCCAGCATCAAGGGCATGTAAGACATCTCGAGTACCCAAATGCCCTCGGCATCCAGCAACTCGTTGACGCTGCGCGCGAATCCGACCGGATCCTCCAAGTCGTAAAACATCGCTACGGAAATAATCGCGTCAAAGCGGAGGTCGCCCAGGCGGTGGGTGGCCTCCTCGGAGGGAAAAACGGTGTTGATCACCCGGATGGGCGGCGCCACAGCCGCCGCAATGTCGGACGGATCGATGCCCCATCGCTCGAAATCCTCGGGAATGTGACGCAACAGGGTGCCGTCGTTACAGCCGATGTCCAGCACGCGCTTCTGCTTCGACGCGACGATCGACAAAGTGGAGTTGGCGGTCTCCTCCAGGTGCCGGCGCATCGTCTCGTTAGTGCCGGAACGATACCAGTAGTTCGCGTACAGGATCTCCGGAGGGATGGAATGGGCCAGTTGCAGCAGGCCGCAGGCATCCTCGCTCTGGGCGACGTCACACCGCACAAGCTGCGTGGGCACTTTGCGTTTTGGGGGAGTCTGCATCGGAGGTTTCAGAAATGAGCCCTGGAGATATTGGTCGCCCAGGTTAATCACCGGCGTCAACTCAGAGCAACCGCACACGCGGCAACGGCGTTTGTGAAGAATGTGCATGAATTTCAATCTGGCAGGTTCGGCAGATGTGTCACCATTTTGTACAGCCTCCTGACGCGATGTCAACGTCCTTTGGCCCTATGATCTGCAAGGTAAACCGCAATTTTCTATAATGCTACAATGCAGATCGCTGAATTGCTAGATCGCCGGTGTTGAATTCTCGGGGAGATTTGTTGGGCATGGCTTCTGCAATAGGAGTGGGCCGGGGGCGGCCAGGTTCGGCCGGAATCGTATGCACGCTGCGCGGGTGGAACAACCCGCGACCTATTTCTATCCGCCTTCAATCCGACCGTCCCAGCGTGCTGCGCGAAGACGTCCGGCGCAATCTCACCGCCCTGATCCCGCGCTGCGAGGCACTGGAGCGTTCCCTGCCCGACCGCATGCTTGGTCATCGCGGCTACATCGCCTCGAAACTCCATCGTAACTTCCCGCTCGAATTCAGCCAGGACATCACGGCTGCAGGCTCCGCCATCGCGGCGCTGTCCGACCCTACGTCGCGCATACGCCATTCGCCGGTGCCCGAGACCGGCCAGCCGCTTCCCGAATCGCTCGCGCATCCCCGATCTATGCTGGCGGTGGGCGGCGTAGCGGATGTGGGGTTGCAGCAACTGTTGGCCTTGCGGCATACCGTGCATGTGACGCCCGGGGACGGCGACGCCAGGATCACTGTGAGTGGCCGCCAGCGTCCGGCCGTGGAATCGTTCAGCAGCTGGATGGCAGCACATGACGAGACCGAACGTGCCACGCTCGGGACTATTGTGCTCGGTCGCGCGGCAGGACGGGCCGACGTCGATCTTCTGCGGAATCGTCTGCACGGCCACCAACGTGTGCTCGTAGAAGCAGGATCGGCTGCGCTGACATGGTTGCTTTCGCAATGGGATGGCAGGGTAGTGCGGCACGGCAATGTGTTCGCCTTCGCCGAGCCGGGCGACGCTTTCCGTGAGCCCTCGGCGCGCGCGAGCATCTCGTCCGAGATCGATTGGCCACGCATTAGCGTCGTCACCATCAGCTACAACCAGCGCGATTATTTGGAGCAGTGTTTGGACTCGGTGCTCAACCAGCGCTATCCGAACCTGGAATATATCGTCATCGACGCCAATTCCACTGACGGCAGCATCGACATCCTGCGACGCCACGAGGCGCAGTTCAAGCATCTGGTAATTGAACCGGATGAAGGCCAGTCGGACGGGCTGAATAAGGGCTTCCGCTTGGCCACCGGGGACATCCTGACCTGGGTGAACAGCGACGATATGCTGGCGCCGTTGGCGCTAAAAAGAGCGGCGCTGGCCTTCGCTAAATCCGGCGCGGATCTGGTAGCGGGGACTTGCTCCCGCGTCGCCGGCGCCGATGCGCGGCTGTTGTTCCGCCATCATTCGGCGCTGCCAACCGAACGGCGCCTATCTTTCGACCTGTCCGGGCCGTTAAACTGGTGCGATGGGTGGGAAAAGGGTGACTATTTCTTCCAGCCGGAGGTATTCTTCACCCGCGACATCTGGGAGCGAGCCGGCGGGTATCTCAAACCGCATCTTTATTGGGCGATGGATTGGGACCTTTGGCTCCGATGCGCACTGGCCGGCGCTACCGTGATCCGCATCCCCGATGTGCTGGGTGTCAGTAGGGAACACGAGGCGCAGAAGACCAAGTCCGATGAGATGTATCTGTGGCAAGTTACCAATATCCTGCGCGAATACGACGACCTGCTTGCCCGGCTTGAGGGCGACGCAGTGACGACATGACGATGTTGGGCGGCCTGTCTCACGTTCACTGGCTGCTGCGGCGCATCGGATCGGTCACGGTATTATGCACGGCTGGCAAGCTGGCCACCCTTCCAGTGACCGGCATCGCGATGGGTGGGGCCCGATTCGAGCGCTGGAGCGCCAGCGTCCGTCGCCGCTTCACCGGCTTGGTTTCGGTTGCCCGTAGCGCCGTCGCGTCACGCTCCGTCTGGGGCCGGGTATTGCTGGATGCGGCGGCGATGCGGCGACAACTGGACATTGCGGCCACCACGATCGCCCACCTGCGGCAGGTGGAGGCTCGCTACGGAGCGGCGGCCGGGGATCGCGCCGAGTTGGAGCAGCAGCTCGACGCTGCGAATTCCGTGATTGCGGATTTGCGGCAAATGGAGCCCCGCTACGAGGCGATGGCCGCCGATCGCGCCGAGATGCGGCGACAGCTGGACGTCGCAACGTCTACCATCACTCATCTGCGTCGAATGGAGGCGCACTTCGAGGCGCTGACCGCTGCCGATGGCAATGCCCGCCGCGGTGTGCAGGCCTTTGTCGACGAGTTGCAGCGCATCCTGTTTGAATCGCCTGCGAGCACGCCGCAAAGCCGTTCCGCGGCTGTGCTGGTGCTGGGCGATCAGCCCGTGAACGACGCCATTGCCACCTTGGTGAACCTGTCCGAGGCGGCGCATGGGGCGCGCCCCTTTCAGTACCTGCTACCGTTTCTGGCTCCATCCGGCCCGTTCCCGCTTCCTTGGCCGGAACACATGGCGCCGCTGCGGATCGTCGATGTCGGCTCGCAGGAGCTGGATTTCGAGAGCGACATGTTCGCGCCGCTGCGCCATGCGGCGCCGTTGAACGCGATCGGCTTCGACCCCTTCGCGCCGCTCTCTGGAGAGCCTGATGGTGTGGTTGAGGTACACCGACCGGATGGCGGGACCATCCGAACCTATCCGCATCTGGTAGGCGATGGCAGTACAGTAACGTTCCACGTCAACCGTTTTGATGCGACCTCTTCCACCCTGCCCACCAATCACGCGCTGACGAGGCCCTTCGGGCTGCTCGATCTAGCCGTGGAGACCGTGAAAACGCAGGAATTGCCATCACGCCAACTGGACGATGTGCTAGCCGACACAGTGGCTGTGGATCTTCTCAAGATCGATGTGCAAGGCTCCGCCCACACCGTTCTGAAACATGGCCGTGCCCTGCTGGGACGGACCTTGGTGTGCCATGTCGAGGCGGAGTTCGCGCCGGTCTATCTAGGCGAGCGTCTGTTCGCCGACATCGATACCCTCCTGCGCGAGGCGGGATTCGGTTTCGTGGACTTCTTTAGTCTTGGACGCCAGCGCTATGCCAGTTTCGACGACTCTCCCGCCCGCGCCTTCCACCGGGGCCGCACGCTGTGGGCAGACTGCATCTACCTGCGCGGTCTGGACACGCCCGAATCACTCACCGCCGATGAGTTGTTTCGTCAAGCGCTCATCGTACATGCCTGCTACAACAAGCAGGATCTCGCCGCCGAACTATTGCGGAGGTCGGATGCGTTAACCGGCGGCGCTTTGCGGGACGCCTATGTCTCGGGCCTGACGACAGAGAAGACGCGATGAGTATTGGCGCGGCGAATGGACGTTTGCGCGGGGTTGTGCGGCAACTTGGCGCACAGCCACTGGTGCGTCGCGGCCTGAATGTTCTTGCGTCGTGCATCCCCGGCCGCTGGTCCCAGCCGCCCCCAAATAGCAGCACGCTTTTCGATGAGCGGCCGTTGGAGATCGGCCGGCACATCCTGGGTCAGCAGTCCATGCTGACGCATCATAGCTTGGACCGCCTGGATCGGTCCTTGATGCTGCAAGGCCGCATCGCCGCGCGGCAACTTTGCGCCAGCCAGCGCATCGGCAGCCTGGCGGACGTGGAATTCCGCGTATCGTCGCAATTCGGTGAAGACGGCATCATTGAGTGGTTGTGCCAGAAGATCCCCAGCCTTTCGCGCTCCTTCATCGAGTTCGGGGTGGAGAATTTCGCCGAAGCCAACACGCGCTTCCTGATTGAGAACCGCGGTTGGCGCGGCCTGGTGATGGACGGCAATGCCGGGTATATGCGCGGCCTGCGCGAGCAGGCGCTCTACTGGCGGTACGATCTCACTGCGGTTGCGGCCTTCATTACAGCGGAGAACATCAATGCGCTGATCAGTGAGCATGGCTTCGCCGGCGAACTGGGCATCCTCAGCGTCGACATCGATGGCAACGACTACTGGGTGCTGGACGCCATCGATTGCGTCAACCCAGCGATCATTATCTGCGAGATCAACGGCGTGTTCGGCGACCTGAAGGCGCTCAGTGTGCCTTACCGGCCGGACTTCCAGCGCTTGGAAGCGCATTACTCGGGCCAGTATTTCGGCTGTTCAGTAGCGGCTGTGCGATTGCTGTGTCAGCGCCGGGGCTACAGTTTCGTCGGCACCAACAGCAACGGAGTGAACGCTTTTTTCGTTCGTAACGATCTGGCGGGGCCCGTGCTCGACTCGCTGGTAGAGGTTCGCGCATGGGCCCCGCGCCATCGCGACTCGCGCGACATCGACGGCCGTCTGGATTTCGTCCGTGGCATCGGGCGGCGGGATCTGGTGGCGGACATGCCGGTGGTGGATCTGGCCAACAACCGGCTGGTGCCGCTGAGCGAACTGTATCCGTTGTATAGCGACAGCTTCCTCGAGGAGTTCCGGTAACTACCCATGAGCCAAGTCATCGAGGTACCGATTGCCACAGCCGAGCTGATCGATAAGATCACCATCCTGGAAATCAAGGTCGCGCGCATTAGCGACGCCGCCAAGACCGCCAACGTACGCGCCGAGCTGAACTTGTTGTGTCAACGCCGCGACGCCGTCCTCTCGTCCGATCCCGTGCTGGACCTGCTAGCCGCCCGCCTGAAGGCGGTCAACGAGCGCCTATGGGACCTGGAGGACGAAATTCGGGAGTGCGAGCGGCGGCAGGATTTCGGAGCCGCCTTCGTGACCGTCGCTCGCAGCATCTATCGCGCCAACGACGAGCGGGCGGCGGTGAAGCGCGAGATCAATGTCGCGACCGGCTCCAAATTGATCGAGGAGAAATCTTACGCCGGCCACTGACCGGAACCGAGCTTGCGGTTCCTGGACCGGTTAGCAACTATAGATTATGCCTACGGCACTCATCACGGGAATTACCGGGCAAGACGGGTCATATCTTAGCAATCTGCTTTTGTCGAAGGGATACCATGTGCATGGTATTCTCCGGCGTTCCAGCACTTTTAATACGGACAGAATCGACCATCTCTACCGGGATCCACATGATCCGGAAGCGCGCCTCTTTCTGCATTACGGAGATTTGACGGATGGCGGCTCGTTACGGCGTATTCTCAACCGCGTACAACCGGATGAACTCTACAACCTGGGAGCGCAGTCGCACGTCAAGGTGTCCTTCGAACAGCCGGAATTTACGGCCGATGTGGTCGCCGGTGGAACGTTGCGTTTGCTGGCCGCTGTGCGGGACTATATGAGCGAATCGGGCCGTCAGGTCCGGCTTTATCAGGCTGGATCGTCCGAGATGTTCGGTTCTGCCAAGCCCCCGCAAAGCGAGTCCACCTCATTTCATCCGCGCAGCCCGTACGGGGCCAGCAAGGTTGCGGCCCATTGGTACTGCGTGAACTATCGGGAATCATACGGGATGTTCGTCGTCAACGGCATTCTCTTCAATCATGAATCGCCGGTGCGCGGGGAGACGTTTGTCACTCGCAAGATCACGCGCGCCTTGGGACGCATCCGGGTTGGCTTACAGAAAAAACTCTACCTGGGAAATCTGGAGGCCAAACGGGATTGGGGGTTCGCGGGCGATTATGTTGAAGCCATGTGGATGATGCTACAGCAATCCTCTCCGGACGATTATGTCGTAGCCACTGGCGAATCTTATTCCGTTCGCGATTTTCTAGAGGAATCGTTCGGACGCTCTGGCTTGGACTGGCGCCAGTACGTTGAAATGGACCAGCGCTATATGCGTCCCGCAGAAGTGGACTACCTTTTGGGCGACGCATCCAAGGCTCGTCAGGTACTCGGCTGGAAACCCAGGGTGTCGTTCCGTGGTTTGGTGGGAATGATGGCCGATCACGACCTGGAGCAAGCCCGCCAGGAACGGACCCTGGTGGATGCGGGACATTCCATAGCTTTGCGAGGCGCATCTCATGGCTGATTCCCTGGAAAATTCCGGAAAGCGCCTCGTGATGAAGCCTGAGAGCCGCATTTTCGTGGCCGGGCATCGCGGCTTAGTGGGCTCGGCGATTGTCCGGCAGTTGCGAAACCAAGGCTTCCAAAACCTGATTCTTCGTACCCGCGGTGAGCTGGATTTGCTCGACCAAGCCGCGGTGCGCGCTTTTTTCGACCGCGAGAGGCCCGAATTTGTATTTCTGGCCGCTGCGAAGGTGGGCGGCATCTACGCGAACAACACATATCGCGCGGACTTCATTTATCAAAATTTGCAAGTTCAGAATAATATCATCGATTCGGCGCATCGCTGGGGCGTCCGCAAGCTGGCGTTTCTCGGTTCATCCTGTATCTATCCGAAGAACGCGCCGCAACCGATGCGCGAGGACGCCTTGCTTTCGGGTCCGCTGGAGGAGACGAACGAACCGTACGCAATCGCCAAAATCGCCGGGATTAAGCTTGCCGAAGCCTATCGGCGACAGTACGGATTGCAGGCCATCAGTATCATGCCCACCAATCTGTACGGTCCGGGCGATGGCTTCGATCCTCTCAATTCGCACGTTGTGCCCGCCTTGTTGCGGCGGTTTCACGAAGCAAAAGTCCAGCAGTTGAGCGAAGTGGTGATCTGGGGAACTGGCACGCCAAGGCGAGAGCTCTTGCATGTTGACGATATGGCGGACGCCACTGTCTTCTTAATGCAAAACTATAATGACGAGAAGATTATCAACGTCGGATCGGGAGACGAGATTAGCATCGGCGATCTCGCCCGGTTGATCGCGGATGTGGTGGGCTTTTTCGGAGAAATTGTTCAGGATATATCCAAACCCGATGGCACATTACGCAAGTTGCTGGACTCCAGCAGGCTAACGGCTTTAGGATGGCGCCCACGCATCGGTCTGCGTGAAGGACTTCAATCAACCTACCAGTGGTATGTAAGAAACGCGGACGCGGAGGCCGAGTCGCGGGTTGGCGTTTTCTAGCCTTGGGCGGATCGACTTCGGCGCGCAACCCTGGGGTGTTTTTCTGCGAGATTTGCGAAGCGGCCTTGCGCTACTTTGACTCTTGTTTTAAAGTGTTATGAGGTGACACAAAGCCCAGCGGTGGAAAGACCGTCTTCGAATCGGCCCGCGCTAGTCACACGAATTCGTTGTCATCCTCGCAAGTCAGGCGGTCCATCAAAGACCCCAATCGCCCGGTTCCACCCCTTGGAAGTCATGAATGTTTGATCCGATTCAAAAAACACTTGAGGATGAACCCACCAGTTCAACCTTGCATGAACTCGCGTTCAACCAGGGCCCGGCCCAAATTGTGATGGCGATGACCTCTCGTTGCAATCTGCGCTGTGTGATGTGCGAGCACAGCATGATGAAGGTCGAGAAAAAGGATTTCGACTTAAATCTGGTCGGCCGCATGGGGGATTTCTTCGCCAGCGCGTCAACCGTCGACCTTACCGGCCTCGGCGAACCGCTTCTGAGCGACGCGTTCTGGGAGGTTCTCGATCAATATCCGCTCAGCGACATTGCGGATCGCCAATTCTTTCTTGGCTTCACGACGAACGGCACGCGGCTCACCCCCGGCAACATCGAACGAGTCCTTCGCTCGCGAGTGAGGACGATCCGCGTTTCCATCGATGCTGCCGATACAAAGACGTTCCGCGAAATTCGAAAGACTGACCTCGATCCGATATTGGACGGCACGCGCCGCTTGATCGCGGCGCGGAATGCTTCGAAACGGCAATTTCCTCGCGTCGGTATCCACATGACCTGGATGAGAAAGACGCTCTGTGGCGTTCCCGCCATGATCGATTTAGCGAGGAACCTTGGCGCCGATTTCCTGGAAGTGTTCCCGGTGCATGAGCGGTCGAGCGGAACTCTTGACACTTGGATCCAACTGGATGGAGGTAGCTTCAACTACCGCGACAATTTGTTGAGTGGCGTTCCGGCGGCCGAGCTAGAAAGCATAGTCGAGGAATTCCATTCCTACGCTAACTCCCAAGGCCAGCCGATGCAATCGACCGTTTTTGAAAAAACGCGGACGAGCGACGATTTCCCACGCGAGAACGAGGAATGGGTTGACAGAGTGGAGAAAATCGAATGGAAGGAGAACTCCATCCGCTGTCCCATGCCGTTTTTGGAGATGTTTGTTCACTATGAAGGTGCGGTGCATCCCTGTTGCTGGAGTCTGAAGCCTGCCGGTGACCTTCGCGATGCGACACTCGAGGAAATCTGGACTGGCGATACACTGCGCGAAGTGCGCGACGACCTGGTAGCGGGGCAGGTCCCGCACATTTGCAAAGGTGCGGCTTGTCCCTTTGTCAAAGGAAGAACGTAAGTCGATCCCGTTGCAGCCCACTCGATTTCACGGCGACAATGGCCGAAAACATTTCATTCACGGGAACACCTCCCTGGACGCCTTTCACTCATCATGCATCATCCTTCCGATCCGCGCGGCGCCGCCATTTGCAACATCGCCTCTGACGCGGTAAGGTCACGAGAAGAGTTGCAGATAGGTTCGGTCTCACGTTGAGGTATATATGACAGAAACGCGCCCCCCGGTGCCGATCGATGCCACGGTCTACGATGCCTTCCCCAGCTTGGCTACTCTACACAGCGTTGTTCGAGAGCACTATCCGGATATGCGCGAAACCTTCTTTTGGGATGTATTCGAGCGCAATAAGCCGTACACTTGCCTCTCGGTTGAGCGCTTCTATAATATTTTCAAATCTATTGAATACATCGCCAAAGCAAACGTACCCGGTGACATAGTTGAATGCGGGGTCTTCCTAGGAGGCAGCATCGTTGGCGCGGCAGAAATTGCTGATCATTTCGGGCTCACTGAGAGGCTCTTCTACATTTTTGACACCTTTGAAGGATTTCCGGCCAATACCTTCGAAAAAGATCTGGGTGGTGTAGATACCGATCTATCGACTCTCCATTTATTCAACAACAACTTCCGTCACATCGTCGAACGTAACATCGAGCGATCCGGCCTCTCGCCTGACCGCTTTGTCTTGGTGCCAGGGCTGGTGGAGGATACTTTGAGGGAACCTCAAAGATTGGGTCCGGTTGCCTATCTCCGGCTCGACACCGATTACTTTACCTCGACGACCATCGAGCTTGAGGCGCTTTATCCTAAGCTCAGTCAGGGTGGAGTACTGATCGTCGATGACTATGGTCATTTTGAGGGCGTGCGCGCTGCGGTCGACGCCTTCTTCGAGAGATCATCTCAAAGGCCCTTGCTGCTGCAGCGTGTCGACTATACCGGCCGTAGTGGCGTCAAGGCGTGAGCAGCCCACCACTATGCCCAGCTAAAGCCGCTCTTCGATAGCGGCAGCGTTCGGATGCGCTTGCCGGTGGCTGCGAAAACGGCGTTCGCGATCGCAGGAGCCACTGGCGGCATTGCGGGTTCACCCAGGCCAGTGGGCGGGTTGTTGGTCTTGACGAAATGCACTTCGATTTCGGGCGGCGCCTGCACCAGCCGCACCGGCTGATACTGGTGGAAGTTGGTCTCCACCGCGTGGCCCTGGTCGATGGTGATCTGCCAGCTCATCGCATGGGCCATGCCTTCGATCACACCGCCCTGGCACATGTTTTCTGCGGCGCTCGGGTTCACCACCTGGCTGCCGATATCGCCGGCCACCCAAACCTTGTGAACCTTCACTTTGTTGTTTTCGTCCACGCTCAGGTCCACCACGTGCGCGAAGTAGCCGCGATGGCTGAACTGGAACGCCGTACCCATGGCGCGGCCCTTCGGCAGAGACGTCTTGCGGCTCCAGTTGGAAACATCGCGAACCGTTTCGACGACACCACGCATGCGCTCCGCGACGAACGGGAAGCCGTTCGGCACCGGGCCGGGTTTAGTATTCACAATCATCGGGTTTGAAAGCAGCGCAAGCCGGAACTCGATCGGGTCCTGGCCGGCCTCGTGCGCCAGTTCGTCGAGAAAACTCTGGAATACGAAACAGAACGCATTGCTGCGCGGCGCGCGCATCGCGAACGTCGGCACGCCCAGCGGCATAGTGGTGGCCTGGAACGAAAAATTAGAGGCGAACCCGGCGGGAAACTCATTCGGTGCAATCTCCGCCGCGTTCGCGAACTTCTGGCCCACGCCGAAACTAACGAAGTGATTCTTCCACGCGATCAGTTTTCCGCCGGCGTCCACTCCGCCCTTGAGGTAATGGAAACCCGCCGGACGATAGTGGTCGTGCGCCATGTCGTCTTCGCGCGTCCAAAGCAGTTTCACCGGCTGCCCCGCCACTTTCGCGATGGCCGAGGCTTCGAGCGCGTAATCGTTGGTCAGACGCCGTCCGAATCCGCCGCCAGTCTTCATCAGGTGCCAAGTGATATTGCTTTCCGGGATGCCGAAGACTTGCGCTACCTGAGCCCGTCCGGCCGACGGCGTCTGCGACGGCGCCCACAACTCCAGTTTTCCATCCTGCCACCTCGCGAGACAATTCTCCGGTTCCAGGGGAGCGTGCGAAAGAAACGGATACGCGTAAGCAGCTTCCACAACCTTTGCGGCGCCACTCAGCGCCTGATCGGCATCGCCGTCCACTCGGATGTCGAAGGCTGGAGCTTGCTGGGAAACTTCGTTGGCTTTGGCCAGGAAAGCAGCGCTCGATTGCTGGGCTGTCGCGCTATCCTCCCACACCACTTTGAGCTTGGCTCGCGCGGTCTTAGCTTGCCACCAGCTATCGGCCACGATGGCTACGCCCGGCATCAGGCCAGTCAACAGCGTGGTGCCTTCCACCACGAAGGCATGCTTCACGCCCGGCATCGCTTTCACTTCATCCAGGTTCGCGCTGGCTACTTTCGCACCGTAGACCGGAGACTTTTCAAACACCGCCCACAGCATGTCCGGAACGGTGAAGTCGATCGAATAGACCGCCTTGCCCACAACCACGGCGGGATTGTCGACGCCATGAATCGGACGGCCGATGATCTTGTAGTCCTTCGGATCTTTGGTCTTTACCGTTTTGGGATCGGGTAGCGGCAAGGTCGCCACCTTCGCCGCCAACTGGCCGTAGCCTATGCTGCGATTCGAAGCCGCGTGCAATACTCTGCCGGAGCTGGTGGTCAGTTCCACTTCGGGAACATTCCAGGTTTGTGCAGCCGCGGTAACAAACATCGCGCGCCCGCTAGCGCCCACCAACCGCAGCGGATCCCAGTTGGTAGGCAACGCGGTGCTGCCACCCGCAACCTGCGGCCCGTACTTTACTGGATCCAGATCGGCCTGCACCACGCGGATGTCTTTCCAATCGACATCCAGCTCGTCGGCGATGATCATCGGAAGCGAAGTTTTGATGTTTTGGCCGATTTCGGGATTCTTGGCCATAATGGTCACAATCCCGTCTGGCGCAACCTTGATAAAGGCGTTTGGCGACAGCGGCGGGGGCGGCTGCGCTGCTGGCGTCTGTGCGAGTACGGCGCTCGGCTTCACATACAGCCCAATCACTACACCGCCGCCGGCCAGCGCGCCTACCCGAAGGAATGATCGCCGGTTCATGATCTTCAGATTTTCGGTCTTCATGGCGCCTTCCATTCTATCTGAGCCAATCGATAGAAAATTTGACTTAAGTCAAAGATGTGCCTTGAGAAACTGTACCAGCCGCTCCTTCGCGTCCGCCGCGGCATCCGGCTGATATCCGGCTCCCATGGCGCCGCCTAACAACCGAACAAACCAGTTCGCCGGACGGTTCATGAAACTATGACCTGCCTCGGGGTAAATCTTCATATCGTAAGGGACTCCCAGGGTCGGCAGTTCGCTCTCCAGCCGTTGCGCATCCTTGACGAGCATTTTATCCCGCGCGCCATAGCTGGCCACAACCGGGCACAGCCCATCTAGTTTTTCCGGAACCTGCCCATAGAACGGCGCGCTCACCTGAAACAGACCCGTCTTGCCCAGCAGCAGGGCAAACCCACCGCCCATGCAGAGTCCCATTACCGCAATTTTTTCGGATTCCACATAATCCTGTTGAGCCAGCCAGTTTCGAGCTTGGATCAGGTCCTGTACTCCTTGTCCGCTGCCGGCTTTCAACTCCTTCATAATTTGCCGAATGCAGGAAAACCAAGATCCGCGGTCGAACAGATTCGGCAATAGCACGACGTAGCCTTCGGCGGCCAGTTCGTCCGCAATCCGGGTCATTTCGTCGTTCATCCCGAAAGCCTCATAGATAAATAGGATGCCGGGTGCTTTGGCCGAAGCCCTGGGGCGGCTCACGTAAGCGCTCATCGGGAATCCATCTGCGCAACGAAATGTTTCCCGGGATCGGATTAGTTCCGTGAATTCTGGCGCGCTCAAGGTAACCTCCTGGAAGTCTTACACCCGGTCCATCGAAATCGTGTAGTCGTACCACTCCACGATCTTGCCTTCCTTCAGGAAAAACACGCCCACCCCATGCCACATTTTCAGCGGACCGCCCATGAAGTGGTCATGCCGCTCGTTGAACACCATCGGTCCTTTGGCGAACGTCTCAATTACTTCGAAGCCCTGCACACTATCGAGGTACGTTTTAATTCGGTCCACCACGGCTTGCCGGCCCTTATTGGGTTGCTGAGTCTCGCTCATGCGGTAGGCGCAGTCTTCCGCAAAGAACGACATAATGCGATCGATATTGTGACTCGGCCAGGCCCCGCAGAAATCATTGACCACCTGCACGTTTGCTTTTTCGGCTGTTGTCTGTCCGGCGGCATCGGCTCGTCCCTGCAGGCCTGCGATCGCGGCCAGTCCGAGCCCGGCGGTTGCAAAAGTAGAGCGGCGCGTAACGCCGGACGAGCGCAAAGCACGATTGGATTTCATGGCTAGCTCCTTTGGAAATGAATGTCAGTGTATCAACTCTCTCCCCTTCCTATATACTAATCACCTGATCGTGAATCCCCACTTGACGGCAAGCCTGAGTGCGTCCGAGACCTCGCAGCCAAAGAGCTATCGCTACGAATGGTATGTGGTTCTCGTGCTGGCGGCATGCTACGCGCTTTCGTTCGTGGATCGCCAGATCCTGAGCCTTCTGGTTGGCCCCATCAAACACGACCTGCACATCAGCGACACCCGGATCGGGTTATTGCAAGGCCTCGCATTCTCGGTGCTCTACACATTCATGGGACTGCCCCTCGGCCGCTGGGCCGACTCGGCCAATCGGCGCAACCTGATTGTGGCTGGAGTGCTGGCCTGGAGCGCATTCACCGGGCTGTGTAGCGCCGCGAAGAGCTTTCTTACGCTGTTTCTGGCGCGCATTGGAGTCGGCATCGGTGAGGCCTCGCTTTCTCCTTCCACCTATTCCATGGTCTCCGATTACTTTCCTAGAGAACGTTTCGGCGTGGTGCTCAGCGTATTGTATATGGGCGTCTTCGTGGGATCGAGCCTGGCGTTGATGGTGGGCGGAACAACCGTGGATTTGTTGGCGCACACGCCGCTGGTGACGGTGCCGATTCTCGGACTGATTGCCTCCTGGAGGTTAACTTTCGTCATTGTCGGCGCTCCGGGAATTCTCTTCGCGCTACTGCTGTTCACTGTTCGCGAGCCGGTTCGCAAGGGCGTCCTGCGGATCGCTGGCGGCAAGCGGCTCAGCCTTCGCGAAGGAATTGCGCAAGTCCGTCTCCGCTGGCAAACGGTCGCAGGGCTCGCTCTGGGGATGGTTTTCCAGTCCACCTGTTTCTACGCCTTCATGTCCTGGGCGCCGGCTTTCCTGCAACGGGTACATGGTTGGACCGCGGGCCAGGCAGGCCGAGCGTTGGGGCTGATCGTCCTCATCTTCGGCTGCTTGGGAATGTACGCCGGAGGCAGTCTCTGCGATCGCTGGCATCGCAAGGGAGTGGTTGACGGGCCCGTCCGGGTTGGAATTCCGAGCGCCCTCGGTGCCGGAGTTTTGTTCGTACTGGCGATGCTGGCGCCGCACGCCGGATGGACCCTGGCATTCGCTTGCCCGGCGATGTTTTTCCTCGCCCTGCCCATGGGCACTGCGGTGGCGGCCCTTCAGTTGATCTTTCCAAACCAATTGCGTGGCCAGGTTTCCGCCCTCTATCTCTTCATCCTGAACCTTGGTGGACTCACTCTGGGACCGCTTCTGCCAGGAGTATTCAACGATTATTTATTCAAGAACGAAAAGATGATCGGACCTTCCGTTGCCATCACCATCGCAGGCGCGGCCGTGTTGATGCTTTTGCTTTTTGCCGCAACACTGCGCCCGTATCGTGCCCACTATCAGTTGGCTCAATCGAGGTGATTATGAGACAGTACCTGTCAGCCACATTAGCTGGTGTGGCTCTTCTCTTGGTCCTGGCTGTCGCCCCAGGCAGCGCGCAACAAAGCAAGTCTGGCAACCGCGGCAAGGCCATGGTTTTTGACACCTACACGCCGGGCCCATGCTCTCCGAATGGACAGCCGCATGGCGGTTGCCCTCCCGGCACACTGCATCGAATCCGCGTGGTTCCTCTTGCCACTGGGCTGGACCGCCCTTGGCACATCGCGTTTCTGCCCGATGGCCACGGCATGCTGGTTACCGAGACGCCGGGCCGGCTTCGGATGATCCGCGACGGCGTGCTCGACCCCAAGCCAGTCTCGGGCTGGCCGGTAGCATCCTTGCAAGCTCAAACCCTCAATTCCGTTCTGGTCCATCCACAATTCGCACAGAATCATTTTGTCTATCTGTCGTACTCAAAAGGTGACGATCAGAAACGTACCACATTGGCGCTGGCGCGCGGACGTCTGGACGGCATGACGCTCACCGATGTCCACGAAATTTTCGTGGCTGACGCCTGGGAACCCGGCGGCGCTTTGGCCGGTCGAGCCGCTTTCGGCCCCGATGGCATGGTGTACCTCGCGGTTGGCGACCGCGACAGATTTGTGACCACCGATGACAACAGTGCGCGGATGCTCGCGCAGGACCTCGCCAACGATGCGGGCAAAGTGCTGCGCATCCGCGACGACGGCGGCATTCCAGCCGACAATCCGTTTGTCGGCCGAGCGGATGCCAAACCGGAAATCTATACCTACGGCCATCGCAACGTATACGGATTCGCGTGGCACCCAGACACCGGGGCGCTATGGTCGTGCGAGATTGGCCCCATGGGCGGCGATGAGCTCAATATTCTCCAACCAGGCAAAAACTATGGCTGGCCGCTCGTTTCATTCGGGAAGATCTATAGTGGCCATCTCGCGTCGGAACAATCGTACTACCGGCCTGGAATGGAAATGCCAGTCATGTTTTGGGTCCCCGCCATCAGTCCGTCCAGCCTTATCTTTTACACGGGCGACCGGTTTCCGTACTGGAAAGGGCACCTCTTCGTGGGCGCGCTGAATGGCCAACAACTTCAGCGCATCGCCTTCAATCAACCCCCACCGCAGACCGAGCGGCGTGAGTCGCTGCTCACCCAGCTTGACGCGCGAATCCGCGATGTGCGCCAAGGCCCCGATGGGTATATCTACGTTGCCACGGAAACCGCGGAAGATACCACTGGTCCGGCCTACCCTCGACCCGGCGAGCCGCACCATCCGGGTGGTCCGCACGGCATGGTGCTGAGGATCGAGCCCGTCGACTAGCCTTGCTTCTTCGCGCGTGCGGCTTCGGTGACTTGGCGGCCTCGCAGGCGGGCATTCTCAGGATCGATAAACGCCGTCTCGACTTTGCCGCCCAGCGAAACCAGGTAGCCTTTTAATTCCGGCGGCGCACCGCTTGCTCCGATAAGAATGGCGTCCGCCCATTCAGCGTCCACGGCGCGAGGAGCGATGTATTCTTTCTCCATGCGATCGCGATTCTCCCGCCATTCCGGCACACCCTGAATCATCGAATCATCGGCGTCTTCCCGCAGCCACCGCAGCCGAATATTCGCTCTGGCCTGTACGGCGCCCAAGGCGGCCGCCAGTGCGAGTTTCTCGGTCCTCCCTGTTCGGGAACAGAAGACCACCAGAATATTCATGTCCTGCATGAGTCAGGCCAGGTCGAAGAATAGAAACTCACTGCCAGCCGGACCTGCACCTGTGAACGACAAATCGCTCTCGACGCTGATTGCCGCGCCATCGCCTTCCGCCAGCGCCTGCCCGTTCACAAAGAGGCTTCCGAGCGCCACCTGCACCCAGGCATGCCGTCCGGGCGCGACGCTCCGCTTTAGTGTCTCTCCAGGGCCCAGCACCCCTACATACACAAACGCATCCTGGTGAATCACCGCCGCCGGTTCGCCGTTCGTGCCGTTCTTGGGCGCGGCCAGCAGACGCAGCCGTCCTCGCTTCTCCTCGGGATCGAAAGGAATCTGCTGGTACGACGGTTCAGTTTCTTCCAGCGCAGGTTCAATCCAAATCTGCAAGAAGTGGACAGGCTCCGTTTCAGAAGCATTGAACTCGCTGTGCACCACCCCGGTGCCCGCCGACATCGCCTGCACCGTGTTCGGTCCAAACGTTCGCTTCTCGCCCATGCTGTCCTTGTGAACCAGACTGCCGTCCAGCACGTACGTCAGGATCTCCATGTCGCGATGCGCGTGCGCCCCAAATCCCTTGCTGGCCGCCACGCGGTCATCATTGAGGACCCGCAGCGAACGAAACCCCATGTGAGCGGGATCCTGGTAGCTGGCGAACGAAAATGTGTGATACGTGTTGAGCCAGCCGTGATCGGCGTGGCCGCGCTCCTGGCTTCTGCGGATCGTGATCATACCGCAATCTTAACGGAACCACGAACAGGTAACTGACTTACTTCTTCGCGAAATTGGCCGTTACCGTTTTCGGCCCGGTCATGGTCACTGTTGTGGATGCCTTACTGGCGTTCGCCACCGGTCCCGTCCAATTCTTGAACGTGTAGCCGGATTTCGGGGATGCCTGGATGCTCACTACCGATCCAGCCAGATAGAATCCGCCCAACGACGGCGTTACGGTTCCGCCGGCCGCGGGCGAGTCCGCTGTCGTCAATTGGTAAAACACTTCGAACGTTGCCGTATAGCTGGTGGTGTCGACTGACGCCGTCACGGTGTGCGAAATCGCTCCACCGTCGGACCAGATGGGATTCTCATAATTGATTCCCACCACCCTTTGCGGCGTGGTGGTGGCGATGGTGTGTTTGCTGCCGACGGTCCAGGTCGGCGTCTGTGTCGAGGTATAGGTGGTGCCGTCCACGCTGAACGAAAGACCTGGGGGCGAAGTCGCAATGGTGACGCCGACCGTGTTCAATACGAAGTTCGCGGTCTCGGAAACCGAACTGTTCATCGTGATCATCAGAGGGGTGCTCGTACTGGCGGTTGTTCCGGTCCACTTGGAGAACTTGTACAGGGTGCTGGACGCGGTTGCGGAAAGCGTCACCTGGGTGCCGGACAAGTAGGTGCCGTTTGAAAGACTGGGAGTAACATTTGGAGTACTGGTTGGATTCGCTTGGACCGTTCCGTCTGCGGAGGGGCTGGCGGCGATGGTGAGCGTATACTGCGTCGTGTTGATGACGATAATCTCGCTCGCACTGAGCGAACCCGCCGCGCCGGGCGTGGGCAGCGTCAGAGTGGCCGGGGCACTGGCGGCGTCCGTAATCGCCCCCCCGTTCAGCGTCAGTGAGGTAGTGGAAGACGCATCCAGCGCGGTGGTGCTCTGTGGCGCCGCGACCGTGTAGCTGAATGTTAGCGAGGAAGTGCCGGTACCCGACGAGTAACTGGCCGTTCCTCCGGAGTTGAGCGCCAATTGCGGGGTGCCCGTCACGTTGACAATTTTGCTGAAATTGACCTGAATACTGATTACCGCAGTGGTCGTATAGGTGCCACTCGCAGAGGTGGAAGTGACACTCGTCACCGTCGCCGGGGTATCGATGGTCAGCGTGGCCGTGTTGCTGATGGTGACCGAGCTCGTGATGGCGAGCGAGGCATCGAGCGTATAGCTGCCCCCCGGACTGACCGTGAGAGCGGAGAATGTTGCGCCCGTACCGGCGACGGTGGTGACCGGCCCCAGCCCGCTGACAGAGCTGGGGGCCGTTCCGCTGAAGCTAAGGGTCACCGGCACGGCGCCGATATTCTGGCCGTTCTCCATGACAGAGACCACGGGGGCGGCCGGGGTGCTGATGGCCACTCCTGGTATGCCGCTATAGGCGGATTGCGCGAACTGGACCGACTGGTAGTTGGTCTGCACCGCGCCCAGGTCCAGGCAGGGTGTGCCGGGGGTATAGGCGGTATTGAGGCGCGGGAAACCGCGCTGATCGTAGAGGAGGCCGGCGGGGTCGAGCGCCGCGGAACCCGCGCAGATGGCCGGGCTGCCGGGCAGCGGGAGCATGGTCTGGGTGGGACCGCCGTACGAACCCAGCGGAGCCAGCAGGGTGGGGCCCCCAATCAGGTTATAGCTGCTCTGCGTGCCGCAATTGTTGCATTCCTCCGCCCCAGGGGCCGTCGTGTTGCCGGCCACGATGCTGTTGCTCAGTGTGAGCGTGTCATTATTGAAGATGCCGCCCCCTGCGGCTGCGCTGTTACCGGAGAAGGTGCTGTTGCTTACCGTCTGGGTGGCATTGTTGTAGATGCCGCCGCCCTCGCCTGCGGTATTGCCGGAGAAGGTGCTGTTGCTTACCGTCTGGGTGGCATTGTTGTAGATGCCGCCGCCCTCGCCTGCGGTATTGCCGGAGAAGGTGCTGTTGCTTACCGTCTGGGTGGCCTGGTTGGAGATGCCGCCGCCCTCGCCGCCTGCGGTATTGCCGGAGAAGGCGCTGTTGCTCACTGTCAGGGTGCCAGTGTTGACGATGCCGCCGCCGAGGCCGGGGGTATTTCCATTGGCGATGGTGAGGCCGGAGATGGCCGCGTTCGTGGAAGTCACCGTGAATATGCTGCCCACGTTTGCCGAGTTGCCTCCCGACACGGTAAGATTATTGGCGCCGGGACCGAACAGGTCCAGATTACCGGTGATCGTCGGCAGCGGAGTGTTAGTGCCGGTGTTGAGGTTGATGGTGCCGGTGACGCCAGAAGCGAAGGCGATGTCAGCTGATCCATTGCTCGCGGCCAGCGTCAAAGCGTCGCGCAGCGAGCAGGTGGGGTCGCCGTTGGCGTCGCAGCCGGGGCTGGGATCTGTCTGGTCGGTGGCGGTTGTCACGATCAAAAAGTTGGTCTGCACCGCGCCCGCATCGACGCAACCGCTGGCAAGATTGAGGCGCGCAAAGCCGCGTTGATCGGTGGTGACGCCGCCTGGGATCAGCGCCACGGACCCCGCGCAGATGGCCGTGCCGCCAGGGAGCGGGAGCATGGTTTGGGTGGGACCGCCGTACCAACCGAGCGGCGCCAGGATGGGCTGCGCCGGGGTTGCGTTCACTATGTTGCCGTTGTTGCCATTGCTGGGGCATCCAGTTCCGCTGCACTCTCCGCCGCCGTCGCCCGTAAATATGCTGTTGCTCACCGTCAGCGTGCCAGCGTTGTTGTTGATGCCGCCGTAGAAGCTCGCGCCGTTGCCGGAGAAAGTGCTGTTGCTCACCGTCAGTGTGCCGCTGGTGTTGCCGATGCCGCCGCTGTCGACGCTTGCTATGTTGCCGGAGAAAGTGCTGTCGCCGACCGTCACCGTGCCGAGGTTGTTGTAGATGCCGCCGCCAGCGACGCTTGAAGTGTTGCCGGAGAAGGTGCTGTTACTTACCGTCAGGGTGCTAGCATCGTTGCTGAAAATGCCGCCGCCTCCCTCCGCTGCGGTGTTGCCGGAAAAGGCGCTGTTGTTTACCGCCAGCGTGCTTCCAGCGCTCATAAAAATGCCGCCGCCTTCGGAGGCGTTTCCATTGGCGATGGTGATGCCGGACAAGGCCGCATTCGAGGACGTTACGTTAAATACGCTGCCCACGGCTGAGGAGGCGCCCCCCGAAACCGTGAGAATATTGGCGCCGGGACCGAACAGGTCCAGCTTGCCGGTGATCGTCGGCAGCGTGCTGCTCAGGTTGATGCTGCCAGCCAGGCCCGCGGCGAAGGCAATGTCCGTTCCGCCGGAGGCTGCCACTCTTAGAGCGTCCCGCAGCGAGCAGGTATTACCGGTGCCGCTTGTGCAGTCGGGCGTGCCGTCCGACACATCGGCGGTGGTGGTCACGATTAAGTAGTTGGTCTGGACCGCTCCCAGGTCCACTGTGCTACCGGTCGCGCTTGGACGCGCAAAGCCCCGTTGGTCCATGTTGGGGTCGTCGGTGGCGGCAGCCTTGCCCGCGCCGATGGCCGGGCTGCCCGGCAGCGGCAGCATGGTCTGGGTGGGACCGCCGTACCAACCGAGCGGCGCCAATTGCGGGTTGACCACGATCAGGTTATTGCTCGACTGCGTGCCGCAACTGTCGCAGTCGTCCCCCGGATCGGCAGTCGACGTGTTGCCGGCCACGATGCTGTTGCTCAGCGTCACGGTGCCACGATTGTTGAAGATGCCGCCGCCCTCAGCGAGTGCGGTGTTGCCGGAGAAGGTGCTGTTATTCACCGTCAACGTGCCAGCATCGTTGTAGATGCCGCCGCCATAGCCTGCCGTGTTACCGGAGAAGGTGCTGTTGTTCACCGTCAACTGCGCGCCAACGTTGTTGAAGATGCCGCCGCCTGCGCCGCCGCCTGCGCCTGACGTGTTGCCGGAGAAGGTGCTGTTATTCACCGTCAGCGTGCCAGCATCGTTGAAGATGCCGCCGCCATCGCCGCTTCCGGTGTTGCCGGAGAAAGTGCAGTTGCTCACCGTCAGCGAGCCCAGGTTGACGATGCCGCCGCCGTTGTCGGTTCCATTCGCGATGGTCAGGCCGGAGATGGTCACCGTCGGCCCAGAGATGATGCTGAATATCTGATACGCGTTGGCGCCTGAGATGGTGAGCAGGTTGGCGCCCGGGCCGGCGATTGTCATGCTCGCGCTGATCGTCAGCGTCGAGCCCAAGGTGATGGTTCCTCCTTCCAGGGAGGGGTTAAAAGCGATGGTCCCTCCCGAACTGACAGTACTGATGCAAGCGCGCAGCGAGCCAGTCCCTGTGTCATTGAGATTAGTGACGCACGGTACGCCGGCCGTAAGTGGGGCGACAAACATCGTCGTCAGCAGCGCCGCCAGGATCGTCCCTGCACGGCGCTTCAAGAAACCATCCAGATAAGCTGCCATTTTCGTTGCCTCACTTCTTCGCGAAATTCGCTGTTGCGGTTTCCGGCGCGGTCATGGTTATGGTAGCGCGTGCAGTGGTTGATTTCGCGACATTTCCGGTCCAATTTCTTGAATGTATAGCCGGACTTCGGGGATGCTTGGAGGCTCACCACCGCTTGCGCGTAAGCCGGCACGGAAAGCGCACCGCTCAACAGCGCGAAACAACCAATCAGCGCGCCGATGCGCAATGAGTTTTTCATGGGAACCAGGATCTCCATTATGGACCTATTGCAGGCCCAAGCCCACAATTAACGAACCCGCCTCAGTCGCCCGTACCGCACGTACAAATGCCGTGTCCGCTGCCGGTGTTGATAATTGCCGCGCATTTGCTTTTCAGCGAGCTTAGCTCTCCCGCGCTCAGGTTGCTGTCGGAAAACTCCGTCTCGGTCTGAAACGTAGCTCCACTGGACGGGCCATCACAGTTGCCTCCGCTTACATCGCTCTGGATGTGAGTGGCCCACGCGCGAACTCCGCTTACCGGCGCTGGCTTGGTCGGGTTACAAGCGGGGGAGCCGGTGGAAGAGACGATTTTAATAGCGCCGCTGTAGAGGGTAATGGCTGTTAATGGATTCGAGGTGAGATCGACGTTCACGTCGAGAGTGATGAGACCATCGGGAGTCAGCGAACAACCGCAGCATTCGTCCAACTCCTGATCTGGTGAAAACACATAAATCATGGCGCACAGATTCCCGGAAGCATCGCCTGCCGCGCCGATCTGGGTCCCCACGTTGGTGATTCGGACGGTGGCGCTCGGATAATCCGTCGTGTTCGCGTTCGAATAGTAGTTCACCTTAAAGGTGTCCGGGTATGGTGTTGTTTGCGCGCACAGGGCAGCGGCTACTCCAATGAGAGCCGCCACTATCGATAAAGCTTTCAACATCGTCTCTCCTCGGAAGCAATCCTGTTAGCCGGTGGGCTAGCCCGGAGCGTTCTATTTCCTCGACAAAAGTGCCCAGGAATCGCTCACCGGAATGAACGACTACACGTGTATAGTCATTACTAAACTGGAAAGGGCTTCCCAGCAAGAGGCGGTTCCTGCTTTCTCATAGAAACACCCGTGTTTTCGTACCGCTCGTACTACTGGCGCAACCCACATCACGCGCCACTATGCGGATCGAAACCGTTCGTTTGCGAGAGGCTCAACTCACTCACTTCGGCGGACCGCCGCGAGCCGGAGCGGGAGGCAGCGTGCCGCCTTCGGCCAGGATCTTCATGTTCTCTAGCGCCTGCGTGAACCGCGCGGCCCGTTGCGCCCTGTCCTTTTCACGCGCCGCGTCGTCGGGCAGAATCGAGTTATCAAAGATTAGCGTGTAGACCAGCTTCGACGTGGTGGCCGTCACTGGCCTCGCCTCCAGAGTGCCGTGATAGAGATTGTACGGCCGGCCCTCCCTCACAGGTTGCGTGTACGTGTAGGAAAGTTCCGTCTTCCCCACCAGAATCTCGCTCCCGACGGACCGGGTAGCGCCGAACTCTCCGTCTTTGCCCGAGGTGATGGTGCACGGAACCTGCAGCCACTCGCCGATGTCGCAATACTTGCCCACCCGCTTCCACACTTCGGCGGCCGGGCGGTTAACCATGATCTCCAGCGGAATAGAGATGTAGGTCGGATTTGCGACCACGGTGCTGGCGGATGCAGTCGCTGGCGGAGCCTGTGCACCAGCGACGTGTGCCAGACAGACGATGGCAATCGCACACTCGGCAGCTGTCTTACTAAAGTAATCCCGCATGGATTCCTCCCAATGGTTTCGCCTTGCGGCGTTGTACTGAGGCACATGGTGTCACAGCCGGGCCAGGATAAGCAACCCCAGGAAGCCTGAATCCGCAGCTGGCACTTGACCGGCCGCGTTCAGGACAATGCATGTAGCCGGTGGCACGGTCTGGATACCGCTCCGAGGCCGTGCCCCCACTGGTTGAGTTATTAATTCCCCGAGGTTGTCCCCGATGGTTGGTAATTCAACATAATCACTGGACTTTTCGAAGTGTTGCCGCTCGCGTCCGTCACCACCAGCTGAACCAGGTACAGTCCCGGTCCGCTTACAAAATCGACCGTTGCTTTGGGGTTGTTTGCCGACTGCAATAGGGCTGGCTGTAAGCCGCCGGATACCACTTCGAACAAATACAGCAAACTTCCTGAAGCGCTCGTCGACCCGCTGGCGTCCAGCACCACCGAGGCCTGATTCGTCGTCAAAGTGAGCGGGGTCACGACGGCGGTTGTGGTTCCCGGTGTCGGGCCGGGGCCCGTCCCGGCCGTTATCGGACTGCCAACCACGCCGTGGATCAACTGCGATCCGAAATGAACCGGCGCACCACCCGCGAATTGCAACGTGATGTTCGAAAATCCGACACTGGTTCCACCGGTGATGGTGACAGTTAAGGTAGACGCCGCAAATGGCGCTGGGCTCCCATCTTTGGTAACGCTGGCCGGGCCACTCACTTCGAACCCGCCGGTTGGAATTTGCGTGACTGTGCCGCCCTCGATCGTGATGTGGTGAGTGTGCTGCATGCGGGAGGTCGAGCCCGACGTTGAATCGATATTCGAAGAGTTTCGCGTGTAGTCGGAGAGTTCCATCGTCAAGGTCGCCGTAAAATCGGCCGTGCCGGCTGCTCCGTTCAACGTCAAACTCCACGGGCCGCGCATTTCCCACGGACCCATCGGGGTGACGGTGGTCGCCGGCGAATAGTCGTTGATCACCCCGCTGAACTGCGTGGGTAGAGGAGTTTGGGCCAGAAGGCGGGTAGCCACGGCCAGCATCAGGACCGCGGTAGTAAGGGCCGCGCGCCCTACTGTTTTTTTCTTCATAGTAATAAACCTCCAAATTTGAGAGTCAGCGCCTTCCTCGTCGACCTGACGCAGAAACGCAGGTACAGAATCGATCTGTTTGACGGCCACCGTCAAACCGCAAGGCGCGGAACCGCCCACTTGCCGTCTAATGCCGTCTTTTGCGGTTGCCCAATGACGGCGTTACAATCGGGTGGATCTATTTCCGTACAGGCCGGGATAGTTCAGGAGAACGCGATGGCCGACCCATTGCCAGACACACCGCCGTCCGAGAAACCATCCGAAGACCGGCTGGACTCATGGAAGGAAATCGCGACATACCTCGACCGCGATGTAACGACGGTCCAGCGCTGGGAGAAGCGGGAGGGGATGCCGGTCCACCGTCATCTACACGACAAGCGTGGCTCCGTCTACGCGTTAGGACCCGAGCTTGATGCGTGGTTGCAAAGCCGCAAGCAGCCTTTGGGCGAGGAACAGGATGAGAAAGAGCAAGAGCTAAAGCCTGAGGCTCCCGTTGAGGCCGAAGGTGACCACGGAGGTAGAGCGGGGCCGCGGGCGCGCAGCTGGCTCGCTTGGGCAGCGATTGCTGTACTCGGCCTGCTTGCTGCTGCTTACATCACGACCCGGGTCCGGACCGGGAACGTGGCGCAACCCAAGATCGAGTCCTTGGCAGTACTGCCTTTGAAGAACCTGTCGGGAGACCCGAGACAGGAATACCTTGCCGACGGAATAACCGACGAGCTCATCGGACGCTTGTCGAGGATACACAATCTGCGCGTTATTTCCCGCACCTCAGTGATGCAATTCAAGAATCCCGGGCTCTCGGTGCCGGAGATCGCCAAAATGCTGCGGGTGGATGCCATTGTGGAAGGGTCCGTACTGCGAGAGGGCAATCGGATTCGCGTCACGGCCCAATTGATTCGCGGCGCGACCGACGGGCACTTCTGGTCGGAAACCTATGACCGCGAGTTGCGGGACGTGTTTACCGTCCAGAGCGAGCTGGCGCAATCCATCGCTGAAAAGGTCAAAGTCTCGGTCACCGGGGAGGAACATCAGAGGCTCACGGCAGCGCGTTCCGTCGCACCGGAAGTCTATGAGAGCTATCTGAAAGGCCGGTTTGTTTACGACACAGGCAGCAACCGGACAGCCATTGAGGAAAGCGTCGGTTATTTCAAACACGCGATCGAGATAGACCCGACGTTTGCGCCCGCTTACGTCGGCCTGGCGGTTGCTTTCAGCCAGCTCGGCACGGTTTTTGTTGGCGTTCCTCCTGCCCGGACGCGCCCGCAAGTAATCAGCGCCGCCCGCAAAGCGCTGGAACTAGAGCCGGACCTTGCCGAAGCGTATTTTCTCCTGGCAAACGTGCACCAGGAACAGTGGCACTGGGACGACGCCGAGGCCGAATACAGACGCGCCCTGGAATTAAACCCCAACGACGCTGATGCCCATGCCGGACTTGCGTTGTGGCTGCTATGCCAGGGACGTACGGACGAGGCCGTGGCTTGGGCACAACGTGGCCGGGAGCTCGACCCTCTTGAAGTCTCCGGCGAGAGGATAGCGTGGATTCTGTTTCAGTCTCACCGCTACGATGAGGCCATACGCGAATTGCGCAGCGCACTGGCGGTGCAGCCGGACGACGCAAATGCTCTCTCCACCCTTGGATTCACACTGGTCGCCAACAATCAACCCGGGGATGCAATCCCGGTTCTGGAGAAATCGATCTCTGTTTCCAACGGTAGCCCTGCCTCGAGCGGCGTGCTGGTCAGGGCGTATGCCCACGCCGGGCGGCGTAGTGATGCTCTTCGGCTCCTCGCCGACCTGCAAAAACGCAGAAGCTCAGGTTACGTTCCCGCAGGGGCTTTTGTGAACGCTTATTTGGGGCTTGGCGAAAACGACCAGGCTTTCGTTTGGCTCGAGCAGGCCTATAAGGAGCAGTCGAATATTTTGCAATTCCTCAAAGTACATCCATTCTTCGACCCAATCCGTGCCGATCCTCGATTTGCGGACCTAGTTCGCCGCACCGGGCTTGAATAGAGTTGGCCCGCGAGCGCCGCGGCCGTCCAGCTCGACTAGAAACGGTCCGCACCGGTTATCGCGTGCATACGAAAGCGATATATGATTACCGTTAATATCTTTCTGGTTTCGAGTTTCCCGGTTGGAGGAGAACGCAGATGGCAACGCAATTGAAATGTGGTCGGTTCCTGGCGGCAGCAGCCTGCCTCTTGATCGTATTCGCGATGCGGGAGACCCTGCGGGCGCAATCCCCTGGGTTCAGCATCACCCTGACTGGACAATCCATGATTCGCTCCGATATCCGTGCTCACGCGCCGTCCGCTGTGCCGGCTATAACGTCGCTGTTGAAGGGCGACGTCATTTTTACGAATTTTGAAGCGACAATCCTGGACGAAAAGAAAGGTCAGTCGCGCCAGGATGGCAGGTTCCTCTCTCCGCCGGAAGCGCTCGACGCGCTGCAGACGTTTGGCTTTAATCTGGTGTCGCTATCCAACAACCATGCGTTCGATCTCAAGGTTCCCGGCATTCAGAACACGCTTCAGGAAGCCAAGCGCTTGAACCTGGCTCACGCCGGGACCGGGAACACAATAGAGGAAGCTGTTGCGCCGGGTTACCTGCACACACCCAAAGGCACCATTGCGCTCGTGGCCATGGCATCCGGTTTGGTTGCCGAGGGAGGGTCCGCCACCGCAACACGTCCGGGTGTGAACGAGCTTCGCGTGGAAGGCAACAAGCCCAATGAAGAGGATTCTCAACGCATCCTTCAGAGCATCCGAGAAGCCGCCAAGCAGGCCGACCTCGTCATCGTGTATGAACACAATCACGTATTCGATAAACCTTTCAGCACCATCATGCTGGAAGAGTTACCGGAGCGTCTGGCGCCGCCGGATTGGCTCAAAAAATGGACGCACGCCGAAGTGGATGCGGGCGCGGACATCATCGTGATGCACGGTGCGCCGCTCCTGCACGGTGTCGAGATTTATCACGGGCGGCCTATCTTTTACGATCTGGGTAATTTCATCTTTCAAGCGCCGCCCAGCCTGATATTGCTGGACGAACCCATCAACTGGGAAAGCGTGGTCGCCTATGTCGAATTCCAGGGAAAGAATCTGCAATCCATTCGGTTCCGGCCGATCGCGCAGAATAAGATTGGCCAGGGCGAAGCCGACACTCACGACGAGCACACCAATAACCTCTTCCTCCAGACCCGCGGTTTGCCAACGCCCGCTACCGGCGAGCAAGCACACTATATCCTCGAGCGGTTGGCCGGCTTGTCACGGCCATTCGGAACGACGGTTGAGGTGAAAGGCGATACGGCGGAGATTCAATTGCCAAGTGGAAAGTAGGCCCCTCCGCGGGAAAGGCGAAGGTGCGCCCGCGAAGCACCACGCCGCAATCACCGGATCGCAAACCGCGCAGCCAAACGACGACATCGGGTCGAACGGAAGTAGCGGGTGTCCGTTCAAGTGATGCAAGATGTCCCAGCCGGTGTGCAATAGCCACCCCACGCCGATATACCGGTAGGACTGGACGCCTTTATACGCGCAGCCGGTCATGATCGTCACGAACGGAAGTTCCAACTTGCCGTACCCTCCACCGCTCAGGTAAGCCGATCCCGCGCCACCCACGATGATAGCCATCCACGTCCGCCGATTGGGTTCTCTGACAAACGACATCAACGCAATGAACGCAACGGCGATGATCAGGGGCGCGATCCATTGCAGCGTGCTATGTCCGAAGATTTGCATACTGATCGAGACACACCTCCACGCGGGCGCTTCCCTGTTCTCAACGCCACGATGATTCCTACTGATTTGCAGAGCTGAAATTAGCCGCTCGGGCTTTTGGCCTTGCGCCGCTTCTTTACCGGCAGCGATCTCGCCAGCAAAGACTCAAACGCGAGCGCGGCCCGGCGGTCGGCATCGCGGGATTTCAGAAAACGCTGTGCCGCATGATGGCTCAGATAGATCCCGCTGAGCTCCCACACAAATTGGTCCGCGTCCAGGTCGCGCCGGAGGTGCCCTAAGGAAATCGCCTCTACCACCAGTTTCGTCAACAGGCCACGCCACTCAGCTTCCATCTGGGCGAGCTTGTCTCTTACCGGGCCTTGGACGTCGTCGAATTCAAACAAGCCCGCAGCCACCGGGCATCCACCAGGCAGGCCGGCACGTTTCGCCCAGCCGAACCAATGAGTCACCAAAGTCTTCAACCGGGGAAGTCCTTCCGGCGCACTCATGGATGGCTCAATGACATGGACCGCGGCAACTTCCGCGGTATGCTCCAAAAGGCTGATTTGCACTTCTTCCTTGGAATGGAAATGCGCAAACAGGCCGCTCTTGGACATTCCCACCTGATCGGCCAGTACGCCGAGCGTCACTCCGTCCAAACCCGCCTGGCTCATTAATGCCAGACCTTGATCCAGGATGCGCTCGCGCGTTGAAGCTAAGTTTCCCACGGCTTCAAAAATAGCACGACCGGTCGGTTACGTCAAGGAAAAATCGGAACCGGTGTGTCACGTCAATTGAATCGATGTTCAGGCCAGAGCTTTTCCGTACAGCACCAGCAAGCGGCTCCATGCCTTCTCGGCCTGTGCCTCGTTGTAAACTTGCGTATCCGGAGGGCACCAGCCATGCGCGGCCCCAGTGTACACTTCGATTTCCGCGGGCAGGTTCGCCTTGGCGAACGTCTCTTTCAAAACGGTCTTATCAGTTGGCGCCCGCATATCGTCGTTTGCCGCGATCGCAATGAGGAACTGCGCCTTGGACTTCGCGGCCTGCAGATGCGGACTGTTCGGCATATTCGTCACGAGTCCGCCGCCATGGAACGTGGCGACTGCTCCGACACGATCGGGCACGGCGGCAGCGGTACGAAACGCCATCGGACCGCCCATACAATAACCCTGTGTGCCCATCTTCCGGTTCGTGGCAACTGAAGATTGCTTGTCCAGCCACCCGATGAACGCCCTCGCATCCGTCATGTGCGTCGTCTCGTTCAGAGCTTGCGCCAGCGGTAACAGCTGCTGGATCGGGGTTGCGGCGCCGGCGTCCGCGGTCGGGGCTTTCTTAACGCGGTAGAACGGATTCACCACGAGCACCGAATAACCCGATTCGGCGAGCCGCTTCCCCATCTGGCGGAACGCCGGCCGCAGCCCGAAGATATCCGGCCACACCAGAACGCCCGGGACTGTGCCGCTCGCCGGATGCACGAAGTAGCAGTCCGCGGTGCCGTCCGGAGTCATCACGTTCACATCCGATTCGGTCACTGCAACCGCGTTCGCCACTTGCGGCAGCATCATGGCTATGCCTGCTCCCAACATCATGCCGAATTGTTTTCGTGTCACCAAACCAAGAGCCTCGTACTCTTGCCGGTCCTGCTCAAAATGATCCTGATCACACATGTTCTCTCCTTATCGACGCTTTGGTTTCGCAGTACACCACACGCGTATTGGATATTCTATATCCACTCGCTCTCTCATTGGGGCAGGATTCGCGGACCCATGGGGCGCAGCAGTTCGGTAAGGTTCTCGGCCACGCGGGCTCAGCCGCCGGTGCGTGAGCCGGGACCGGAAGCGCGCCAATAGTCCGGCAGATCCGGTTTGGTGTCACGAAGAATCTCAAGGATGGCGTGACTCTCGGTGGTATCTTGGCCGGTCAGAGCGTCGAAGAGCTTGCGATAGACCTGTTCTTTGGCGACGGCCGGCAGCGCATCGAACGCCGGGTCGTAAATCATGTAACTGAGGGGATAACGGAACAGACGCGTTTTCAAATCGAAATCACGAAGCGACCGGCCTTGCTTGTCGCGCGGCCCGCGTTCGGCGAATGTCTTGGTGAACGTGGAAACGCCCGCCATGGGTTCGCGCATGTGAGCTTCGCCGGTGAAAAGCATGTAGGAGACCAACTCGCTGCTGATGAAGTCCAAGCGAGCCGCCGCCTCTTTTAGCTTTCCGTCCTTGACCGCGATGCGCGTCTCCCAGCCTAAGCGCGTCAACAGATTCGTGACGCGCGTTTGATGTTCCAAGGTCATCAAAGCGATCAGATCGCTGGTGGGTTCCAGATAGGCGCTCGTGTCCATCCGGCCCGCCAAGCTCGTCAGATTCTGTGTGCCGCGCAAATCCAATGCGTCCGGCTGATCGGGATTCGGCGCGATCGCGTTGCCACGATGTTGCAGCCCGCCCGACGTGCCAGTTACGTACCAACCTCCCCAGCGCTGATCGAGCGGAGTGCGGCTATCCACGATCACCGCAGCAGCGGCGAAGCGGGGCGAACCGTCAGGACCAGGGATCACGGAGGTTGCGAGCAGGCCCGGAACATTGAGCGTGCCTGGAATCAAATGACACGAGATGCACTGATCGGTGCGCCGCACGAAGCTCGGCTTGTCCGCTTTTTCGCGATCCAGAGTGTAGAAGACAATGCCCTGCGTGGGATCGGTGGTCGCGAACTCCATCAGATCGCCTTCGGGCACAAAGCCGACCGCCACGTTGTCGTTGAAGTAGAGGGCGCGCGGCTTCTTGGGCGAAATCTTGGGCCCTTGGAAGCTGGTCTTGGAAAACACCAGCATCTGTGAATCGGTATTGATACCGAACTGTTTCAGCAGGCTCGGGAGGTAACCAAACTTGGCGTCGAAGTCGAGCTTGACCGCGCCGGAATCGATCTTTTGCTGCAGGCGCGTGATAGCGTCATCGGGCGTGCGCGTTGGATATTCGATGGCCGGATGATCGTAAGGGATGTAGGGATAATCGAAGGCATCATCATGCGCCGCCCAAGCCGCTACTGCGGCCAAAGTGACCATCGCCAATCCGGCCGGTACTATCCGCTGAAGTCGCATCCCACTGCTTCTATTGTATCGGATGCGCGCGCAGCCCGATGTGACTTAGGTCACGGGTGCGCTAGATCGGCTTTCGACGCGGCCTCGTCCTTGAGGGGCGTTACTTTATCGGGGTCCACGCGGATCATCAGATACGAGATGTGGTCGTCGATTTTCGTAAACAAGTGCCCGACGCCGGCGGGTATGATGACGACGTCGCCGGGTTTGAGGTGGTACGTGACGCCGTTGCGAATGCTAGTGCCGTTACCGCCGGGACCGTTCAGCAGCCGGACCGCGCGGTCGTCCGCCGGCCGCCGTTTCAAGTCCGTGATGTCGGAGCCCAGGACCAGCGTCGCCGAGCCATCGATGATGTGATAAACCTCGCTCACCAGGTCGTGCTCGGCCACTGCCCCGCCCGCCTTCTGACTGCGATAGACCACGCCAATATCCACGTTGCTTTTGCCGACGTCCACGGCCCGCACCTGCTGATCGGTGACAACTGCGTCGGCCGGCGATCGCTTGATGTAGGCCTGGATTTCCTCGCTCGCGATATAGGTGCCCGAGCATTTGTTGCAACTGGGGTGGCTATCTTGGGCCAGAAGCGCGGAGGCGCAACCGGCCAGGAACAGGATCTTCAAATCCATTCGCATGCTCTTCTCTCCTTTAATACTTGGGCCACAACACGCGCTGGTCTTTGCTGGTAACGGGGGCCAGACCTTTATAGACGAATCGCTGTACTCGCTGCCCACGGTAGGTCTCGGTGGTGTAGATGTTGCCCTTCGAATCGCTGGCGATGCTATGGACGCCGTAAAATTCGCCGGGCTGCCGGCCCCCTTCGCCAAAGGTGGTAAGCACTTCGAGTGACGCGCGATCCACAATGTGAACGCGATCGTTTTCTCCGTCGGCGACGTACAGGAACTTCTGCTGCGGATCGTGCGAGAAGGCAATGTCCCAGACGGAGCCGGAGCCCAGCGTCTGCTTCTCGATGAAGGCCTCCTTGACGAACGTGCCATCGGGGTGGAAGACTTGGATGCGATCATTCACGCGATCGCAGACATACAGGAGATTGTCATTCGCAAGCATCGCGCAGTGGACGGGATTGCGGAATTGCTGTGCGGGCGGGCTGTTCGGATTGTAGGGGCCGAGGTCTGCATCGCTGGGTTTGTTGCCGTAAGCTCCCCAGTGGCGCTTGTACTTGCCGGTCTCGGCATCGAAGACAATGACGCGGTGATTGCCGTAGCCGTCGGCGACGTATAGTTCGTTGGTCTTGGAGTCGACGAAAGTTTTGGCGGCCAGCCGGACATTGTCGATATCGTTGCTGCCTTTGCTGTGGCCGGGCTTGCCGATCTGCAGTAGGAATTTTCCGTCTTGCGTGAACTTGAGGATCTGGTTGTCGCGGAAGCTATCCACTTTATCGCCGGCCTTGGACTCTTCATCCTGACCATTGATTGCGCCGCGACCGCTTTGGGGTCCACGACCGTTGCCGCCCAGCCACACGTTGCCTTTGTAGTCGACGGTGATGCCATGCGCAGACTCCGGCCAATCGTAGCCTGCTCCCGGACCGCCCCAGTGCCCGATGAGATTGCCTTCCTGATCGAATTCCAGAACCGGCGGAGCGGGTGCGCAGCACTGCGAGATGGGCGGATTGGTGGTCGCGTGCTGTTCGCCCGCTTCGAGCGAGCCGACACGGTGAACGATCCAGATGTGATCCTGGGCGTCGGCCGAGACGCCGATGGTCTGGCCGAGAATCCAGTGATTGGGGAGCGGCTTGGGCCAGTAGGGGTCGACTTCGAAACGCGGCGCCATGACCGCGGCGGCGTGAACGACGGATGGCGTACGCAGCGGACCGGAAAGTATCACCGCCGCGATGCACAGCAAAATGTAGCGTTTCATCAGGCGAATCCTCCTCGCTCGTGAAGAGTATATATGATGCGGCAGCCTATGAAACGGCTAGACATGCGAACGGTGCGCCGCTAACCGGTTGCAAACGGAAGGGATGGCGCACTGGGGATGCGTTAGGGGCAATTCATCGGCTTATGCGATGTGCGCGCCCACCGTATTCACATATACCGCGTACAACGATTGGCTGGCCGCCATAAACAACCGGTTGCGGCGCGTGCCTCCGAAACTGATGTTGGCGCAGTTTTCCGGCAGACGGATCATCCCGATGGGCTCGCCATTGGGTGCGATTATTTGCACGCCCGGGCGTGCTCCGGCCCAGATGTTGCCATCGATGTCGCAACGAATGCCATCGGCAGCGGCGTGGCCGCCTCCACCGGGAACTTCCAGTTGCACGAAGCGCTTGCTGTTGCGCAGGGTCTTGCCATCCAGATCGTAGACGCGAACCTCGCGGCCGGTGCCGGTGTCGCAGATGTACACCTTCTTGTAATCCGGCGAAAAGCAGATGCCGTTCGGTTCGTTCAGCTCGTCGGTCACTTTGTCGATCTGCCCGGTTTTCCCATCCACCCGGTACACGGCTTCTTTGGTTTCCGATTCGCCCTTGAATCCTTCGTAATAGCCGAGAATGCCGTAAGTGGGATCGGTGAACCAGATGCCGCCGTCGGGATGCACCACGATGTCGTTGGGCGAGTTCAATCGCTTGCCTTGGAACTTATCGGCAATGACGGTGACGGTGCCGTTCGGTTCATAGCGCGAAACGCGGCGGTTCCCGTGTTCGCAGGAAAGCTCGCGGCCTTCGAAATCGAACGTATTGCCGTTGCTGAAACCGGAAGGCGAGCGAAAGACCGTGACGCGGCCGTCCTCTTCAATCCAGCGCATCTGGCGATTATTGGGGATATCGCTCCACACCAGATAGCGGCCCACGCCGTTCCACGCCACGCCTTCGGCCCACAGCGTACCGGTGAACAGGCGCTGGATGACCGTGTTCCCGACCATGTAGCGGCGAAAGCGATTGTCGAGCGCCACGACGTCGGGGTCGGGATACTGGACTGGCTGATCCAGGGACCAACTGCGCGATGTCGGCACGCCTGAGATGTTTTGCTGTTGCGCGAGCACCCGGGTGACGCCCGTGGCACCGAGCGCTGTCATGAGAAACGAGCGGCGTCCTGGTAGAGGCATACCAGTAAGTTATACATCAGCCAGCAGAGCGCTGGTTATTGATAGACCACGGATTCCGAGTCGCTGCTGCCATCGATGAAATAGCCGAAGTCCACGCCGGGGATGGCCACCGGCTGCGATAAGGGATGAGAACCAATGAACATCGCACCGCCGTTTGCCGCCGCAGGCAGCGCCGAGAGAATGAAACTGGGGATGGTGAAGGTGCCTTTGCCGATATCGTCCACGCAAACAAAACTCACAAACGGCGCGGTCCGCGACTCAAAGTAACCCCCGATCCAGACATCGCCGGGGCTTGTGCCGCCCGACCAAGTGACGGTCAAAGGCTGGCTCCGGTTAACGGTGGAAATGGCCGCCTTGTTGGTCCAAGCGATATTTCCGCCGACCTTTAAGGTGGCACTGAAGGCCGCTAAATCGTGGCCGCCGGCGCCAGAAATTGTGTAAGCACCCGGTGGAACATTCGGACCGGTGGGAGCGCTTCCGAACACCACCTGATATTGACCCGTCCGATTTGCCGCCAGCGTCCATGATCCCGCCGAACCCGAGAGAGCGAGCGAAGATCCTGCGTCGAGGCGCATGCCGGTCCTTTGCGCGTACGCCGTCAGAGACGTAAGCACAGTGCATGTTCCTTGAGATGGAAATGGACCGGCCACCGCCGAGGCTACAGCCGCGGGCGTAGTGAATTGGGCGAAGACAGCGTACGCGCCTTCCTGGCTGAGATTCACTGCAGCGCTGACAGCCGCCTTATCCGCCGGATCCAGCGCCTTCCAGGATTTGGCGTACTTCGCCATGGCACGGTTCAGAGCTTTTCGATTATGAGTTTGTCCCGCAAGCAGAAGCTTCGCTACGTCGTCCGGCGAAATCTTGACGTGCAGGAGTTTGGAGAGACTGTCGGCGAGGTACTGGTTTTGGTCGAACCCTAAGCCGCGAAGCACCGAGATGGGCCCCACACCGCAAGAGCCGCTGCTGTGACGGACTCTCCGGCGCTGGCTTGATTCATCACACTGACTGGAATGGTGGGAGCGGTGTCGGAACAAGGGCCGCCGTCGCTGCTTACGGCAATCGAAACGAAGTTGCTGATCTTCCCCGCGCTGCGCACCGCCACCGGAACGTAGCAACCCGCTACTCCGGCCGGCACTTGAAACGAGATTTGATCCACACCGGCGCAGCACCCGGACCGTCCGGCATAAATCACCTTGGCCGGCTGCGTCCCCACGAAGAGTTCCACTCCAGGAAAATTCGGGAAAGTCGAGGGCAGGGTGAAGTCGGACCCGTTGATGGGGCCCAATCCCGTACCCCAGGCGGTGAGAGTCTCGCCACTCTGTGCGGAGGCTGCGAACGTGTTTATCGCTCCGGTGAGAGCGGTGACGGAACCGGGCCCTAAGCCTGAGCTGCTTAACGTGTAGAGTCCTATCGCCGACGGCACAACAGTTACCT
>JBEKRO010000042.1:0-54025 GCA_049518655.1 Bryobacteraceae bacterium | reverse complement strand
TCCTCCAACGATCCATATCCGAATAGCTCGTGCTGTGTCTGGTCTTCTCCGCGCATAAGGAAAAGACGATCTCAATTGCTTTTTGGATACTTCTCGGAATAGCTTTTCAGCAGCCTGCTAGACCTGCAATGACAAGTTCTGGCCCGACATCGACCCGTTGATCGTTCATCGCGGCAAGCGCTACCGGCTGGCGTTTCACAACGGCATGGAGGACGGCCATCCGATCCACTTGCACCGCCATAGCTTCGAGCTCGTGAGCGTTGCGGGAAAGCCAACGGCAGGCATTATCAAAGACACCGTGAACCTGCCGCGCAACACCACCATCGAAATCGACTTCGTCGCCGACAATCCGGACCTTCGCTGCTGCATTGCCACATGCAACAGCACATGGATCACGGATTCAAGACCATCGTGAAATACGCCTAGTTCAAGGAACGTAGCGCGGCTCGGGCGCAGTCGCGCTGGCGGTAGCCACGGAATCGAGCGGCGCTAGTTCGCCTGTCGCCACCGTGGAACTCATCGACACAGGCAGGGATGGAATCACGCTGATGTTGAAGGTATCCAGCGTTCCGCAGCCTGTCTCCCCAAGATAGGGCGCAGCGGCCGTCACATCGTAAAGCAATTCGGCGGTGTGGGTGGCACTAACGGCAACCGTGCTGTCGCCTGTGGAAGTGGTGATGACGCCCTTGGCAAAATGAACGCCGAAGGGCGGCAGTACACGATGCGCCACCAAGCTCCCGCTCAAAGATGTTACTTGATTGGGGACGGTGAGCATGGTTACGCCCACCGGAATGTCTTTCAGGCGCGCCAAAAGGCGCGTGCCCGTGTCGGCCAAGCCGGCAGCGCCAAAAGTGAGCGATTCAAACCCGGGAGTAAACCCGCTCTCGGTGCAATACACCGTGCCCGGCTCGTCCTGGTGCTTCAGCGTCAACGGGCCCCCGATCGTATTCTCCATGCGTTTCTTAAATGCAGACTGGAATTGTTCCGCGAAACTCAGATCCAGCCCAATGGCGCCTGCGATGGGTCCCGAAGTAAAGTTCAAAGCATTCGCGCCGTTCGCCACGGTGATTTCTGGATTCGTGATATCCACTGCGATGTCGGTAATAATGGTGACCACGACATTCACCGGATTTATGCCGAGCAGTGAAGCGTTCGCGCGAAGGTTGGTAATGCGAAAGGTGCGAGTACCGCCCGTTACGTAGGGCACACCTTCAAACAGCACTACGTTGTCCAGAACCACTCCGCCGGACAGCGCTTGCATTCCCTGGTAGACGTTCCCCGAACCCGGCGCACCAGCCAAAATCCCCGGCGTCCCGCGCACCTGCCCGAAATAAGGAAAGCCGTTGCTAGTATTGGCGACGCCTGGCTTGGGGTCGTCGATCAGCAACAGGGGCTCCATGGCCATGGTAGCCGTATTGGTTATCCGGCTGGTCAGATTGGTATTGAAGGTCACTTCCAGGTTCATCTCTATGGATTGCGATGGCGCCGCTGAAACGCACGTCAGGAAGACATCCTCCACCAGCTCCGATTCGCCGTTGGCAGCCACCGTTGGCGGCGGAGGCGTCGCCACCGTGCAAGTGATTGGCGCTGCATATGCGGCCTGGAGCGCAGCGACTAAAATCGCAATCGCGAACGACAATACAGACAATTTAGCCATCATTTCCTCCGAGCACGATCCGTAGCAGTATACTATGGCCCACGCGCGGGGCGACCTGTGTTTTTCACCTTAGGCTTTGTACGGCGTTCAGGTTCAAGATCAAGTACGCCTAGTCCGTGCTACCGTACTAGCGATCCCAATCAGGAGGATTCCAAACATGAAACTGACTCGCTTTTTGGCACTCGCGGCTGGTGTCGCAGCGCTCTCGGGAAGCGCCTTTGCTCAAGAAGGGCTTCCGACTCAAAAGATGCTGACCATCGACGTGGCGCAAACCATTGCCCAGGATGCGATGGCCCAATGCCGCGCCAACGGTTACAAGGTGACGGTAACGGTGGTGGACGGCGGCAATATTTTGAAAGCTTTTCTGCGTGACGACGGCGCGGGGATGGCCACCGTTGAAGTGGGGCGCATGAAAGCCAACAGCGTGATGGCCTTTGGACGTCCCTCGGGTCCGCCGGCCAATCTGCCTCCGGGCACGCCCGCGCCTCCGCCGGTGCTGCCTGGCACTATCAATGCCATGGGCGGCGTGCCGATCAAAGTGGGCGATCAACTCATTGGAGCGGTATCGGTGAGCGGCGCTCCCGGCGGAGATAAGGATGCTGCCTGCGCGAACGCCGCGCTGGCTAAGGTGGCGGACAAGCTGAAATAGGCTGCGCCTCGGAAGTAGAAGTTACAGGAGACGGCTACAGGACGGGCGCGATTGACGGCTTCTCGTCAAAAGTGATAAAACGCGGATAGATGCGGCATTCGCCGCAACTTTTCATGAGGAGGCTGTCCGTGCCCGTTCGATTGTCTGTGTGCATCCCGGCCCTGCTGGCTGGTTTGGCCGCAGTGGCGTCCGCCGCTCAAGTTCAAGGGATTCTCATTGACGAGATGTGCTCTTCGAAGGCCGAAGTGCGCATCGTTTCCGGCCCGCGCCTGGAGGGCGGCATGATCGTCGCCGAGGCTCACACGCGGGAATGCGCGCTGATGCCGGCTTGTCAGAGGAGCGGCTACGGCGTGTTCACTTACGACAACAAGTTCCTGAAGTTCGATCCCGCCGGCAGCCGAAAAGCCCTGGCCGCGCTGCGGGCTTCCAAGAAAGAAGACGATCTGAAGGTGGAAGTGACTGGAGAGGTCCAGGGCGACACTATCAAAGTGGCGAGCTTGAAGCTGGTGGAGTAGAAGCCAGAATTCAGAAGCCAGAATTCAGAATTCAGAAGCCGGAAGCCAGGATGGTTTGAAGGTCAAAAGCGCCACGGCCGGCCGCGAAAATGCATCTGCACGTCGATTTTGACAGCGGAGACGATCCGGCCATCCTGACGAGCGGGCTCGAAGCGCCAATGCTTTACGGCATCGAGGGCCGCGCTCTCCAACTTGAGCACATCCTTCGTGACGCGGCCGGTCAAAACCGCGTTGGTGACCGATCCATCCTCGCCGACATCCACTTGCATATTGATGACGACGTCGCCCATGACGCTGTAGATCCTATCGTGCGTAGGCTCGATGGGAACCTGAAGAATCGGTTTCGGTGGAACGAATTCGGTGTGGACCGGGACTGCCGGGACTGCCTCAGGAGTCGCAGCCGCTGGTGACTCCGGTTCGGGAGACGGTGGCAAGACCTGCGCCACCGCAGTCTCCACTGGCGCTGGCACGGGTTTCGGCGCTGGCGCCGGCGCCGGTATTGGATCTGGCGCCGCAGAGAAAGTTGGCGAGGACTCGGGTTTGGATGCCGTCAACACTTCCGCCGACGGCACTACCGTCAGGGCGTAGGAGATCGATTCGCCATCCGGGGCGCTCACCAATTCCACCCAGCGCTTGCCTGCTCGCCCCGTTACCCATGCGCTTTCGGGATGCTCCCGGTCGCTAAACAGAATATCGAAGCCGGACGTCCTTAGCTCACCCTCCGCCGTGGAGAAGGCTTGCGCCGCATTCATCGAAGGGCAGGCGAGAGTTACCGTATGCACGTTTCCCGTCAGCGACGTTTCCTCTTTCAGGGCAGTCCGCATGCCGACGGAATCCTCCGATTTCGAAGCGCATTCCACCACTTCACACTGTTTCAAGGGCGATAGTACCGGCGGCTGCCCGCAGGCTTCCGCTTTGAATTTCTCGCTGGCGCCGCTTGCCACAGTGAATGAATAGTTGGTGACGCCGTCTTCTGAACTCGCGCTCCAATGGACCCATTGCGAGCCCTTTCGCGCGGTCAAGGCTGTGCTTACGTCGCTCTTGTCCTGGGTTATGTTTTGATAACCAGTCTTGCGAAGCTGAGTATCGAAATCGTGCGCCAGCTTTTGAGTGTCCCCGAGCGGGCACGAATAGGACAGCGCGTTTATATCGGCGTCCAATGGCGCGCCGCTGCTGTCGCCGGCATCGAACGGATCGTGATGCTTGGCCGAACACTCGACGATCACACATCCTTCCAGTCGGGGGAAAAGCTTGAGATCGGCGCAGCCCTCGGCGTCGGCCGCTTGGACCGCGCGCGAGATCGCAGTTAGTGTCAACACGACGAAGACAAATACTCTCATAACGAGACGGAGATGATCCTCTGTAAGTTCGGCAAAGCGCACGGGGAGGTTTAGTAGTGTCTGTGCCTGACGAATTTCTTGGTGTTACGACGAGACGAAAGTACTAAGTGGGGCGGATCTGGAACTGATACGCTGAAACCGGTGCCCTTCCCGAACGACCTTATTGGCGCATTCCGGATGCTCCGGCGCAGCCCCGGCTATGCGCTCACTTGCATTGCGGTATTGGCGTTGGGCATTGGGGCCAACGCCGCCATTTTCAGCGTCATTTATTCCGTCATCCTCAAGCCGCTTCCCTACCCCGACCCGTCTCGCCTGGTGATGGTCTGGGAGCGCTTCCCCAACATGCCCGACCCACCAGGCAGCCGCATTCCGGTGACGCACTACACCTACCTGACGTGGCAACACCAGAACACGGTGTTCAGCGACATGGCCGCCTTTTCCGATAAAAACCTGAACGAAACGGGAATCGAGCACCCCGACCACGTCGACACCGGCTTCGGCTCGGCTAACCTCTTTCCGTTGCTCGGCGTTCGCGCACGCATCGGTCACCTGTTCAGTTCCGGTGAGGAGCGAAAAGGCAACGATCGCGTGGTGGTGCTCACCGACGCTTTCTTCGAGTCCCACTACCAGCGCGACCCACGTGCGTTGGGCCGCTCCATCACGCTGGACGGCACTGCTTACATCATCATCGGCGTGTTGCCTGCCCGGTTTCATCTTCCCGCTGTCGCGCAAGGCATGGGTCAAATGAAGGCGGATGTCTGGGTTCCGCTCTCGCGTCTCTGGAATGACGCCGGGGATGAAACCAAAAATCAGCTTTTTGTCGCCGCGCGTCTGGCGCCAGGGGCGACGCTGGCCCAGGCCCGCACCCAGGTGAGCGCTATCGAACAACGACTGGGCGAGCTGAATCCCGATCACTACAAAGGCTTCACGGCTTCGGTGTTCTCGTTTGAAGTGGAGGATACCTCTCCGACACTCCATCGTGCGCTCTACGTGCTGCTCGCCGCGGTGGGGATGTTACTGCTGATCGCTTGTGCGAACCTGGCGAATCTCACGCTAGCCCGCGCTACGTTGCGAGCCCGCGAGATCTCGATCCGCCTGGCGCTGGGAGCTACGCGCGGCCGCGTGATTCGCCAGTTGATCGCCGAGTCATTGCTCGTCTCCATCGCTGGCGCCATCGCCGGTCTTTTGCTTGCGCATTGGTGCGTCCAAGGAATGCTGGCGCTGAAGCCACCTGAGATCCAGCGCCCGGACTTGATCGCCATCAATTGGACCGTGTTCGCCTTCGCGGCCGCATTGAGCGTAGTCGCCACCGTGCTGTTCGGCCTGGCGCCCTCCATCGTGGCCTCCGGCGCAAATCTAAATGCAACGCTCAAGTCGGCTGGGGGCTGGGGCGGATCGGCCGCTCGCCTGCGCAGCCGCCAGTTCCTGATCGCAATCGAAGTGGCGCTGGCGCTGATCCTGGTCTCAGGGGCCGGGCTCATGCTGCGCAGCTTCTACGAACTGGTGTCGGAGGGCGTAGGCTTTGATACTGGCCATCTGCTTACGTTGGAAATCAGCCTTCCGGTCCAGCGTTACGCCAGTGGCGAGAGCCAATCCCGCTTCTTCCGCTCCTTGCTCGATCGCGTCCGGACACTTCCAGGCGTGACGATGGCCACGGCAATCGACAACTTGCCGCTGCATGAAATCAAAATGAGCAACTTTTCGGTCGCCGGACGCCCGGAACCGCCCATCGATGCGCTGCCGTTGGCGGACGTCGCCCATGTGGATCCTCAGTTCTTCCAAGTGCTTGGATTGCGGCTGCAGTCTGGACGCTTCTTCACCGACGCAGATCTGGCGCAAGGTGAAAAGAGTGAGGACAGCATCGCCATCGTTAACGAAACCTTCGTTCGGAAATTCTTCCCCAACGAAAATCCCTTGGGCAAGCGACTTTTGGATGGCGCCAAGCACACGTCTGTAATCGTCGGCGTAGCATCCGATTTCACTCCCATCGGCGCGGAGAATGGAACGCGCCCGGAGATTTTCTCGCCTTATCTGAAGCTCGACGTCGCTACGTTGCTGCTCCGCACGCGCGGCGCGCCGGAGTCCTACAGCAAGGCGCTCCAAAGCGCGGTCTGGTCGCTCGATCGCGATCTTCCGGCCGACAAAGTGCTGACCATGGATTACTACAGCAACGACATTCTGGCGCAACGCAAATTCAACACGCTGCTCATCGGGATTTTCGCGGCGTTGGCGCTGCTGCTCGCGATGGTTGGGATTTATGGAGTGCTTTCGAACCTGGTGGCGTCGCGCGTGCGGGAGATCGGAATTCGCATGGCGATCGGCGCGTCGCCGGCCGAGATCGGCCGGTTGATCCTGCGCCAAAGTCTGATGCCGGTGGCGTTGGGACTCGCGATCGGGCTGGCTGGAACCCTTGCATTAACCCGATTCCTGCAAGTTCTGTTATTCCGCGTGCCAGCGCATGATCCTCTGACGCTGGCGGCCTCCGCCATCGCTATTCTCGCGATTTCTCCCTTAGCGCTTCACGTTCCGTTGCGCCGCGCAACCGGCGTCGATTGCACGGTGGCGCTGCGTGAGGAGTGACCGAGGTAATCGCTAGTCCAGCTTCAATACGATTCGCATTTCAGTGCTCGTTTGAAATCCCATGGAAGCATAGAGCGGCCGGCCCGCTTCGCTGGCGTGCAGAATCACAGTGCTGACGCCATTGGCGCGGCACCACTCGATCGCGGTCTCCACCAGCCTGCGCGCGAGCCGGTTGCGCCGGCTTTCTGGCCGCGTGTACACATTGTATACCTGGAGTGAGAACCTGCATGTAGAGCAACCGTTTCTCGCAAACGAATAGAGAGACGACGCTGTGCGGGGATGTTATATTAGAAATGCCTTCCTTTGCTGTCTTCCGGGCCCGTAGCTCAGTTGGTTAGAGCGCTACCTTGACACGGTAGAGGTCACAGATTCGAGTTCTGTCGGGCCCACCACTCCACAAAAGAAAACACGCGAGTTCCCTGCAAGAGAGTGCTCTGCCAATGGGACCGCAGTGGGACCGAGAAACGGCGAAACTTCGCGCCGTCAGGGACCGAGTGGGACCAAGCCAAGCCGGCGCGACTTCGATTGTTTTCGGCTGATCCAGCGCTTCTCCAAGCTCCACCTTGGCTGTATCCTGCTCCAGTCAACCATCGCAACGCTGCTCGGCGTCAAGGCCGTAAGCACGGTGGAGCGGCGGATCAGGAAACTCAAAGCAATGGGGGCGATCGAAGTGACCCACCGTGGGCCAACGTCCTCCGTTTATTCGGTGCTCTGGAAGGACTGTGACACGTGGCAATCTTTTCTGAAACTTGCGGCCGAAAATGAGGGAGCTTCAAAGAGATCCACCAATCAGACCGTTACAGCCGAAAGTGAGGGAGCTTCTGAGGGAGCATTTGAGGGAGCTTCGGGCATCGCATCTATTACTGAACTTCCTTCGGAAGATGGAACAGCTTCGCTGGCTGAATGCGCGCGGACGCCAGAACCAGCCAGCCAGCGGAAATCAGTCAACCAGGAAACCCTTGCCGACTTCATCCGGGAAGAGACGCGGTTTCTGATCGGCGGCAAAGTCGCCGACGAAAACACGGTTCAGCGTTTGGCATCGATCGTCGGGAGCATGGAAGTGTACAACATCCTCCGCGTCAAGTTTCGCGAGTGGCGTAGAAACAACACACCGCGGTCCTGGGGCATAATGGTCGAGCTCGCCCGAGACGCGGCGATAAGCTCCACGAGGGAGCGTCAGGGTCAGACGCATCCAGTGGGCGCGCCGCGGTTCGTGAAAGAGGTGGAGACCAGACCCATTGCGCAAGCAGCCGAAGCTGCGGACCGCGAAAACAAGGCCATATTGCAGCAGCTCGAACACGAGCGACAGCACAAACAAGAGTTCATCGAGACAGCGAGGGCGCACGGATGGCAACTCGTTCACCACAGCTCGAACTGTTCGAGCTGCTACGGGTTCGGGCAACGCGATACCGGCAAGATTTGCGAGTGCGATGCTGGCCGACAGTTTGAGCGTGCCCGCACTTGGTGTGGCCGCTGCGAGAACACCGGCATCGTGTGCGCTGCCGAAGATCCGGTTCTGTCCGCCTGGTGCGATTGCGTTCATGCCACGCACCGCCAGGAGCGCGAGCCCGATGCCGTTGAAAGTGGAAACCACGCGGTCATGCTACTGCGGTCCAGTACTCGATCGCAGTTCGGGCGGCGGAGTAATCGCGAGGAGACGCATAGAGTGCCGGCCGCTCGCGCGGAAACGACCGTGCCCACGGTTACGGCGATCCACCACCAGATAAGCGCGCTGGCCGCTCAGAAAGGCTTTGGAGGAGCAAGCAGACGTGCCTGATACCACTCGGCCCAACTCAACAAAACTCAACACCCCAACGCGCGCACGCGTGGCAGGCCGAATCCTACGTAATTCCACACGGCAACGTGGGCGGGCGCGATCCGATTTCGCGCCTAACCGCACACTGCGACGTGCGCACACGGAAGCCGATTTCGGACACAATCGGACACCCAACGCGCGCGTGTGGGACCAAGAACCCGTGGGGGCCTGGCCTGACCCCATGGAACCCCAAACAGGACAAAACAGGGCACTCCTACGCGCGCGTGAAAGCCAAGATCTCATGGGTGGGCCTGACCACACGGACGAAAGCGGCGAGTGATGGCGCGGCCACGCAAACATGTTGACGTGGTGGAGGTGCTGAGGCTTCGGCTCGAAGGATTGAGCTGGCCCGTTATCGCCCGCAGGACTGGTCTAGGGCTCGGGACCGTCTATCGGGCTTACCGGACCGCAATCGACGCTTTGAAGCCTTTCCAAAACCCCAAGGTAGCCGACTTAAATCGAAGCGAGGGTGGCAATTCTCACAGCGTGCTGAGTAGGCCTGGTTCTTGTTAAACAGCACGAAACCGCACGCTCTCACGCGCGCGAGTCTCCACAGTGGGTGAGTTTTTCCAATGTTCCCCACTCCCGAAACGCAACAAAACGATACACCCCTACGCGCGCGCGAGGCGTGTCACGAGAACTGAGCCTCCACGGGCAAGCCTCAGCCCTGCGACTTTCCGACAACTGCGGCGAAAGAACGGGCAAGGCAGTATGGGATCACGGCCCACGCTAACTCGTAAGCGGCGAGAGCGGCTTGTTGTGGAGCGCCCGTCTGCGCACTCCAACTCGTCCTGAAATCCACGACTGCGTACAGAGCGCATAACAGCGCACCGCTCCAGACGACGCGGATCAGCGCCGAAATGAACATCGCGACGAAGTCTTGTTTCTTTGGTGCGGGAGCGACCACAGAATCCAATTGAATCGTATCCACAAAATCAACTCCACAGCCGAGGGATGCGCTCGCGCCCCTAAGCCACTCATTCATCGACTCAAACCCGTCCTGAGTTTAGCCCAACGCCGTGCGCAAATCCTTCGTTTGTCGCACACCTACGCCACGGCGGTTTCGGGCCTTGTTTTCCCGTCAGAAGCGGGCCTCTTCCGATGGACGATTTCCGTACACTTGAACGAATCGACCACGGTCGAAGCTGGGACGCCGAGTTGCTTTGCGATCGCGCGCCAGCTCAAACCATCCTCACGGAGCCGCGCAACTTCGTCGCGCCGGAAGATGCGCATCGGCCGTCCGAGCGTCTTTCCGTTGGCCTTTGCCAGACGCACGCCGGACAGAGTGCGCTCTCGGATAATCTCCCGCTCGAACTCCGCTACTCCCGCCAGAATCGTTAGCATGAGCCTGCTCGATGGGTTAGACGCATCCGTGTCGATCCCTTGGCTCACTGCAATGAACCGCACGCCGTAGCTGGTCAAGGCAGCGAGCTGTTGGCTGAGGTGAAGGACGGACCGGCCGAATCGATCGATCTTGTACACTAAGACGCAATCGAACTCCCGACGCGCGGCGGCGCTCATCAGTTTATCGAGCGCGGGCCGGCTTGCCTTTGAGCCAGAGAAACCGGAGTCGATGAACTCGGCACTCGCTTCCCATCCCCGACGCGCGACGTACTCCCGAAGCTCTCGGATCTGCATTTCGCAGTTCTGATCGGTGGTGCTGACCCTTGCATAGATCGCTGTTTTCATTGTTGAACCTGGCTTATCGTACAGGTTTTCCGAACAGGCGGGAATGGTACGGAAGTCCCGATCTTAAAGGGATTTTCACCTAGTATCATAGTCTGGCTCGGAGGAGTTGCAGCGCGCCTGCCGATAGGAGAACCATGCTCCTATGAACTGCCCTAGTTGCCAAAGCGAGCAATCGGCTCAAAGTAGGTTCTGCACTGGATGCGGCGCACCCGTGCGCGGCAAATCACACGGACACACACTAAAGTGGTGGCTCGGCCGGGCACTCCTGGCGATGCTAGCCCTGACTTTAATTCGCGTTTTGTTGCATTCACCCGTAGCTCGGAGCGCACCCGCGTTCCAAGCATCCCCCGCGGCGGCCGTGGACCAGCCCCGCGGGCTTGCCAACATCGGCGACGTAGTGATGGTCAAACATGGCCCGTGGGTCTGCGCGTCTTCCAAGGACGCCCTTGACGAAGTGGCGAAATGGGCCGCGCGCGGAGATACCCAAGAAATGCTGCTTGCCCTACGTCGCACGCGTTCGTTTATGCTCATGCCGGACGGGTGGCAAGTCAAGATCCTCGATCAGAGCTGGTTCACCCGAAAGGTGCGTGTGCTTGGTTGGCTAGACCCAGACGACGGACGCGTTCATGCCTATCCCGAAGAGCACCGCATCGGCCGAGAATGCTGGGTGCCCATGGAGGCGGTTCAATGAGCCAAAGCGGTGGTGCGTTGAAACGACTCCTGGCTATATTGCTCCCGCTCGCGCAATCCTTCTCTGCCGGTCCTTCGGACCAGTCGTTGAGCCTGCCCGATTGGCTCGGGAACTACCCGAAATCGAGTGGTGTGACCGCAACGGCATCCCGTCTGACGCTCGACGTGTTCTACAATTCCCCCGCGGAGACCGACGCAATCGTCGCCCACTATCAGGCGCAAATGCGGGCCGCGGGCGTAAAGTTCACGGTAACCTTCGATGGCATCGGAAACACGATTTCGGCGTCGTCCTCCGACAAATCCTGCACGGTCCGTATCAGTGATGGTGAGACGGGCTCTCGTGTACGGGTTAGCTGCGCGCCTAAGTCAGAGGCCGCAGTCTCGCAACGCACCTTTGCCGCGGCGGAGGTCTTCCAGCCTTCGGCGATCGCGCCAGAGCCTCAACTGAAAGCGGGGCCGCCAATGCCTGAAAACGGATCTGCTGTTGCAGAAGTAAAGGCGGACCTTGCGGCGATTCAGGCTGAAATAACCGAGTCGGAAAAGGAGGATGCCAAGTACACCGGCGGCCTGACAAAAGCCTTAACAGGTTCCACGATCGCAATCCTGCACCAGACCGAAGCGATCCTTGAGCAGAAGCTTGTTTCTCTGAAGGCTGGTGCGCGCCCGGTGATTGTGTCGGCCGCCACGAATCGTACGCTGGCTGAAGTCGAGGAGCAGATTGCCATGAACCAATCGAAGATTCAACGACAAGAGGTGGAAGCAGCTCGCTATAGCGGCGGCCTGGTCTACGCAATGTCCCTGGCGACCCTTGAGACACTGCGACAAACGCAAGCGATGCTCGAACAGAGGCGAGTTTCTTTGAAGTACGCGTTTTGAGGTTGCGCTTCATCAAGCCCTGAGAACTCAGCGAACGTGATAGTTTTCAAGTTAGCCGCCTAGCTCCTGCAGGGCGACAAGCGGGAACCCCTTCCTGCTGGCGGCTCTCCCCTTCAGGGAGCAATGGGGAGTCGCGCAGAAGGGGAGCGATGTCCGAACCATCACTAGACGGGACTGGGAGGGACGTTCTAAGAGCGATTTGTGAGGACCAGGAGCGTCGAAACGAAGCAAAAAAGAACCTCACATCAGCACTCACAAACTACCTCCAGCAACTACCGCGCGATCCACTAGCGTTGCCAAACTCCATCTTGTCGCTTGCTGAGATTTGGAGCGCGTATGCAGTCAGCCTTTATGACTCGGCGGCTGAGCGCTATTTTGCCGGATCTCCAGACGAACCACTTGCAGTGTTCGGTGATTCTGGTGAATTGCAGGGGGGCGTGACCCTCGCGGAGGTCAAAGAGGCGCTCCACACTCTGCGAGTTCCACCCCCTCGGCATTGGCCAGTTTTCAATTTTTCTCGGGAGGGCGATCCTCCTGAAATGCGGAGGACCATGAAAGAACTCGCGCACGGCGTCGCTGCCCTACCTTACTCGTTCAGTTGGCTTCTCGGAGACGAGTGGTTCATGCGCGAAATCAGAAGACGAGTCGCGAACCTCTCAGCACACTGGCGGAAGAAGTATGAAGGGTCACTCCCGCCCCCGCCGCCGAGTGTACCTCCGGTTCGGACGAACAAAGGTGGGAGGCCACGGAAGGACCACACGCGTGATCTTTATCTGAAGTGGGTTGGCATGGGCAAGCCGAAAATCACCGGGACAGTCTGCGACACATTCGCAAAGGAGTTCTTCCGCGCCGAGTTCGCCAAGGCGAAACCTGGCTCAAAGACGCAGAAAAGAATCAGGGATCGGGTCAGGACGGCACTTCGTCGGGCCGAGAAGTGGGTTGCTACGAAACCAGTTTCGTAGCACTACTAAATTCCGGCGGCTTTTTCGTCGCGCGAGACCACCCCACAATCGTGGTGATGGTGCCAAGACCGACGTTTCCAAATCAACAACCCCCGGCCGCAACGGAGGATCCGATTACGTCGCACCTTGCGGGACTCGATCTCACCATGAGCGGTCGGCGAAACAATCAAAAGGCGGCTCTCCTGGAGTGGCTGGCCACGGTGCAACAACCGATGACCTCAGCCGAAATCGCGGCCGAATCTGGTCTTGATCGTCACGGCTGTGCTCGACGCCTTCCAGATCTTGAAGTAGACGGACTTGTCATGAAGTGCGCGGCGCGCGTATGCAGCCAGACGGGCCGGCTCTCGGTTACTTGGAGGATTTCAAATTCAACCGCCAAGGCGGTGAAACGAACGTGAACCCACTGACCGGAAGCCCGCCAGCACGTCTGGATATCATCAGAGGCATCCTGGAGGATGATCTGATGAAACGCTGGCAAGACCCGCCCCTTGAAACCCGATCGGATGCGCCGCGGCCGTACTACTTCATTCGGCCTTACGTTCCCCGCCCTGGTTCTGCTGGACTGGATCGCGTGCGGAAACGCATACCGCTCGGTTACTGTGACGAAACGTCGGTGCGGAAGGCGCACCAGCGCAAGCAGGAAATCATGGCGCCGATCAACCAAGGTAAGTTCCTGCTGCAAGCGCAGATCCGTTTCTCCGAGCTCGTCGAAAAGTACCGCGAAGCTCGGCTACCCAAGCTCGGATCTGCCACGCGCAAGAAGTATGAGACCCATATCCACAATCACATCCTGCCGGTGTTCGCCCGAGCCGAGCTGGCCGACATCGACCGCCAGAGCATCGAGGCGTGGCTCAATCACGAGGCAGCAAAGCACGTACACATTTTCGAGGCGACCGATCAGGACGGCCGCAAGTTCAAAGAGCCGCACGAGTTCCATGGCCTCGGCTGGTGGGCACTTTGCGATCTGCGCAACATCCTGAGCGCGATATTCACTGCGGCGAGCGACTGGGGATTGTGGCAGGGCGAGAATCCGTGCGCACGCGTGAACCTCGGCCACAAGGTCGAGAAGCGCGAGAAACGCATTCCCAATGCCGCCGATCTTCAGAAGTTCTTGGCGGCGCTTCCTGACACCTCCATCCTTCCGGTGGACGCGGCGCAGCTCGTGGTGCTGACTGCGGTGGTATCTGGTCTGCGCGTCTCCGAAGTTCTAGGACTCGAGCCCGAGGATGTAGACGCGCGCGCCGGGACGCTCCAAGTGAATCGACGCTGGCATCGAGGCGAGTTCGGGCCGACGAAGAGCGCGGCTTCGCGTCGGATGCGCCAGATTGGTCCGCTCGCCGAGCAACTCGTCCGCCTCGGCCGCGACAAACATTACATCTTTGAGCGCGAGCCTGGGATGCCGCCTGACGATCGCGATCTTCAGCAGCACGTCTTCCGACCGGCGGCCGAATCGGTGGGAATATATTTCGAAGGTTTCGGCATGCATACCTTCCGCCGGCTTAATATCACCTGGCGGCAAGAGGCGGGTGCGACACCGTTCGAAGCTATGAAGGCGGCAGGGCACGCGAAACCCGAGACGACCTGGCTGTACACGATTCCGGATTCCGAGCGAGAGCGGGCGCACGTGGAAACGATTTTGGCGAGGTTGGTACCCGCTTCTGGACTCCCGCAATGAGCGTAATCGGGTCCGCAGAAGGACCGAAAGTGAGCTAACTATGTGGAACGATTCACAGCGACGCTACCTTGACACGGTAGAGGTCACAGATTCGAGTTCTGTCGGGCCCACCACTCTTCTCAATAGCCTGCGGCGATCAGCCAGCAACCGCCGGTAGCAGTGCGCGCGGTTTGATGCCGCGCAGGTTCAAGCGGTCCAAAATTCGGTTCAAATTGGACTCCGTGGCGCAGCCTGGAGGAGTGGAAGAGGTATCATAGCTCCCAGCGAAAGCGAGGTGCTATGGCGACTCCAAAGAAAGCTTCGGTCGGCCGGCGCAATTTCCTGAAAGGTACTGTGGGCGGCGCCGCAGCGCTGGTGGCGGCTTCCCATCCCGCGCCCGCACAGCAGCAGGCAGACGCACGCTCGGCCACTGCCGCCGTCGTTACCGAAGAGAAAGATCCCTCACCAAGCGTTGAGGTGCTCACCGCCGACCATCCCGGCTCCGATTTCATGGTGGACGTTATCAAAGCTCTCGGATTCGAATACGTCTTCGCCAATCCGGGGTCCAGCTTCCGCGGCCTGCATGAATCGGTGGTCAACTACGGTGGGAATAAAAGCCCGGAGTTCATCACTTGCTGTCATGAGGAATCTTCCGTTGCGATGGCGCACGGATACTCCAAGATCGAAGGCAAGCCGGGGTTAGTGTTTGCCCACGGAACCGTCGGGCTGCAACACGCTTCCATGGCGGTGTACAACGCCTATGTAGACCGCGCACAGGTCTTCATGGTGATCGGCAATACCGTGGACGCGGCCACCCGCCGTCCCGGCGTCGAGTGGGCCCATAGCGTTCAGGACGCCGCCGTGCTGGTTCGCGATTTCACCAAGTGGGACGATATGCCGGTTTCGTTGCAGCATTTCGCGGAATCCGCGGTGCGCGCGTATAAGATCTCGACCACGCCACCTACCATGCCGGTGCTGATGGTGGCCGATGGCGATCTGCAAGAAACGCCCATGCGCGCAGGAGAGCGGCCCCATATTCCGAAAATTACTTTGGCGAGCCCGCCTCAGGGCGACTCGGGAGCCGTGGCCGAAGCGGCGCGGCTTCTCGTGGCGGCGGAAAACCCCGTGATCGTCGCGGACCGCTGCGCCCGTACACCTGCGGGGTTGAAGATGCTGGTGGAACTTGCGGAAACTCTGCAGGCTCCAGCGATCAATCAATATGGCCGGATGAACTTTCCCTCGGCGCATCGGCTCAACCAGACGGAGCGAAGCCGCACACTGATTGGCGACGCGGACGTCATCCTGGGGCTGGAAGTGTGGGATTTCTGGGGCACCGTCAATAATTTCCGCGATCAACTGCACCGCACCTCGCGGCCGATCACGAAATCCGGCGCTAAATTCATCAGTATTTCTTCCACCGATCTCAACACCAAGAGCAACTATCAGGACTTCCAGCGCTTCCCCGACCTGGATCTCTCCATGGCCGCCGACGCTGAGGCAACGCTGCCCGCGCTCATCGAAGCGTGCAAGCGTCTAGTGACCGGCGACCGCACGAGAATCTTTGAAGAGCGCGCCAAAAAGCTGGCGGAGGCTCAGCAAGCGGCCCGCGAGCGCGTTCTCACCGAGGCGAGCTACGGCTGGGATGCCAGCCCCATTAGCACGGCGCGCATGGCGATGGAGATTTGGGCGCAGGTTAAGGATAAAGACTGGTCGCTCGTGTCGAGCAATGCGTGGGCGCAGCGGCTGTGGAACTTCGACAAACACTATCAGTACATCGGCGGATCGGGTGGCGCAGGCGTCGGCTACGGCGCACCAGCCGCACTGGGCGCGGCTGTGGCCAACAAGAAATACGGACGCCTGTCCGTCAACATCCAGAATGACGGCGACTTGATGTACGCGCCGGGAGTGCTATGGACCGGCGCGCACCATGGCATCCCGCTGCTGAGCGTGATGCACAATAATCGCGCGTATCATCAGGAAGTGATGCACCTGCAGCGCATGGCCAACCGGCATCAGCGGGGCATCACGACCGCCGAGATCGGCACGACGATTAAGAATCCGAATATCGACTATGCGGCGATGGCCCGCAGCATGGGCGTCCACGGCGAAGGACCGATCACTGACCCCAACGACCTGGCACCGGCATTGAAGCGCGCGCTGGAAGCTGTATCGCGCGGCGAGCCGGCTCTGATCGACGTGGTGACTCAGCCCCGTTAAGGAGACTCCGCGGATGCGCATGTTAATGATGACTCTCTTCGCTTGCTCGCTATTCGCGCAGGCCCCGAGCACTTCGGCTCCGCCAGGGAATGCACAGAACGGGCGCAAGCTCTTCGAAAACTTCGGCTGCTATCAGTGCCACGGACGCGAGGCGCAAGGCGGCCTCGGAACAGGACCGCGGCTTGGTCCTAAGCCGATCGCCTTCGCGGCAGTTCAGAGCTATATCCGGCATCCTACCGGGCAGATGCCGCCCTATACGGCCAAGGTAGTCTCCGACAAAGATCTGGCCGACATCTACGCGTTCCTGCAATCGGTGAAGCAACCACCCGCGGTGAAGGCGATCCCACTGCTGAACCAGTGACCCAACGCTTCGAGTGTGAATTCGCGTAACATAGCTCAGATAAGACAGTCAGCATCAGAAGGAGGGCCACGATGCGTCTTCAGATCCTCTGTGCCTACGTGATCGGCTTCATGGCAATCGCCAGCGCCCAGACGTCTTCAAACCAAGCCCCCTTGAAACAGGCTCCCGATCCCCACAGCCTGGTTTTGGTAGGCGATCGTTTCAGGCCACTCAAATACGACGAAATGACACGCGAGCAGAAGACCATGATCGATCATCTACTTGCCGGACAGCGTCAGGGGGCCAGGGGGCCGTTCAACGTCCTGCTGCGCAGTCCTGAGGTGGGAGATTTGGCCCAGCAATTCGGCGGCTCCATGCGTTTCCATACTGCTTTGCCCAGGGACGTGTCCGAGACGATCATCATCATGACTGGCCGTTTCTGGATGGCGCAGTACGAGTGGACGGCCCATAAGGCCGCGGCGCTACAAAACGGCGTGAAGCCTGCAATTGTGGACGCCATCGCCACCGGGAAGCGTCCCACGGGAATGTCGCCGGAAATGGAGGTGGCCTACAACTTCATCGACGAGCTACTCACCACGCACCAGGTGACCGATGCCACGTTCAAAGCCGCTCAGGAGACATATGGCGAGAAGGGCGTCGTCGACATGCTGGGTTTGAGCGGGTGGTATTGTCTGGTTTCGATGGTGCTCAACGTGGACCGCTATCCTTTGGGCCAGGGCGTGCAACCCGAACTGAAACCGCTGGAAAATCCGCTTCCAGGAGTGGGGATGGGCTTTGCGACCCCAGTTCCAGGCACGACGTCCCCGACCACCGCCCAATCGACCGTGAACGGCAGGACCTTCAGCTTGCGCGGCGACCGTTTTCGGCCGCTCACATACGAACAAATGAGCCCCGAGCAGAAGACGATGACCGATCACGCGCTGGCGGGGCGCGGTCCAGTGGGGATGTTCAACATCGCGGTTCGCAGCCCGGAGGCGGGGGATCAGTTGTTCACCATGGGCGACCGGGTCCGTTTCCACATGTCGGTTCCGGACAAGCTCAAGGAAATGGCGATCATCATAACCGCCCGCTACTGGGCCGCGCAATTCGAATGGCTCGCTCACCGGCAAGCCGCCGTGCAGGCCGGGCTGAGCGAGGACAAAGTGAAAGCCATCGCCGAGGGAAGGCGGCCTCTGGGGATGTCGGCCGATGAGGAGGCCGTTTACAACTTCATTACCGAGCTCTTCAAAACCAAGCAGGTGAGCGACGACACCTTCGCGGCCGTTCAGAATTCGGTTGGCGAGCGCGGCATCGTGGACCTGTTAGCCACCGTGGGCTTTTATCAGATCGTTTCGATGTACATGAATGTCGACCGCCTACCGATGGCGAATGCTAACCAGAAACCCGAGCTGAAATATCTGGCCGCTCCGCTCCCCTGATGGGCGGGAACTGTCAGCGGAGCCATACCTCCGTCATGCCCCTCCAGTTTCAGGATAGCAAGTTAAATCATTGAAAACAAGACTAGATTTTCAATCCAGCATTCGGTTAGCATCGACATAACGAAGCACCAATCCTACTTGTGAAGCATTGCTCGCCGGATGGTTGCCTGCGGCACGTGGCTGCGGGAGGAGCATGCTTGTGCCTAGGCTTTGCAACTGAGGAGACTGGCGTTTTTTCGACGCAGCCGTTCAATTCCGATTCCACGGGAGGACTTCATGATTCCGCAAGAAAAGAGCGAGGCAGTGTATCGCGGCCTGCGAGAGGCTTTCGGAGTAACCGAGTTCCAAGACATCCGCATCATCAAGGACCTCGCTTCGTCCCTGGTCTTTCGCATCATCGTGCGAGGATCTCCATTCTTGTTGAAAATCAGCACCCGCGCCAGCGATCCTGCGCGCCATTATGCCTGCATGAAGGCGGCGGCTGATGTGGGCCTGTCGCCGCGCGTCCGGTACACCAACGTCGAACACAGCATTTCCATCACAGATTTTGTGGAGGCTCAACCCCTTCCGGTGTCGGAGGCGCTGGTCCGGTTACCCGCTGTGCTACGGAAGTTGCATGACCTACCGCCGTTTAGCAGAGCTCCGTTCAACACAACATGCACGTTCCTGCTCAACAAAGGCCCCGCCTCGGACGGATACCTCCAGAAGTTTCAGGCTGCGAACATACTCCCCAAAGCCGAAAGCGAGGAGTTCTTCGCCCGGTATGCGGAAGTGGCCGCAGTTTACCCGCATGACGATGTGGAGATGGTGTCGAGTCACAACGACGTATTCAAACGGGACAATATCCTTTTCGACGGACAACGCGTATGGCTGGTGGACTGGGAAGCTGCTTTCTTGAATGATCGGTACGCCGACCTGGCGGCGGTTGCGAATCAAGTAGTCACGAATGACGAAGAGGAAATCGTTTATCTTCAGGAATATTTTGGAGCAGCGCCCGATCAGTACCAGCTGGCCCGATTCCATCTCATGCAGCAGATTCCCACTTGTTCTACACCATGGCTTTCCTCTACTTGGGTTCGTCGGGCACGCCGATCGATTGGAGTGGAACCGTGCCCGAATTCAGCGACTATTATCGGCGCATGTGGGCCGGGAAAGTCGACTTGGCAGACAAAAACGGGAAGATCGTCTACGGCAGGGTGCATTGGGAACGCCTCTTACAAAACCTGCGGCAAGCACGATACAAGGAAGCACTCAGAGTTGTTTCAGATGGGCGTTCAAACCCATAAGGCATCGCTCCCGAGAACTCGCGTAGCGTTTACCGAATACCTTCGCGCCTTCTGCAGCAGCCCCGCCCGTCATGCTACTCGCCGAGCATGGCGCACCAATCACTCGGTCACGCCGATCCAGGCAGCGATCGCCTTCCAATCGGGATCGTCCTTGGAAAGAAATTGCCGGCCTCCGCTGTGGAACTCGTCACCGCCTGCTTCGTGAGCCAGCGGGTGCATCAAGAGCCTGCTTGCTTGGGGATTTGCGGGATTTACGAGTTTCGAAACAGATTCGAAGTTGCGGCGCGACTGCTCTTCGGTCCAAGTGCTTCCTTCCGCGAGCGGCTGAAGACGGAATGCATTGTTGGATGCGCTGTGGCACGCCACACATCGTGCGTGGCCGACGCGCTTCTTGGCAAAGATCGGCTCAACCGTTTTCTTATAGGTTTCGAAGTCCAGCGGTTGCGCCGTCGCTAAATGAGTCATCGAAATAATTACTGTGAGAAGCGCCAGGCGTGCGAGCATCATTTGCAATATGGTCCTTATTAAGGCAGCACCGCAGTGATATTCCGCTTCGGGACTTCGCCCACCGGAATCCGGGTGATCTCTTTCATCGACTTGATGTCCACCACGGACACCGAGTTCGATGCTGCATTGGCCACGTACGCGGTCTTGCCGTCGGGCGTGAGCGTCACCCAGTCCGGGGACCTCCCCACTTCCGTACTCCCGAGCACCTTCAAATCCGGCAGCGAATAAAAGTAGATTGCAGTGTTCAGGCGGCTGTTGACTACAAGGGTCTTTTCATCGGCGGTCACCGCCATGCCGTGTGACTCGTTTCCTCCGAAAAGGTAGGGTTTCTTGCCTGGTGGAAGGTCTGGGAGTTTGATGCGGTTGATCTCTTTGCGAGTAGCAAAATCCACCACGGCAAAGCCGTTGAAATTTGACAGCTGGACGAAGATCCACTTGGTAGACCCGTCGGGATTCGTCAAGAACGCCATTGGGCGGATTCCCAGGTCCATCTGCAACGACCAGACGGGCGTCTCGGTCTTTTGATCGATCACGGTGATCATCTTCCCTTGAATGGAACCAGTGACCACGTACTGGCCGTCCGGCGTGACGTAGGTGTTGTGCAAGGCGCCTTTCACCGGAATGCTCTTGACCTTTTCCAGCGAGGCGGTATCGATCACATCCACGGCGCCCGGCGCCACCGCGATAGAGACGTACACCCGGCGTCCATCTTTACTGATCGCGATGTTGTTCGGGTGGCCGCTGAGGGGGATACTACGCGTAATTGCCAGAGTCTTTCGATCCACTACATCCAGCGTGCTTCTTCCTTCATTACTGATGTAGTAACGGCTGCCATCCGGAGCTGCCGCCGCACCGTGGTTAACCTCGATGCCGGTGATTGTTCCGACCACTTTGTTGGTCGCCGGATCAATGATGGAGACGTCATCTCCGGCGCTGTTGGTCTGGATGATACGAACCGTGCCCGCCGCCAGGGGCAGAGCAAGGAGAAGTCCATACATCGAACGGCGCATTATCCTGGTGATGTGCATCGTCAGCTCACTTTCCAATCAGTATCCGCAAAGCCACGTGATGTGAATTATACAGCTAATAGTGACCGCTTAGAAACGATGCCCGCTTCCGGACGCGCCGTCCACCTGCTGGAACGTGAGCGCGTCGTAGAATGATCGGTATGAAAACCGGAGAAGAACCTGTTTTCTTCGATGCCGCGATCGAGAAAATTGCTCTCGAGGTGCCTCGTTTTATCGTCTATCCGGGCAAAGCCTGGGATGAGACTGGGACATTCCTTGTAGATGTTTCGCTCAACGGCATCCCAATCGGCCTCCGCAATCTAATCCCCTGGAAAGAGCGCGGATGGCACTTCGGATTGTCGCAACCCATGTGCCGCAAAGTGGGCGTGGAACGCATTATGTGCTGGCGAACAGCGGGACTTTGTGCTGTTCATCGCGGATGCCAAGAAACCGGAGACACGCATGCGTCGTGCAAGACGGCTCCTTGATTCCCGATCCGCTTAGCAGGCAAGTTGAGTGGGTTAGAATCGTCTGACTAAGGAGACCCATGAAATACTGGCGGCGTTGGATTTTGCAACCGCAGACCACGTGGCTCCGCAAGGCGACGTTCCAGCTTCACCTGTGGAGCGGGATCGGCATCGGCGTGTATGTGCTCTTGGTCAGCGTGACCGGGAGTGTTCTCGTTTATCGGAATGAGCTCTACAGGGCTGCGACGCGCGACCCGATCATCGTGGCTGAGTCGGGCGCACGCTTAAACGATGAGCAATTGAAGGGCGCCGCAAAAATCGCGTATCCCGGAAACAGGGTGGTTCTCATGAGTCGGGCGCGGAATCCCAATCAAGCCGTCAGTATTTCGCTCAAGGAGGGAACCCACGTTAAGAATCGCCTCTTCAATCCCTACACGGGAGCAGATCTGGGCGGGTCCGTACCGCTCGGCATCCGGCTGGTGTCGAAGCTCCTCAAGTTACACGACGATCTGCTTGGCGGGACAACGGGTCGCTCGGTCAACGGCGTCGGCGCGCTTCTGGTGGTCTTGCTCGCATTCACCGGAATCGTAGTTTGGTGGCCGGGGATCAAGACGTGGCGACGAAGCCTGACCGTTCACAAGAACGTTGGGTGGCAACGCTTTACCTGGAACTTGCACAGCATGATCGGTTTCTGGAGCCTTGGATTCATCTTGTTGTTTGGGATAAGCGGAGTCTATCTTGGCAACCCCGAGCTGTTTCAAGACCTGGCCGACCGAATCGAGCCTCTCACGGATGCCAACGCCCGGACGCGCACGGTCGACCAGGTTACCTATTGGCTCGCCTACCTGCATGTCGGCCGCATTAACGGCATAGGGATTCCTTGTAGCGGCCCCGGACTCTGCGACGCGACGATGAAGTTGCTTTGGGCCGTCTTCGGACTTACGCCCGCGCTCATGTTCGTGACCGGCGCGGTGATGTGGTGGAACCGGGTGGTCCGAAAGAAGTTGAGGCGAAGCTCGCAGACAAAGACGATGTGACTCCCGTCAATGTTCCCCGATCATTCGCTGGCGAGTGCGCGGCGGACGACCGCCGGCTCTTTCGCAATGACGGTCAGGTAGGCGCGTGCCGCTGAATCGGGTTGCCGGCCGCCCTGCTCCCATTCCTGCAATGCCCGCTTGCTGATGCGATAGGCGCGAGAGAACTCCGCCTGCGACATCTTCACGCGCTTGCGAATAGCTTTGAACTTTGCCCAATGCCGGCGTGTAGCGGCTCAGACCAGATCCATTGCTTTACCGCTGTTCACCGCCCACCCCGCGGCGTCACTTCGTCGATTTGTCCCTGCAACCGCATCCAGCGCGCGCTTAGGATAACAATCGTCACGCAGCAGAAATAGAAGATGTGCCATGCTTAGTTTTTCGACGCCTTCGTTACCTGGCAGGAGCTAATCTTCATGACATCCACTCACCTGAACGAGCCGCAATCGCGAGTTGGGGGACCGGCATTGACCTCGGAGGAACTTCGGAAGATCGATGCCTACTGGCGAGCCTGCAACTATATGTGCGCGGGAATGATTTACCTGCGTGACAATCCCCTGCTCAAGACGCCGCTCCGCCCCGAACATTTTAAGAATCGCCTGCTCGGACACTGGGGCTCCGATCCGGGCCAGACCTTCACGTGGGTCCATCTCAACCGCGTCATCCGTAAGTTCGACCTCGACATGATTTATATTTCGGGTCCTGGACATGGGGCGCCAGCCGTGATTTCAAACTGCTACCTGGAAGGGACATATTCGGAAATCTACCCGGAGAAGAGCCAGGACGAAGCAGGTTTACTGAACCTCTTCCGCGCGTTTTCGTTCCCAGGCCAGCTGGGAAGTCATTGCACGCCGGAGGTCCCGGGATCGATTCACGAAGGCGGCGAGCTAGGCTATAGCGTCTCGCACGCCTTTGGTGCGGCGTTCGATAATCCCGGTCTGATCGTCAGCGTCGTGGTGGGGGATGGCGAAGCAGAGACCGGACCCCTGGCTACCTCCTGGCATTCCAATAAATTCTTGAATCCCATCCGCGATGGCGCCGTCTTGCCGATTCTGCACCTCAATGGCTACAAGATCGCCAACCCCACGCTGCTGTCCCGCATTTCTCCGGAAGAACTGGAAGATCTTTTCAAAGGCTATGGCTGGACGCCGTTTGTAGTGGAGGGCGACGATCCGGAATTGATGCATCAACAAATGGCCGCCACGGTGGAAGATTGCGTCCAGCGGATTCGGTCCATTCAAGAAGAAGCCAGGCGAACAGGCAAGCCTGATCGCCCACGTTGGCCGATGATCCTCCTGCGCACACCCAAAGGATGGACCGGACCGAAACAAGTGGATGGTCACAAGGTAGAGGGCTTCTGGCGAGCCCACCAGGTGCCGGTGCTGGAGGTGAAAACTAATCCGGAGCACCTGCGGATTGTCGAGGAGTGGATGCGCAGCTACCGGCCGGAGGAACTCTTCGACCAGCAGGGCACGCTGATTCCCGAACTCAGGAACCTCCCGCCAGTGGGCGAGAGACGCATGAGCGCCAACCCGCATGCCAACGGCGGCAAGCTGCGGAAGCCGCTCGCGCTGCCAGACTTTCGCGATTATGCCGTCGGTATCGAGCAGCCAGGCACGAAAGAAATCTCACCCACCGAAACCCTCGGGAAATTTCTGCGCGATGTGATGCGCCACAACATGAGCAGCTTTCGCGTGTTCAGCCCGGACGAGAACGCATCGAACCGCCTACAGGATATCTACGAAGCGAGTTGGAAGACCTGGATGGCGGCGATCAAACCAGAGGATGCCGATGGTACGGACATAGCCCCGGATGGCCGCGTAATGGAGATGCTCAGCGAGCACACGCTGGAAGGCTGGCTGGAGGGCTATCTGCTCACGGGCCGCCATGGGCTCTTCAATACGTATGAATCGTTCGTCCACATCATCGATTCGATGTACAACCAGCACGCGAAATGGCTGGAAAAGTCTAAGCTCGAAATCGATTGGCGAGCTCCCATCTCATCGCTCAATCTTCTAATCTCTTCCCTGGTCTGGCGGCAAGACCACAACGGCTTTACCCATCAGGATCCCGGCTTCCTGGATGTGATCAGCAACAAGAGCGCCGATATCACCCGCATCTACCTTCCGCCCGACGCCAACTGTCTTCTGAGCGTGGCGGACCACTGCCTGCGCAGCGAAGACTACGTCAACGTTATCGTTTCAGACAAGCAGCCGCACCTGGTCTATCTCGACATGGATGCCGCGGTCATCCATTGCACCAAAGGCATCGGCATTTGGGAATGGGCCAGCAATGACGCTGGCGCGGCGCCGGATGTTGTGGTGGCGTGCGCCGGCGACATCATGACACAGGAGGCCCTGGCGGCCGTTGCCATTCTCCGGCAGAATATCGAGGACTTGAAGATCCGCTTCGTGAATGTTGTGGATCTCTACCGTCTGCAGCCGGACTCGGAACATCCGCACGGACTTTCCGATCGCGACTTCGACTCCCTATTCACCAGGGACAAGCCGGTGATCTTCAACTTCCATGGATATCCATGGCTGATCCACAAGTTCACTTATCGCAGGACAAATCACGCCAACATTCATGTGCGCGGGTACAAGGAAAAGGGCAATATCAATACCCCGTTAGAACTTGCGATTCGTAACCAGGTTGATCGCTTCAACCTGGCTATCGACGTTGTCGATCGCGTCCCGAAACTGCAAGGACCTTGCGCGCACCTCAAGGAGTGGCTCAAGGCTCAAATCATAGAGAGCATCCACTACGCCGATACGGAGGGTCAGGACAAGCCCGAGATCCGGAACTGGAAGTGGACCCGCCGCAAATTCTAATTTCTGACAGCCATGACCCGGACTGGGGCCGGGTGCTCGTAGATGGACTTCATCGTATCCACGACATCCGTGTAGGTGAGCGCGTCCGTTACCTTGTCTCCGGCCAAGAGCACCAGGTCATCCAGGCTTAAAATACCTGCAAGCGCACCTTCGTCATCTACCACGGGCAGCCGGCGCACTTGCTGTGCCCGCATGGTGTTGAGAGCGGTGTGAATGTCATCCTGCGGCAGGCAGAAGAACACTTTGGGCAGCGCGACGTCTCGCACGAAGGTATCGGCGGCCTTCGCGTTTCGAGTCCCTAGGGCGATCGAAACATCCCGATCGGTGATCATGCCGATAGCACGGCCCTTATCCACTACTGGAAGAGCGCCACAGCCTTGTTCCCAAAACAATTTGGCAACGGCCGCCAGGTTCGTATCCGGACTGCAGAACCGGACGCCTTTTACCATGACATCTTGGACTTTCATATACAGGTCCTCTCCGGAACCGGCCTATCGGGGTACGGTTCCAACCTTAGTACCCGCACACCAACGTCCAGGCCAGATCGAGAGTTATCAAGTGCCCAGCGGCCGGGTCACGGGCAACTGAGAGAGTTCACCCAAAACTGCGGGGCCTTGCGCAGGCTCGCGCGGCCTACTTCTTCCAGGTCCGAATGTAGGCGACCACGTCGGCAGCGGAGCCCGAGGCGCTGGCGATCGGCTTCATCTTGCCTTTGCCGTCGGTGATTACTTTCTTCAGATCGTCGTCGCTCATCGCCTGGACATCGGCAGATTTGAGGTCCTTGATGTCGACCTTCATCATTTTGGCGATCGCGGGATTCGCTGTGCCGTCCGCGCCGTGGCAGGATTTGCAGGATTTATCGTAAACGGCCTTCCCGGCTGTCGCGTCGGCAGCTTGAATGGCGGTCGCCGCAGCAGCAGCGAGGCCCAGAACAATTAACGTAGTGCGCATTGATGAATCTCCTCGTGGTTTTGTGACGGTGTAGCTCCAGCGTTTTCAGAATATCAGGCGAAGGCTTAGTGATGCGTATTCAACGCGGGCCCGCAAGTCCTATTTCTTAAGGCTTCGCATGTAGGCGACGATGTCCGCGGCGGATCCCGCAAGGCTCGGCATCGGTTTCATTTTGCCTTTGCCGTCGACGACGATCTTCTTCAGTTCGTCATCGCTGGTGGCCTGGACTTCGGGAGACTTCAGGTCCCGCATATCGACCTTCATCATTTTGGCGATCGCGGGATTCGGTGTGCCGTCCGCACCATGGCAGGATTTGCAGGACTTGTCGTAAGCCGCTTTTCCAGCGCTGGCATCGGCAGCCTGAAGCGCGGTGGTGGCGGCGGCGAGACCGAGAACAATTAAGATAGAGCGCATTGGATCATCTCCTTGTGGTTTTGTGACGCTGTGAATTCGAATATTTGAGCGCGGGGTTCACTCCCTGACAAAGGCCACCGCCATGAGGAGCAGCATGATCACTCCCGCGAGAATCGCCGTCGTACCAATTACTCCCCCAAAGTTGTTCAGCCAGCGCGGCGGAGCTTCGGACTCAATGGCTGTCAACCCGCCGCTGCCGGCTAGACGTTCGTATTCTTCCGGGTGCATGCGCTTCAACTCCTCTTCGCTAAGCCGTCCGGTGAAGATGGTGAGATCCATCGGAAAGTTGTCCGGACGAAGGTGCGTGTTGAAAAAGTGGATCACGAAAATCCAACCGGTCGCCAGAATCGCTTCCTCACCGTGGATGAGCAGTGCAATGTTGAGCCACGATCCTGGAATCAAATGGGCAAAAAATGATCCGAACCACATGGCGTAGCCGGAGAACCCGATGATGGCCATGCCCCAAAATACCCCCCAGTAATCGAGCTTGTCCCAGTAAGCATAGCGATCGAATCTGGGCTTTGGCCCCAGGTGCAGGAACCACTTCAGGTTTCCGAAGAAGTCCTGAATGTCCTTCCAGCGCGGCACCATGGAGTTGGGTCCCCACAGCAGACTCCACTCGCGCTTGTTCACGACGCGGTTGGCAATGTCAGCCAGGTGAATCAGGAAGGTCACGGTCAGGCCGATGGCGAAGAACTTGTGAAAAAACAAGACTGCGGCAAAACCTCCAACGGCTCTGGCCAACGCCTGCATCCAAGGAGCGGCACTGAATCGAAGCGTAAGGCCGGTGAAGGCCAGCCCCAGAAAGGTGCCCGCCAAGGCCCAATGCAGATAGCGCTGCGGGAGCGAAAACCGGACATAATAGCGTCCTTTAGCGTCTTCCATTGAGCCGACTCCTCATTTGGGTTGAGATCCCCTCGGCCCCGCGCCGGGGCCGGATCGCGAGCGAAGGAACCAAAGGATCGTATGCAGCGCGAAGAATCCCAGAACGCTCGCGAGCAACAGATTCATGAAAACGGCGGAATAGTGCAACGCGGGATAATGCGCTTGGTCGTGGGAATTCGCGTGCGGATCGTACTTCACGAAACTGGCGTTCGCTCCCGCATGGCACTTGCCGCAGGTGCTGATCAAATGATCTGGCGCGATCATCGACTTCGGATCCGATGCCGGCAGAATGTCATGGAAGCCATGACAATCCCAGCAACGCGCCGTCTGCTGATAGCCCAACGCCGACACTTGGGCGTGGAACGTATCGTGGTAGGTGGCGAATTGATCTTTGTGGCAGCCTCCGCACGTAGCGGTAGTCTTTATTTGCCACTCCGCGCTTCCAACCTTGGTGATCTCATGCGCGGTATGGCAATTGGTGCATACGGGTGCGTCGTCAGAACCGGCCTGCAGCAGCTGGCCGTGAATGCTGGAGGAGAACGCCTTCAGCGGCCCTGAGTGGCAAGTCCCGCAGGTGGCGGGGATGTTCGCGCGATTGGTCTTGCTCTTAGGATCTTTGTTGCTTAGAATGCCGTGTGTTCCGTGGCAACTGGAGCAATTCGCGGCCACCAGTAAACCGTCCTGTGTGAGCGCAAATCCGTGAATCGAATCCATGTAGAGCGAATAGACCTCTTGCAAACCCAAACGCTTGGCCATCTGGGCGTTCCCATGGCAGGCGCCGCAGGTGCGCGGCAGGTTCGCTGCAAATGTAGTGGACTGCGGATTCTTCGAAGGCAAGATGGAATGCCCGTCGCCGTGGCAGCTGGTGCAAGTCGGCCCTCCGGAGGCTGCGTGGACGCTCTGGCCTAGCGTAGCGGCGCTGTCCGAATGACAAGAAGCGCAATTCACCGGTGTTTGCTTCTCGGGATGAGGGAAGGATTGGATGGTCGAGTGGCAGCTGGTGCAGGATAGGCTTCCGTGAATGCTATCCTTCACCGTCGCTTTTTCGGCGTGGCACGAGATGCAATCGATTGCAGCGGCCCGCACTCCGGCGCTCGCGACCAACATCAGCAAAGCTGCGACGCAGGATTTCATTGCAGTCCTCCCGGGGCAACACCGGCGTTATAGCCGAGCCCGGAAAGAACCTTGGGGTTTTTCTCGTCCACGGCGAGAAGATCGTGACAGGTTGCGCAGTCGTTCGGAATCGTGCGCCCATCCGCACTTTGGTGATCTCCGTCGTGACAGCGGAAACACCCCGGAAAATCCATGTGTCCCAGGTTGTTGGGATACGTCCCCCACGTGATCTTCATGTCCGGAAAGATATTCCTCAGATAAATGGCTTGAACAGCGCTGATCGCGTTCTTGATCTCGGTAGCGTTGCTGGCCGATTCCGATGCGTAATTAGTCCGGTAAAACTTGTCGAGCGATGCCGCGATTTCACGCGGGGCGGTGTCGCGATCGGGATAATTCCGCCGCAATGCCGCCACCGCCTCCCTTTTGATAAAGGGCAACTTAGGGCTGATCTGGCCCTGCCCCATCGCTACATCCACCGCCCGCTCCGGCAACTGGAAGGCGTGCGTAGGACGGTTGTGACAGTCCACGCAATCCATAGTGCGGGTCTCGCCATGGTCCGCCGCGGTGGCTTTAGCACTGGCCGAGTTGTAGACTGTGACCTTTCCGTCCGGCGCCGTGTAGATCACTTTGGGAATCACCTGCCGCTGCCGGTCGGTGGCGGTGTAAACCATCTGGGAATTCGCGGCCAAGTGTGCGCCGTGAATCCCCTCGCTACCTCTCCAGGTGCGGCCGCCCACCTTCATCAGCAGTACCGTGGAGGTGGCTTGGTTGTCCTGGTCTGATCCATAAGAAGTGAGAACCGTAAACACATCGCCGGAAAAGCGTGCCGGCCAATGGCACTCCTCGCAGGTTTCCCGAGCTGGGCGAAGATTTTCTACCGGTGAGGGGATGGGCCGGGAATAGGTATTGAACGCCACTGCGAACACCTGCCGCACTCCCGAGAGCTTCGACCTCACGAACCAGGAAGCGCCGGGGCCAATATGGCATTCAGCGCAGGCTACGTCGGCGTGGGGCGAGTTCACGTACGCCGTATATTCCGGTTGCATGACCTTGTGACACGTCAGTCCGCAAAATTGAGCGCTGTCCATGTAATTGATCGTGCTGTAACCCCACTGGCTGGCGATGACGACATTCACAAAGCTGGCGACAGCGACAAAGCCGATCAGTCGCCGTAACTCAGGGCTATCCAAACGTAGCTGGGGAATGCTGGTCACCGGCAGCCCGTGGCGCTGGCGGCTTCTTCGGCGAAGTACGATTCCAATGGGAATCAGGATCAGCCCAATGATAAACAGTCCGGGCAAAAGCAAGAAGATTGGAATTCCGAGGTAGGGATTGTTTGTTCCATGCCCAAACAGAGTAGGAAGCAGAAAAACCCACAAGACGGTTGCGGTTGTGACCACAACCACCCCAGTGAGACTGATGGGGTTACTGGACAGGAAGACTATCGGTGAAAGCCACTCATAAAGGCGGGTAATCGGAGGCTTAGATGTCGGCATTTGCGGCGTTCAAGGTTCGAGTTCTTTCGGTGATTGGGTGGGTCACGGAGCCTCTCGAACAAGGAGTTCCTTCACGGATGTCCTGCCTTATTGGAGTTCAAGTAGGCGATCAGGTCCGCCATCTGCGTGCCGTCGAAGCGCGGCCACGCGAGGCCCTTGGATTTCATTTGATCCAGCATGCGCGGTCCGTGACGCCACAGAACGGAAACCATGGTGGCTCCGCTGAATTCACGTCCCGCGATGGGCAATTGGGGTGCGCCGGAGGAAGCGTCCTTATGGCAGACCGTGCAGTTCTTGCTTGCAAAAACACGGCTGCCCGAGCTGGGACGGCCCGCATCCTCGAAGAACTTGGCCGCCCAGAAGGAGCTAACCAAGTCGCGCATCTGGCCGGGAGAAAGTTGGACTGCGGGAGCGCCCGCAGCCGCCATGCGAGGCGCGTGGTTCCACATCTCGGCCGCGATTTCGGTGAGCGTTTTTCCCTGAACGCTGACCGCCAGCGCATCCACGGTCTGATGGCACTTGGCGCAACCGGCCGATTGGAATACCGCCTCGCCGGAACCGGCCGCTTCGATGCGGAAAACGCCCAATTGATCGCGCGTGGCCGGCTGATTGCGAAGATATACCAGCATGTCGGTGAGGTCCTGCGCGCTGAGTTGCGGAAGCGGGACGCCCTTCGATGCGGTAGCGGCCTGCATTTCCGAGCGATGATTCCACATGGCCTCGAGGAGCGCAATCGGATCCGATAGCGCCGCCCATTGATTCACCGGCTTGGCGGCAGGATTTGCGGACGACGTCAGCCCATGGCAGCCTTGGCACCCGTGGCTTTCGAACGCTCGCTTGCCTCGGCCCGCATCGCCCGGCTTCTCAAAGAAGCGCGCAGCGTAGAAGAACGCCATCAGGTCTTGCGCGGCTTGCTGATCGAGTTCACCAGCCACGATTTGCCGGTCCCGCATGGCCGCCCACATGCCAGGCGCGTGATTCCACATGGTGGCCGCAAGAGTGGCGGGAGTAAAGCCACGGTCCAACATGGCGCCCAGGTCGGGAGCGGCTTTTCCGCCGGTTCCGTTGACGCTATGACACTGAATGCAGGAGAGCGTTTCAAACAGTCGCTGGCCCCGCGCCGAGTCGGCGGTGAAACTGGCGGCTTGCGCAACGAAAGCTGCGACCAAGAGCACAAGCAATGTTCGCGTCATCGGGTAAACCTCACTCCCGTGGTCACCAGATGCGTACGAAATCCTTCATACAGATTGAAAACTTCGCCGTATCCGTAATAGCGCCATTCGCTAAACCAGCTCAGGTGCGTGCCCAAAGGCACCCATAGCTTGGCCTCCGGCTGATAGTAGCTGGTCGGCAAGCTGCCGGATGAGATAAATAACGAGCCGCCCACCGCCAGTTTAGGTGCAAACCGCTTGCCATGCGGCCAAGCCAAGTCAAGGAGAGCCGTGGCAGTGTGCGCATCGTCACGATAGCGTGACATTTGCTGCGACAGCGTTCCAGGATCGAGATACCCGATGTTGGAATGCAGATCGGAGCGCGAATAGGTGCCCTGGATGTCGAAAACTTTGCTCGCCCGGGGCGCCCAATAGAGCGACAGCGATTCTTGATAAGACGAGTAATCGTAATTGGTACCGGCCAGCGGATTCTGATTGTTCAACAGCGTGAAATCGGCCGCGACGCTGAGCGATGGCAGAGGCTGATAGTGCACTTGGGCTCGCACCTTCTGATAATCGTAAAGACTGGTGCGGAAGTAAACGCCGCTGCTCGACCCGCCCTCCACTTCGCCCGTGACCGAGATCTTCTGGGTGGGCCGGTAGGTGGCCGAGCCGAGTCCTATATTCTGCCGCAGCTGTTCGTGATCCGAACTGACCAGGCCAGCGGGTGGCAGGAACGCGTACAGGGCGTCGCCCCAGACATAGCGGTAACCGCCGCGCAGCGTGAGCTTGGCGCTCGCGTCAAAGAAGACATCGATCGACTCCTGGCTATAGTTGGAGACCAGAGTAGATGCGATCAGCGAGCTCAGAGGCAATGAGGATCCGGCCAGCAGCAGCGTATCGACGGAAGCGGCCGATCCGGCGTCATGCAACCGGTCGGTGAGCCAGGATTCAACGATCCTGACGCGCTTGAACGGCCGTATTTCCGCGCCCAGGCTGCCCGTGGTGTGCGGCTGCTCGGAAGCCGCCGAAATCAATTCCTGTTCGCTCGAATAAAACAGAATCTGGCTTTGCAGATAGAGATTGCCCGCGTCAGTCTGTTGATAGTGGACGTTGCTGTTGGGTTGGCTATAAAGAAATTGGCCGTAGATGTCCAGCCATGGGGTTGGGTTGGCCGTGAACAAAGCTTTGCTATACGCGCTCGATCCGCCAATTCCATAGGCGGCGAGCAAATTGGTTAAATCCAATGTCTGGCCGAAGATCGGACTTGAGAAATTGCCAAAATTCTCGGAGCCCGGGTTCTGATACAGGCTCTGATCGCTTTTGAATGCCGTGCCGCCCTCCTCCAACGTTACGTGAAAATGGGGCTTCTCGAATCGGACTCCGGCGCGGTACAAATCCGTGGAATCGCGGAGCGTATTAGGGACAGGATAGTTATTGCCGTCGGTGACAAACACCGATGCGCCGGTGCCCGCGCTCGAATCGTGATCCCAACCGAAGTAGGGGGTCCACCAATGGCCGGGCCGGATGTCGAGCGACAGCGCGGCGATTTTGCGCCGGGTATCGAAGGATTGCTCGTCGAGTACAATGCCTTGGCCGAGCAGCGGGTCGGCGTAGGAGGGCAGGAAGTTGAAATAGGCGAAGTCGCGATAGTCGGCGTTGAAATCGTAGACGCCGGACTTCTTGGCTTCCAGGTGCACTGACGACGACGGCTCGTCGCCCCAGGTATCGGCGCGCACCTGGATCGTATCGAACCAGCGATGTTTGGGATCGGCCAGCGTAAAATCCGTTCCGAGCAGCTTGGGTCCCGAGCCCAGATTGATGATGCTTCGATATGTATCGAAGCTGCCCCCGACGCCAGTGTTCCAACGGTAGCCGAGGTCGATCCAGCCGGTGAGCGCAGGTTCGGCGGAGGGCACGGGTGAAGGAGCGTCACTCGTGGCGGAGGCCGGAGCTGGAGCAGCCGGAGCTGGAGCAGCCGGAGCCGGAGCAGCCGGAACTGGTGCAGCCGCCTGTTGCGCCAGCAACGGAAAGCTGCCGAGAATAAACAGCAGCGTCTTCATTTGAGGAGGTTCCTGTCCACGTGGCTGCCGTGAATTTTCTGATGGCACACCGTGCAGTTCTGAAACACCGGCGATCGCAAATCATGAAACGACGGGGGCACGACGCCCGCAACTTTGACGGGCGCTGACGGAAGGTTCGCATGGCACTCCAGACAGACAAATCGAACGTTGGCGCGCGTCAGCATCCTCGGATTGGCCGAGCCATGCGGTTCGTGACACGCCTGGCAGCCTTCAAAACGCACAGGCGCATGTTCGAACGTGAACGGACCCCGTTTGTCGCCATGGCACTTGAAGCACCCCGGCTCATTGGACGCGAAGGTCTGGAGCATGGCGGGCCGGATGCTGCCGTGCGGATTGTGACAATCCACGCAGCTCATCGCTCCTTCGGGAAGCTTGTGATGGAAAGGACGCTGGAATTGGGCCCACTCGTTTAAGTGGCAGCTCGCGCAAAGCTTATTCGTTGCTTCGGCCTTGCGGACCACCAGCGGCTGACTCTCATGAACCTTGTGGCAAGCGGTGCACGAGATTTGATTCTTGGCGTGGCTGCTTTCCAGCCGGCCCACCTGTGTCGGCTGATTCAGATGGCAAGTGAGACAGATTTTGTCGGCGGCCGCAGCCGTGAGCTTGGCTGGATCCCGGATATTATCGGCCGATGGTCCCTCGCTGTGGGCTTGACCCGGACCATGACAGGCCTCACAGGCCCGCCCGTCCCAACCACGCTTGGCGTCGGTGTCTACCGTGTGATGCGGGCTCTTGGTAAACCCGTTGTAGATGTCCTCGTGACAGACCTTGCAGGTGTCCGACCCGGCGTAGCCGGGCGGAAGCGCGGCCCGAGCCGTCCCGCCGACGACCGCCAGGAACAGGAGCAGAGAGCGCGTTGGCAGGAGTCTTTCGCTACGCATTACTGCGTATGTTCCGCGTCAACGGCGAACTGCGCGCCGGCAGCATGGCATACCGTGCAGCTTTCACCGAGCGTCGGATCGGTGTTGGCCAGGAAGTGCGCGGCTTCCGGTTTGGAAACGTGGCAGCCGCTGCAAGCCGACGCAGCGGGTTGACTTGGATTAATCCAACCTTCCGGATCGACCACCGCATTCAGACCGACCGGCAGGTTCTGCTCGCTGCCATTGACGTGGCACATGGAGCAATTCTGTGTGTAGGTGGCGCTTCCCGTGGGGCTAAACGCCGGATAGAGCACTCCGGAAAAGTCGTTGTGACTTCCGCCGTGTCCAACGATGATAAAGGTGTTCTTGGGGTCATTGGCCGCGGCATTCACGCCATCATGGATGCGATGCACCATGACCGCGAAATTGATGGTCTGCGGCGGGAGCGCTTTGTCGGCGGCGACCGTCGCCGTGGCACGCGTGCTGGCATCCGTATTGGACGGGTTGTGACACAGCACGCAGTACTCGACGTTGTTGCGCAGACCGCCATGCAGCGAAAGTGCGACGTGGCATTGATTGCAGTTGGTTTCGGCCACTACGGTCCGGCGCGGCGCCACTTTCGAGCCGTCCACCGAGAAATTGACCACCGGGTTGGCGGCGCCCAGCTCGACGCTTTGGGAAGAGGTGGTGCCAGCCAGCACCGTCACGGTGGTGCGCGCCTCGGCGCCAATGGAATACGTTCCAGTAGCGGCCGCTGGAATGGCATGCGTGAACGTGTAGGCGCAAGCGCCGCCGGAACAGTTGGCCGTCGCTGCGGTGACGCTCTCCGTCACATATCCTGGCGTAGCAGTGGTGTCGCTTCCGAAACTGGTATAGCCGTAGTCGGTAGTGGGACCGGCCATGGTGAAGCTAAGAGTTGTAGTGCTCGATATGGTCAGGTTGTTGCCCTTGTCGTCCTGCAAAGTGAAATTCACGGTGGGCTTTTGCCCGGCGTTGGTGTTGGTCACACTGGTGATGGCAACGTTGATGCCGGCCAACAAGGTGTCCGGATTCTGCGGATAAGTTGCCGGGGTATCGGCTGGCACCACGTGCGCTCCCATGATGGATGCATCAAACGGAGTCTCGCCTTGCGGTATATGGCACTGGGAACATTGGGTGTCGTCGCTCTGGAATCCGCCCGGATGGTTGACGCCAGAGGCGAAATTAACATCGTCGTGGCAGGCGCCGCACGCAGCCCGGCTCGGTTTCGTCAAGAAGACGTTGGCCTGAGCCGCCTTGGTGGTTTGGTCATGGCAAACCTCGCAACGACGCACGTCGGCCGGATCCACGACCTTCGAAAAGTCCGTGATGCCCCCGAAACCCTGGATCCCATAAGGAACGCCAGGCGTCGTCGAGGTGCCCACCACGCTCGGCAAACTCGATCCCATGTGGATCTTGTGCACCATGACCTTCAGGTCCAGAGTATTGCCCGTGGTCGGGTCGACGTTTTGCGGCTGGTGGCACAGCACGCACTGCTCCATTCCGAACGCGTGCGCGCCATGGAACACCAATTGATCGTGGCAGCCGTTGCAACTGGCGGTCTTGATCACATCGCGCGTCACCGTAACGGCTGAACCGTTGGGAACGAAGCTGAAAGTGTCGCTGCCATAGCTGGTGCCCAGGTTAAATGACGTCAGATTGCGGTTGCCATTCATCCCGATGGTGGTTGTAATGGTGGAGTCGAATCCCGCCGGAGCTTGGGTTTTCATTACGTACGTGTACTGCCCGTTGCCGAGCGACGTCGTTGTTCCTCCGCTTGTCTCGAAGGTAGGACGCGTGACCGTTCCCAGGACCGGCCCGGTAGCCGACGCGGTTGTATAGGATACGTATTGTTCCTGACCCTTGGGAATTGCAGCTGCAAAGAAGGTCAGCGAGATTGCCCCAGGCGTGTTGACGCCGGATGCGTCCAAAGGCAGCCCCGAGGGATCGGACAGGGTGTACGTCACGCTGATGGCGCCGCTGCTACTGATGCCGGCCGAGTTGATGGTGATTACTAAGCCTGGGCGCACGAAATCAACCAAGGCCGGATCCGCATAGAACGCCTTTTCGCGCTTGGAATACTCATGCTTCTTAGTCTGACCTGTCAGGCAGAGGGAAATCAGTGCGACGAACGCCGCCACTCGTACCACAAGAGAGAGCCGTTTCATAGGAGTCCTTATCGGTTTACACTGCCACTTCTTGACAACACGTCCTTGATTTTTGTTCCGCTACCGCCGGATTTTTCTCATGCTCGCAGCTTTTTCGCAACCTCTAGCGCAAGTAACTCACCAAAAACTTCCCCTTTGTATTCCGTGGACTATACCGAGTCCTTGGGTGAACCTACGTGCCCCTTGGGTAATATCACCCAGGGTCTTAGGACGTAGTAGGTTATCACGGACTCGGCCCAACATGTCTGTTCAAAATTGCTCACGTGTATCCCGGCGCGATGACTTATGTTGGGTGCCTAACTATCGGAGATGTACGATATACGAAGGACCCCTAGTTGCTCTGCGTCCGTTAGGATGGAGCATACCCAACAGGCCATTCACCAACGACCTGCGGCGACCCTAATCCCTTCGACTCAACCGGCACTCTCCAAGAAACAGTTAGCGAACACAACCATCATCGCCATGTTCGCGGCTGTGACCATCGCGGCATATCTGATCGCTCGCTATGCTTTGCATGTGCCGTTTGCAGAATGCCGGTGGTTGTTGATCGCCGTGCTGGTGGCCGGTGGCATTCCACTCTTGATTGACTTGGCACGAAAATCGCTCGCGGGCGAATTCGGATCCGACCTGCTGGCTGGGATCTCCATCATCACGTCGCTGCTGCTTGGCGAGTATCTCGCTGGTTCGATCGTCGTGCTGATGCTTTCGGGGGGAACGGCGCTCGAAGAATTCGCGACCAGAAGGGCATCCTCCGTTTTGGGGGCGCTGGCAAAGAGAATGCCCCGCGGTGCGCACCGCAAGCAAGGGGGGCAATTGTCGGACATCGAGGTTTCCCAAATTCAAATCGGCGAACGGCTGGTTGTGTTTCCTCACGAGGTGTGCCCGGCGGATGGAGCGGTGGTGGAAGGCCGCGGATCCATGGACGAGTCCTACCTGACCGGGGAACCGTTTCTGATTCAGAAGGCTCCTGGGGCAACCGTGCTGTCCGGTGCACTCAACGGAGAAACAGTTTTTACGATTTCAGTCTCCAGCTTGCCCGCCGACTCGCGCTACGCCAAGATCGTCCGCGTGATGCAGGAGGCGGAGGCGAACCGTCCCCAGATGCGCCGCATTGCGGACCGGCTGGGCGCTTGGTATACGCCGCTCGCGTTAGGGGTTGCCGGTCTTGCGTGGGTTCTGGCGGGCGACCCCACGCGCTTCCTCGCGGTACTTGTGATCGCCACGCCGTGCCCCTTGCTGCTGGCAATTCCTGTAGCAATCATCGGTGCGATTTCGGTGGCCGCGCGCCGGGGGATCATCGTCAAAGACCCTTCCATGCTGGAGCGCATCGATACCTGCCGCACAGTCGTCTTCGACAAGACCGGCACACTCACCTACGGCCGGCCCGCATTGACCGATGTGATTTGCGCACCCGGCGAGACCCGGGAGCGGGTTCTGCAAATGGCGGCCAGCTTGGAACAGTATTCCAAGCATCCGCTCGCCACAAGCATCGGCGAAGCGGCAAAAGAGGAAGGAATCTCCCTCGCCGCAGTCACGGAAATCGGCGAAAGACCGGGCGAGGGTCTTAGCGGAACCATCGAAGGCAGGCATTTACAGATTACGGGCCGAAACAAAGTCCTGGCCCATAGCCCAGCCCTGGCTTCTCAGCTGCCGCCGGTAACTGCAGGGATGGAGTGCGTTCTACTGGTGGATGGTGATTACGCGGCCACGCTGCGCTTCCGCGATACACCCCGTAAAGAGAGTCGATCCTTTGTCACTCACTTGGGTCCGCGCCACCAGGTCAACCGTGTGCTGTTGCTGTCGGGAGATCGGGAGGCGGAAGTGCGATATCTGGCCGGCGAGGTCGGAATCACCGAGGTCCTTTCCGGACAAAGTCCGGAAGAGAAAGTCGCCGTGGTCAAAGCGGAGGCAAAACGAGCGAACACGCTGTTTATTGGCGATGGGATCAATGATGCGCCCGCCATGCAAGCGGCTACCGTCGGCGTGGCCTTTGGTCAAAATAGCGACATCACGGCGGAGGCGGCGGATGCCGTCGTACTCGAGCCTTCCCTGGGTAAAGTTGACGAACTCATCCATATTGGCCGGCGCATGCGCAGGATTGCCCTGCAAAGCGCGGCCGGTGGCATGGCTCTGAGCATTTTCGGTATGCTGTTCGCTGCTGCAGGCTATCTGCCTCCGGTAGCGGGAGCTGTGGCTCAGGAAGTCATCGATGTGTCCGCGGTGCTGAACGCGCTGCGGGTACTGCTGGCGGCCAACGAATTAAGCAACGACGGTTTCGCCGATTGATGTCCTTGTCATGGCACGCGGACTTTCCTCCTAACCCCTTCTGAGTGAGATCACTCATGCGAGAAGCCCGATCAGCGGATTTCAACGCTCAGGGAGAGCTTTTCGCCACGAATTCTCTAGCACCCAGCGTGGCAGACGGCGTGCATATTCCTCAACTGAAAGGCGGTGCCCATGCGGGCGTTTCAGAAGATCCTATTTCCAGTCGATATGTCGGATAGTTGCACGGCAACCGCTCCGTTCGTTGAAACGATGGCGAGAAAATATAACGCCGAAGTCACGTTGTTGCACGCACTCGAAATGCCTTCCGGCATAATTCCGGATTGGTATGGAGGCGCGGTGCCGGTGATTGATACCTCCACCATCTGGCACGCGGAAACCGAAGCCGCTGAGTGCTATCTGAAGGACAAGTTCCAGGGCGTCAAAGTCCGCCGCGTGATCGTGGAGGGCGATGCCGCCCGCACGATCGACGATTATGCGCGGGAAAACGGCATGGACCTGATCATGATGCCGACCCATGGATACGGGCTCTTTCGCACGCTGCTGCTAGGATCGGTAACGGCTAAAGTGCTGCATGACACGCAGTGCCCGGTTTGGACGGGCGTGCATATGGAAGACGTGCCGGCCGTCTCTCCCGAATTCGCGACCATTATGTGCGGAGTAGATTGCACCGAAGACAGCGTCGCCACCATGCGATTCGCCTGCCGGCTGGCACAAGACAACCATGCCAAGCTCTTTCTGGTGCATGCCATCCCAGGAGCCGAAGTCGCCCCGGAAAAATATTTCGACGCCGATCTCCGCCAATACCTGGAGGAAGACGCGCGAAACAACATCGCCCGCTTGCAGGAAAGCGCTGGAGTACAAGCGCCGCTGTGCCTCGGCAGCGGTGAAGTATCGCACGTGGTGCGGGACTCCGCGTTGGGCCACAGCGCCGACCTGATCGTGATTGGACGCGGACGGGCCACGCGCACGCTGGGACGCCTGCGCAGCAACGTGTATTCTATTATTCGGGATGCGCCTTGCCCTGTGATCAGTATGTAGCTGATTGTTATGTTGCCCTTTCACAAGATTCTGTTTCCGGTGGACTATTCCGCGCCGTGCCAGGCCGTGATTCCGTACGTTCAGGAAATGGCCAGCCACTTTTCAGCCGAACTCACGTTGTGCTTTGCCTATGCCCCGCTCAATGCAATCGCGCACAGTGAATTGCTGATCACCGATCCCGACTTGCAAGCCAAGGCACAGGCTCTGGAAGAGGACCGGCTGCGGCAGTTTGCCTGCCAGACCTTTCCTGGTCAGAAGCTGGAAACGCTCGTGCAATTGGGAGAGCCCGGCAGTGTAATCGACAGAGTGGCCCAACAGCAGCGCGCGGATCTTGTGATGCTGGCTACGCGCGGTTACGGGCCGGTGCGGCGCTTCCTGCTGGGATCCATTACCGCGAAAGTGCTGCACGATGTGAGCGCAGCGGTGTGGACGGGCGTGGGAGCGGAGCTGTCCGATCATCCCGTGAAAGTTCCTTATCAATCCATCGTGTGTGCGTTGGATGATAGCCAGGAAGCCGAGGTCGTCCTGCGTGCCGCCGCCTCCATCGCGTCCGCGTATCGCGCGCAACTATGGATCGTGCATGTTGTGCCCACGCCGCCCGCCTACCCGGAGGTAGATCTTGAAGAGCACACCAGGCAACTCACGGAAGCTGCGCAATTCCGGCTGCGAGAACTGAAGGCCAAGCTGGGCGTGGACGCACCTCATACCGTCATCGATGCGCTGCTGGCCGAGGGCATCCAGCATGAAGTTACTCGACGGAAGGCCGATCTGCTTGTCACCGGCCGCGGCCACGCGATTGGAACCTTCAGCCGTCTGTGGTCGCATTTGTATTCCATTATTCGCGACTCTCCCTGCCCCGTCCTGAGTGTTTGACGGGCGCACCCCGCACTCGCAAGCCGCTTTTACGGCGCAGGCGAGCCATCGTCAAAATCTGATCACCAGACATCGATCCATGCGGCCCGTGGGTGAGGTTACGCAGACCGTGGGCGGAGGCGCGCAGTGATGCCGCGTCGCTCAAGGCTAGACACCACTCCAGCGCCTGAGAGCTAGAAACCTCATTTATGACGCAGGGGATGAAGCGCGGCTGACTTGCGCCACTGCCAGACCGCGAAGCATCGAGCGTTTTTTCAGATGATGGGCTTGCATTCGGTGCAGGACGTGATCAAGGAAGCGGACGGCATCGAGGATGTGCTCGCCTTTGTTCAGCATCACGCACTCGGCGCGCACGCCCATGGCGGCATCAGTTACTTCGGCGCGCGAGGGGATACCCGTCTTGGCGAGCGTTTCGAGCACCTGAGTCGCCCAGGTCACCGGAATGTGCGCGGCCTCGCTGAGCCACAGGATCTCTTCCTGAACTTCGGCCAGACGTTCGAATCCGACTTCCACGGCTAGATCGCCGCGCGCGACCATGATTCCGACCGGATGATGGCGTAGGGCCGCGATCATGATCGAAGGGAGCTGATCAAATCCCTGGCGGCTTTCGATCTTCAGATTGATTCCAAGCTCGCTTTTCCCGCGCGCGGCCAGTTCGTGCTGCAGCTCGAGGACGTCCTCAGGCCGGCGCACGAACGAGAGCCCAACGATATCCGCATGTTCAGCCACAAAGTCGAGGTCTCGGCGGTCTCTCTCTGTCATCGCGCTGATGCCGAGCTCGGTTTCTGGAAGATTGATCCCTTTCGCCGATCCTAACTTGCTGCCCTGCGCGGCGGCGTGCACAATCTCGACCAGCATGTGCTCGGGGTGAACCTCGCGAATACGGCCTTCGATCTTGCCGTCGTCGAAGAAGATCGGCTGGCCCGCCTGTGCCGCGGAAAAAGCTTCCGGGAGGCTGCAGGAGATGTGTGGAACGTCGCGCGGTATGTCAGGGTAATCCGCAAGACGCATATTCGATTCACGCGTCAGCACGAATAAGTCACCCCGGTGCAGGCGAATCGGTTCCTCGACGAATGGAAGGTCGCCGACGCGACCCGCAGCGATTTTTTCGCCATCGCGGATGAGCGACCATTCGGCGCGACTGAGGATGTAGGCGCTGTGTTGGCAACTGCAAATGCAGGCGCTGCCGGTTTTCTCCACCACAGTCAAATGCCGCTTCCTCTTGCCGCTGCCCTTGATCAGCACAATATCGCCGAGGCGAACCGAGCGCAGCAGAGTGGCGGGCACGGGAAGCAGTGTGTCAGCAGAGGGCGCAGACTCCGAGCCCGCGTGTTTCGAGACGAGCCTGATGCGCGCGGGAGCGACGACTGCGCCGCGAGCGTCTTGACAACCTTCCATCGAACTACGCGATGGCCTAGTTGAATGGGGCCGGTGAGTAGCTTTGGGCCGCCAAGATCCATGAGCACTTTACAGTGTTTGCCTGATTCCTGATTGGCGCGGCGCATGTGGGTGATCATACTTTCCCACTCGTGCTCGCCATCATGGGCGCAGTTAACGCGCATAACTTCCATGCCCGCATCGACTAAGCCTTTGACCAAATCGTAGGATTGGGCGGCTTCGGAGGGCATGGTCACCATAATGCGAACGGCGCGGCCTTTCGGGACTGGTCCCAGGAGATCGTTGGCGTGTTCGGCCAGTATCGATGGACCAGTCGTGAAGTTGGCCAAGACGGAGTCCCCCGACGCTTCGAAGCAGCGCTGGCCGGCGAGCGAGTACAGAACGGCGATGACCGCCTCAAGTCCGGCCATCACGCTGGGTTCGCTGCGTCCGAGCGAGGAGAGCCCGAGAGAAGCGAGCCGGGATTGCAGGTCGCGTAAGTCGCGCTTGCGCAGAGCCAGGTAGTGTACAAGATTCTGCGCCCTGCGGCGGGACTGCGGGCAGGCTTCGGCGATCGAAGCGCCAAATTCCTGTTCCATGGCGAGACACGATTCGCGAAGTTCTTTGAGCTCGGCGAGAAGACCGCTGACATTCGATGAGCCTAGAGACGGCTGCATGCTTTCGACCGGGCAACTGATGGGCCCTATTACAAGAGCAGTTAAGTGTTGCGACGCGTGATGGTTCCCGCCTTTTGTGGAGAGCCGATGCGTGCAATCGCGCAATTCACTGGCTCCTCGAGGAAGAAGCGACACAATGCTTTGCCGGGCAGGCGGGGCTTTGCTGGGCAGGCGGGCCATCGTCAAAGGCTGATCACCGGACAGGGAGCATCGCGAATAATTTCGTACGCGCCGCTCCGCAGCTGGCCCAATGGCCTTTGGATGACGCCACGCCCGATCACGACAATATCAGCGGAGTGGCCGGTGGCTGTTTTATGAACTACCGGACCGGCGTTGCCCAAGCGGAGGCACACTTCAAAGTTTGTTCCCGCTTGGGCCTGCAGTTTAGCGATGCGCTCTTGCGCGACATTAAAGAGAAATTCCCGAAAACCCGGATCGCCTTCGCACTCCTGGGGGCCGCGCACAGCATGCACCAACGCTAGCTCGAGCGCTTGCTCGGACGCAAACGCAGCGGCCCACTGCAGCACCGGCAGATCCCGCGCATCGTCCTCGAGCGCACATAGGACTCTTTTCCACCGGTCGGGCGGATGGGCCGCGATCTCCTCGCTATGTACACCCGTCCACACCGGTACTGTAGTATCGTGCAGCACCTTGGCGGTCACCGAGCCAAGCAGGAAACGGCGGAAGGGGCCAAGTCCGCTGGTCGGCATCATGATCAGGTCGGCTCCGTGGTCGCGCGCGTAATCGGCAATCACGGTCGCAGGGTCACCTTCGGCGGACTCCGCTTTTACGCGCACGCCTGGAAACTCACGAGCGATGAACCGTTCCAGCGCGATCTTGCCGTTCTCGCGCAGGCGGTCCGCGCCGATCAGCGTTGCCCACGCGGCCGCCTCGGGCGGAGCGATGCCTACGGCCAGCGGCAGGTCAACCACGTGCAAGACCGTCAGTTCAGAGCCAAATCGCTTCACCATGGCTTGAACGGACGGTACGGCTGAGGCGCAACGCGCGGAAAAATCGACGGGGAATAAAATGCGCCGGAATGTGATCATGGGTTGGCTCCTTCTCAGTTTTCCACCGGCTTATCTGACCTCTCTAATGCACCTGGAGCACCGGCACCAGACTTACGATCAGCTCGTTATCGACTTCGCCCACTCCCGGCGATGCCCAGGCCGCGCGCTCCGCTTCCTCGCGCTCGATCCAGGATTGTACATTGCCGCTGAGAATCACGCGGTCGCCCCGGACTTCCACGACGATGCGGTCGGCGTCCAGTCTTGCGTTCCGGATCAATGCGGCCTGAATCTGGCTCTTGACGGCCACCTGCTCGGCGACCGGCCTCACCACAATATGGTTATTCACGTCCCTCACTCCGGCCAGGTACCGGACCGATCGATCAGCCGATTGGCGCTGATAGTTCCAGCTGACTGCGCCCTCCAGCGTGATACGCCCCTTGTCGACGAAAACGCGAATCTCGGTATTCGCCAGCAGGGTGTTCCATGCGATGGCGTCCACCGCCGCCCGCGCGATTTCCTGATCGCTGCGGGAGTTGAAGGCTGGCAAGGCAACGGCCAGCTCGCAAGCCACCGCTTTCACACCGCGGACGAGTCCGGCGGCCTTCTCCGCCACGTGCTTTTCCGGGTAACTGGGGACGGAACCGGTGAGAGTGACGATGCCGTCTCGGATCGAAACATTAATCGATCGAGCGTCGAGCGCCGGCTCCCATTCGAGCGCTTCCTTGACTTCCATTTTGAGATCTAAGTCGTTCATAATGCGTTCCTCATTTCTTTGTGCTGCGTGAACCGACGCGGAGCCCAGCCGGGATCTGCGGCGTTTCCCGCTGCCTTGTGAGTATATGTTCACTGTTTACCTTGCAAACTACTGGCCAAGGTTGATGGAGGAAGTGGTTAGGTTCGTGCCTAAGGTTTTCATGGAGGACGTCATGATCGAAACCAAGATCGAAGCAGAACGAACGGTCGAGCCACTGAACCAGGAAATCATCCCAGAGTTGATCAATGCCGCCGGACCGTGCATTACGTTGCTGTTGCCGCCCTATCGGCCTGGCGAGCCCAGCGAAACGGCTGCCGCCCTGCTGAAGACGGATCTTCAACAGGCCGCTAAGGATCTCGCTGCTCGCAAAATTTCGGAGCCGCTGACCGCGGCGTTGCTCGAACCGTTACGCCAACTGTCCCACGAAGAAGAATCGCTGGCTGGCTCGGGCTCCACTCGTGTGATCTTTCGCTCGCACGGCACCTTTCGCCAATTTGCGCTGCCCGTTCCACCTTCGCCCGGGCGTGCGTGCACTGTCGGAGACTGCTTTTGGATCCGTCCCATTCTTGCGTCGCTCGCTCTGCCGGCGCACGTGTATGTTCTCGAAGTTACGAAGAAAGCCGTGAGTTTGCTGGCGTGCGGTTTCACCGGAGTCGCCCACCTGGAACTGCCAAAGGGAACACCCCAGACGCTGGATGAGGCATTGGGCTTCGATCCGCCGGATCACGATCTGATGAACCGCTCGGCTGCCGGCCCGTCGAGCGGGACAATGGCCGGCGTCCTGTTCGGGACAGGTTCGGGACGCGAAACACAGCACGCTCACTTGCACGACTTTTATCGAACCGTCGATCGGGGCGTGAGCGACCTTCTGCGTTCCAGCAATGCCCCGTTGATCCTGGCCGGAGTGGATGAGGATGTGGCGATCTACCGCTCCGTCAGCGCGTATTCCAATCTGTTGGACCGAGGCATTCATGGCAGTCCGGGCGCCTCCCCCGGAGGTACGATGAGTTCCATTCAACTGTTGCGTTACGCTCATGACATCGCGTTGTTCGACTTCCAGCGGCGAGCCGCGCTTCAGATGGAAGGATTTAGGGAACACTTGGCCCCCGGACGCTTCGCTACCGATCTCGACTTCATTTTGCGGGCAGCGGTGGAAGGCCGCGTGAGCGATCTCTATCTGGACGAGAACGGACGGCGGTTGGGAACATTCGCCGGCAAAGTCTTCGGCGGCCGTACCAATTGGCACGATGAAGACCTTTTGAATGTTGCAGCGGTGGAGACCCTGCGGACAGGCGGCATGGTCTACTCATTGCCCAGCCACTTGATGAACGGCGCCGTGGCGGCCGCGGCCCTTCGATATTAAGAGACAGAAGCAATGAAGATTCTGGTTGCAGTGGATTCGTCCAACGCCAGTACGGTTGCGGCTCGCGAAGCGGCGTCGCGGCTCTGGCCCGCCGGAACAACGGTACATGTAATGAGCGTCGTCGAACCGTTGTATGGCTGGAGCGCCCCGGACATTGAAGAGGCGCTTCAGCGGTCGGCCAACGAGACTGTTCAAGGCGCGGCGGAATATTTCCAGCAGGCCGGACTGGAGACTACCCCAGCGGTGCTCACGGGTGACCCCAAGACCGTTATCGTGAACCAAGCGGCGGAGTTGCAAGCCGATTTCATCGTGCTCGGCGCTCACAGCACGCACGGCGTGATGCAATTCCTGTTAGGCGGCGTGGCCCGGTCGGTGGCGCGCTTAGCAACTTGCTCGGTGGAGATCGTTCGGAGAAGCCCCGGTCCCGAGCCGTTGAAGATTCTCCTGGCCACGGACGGCTCAGAGTGTTCGAAAGCGGCGGCGCGATCTATAGCCCAGCGCCCCTGGCCGGGCGGAACCACCTTTCGAATCTTGAGCGTCGTGGAGCCTTCGGCATCATTGTTGCGCCCGCCTTACTTCAGCCAGGAAATGATGGAGGAACTGCGCGGCAAAGACATGCAGCGAGCGCAAGAGGCCGTTTCGTCCGCTGAGACCATCTTCTGTGAGGCCGGCATCGAGGCTAGCAGCACGATTGCCGTTCCCGCCGCTACACCCAAGGAACTGATCCTGAGCGAAGCAGCGGAATGGGGCGCGGACTTGATCGTGGTTGGTTCGCACGGCAGGCGGGGTGTGAATCGAATCTTGCTGGGAAGCGTCTCAGAGGCGGTTGCCTTACACGCCAACTGTTCGGTGGAAATCATCCGCCGCCCCGGCAGACAGGACAATTAAACACGCTACCATGAATACATGCGTGGTTTGTTGTGTTTTTCAGCCCTCCTGTTCGCGTCAACGCTATTCGCACAGGGCCCGGATGCGGGCGTTCAACCGTATCACTTGCGGTTCTTCCACACGCACACTGGCGAACACCTGGATGTCGTGTATCGGATAGGAGATCGGTACGTTCCGGAAGCTCTTGATCAGTTAGATCATTTTCTGCGCGATCATCGCACTGGCGACGTTCATCACTACGATCCCCGGTTATTCGATCTGCTCAATGATTTGACTGCGTCCGTGGGACGCGCGGGCGCCGAGTTGCACGTCATCTGCGGATACCGCACGCCCTGGAGCAACCAGTTTCTTCGCACCCACACCGTTGGCGTGGCTCAGCATAGCTTGCATATGGAAGCGGAAGCCATCGATATTCGACTGCCCGGCCTGAACACTTCGACGTTTCGCGATGCGGCCTTGGCGCTGCACCGCGGCGGAGTTGGCTACTACGCGAAGTCCGACTTCATTCACGTGGATGTGGGTCGCGTGCGGCGCTGGTAGGCTGCCAGCCGGAATACGGATAACCGTGATCCAGTAGTCGCTCGAGCTCGGCATCGTGTCCATAAATGTCGTCGTAGAAGGAAACTTCCCCGTCCTCCCGTACTACTGCGGTGCCGTAGACGATGAGAACCGGGATGGGTTTGTCCAGGTTCACTCGGTGTGAGTCCGCGCCGTCCTCGGCTTCCCGGATATGATCCATGTCCCAGCCCGGCAAATCTCGCAGCACCCACTGAGCCAGCTCTTCGGGCTTCTCCACACGAATGCAGCCATGACTGAAATCACGTCGCGATTTCAAAAACAACGATTTCACAGGCGTGCCGTGCAAATACACGTTGTACTCATTCGGAAAGAGAAACTTGACGGGCCCCAGAGCGTTCTTATCTCCGGGAATCTGACGAATGAGAAGCTTCCCGGAGCGTAGTTGCGCCAGCATATCCGCGCTCACTGAACTACTGGATACAACCTGCCGCTCTACATTCACAACCTCATAATCGTTCTTGGCCAGGTAGGCTGGATCTTTCGCAACCTTTGGCACCAGCTCGGCTCGCTGAATGCTAAGCGGCACGTCCCAATAAGGGCGGAAAATTAAGTGGGTTATGCTGCCGGAAAAAACCGGAGTCTTATGACGATACGCCTTTCCCACCACGACTTTCATCTCCAGTTCCGGGCGATACCGATCGTCGTACGCCCGCAGCTTGAATTCAGGGATGTTCACAACAATGGGCGGCCGAGGAAACGAATGCGGCGCCCAGCGCCAGCGTTCCAGCACTAATTGCAGTTTGCGGACCTGTTTCGCCAGCGACGTGTTCCGTTGCGTCAACGTGGCTTCTCGCGACAGTTCCAGATAATGGGCCAGTGCCTTTTGAGTACGCCAATAGCCTTCAAACGGCGGCTCGACCCGATCCAGATCCGCAGCCACATCACTAGAACTCACCAGCTTTCGGATGGTCTCGCCAAGGTCGCAATTCTTGATGTCGAAGTGGAGGCCAAAGGAAAAGACTTTCGGATCCACTTTACCTGAAGACACGTCCGAGATGTAGCGCATGGCCGAAATGGTAAGGGCCAGATCAAACCGGTTGGCTTCCGCATCCGTGCGCAGATGCGAGAGCCGGCTGTTCCACCGGGAGCCGTCGTAGTCTTCCGCGTCCAGCCCTTTGAGCGCCGCGTTTTCCAGCACGCCAATGAGGGCCTGGGCTTGAGGCGTTGCATCGCCGTTCCGCGTCCAGACCGGTTGATAATCGTTCAAGTCATAGAATCGTGTTACATCAGCCTGGACGCGCGTAAAGTTGGGCCAGCGCAAATCAGAAAGCGCACCTGAATCCACCAATTCCTGCAATTGCCGATTGGGCGGAGCTGCCCACGCGGCAGCCACCAGAACGGCGGAGATGAGCACCAGGTTCACACATGACTCTCAACGTGAGACTCGATGGTGAGATGGTTGGAGAGATCGCGTAGGCCTGGGGCCGACCACGCCGCCCGTTCGGCCGCTTCGCGCTGGGCCAGCGATCCGACGCAGCCCCACAGCCGGACGCAATCGTTGTCCACTTCGACGACGATTCTGTGCGCATTCAGGTCCGCACAACGCTCCAGCGCGGTTTCGATCTCTTCTTTTAACTCTTGCGCAGGAATCGCGGGCCGCAAGGCGATCAGATTCGTCACGCCCACCACGCCCGCCAGATCAGCTACTGCGTCTTCGGCAGCCATCTTCTGGAATCTTCGTTCGACCGAACCTTCCAGCACGATCCAGCCTCGGGTAACACTCACCGTAATGCATTCTTGCGGAACCAGAGCATTCCAGGCCAGCGCGTTGGCAGCTGCCCAGGCAATATCGGCATCGGTACGTTCGGCTGGCCCCACCGGCTTCACTTCCAGTTGGCTGCTCAGCGCTCGCACCCCCCGTACCCGTCCGGCCGCCCGCTCCACGGCACGTTTGGCCGCATGACTATCCACCACGCCGCTCAGAGTTACGATGCCATCCTTGACGCCCACGCCGATTTCCGTGGAACGGACCACCGGTTCCCAATCCAATTCGCGGATTACGTCTTCCCGCACTGATTTGTCTTGGAACATACAGGCCTCCGTAGTTACATCGCGCAGCGGTCCGCGATTGCTTTTTCCCTCGGCGTGCGCGGTCCGCTCCACACAAGAACAGTGCACGCGGGCGACCAAACGCGAGCCTATTCTACGTAGCCCTTTTCCTGCAGTTTTTCGACGATTTGGCGGGCGTCCGCCTCGGGGTCTTCGCCGTGGACTGTGACATCCGGCGCCTCCGGCGGCTCGTAAGGATCCTGCAGTCCCGGGACGTTAGTGGCGTCGCCCGTGGCGCCGCTGCGATAAATACCCTTTGGATCCCGCGCCATGCAAGTGGCCAGGGGCACATCTACGTAGATTTCGACGAATCGGGTGATCTCGTGCCGCGCCCGATCGCGGTAGGCACGGCGATTGGCCGTCGCGTCGAAGATCACCGGCACGCCGTGCTCGATGAGAAGCGCGCCAACGTAGGCGAGCTGCTTATAGAAGGTTTCACGCCCCTCGGCTTTATAGTCGTGATCGCTGGCGAAAGCCTTCCGCAGGACATCGGACTCCAGCACCGCCACATCGACGCCTTTGGCGGCCAGTTGAGCCTTCAGTGCGGCCGTGATAGTCGACTTTCCGGAAGATGGAAGACCGGTGATCCAGATGGCGAACGCTGCGCGCTTATGATCCACAGTAGGCGTTGACCTGGCGCGGGTCGAAGGTGTCTTGTTCGAATACATTCAAGATAAAGGCGAGCAGCTTCTGGCGAACGTCGTCCGCAAGCGAGGGGTACCACAGCGGACTGGCGAGCACTAAGGCCCGGAATACAAAGAAGGGGGCAGCCACCTCCAGAATCTCGCGGTCACCGGTCTTTTCCAGATAGCGATCCCAGAACCTCAAAAACAGGCTCTCCAACGCGCCTTCCAAGGTTCCGCTGCGCTGCAGCGAGAAGAAAACATAATTCAAAGTGATGCACGTCACGTCGTCGGCCGGATCGCCGTACTCGCCGCGGGAGCGATCCAGTACGCGGAAATCGCCATTCAAACCGGGGCCAGACGCAAACAAAATATTCCAGGGATGAAAATCTCCGTGGACTCTTCTCAAACGGTGCGTGCGATTCTTGAGGCGCCAGCGCCAATCGACGGCGCGATGTTCGATCTGCTGGAGAACCAGCGGCGTGAACAACGGGTGCTCAGGATAAGAATCCGCTAAACCCATGATGCATTCGCCATCGCCCACCAGCTCACGATTGCGGCGGATGTACAGTCGCGGATCGTTGCCAGAATCGACGCCGCGCTCAGCGTGAATCTCCACCAGGTAATCGCACAGCGCATCGGCGCGGGCACGGTCCAGATCGGTGAGCCAGCCGTGTTCGCGGAGCCTTTCCAGATCCAAGGCGTAGGGCTGGCCCTCGGCATATTCGGTAAGGAGACAAAATTCTTCGACGCTGCCCAACGAGATGATGCCGCCGCCGGCCTGGAAGCCACCCACGTCCCACGATCGCACGTGACGCGGCAGGCGATTGAAAGCTTGGTGCGACCACAACAGGACGCGAGCGCGGTCCGACATATGTTCGTGGCCAAACGATCCGGGCCCCATGGTATGAAGGACGGCGCTCTCGCGAACACCGTTTGCCAATTCATAGTCGACACGGACTGGGACGCCGTATCCAAAGCCTTTGCCTTCCTCCGGTTCGCCCAGGCGGCGCAGATCCAATATGTGAGCGTCGCTTCCCAAGACGGAACGTAGGTAGCGCTCAAGGGTTTCACGCTGGAGCTGCGGCGCTTCACTCATAGCGCGTTGCGCGAAATCCGCCACTATGCCTTAATTCCATACGAAAAGCCGCATCCAGTGCGGCGAGCGAATTGCACGCTTCATTGTAATTCGACCAAGGAGGCTTCGCATGAAAGTTCGTGAGGTCATGACCAAGAAGGCGAGTTTCTGTGGACCGGAGTCGACGCTGGAGGAAGCGTCCTTCCTGATGCAGAAGAACAATTGCGGCTTTCTTCCGGTGGTGGGAGACGGAGGCAACGTGATCGGCGTCGTTACGGACCGCGATATTTGCATCGCGCTGGGCACCCGCAATCGTAAGCCATCCGACGTGCGCGTCTGGGACGTGATGCCCCGCAAGCTCTTCACGTGCATGGAAGGGGACGATGTTCATTGCGCTCTGAAAACGCTTCGCGACGCCAGGGTCCGGCGGCTTCCGGTAGTGGATCGGGACGGCTCTCTGATTGGAGTTCTCTCCATCGACGACATTGTGCTCCATGCGCGAGATCAACTGCTGCGTGAAAACATTTCCTACGGAGATGTTGAGAATACCTACAAGGCCATTCGCGGCAGACCTGTTCACGCCTCCAAGTAACAAGACGGGGACGTCGGACATGTCCCTCTGTTTCGCCGGAAGGCGCCTCGGGAATATCCTATCCCTCTTCCCAAGGCACCAACCGTCGAGCGGACTCAACACTGAGACCTGTCACCCTGAGCAGGCCTCGCGTGGTCCGCAAGGTGTGATCGGTCCAATCCTTACGCGCCTCGCAATGCTCGTGGCTTAAGTGCGAGGCGCGGCTAGCGGGCCTGGATGTCTCGTAGATAGCGCGCCAGGTTGTCGATTCGCACACGTCCGAGATCCTGATCCCGCGTCACTTGAGAAAACACCGGGCCCCAAATAGGCATCGCCCGCGTACCATGGCCGCTAGGAAGCGCTTCTTCGCCTGCAATGATGCGATCCACCCGCGCCCGTGGGAACGCGCCACCGTTGCGGGCAGCGATCCGGGTCAAATCAGGAGGCGATACTTTGAGCCACGCCGCCATGGGTCCATTGCCTTTCGCGTCGTCGCCGTGACACGACGCGCAATAGGTTTTGTAGAGGTTGTCGCCTCGAATGGAGACGATAAGCGGCTGCTGGTCCGCTGCCGGCCGCGTTTGCTTTCCGTCTTCAGCTGCCACCGCAACCGAAACCAGCAAGGCTCCCAAGATCGTCAAGCTACCAAGCACTTTCCCGTTCATAGCGCGTCTCCTTTACCGCGGGTAGAGCAGGGCTACCGCGGCCATAGTCACCAGCACCAGCGCAATCGGCGCAAACCACTTCTCTCGCGAACTGCCCCGCATACACGCCCGATCTGGTTCGATGGTTGGAAGCAGCTCTGTCGAAGTTCGCATGGCGTCGTCCTCAGGTAAAGAGAGGAGCAATCGCAATGCCGCACGTGCGAAGGGTTCAGCCCCACAATTCTGCCGGAGTAGCGCCGGATAGCCCAAATGAGCTGTGGGATTTCACGCAAGCTTTCAACTTTGGATTGCCCTTTCCGCGGCATTTACACACGTGGAGCTTCTCAGCTAACATGGTGTTATCCAAGCCCTTATGCTTCCTTCGATCAAGTTGGTGGCGATTGATGACACGCCGACGAGCCTTGAGCTGTTGCGCGAGGCTTTGCAGCAGGAAGGCCTTACTATCTTTACGTCCGCAGACCCGGAAGAAGGTCTGGACCTAATTTTCCAGGAACATCCGCAAATTGTTTTGCTGGATTTGGTGATGCCGAAGCTGAACGGCCTGGAAGTTTTGGAACGCATCGTCGACTTTGATCCCTCCATTGATGTAATCCTGATGACGGCGCACTACGCCACGGAAACGGCGGTGGAGGCTATCCAAAAGGGCGCCAGCGATTATCTGAATAAACCGATCTCGATTCCCGCCCTCCGAAGCCGCGTGGAAAAGCTACTGGCCGATGCTCGCCAGAGACAGCGCGCCATGGCGCTAGACAGCGAGTTGCTGGAAACTTCGCGCTTTGAAGGCATGATCGGGCACAGCCCGCTGATGTCAGCCCGCTGATGTGGGATCTGTTCGCCCGCATCCGCCGCGTAGCGCCGCATTATCGCTCCGCTCTCATCACCGGGCCTACCGGAACCGGCAAGGATCTGGTGGCGCGGGCCCTGCACAACTTGAGCCCCGCCAGTTCCGGCCGCTTCGTCACCTGCAACTGCTCCGCCGTGGTGGAAACGCTATTTGAGAGCGAGCTATTCGGATATGTGAAAGGCGCGTTCACCGGCGCAACCGCCGACAAGATGGGCCTGATGGAGTTCGCGCACGGCGGCACTCTGTTTCTGGACGAGATCGGCGACATGCCGCTCAGCACCCAGGCCAAGCTGCTCAGAGCCTTACAGAACCAGGAAGTAACGCGCGTCGGTTCGGTCACTCCCCGCAAGGTGGACGTGCGCGTGATCGCCGCCACCAACCGCGACGTCCAGGATCTCATCGCGCAAAAGCAGTTTCGCGAGGATTTGTACTATCGCCTGGCGATGGTGGAGCTGAAAACACCGGCGCTGGCGGATCGGCGCGAGGATCTTCCACTACTCGAAAAGTTTCTTCTGGACCGCTTTGCCACTCAATTCCACAAAGATATTCGCGGACTCACGCGTCGAGCGCAGATTGTGCTGGCACGGCACTCCTGGCCCGGCAATATTCGGGAACTCGAAAACGCACTGGGCAATGCCTGCATGATGGCCATGA
>JBEKRO010000041.1:0-53736 GCA_049518655.1 Bryobacteraceae bacterium | reverse complement strand
TCGTCCGGATCGGCCGCAATGGATGGTTGGACGGCACTCGTTCCTCCAACGATCCATATCCGAATAGCTCGTGCTGTGTCTGGTCTTCTCCGCGCATAAGGAAAAGACGATCTCAATTGCTTCTTGGATACTTCTCGGAATAGCTTTTCAGCAGCCTGCTAGGAGGTGCCGCCAGAGACCGCGCGGAAGTTCAGCGAAGCGTATCCTTGGCAATTGCGTCCGTTCCAAAGATCGCCCGCACTAGATCCTTACCCGCTTCATTCTCCGCGTCGGGTCCTGGTTCGTCCATGAAACGTCGGTAAGCGGCCTTCAGCGTCTTCTTTGCTTCCAGATCCGCCTGGATACCGCGCTCCGCCAAGGACACCAACGCACGGCTCATGGTCAGTTTTCGCTCCCTGGCAATGCGGCGCACCTCTGCTACCAGCGGTGCCTGGATCGTGACGCTCTGGCGTAGGGGTTTCGCTTTGGAGCTGCGCGGCGTTCGTGGGCGGGCGGGCATAATCCCATTGTTGCACCAGTGTGGTGCGGCATGGGTCAGAACCAGCGGCTGAGTCGTATCGGCCCTCGAAGCTGACTTCGGATCTCAGCGGGCGCAAGAAGTGAGAACAAAGACTTCCGGAATTGCCGAAAGGGCGCGAATTGTCGATTTTCGACGCGCGGAATTGACCTTCCAGGAGCGTGGAAATAAAGCGCGAGTTCCGATACAATTCGTTTACCAGTCCCCATGCCCGTCCCAGACTTCCAGTCGCTCTTCATTCCTGTTTTGCGCTCAACCGCCGACGGAAACGAACATTCTATGGCGGAACTCCGGGGCCGCATTGCTGCAGACCTCGAGCTGACCCCCGAAGACGTTGCGCAGAAGTTCCCGCGCAGCGGTGAGACCGTGTTCGCCAATCGAACCGCTTGGGGCGCCACCTACCTCAATAAAGCCGGCGCGTTGGAGCGGATTAAGCGTGGCGTGGTCAAAATCACGGAGCGAGGAAGGGAACTTCTGGCACTGAATCTTCCGCGGCTCACAATCCAGAACCTTTCGAAGTATCCCGAATTTGTCGCGTACTACAAGGGCACGCAGGACGGGGACGATGAGGAACAAGGGATGAAACCCGAGAAGACCCAAACTCCAGAGGAACAGCTCGCTGGTGCATACAAGGTCCTCCGCGATTCGCTGGCCAACGACGTTCTGGAAACAGTAAAGAAAGCTTCCCCCACGTTTTTTGAGGAGCTTGTCATCGACCTTCTGGTTGCGATGGGTTATGGTGGCTCGGTGGAGGACGCGGGCAAAGCCGTAGGAAAATCTGGGGACGGTGGAATTGACGGCATCATCAAGGAAGACAAGCTCGGCTTGGATGTCGTCTACGTTCAGGCGAAACGTTGGAGCAACTCGGTGGGTCGTCCAGTTGTTCAGGCATTCGCAGGGAGTCTGGAGGGCGTCCGGGCTAGAAAGGGCGTGCTCATTACGACATCGTACTTTTCTCAGGACGCCTTGGATTACATCCATAAGATTGAGAAACGAATCGTCCTGATCGACGGCCAGCAACTTGCCGACTTGATGATTGATCACGACATCGGCGTGAATGTTTCCGTGACCTACAAAGTCAAGCGGCTCGACTCTGACTACTTCGAAGAGTCTTGAGCACTTCCTCACGCCGTATCGTGCTAAATGTGTGTGCCTGGTTCCCCAGCGGTGTTTAATGGGAGGGATAGCTGAAGCCTTTTCCAAACGCTACCCCTCCCTGCTATGCTGCTTAGCGTTCCCTGACAATCATCATCAATCCAGCGAGCACCATTGAAAGGCCGCCGGTTAGTTCCTGCACTCCACAAGCGAGGGCCGGGAGTTCGGCCTGGATCACGATCTGATTGGCCTGCTGGATCAGATCTAATGCTTTTCGGAGCATTTTCAGCTGTTGTGTCGAAAACATGGGTGTTACCTCCAACAGGTAATTGCCATCACGTTCGCCTACCACCGGCGGGCCACCTCAGTCTACACCTCAAAAGCGCGAAAGCATGCCACTTTTGACAGCACGATGCATTTCATATTTGACAAATGCTGCATTTGCGCGCGTATAGTTTAAGTGAGTGTCAGAGGACGCCTATCCCAAGCGTTCGGAGAGCCGCAATTATGGCGAAGAAAAACGTCGACAAGTCGGGCCGCGATTCTGCCTTGGATGACATCATCGGCAAGTACGAGACGGAGCTTTCCAGGCTGGAATCTGTCGTCGTGGAGGCCGAGTCCAGGAAGGTGGAGATTACGGAGCTTCTCAGGATATTGAACAGGGAACGAGGGACAAAGTTTTCTTCAGTTCGACGCCAGCCCGAAATAGAGTTAACACAGTCCCTAGATGGCCCGGTACTCGCTGCGACGCGACCCGGGCGCACTACGCCTCCCGGTAGTGCGCTAAATGTGATTCAGATTTATCGGACTACCCGCCTCCCTCTTGCATGCAACTCGGCATACAATAGTCCCAGGCCCAAAACGCCGCTCTCACAAGCTTGGGCCGGGAGATTCTATGCTGCGTTTTCTCACCACCGGCCTGTTGCTTGCCGGAGCCGCCATAGCCGGCACCACCACCGGCGCGTCGAACGTCACCTTTAATAAGGACGTCCTCCCCATCCTTCAGAAGAACTGCCAGACCTGCCACCGCCCCGGCGAGATCGGCCCCATGGCTTTTCTGAATTACGAAGGCACGCGCCCCTGGGCCAAGTCCATCAAGCAGGCCGTACTCACCAAGCAGATGCCGCCCTGGTTCGCCGATCCGCGCTACGGCCATTTCGCCAATGAGCGCAAGCTGAGCGACGCCGACATCAAGACCATCACCGCGTGGGTGGACGCAGGCGCGCCCGAAGGCAACGCCAAAGACATGCCGCCGCCCATCGTTTGGACCGAAGGCTGGAACATCAAGCCCGACCTCACGTTCCAACTTCCCAAGCCCTACACGGTCCCCAAAACCGGCACCATCCAATACACCTATTTCATCGTGCCGAGCGGACTTACCAAGGACACTTGGGTAACGGACGCGGAGGTTCGCGCCGGAAACCGCAGCGTGGTGCATCATGCCAGTGTATACATTCGCCCGCCTGGTTCCACTTGGCTAAAGGACGCCCCCATCGGCGAGGCTTATGTTCCGCCCGCCCGCGGTCCACTGGGCACGCATCCGCCGTCTGAAATCGCCAGCCGCCAAGCGAAGATGGAAAACGAATGGTTCGTCGGCTATGTGCCTGGCATTCAGCCGCAGCGCTATTTCGCGCCTGAAACCGGAGCCGCGAAGCTGATTCCCACCGGGTCCGACATCGTGTTTGAGATGCACTACACGGCCAACGGAAAAGAGGAAGGCATCGATCAGACCAAGGTCGGATTCGTCGTCGCCAAAGAGCCGCCCAAGTATCGACTGCTCACCATCGGCGTCGCCAATGCCGATTTCGCGATCCCTCCTGGCGATCCCAATTACGAAGGCCACGCCAGCGCCACTTTCAATGAGCCCGTCACCGTCATCTATCTCCAGCCCCACATGCACACGCGCGGCAAGGACATGGAGATTCGTTTCGACTATCCCACTGGCGAAAAGCAAACCATGCTGAACGTGCCACACTACAGCTATCTGTGGCAGACCATTTACTATGAGCAGCAGCCGCTCGAAGTGCCCAAAGGAACAACGGTCGACGTGATCGCGCATTGGGACAACTCGGCCAATAATCCGTTGAATCCCGATCCGACGAAGACCGTCCGCTGGGGCGATCAGAGTTGGGACGAGATGCTGGTGCCTTTCGTGGGCGTACTTGTTCCACCAAACACCGATCCCGCCACTGTGACCAGCCACCCGCGTCCAGGACCCGTCGCCGCACCGTGACAGGCAAGTTGATTCTAGCGATTGGCTGCGTGCTGCCGGCGCTTCTCGCGCAAAACGGCGACTGGCCCATGTACTCGCACGATCCAGCGGGCACGCGCTATTCGCCACTCACGCAGATAACTCCGTCGAACGTCGCGAATCTCAAGCTCGCTTGGAAGTATCGCTTCCGATCCGAAAAAGAGATGACTGAGCCGCTGGTCGGCTTCGCCTTCTCTCAAGTGACGCCCATCGTAGTGAGCGGCGTCATGTATCTGCCCAGCGGCAAGCGTGTGGTCGCGCTCGAGCCCGAAACGGGCAAGGAAATCTGGAGCTATGAGCTGACGTCTGGCAGTCCATCGGCTCGCGGCGTCTCCTATTGGCCGGGCGATCGCACCAATCCTCCGCGCATCATCTTTACTGCCGGTAAACGAATGCTCGCGCTCAACGCCAAGACCGGCAAGGTCGACCCTGGCTTCGGTAAAGAGGGCGAAGTCGACCTGGTGGTGCCCTACAACTCGCCACCTACCATTTTCAAGAACCTCGTCTTCGTCGGCGCAAATGTTCCCGAACAGCCGGCTACCGGGAAACCGGGCGACACGCGCGCTTACGATGCGCGTACGGGCGCGCCTGTTTGGGATTTTCACTCGGTCCCTCGGCCGGGCGAGGCCGGTCACAACACCTGGCCTGAGGACGGATGGAAGGATCGCACTGGCGTTAACAACTGGGGCTTCTACATGACGGTGGATGCCGAGCGCGGCCTGCTCTACACCACGTTCGGAAGCCCAGCCAGCGATTATTATGGCTTCGATCGCAAGGGCGACGATCTGTACGGCAATTCGCTGGTCGCTCTGGACGCAAACACGGGCAAGGTGAAATGGTTTTTCCAGGCTGTGCATCACGACATCTGGGACTTCGATCTGCCGCCCGCGCCGGTGTTGGTGGATCTAACGGTAAATGGGAAAAAGATTCCGGCCTGGTGCAAACCGGCAAGGTCGGATATCTGTACATTCTCAATCGCGAAACCGGAAAGCCGATCTTCGGCATCAAGGAAACGCCGGTGGCGCAAAGCACCGTTCCGGGCGAGGCCACGTCACCCACGCAGCCGATTCCGCTCAAACCCCCGGCCATCGGACGACATAGCTTTGATGCGTCCGACTTAGTAACTGCCGAAGACACCAACGAAGAGCATGCCAAGGCGTGCCGTGAGCTGGTGGAAAAAAGCGGAGGCAAGCTTTACAACGCGGGGCCCTTCACGCCGTGGGTGTATCGAGCGCCCGGCGCGCCGCCTGTATCGAGTGTCATGTTCCCTGGGCCGATCGGCGGCACTGATTGGGGCGGGCTATCCACCGATCCCAAACTCGGCTATGTGTTTTTGAATTCCTCCGAATACGGCGCCATCGGATGGATCGAGAAGATGCCCGCCGATGCAAAAGTCCCGTACGATCAGCGTAGCGTCTACGGTAGCCCAGTCAATTCGAAGTTCTGGGATCGCAAGGTAAACAAAGATGGGAAGCTGATGGGCGAATCGAGCTGGCCTTGCCAGAAACCGCCGTGGGGTTTGCTGACCGCGGTGAATGTCAGCACTGGCGATATCGCTTGGCAAGTGCGGCTTGGCATCACCGACCAATTGCCGGGGGATAAGCAGAACACCGGTCGCGTCAACCTGGGCGGCTCCATCGCGACGGCGAGCGGCTTGATCTTCATCGGCGCATCCAACGATCGGCGATTCCGCGCGTTCGATTCGAAGAACGGCAATGAGCTGTGGGTCACGAAACTCGACTATAGCGCGCTGTCGGTGCCGATCACTTACCAAGGTAAGGACGGCAAGCAGTATGTCGCGGTGAGCGCATCGGGCGGCGGAGCCATCACCGATCCGAATCCCAGTAACACCGAATCGCTGTACGTATTCGCATTGCCCTAACTCATGTCCGAAACAAAAGCGCTTGCTAATTGGGTGGTGAAAAACCGCCTCGAAGATATTCCTGAAGACGTGCGCCGCGAAGCACTGCGAGCCATCGTGAATTACACCGGATGCGCGCTCGGCGGAAGTCCCGATCCGGCGGTGAACCTTGCGATGCAAGCGTTCGCGCCATTTTTCGGTCCGGCCACGGCGAGAATCCTGGGGCGCGCCGAGCGAGTCGATCCGCTGCATGCTTCACTGATGAACGGCATCAGCTCGCACGTCTACGATTACGATGACACTACGCCGAAGAATTACATTCACCCCAGTTCGCCCGTAGCATCGGCCCTCTTTGCCTACGCCAGCGCGAACAAGGTGAGCGGTCGCGATTTCGTACACGCGTTCATCTTGGGATTCGAAGCCGAGTCGCGGATCGGGAACTCGGTGTATCCGGCGCATTACGACGTCGGCTGGCACATCACCGGGACCGCCGGCGTGTTCGGCTCAGCGGTTGCGATCGGCAAATTAATCGGGCTCTCCGAGCAGCAAATGATCTGGGCCATCGGACTCGCGGCCACGCAAGCCGCTGGTCTGCGCGAAATGTTCGGGTCCATGGCGAAGTCCTTGCATCCAGGCCGTGCGGCGCAGAATGGCTACGGTTCGGCCTTGCTCGCCCAGGCTGGTTTCACTTCGGGCGTGCACGGTCTCGAAGGTCCGCGAGGTTTCGCGGCGGTGCAGGCGGCGAAGTACGATTTGTCCAAGATCACCGCCGGGTTGGGTGTCGACTTCGATCTGCGGGCCAACACCTATAAACCATTTCCTTGCGGAATTGTGAATCACCCCACCATCGACGGCGCGATCCAGATTCACGACCAACACAAGCTGGCGCCCGAATCGATTCGTGCAGTTCGCCTGCGAGTCGCGCCGCTTGTCATGGACCTCTGCAACCAGCAAAACATCATGCGCGGTCTGCAGGGCAAGTTTTCCGTTTATCACGGCGCTGCAATTGGTCTGGTGCGCGGCAAGGCTGGCATTCGCGAGTACACGGACGAGGCTGTCAATGATCCGGCCATTAAGCGCGTCCGCGAGAGCGCGACAGCCGTCGGCGACGCGTCCCTCACTGAGGATCAGGCGAACATCGAAGTAGAACTGGTATCAGGTGAAAAGATGAGCCGGTTCGTTGAGAAGTCGCTCGGCAATATAAGTCGGCCATTGACGAACCAGCAGCTCGACGATAAATTCCGCGATCAGGCAGTCTTAGCGTTACCGGCTCATCGGGTGGAGCGGGTTATCGAGTTGTGCTGGCGGATCGATCAACTCCCAGACGTCAACGAATTGATCCAACAGGCATGCGGAAACTGACGCTCATCATTTGCCTCGCGGCACTGCCTTCCGCAACCGTCCAAGCGGAAGTCAGCGAGGTCCGCTTCCCGCTCGGCGCCGGCGGCGTCGGATTCTTGCCATTGTTGGTGATGCAAAAGTATGGGTTGATCGAAAAATATGCGAAAGACGCAGGAATCAACAACCTGAAAGTGCGCTGGATCAATATCGGCGGGCCGGCGGTGATGAATGACGCTTTGCTCTCTGGCTCCGCGGATTTCATCGCAGCCGGTCCGCCGGCGTTTCTCACGCTGTGGGACCGTACCCTCACGTCGGCCAAAGTAAAAGGCGTCGCGGCCATGACGTCGCTGCCGATGTATCTTAACACTCGCTCGCCAAGCATGAAGAAACTCGACGACGTCACGGATCACGATCGAATAGCCGTGAGCGCCATCAAAGTTTCCATACCCGCGCTAGTGATGCAAATGTACGCCAGACAAAAATACGGTCCGGAGCAAATCTATCGGTTCGACAGATACACAGTGACCATGACGCACCCCGACGGCGTGATCGCGCTGCTCTCTGGTTCTGGCGCCATCGACGCCCACTTCACCTCACCTCCGTTTGCCCAGCGCGAGCGCAAGGATCCGCGGATTCACACCGTCTTGACCTCTGACGACATCATGGGTGGGTCCACCACGTTCACCATGGTCTCCACCACCACGAAATTTCGCGAACGGAATCCGAAGGTTTTCGGCGCTGTGCTTAAAGCACTGGAGGAGGCGAATCGCAGGATTGTCGCCGATAAGAAGACCGCCGCCGAGATCCTGTTGGCATCCACCGGTGGAGAGAAGGGTTTTTCGGTAAATGAGATTGTGGAAGTGCTCAACGATCCGCACCTAAAGTTCACAACCACGCCCGAAAACGTCATGAAGTACGCTACGTTCATGCATGAAGTAGGGTCCATCAAGAGCCGGCCCTCTTCGTGGAAGGATCTCTTCTTTCCTGAAATTCAGGGAGCGCCCGGAAGCTGATGCTTCAGGTCCAGGGCGTAACTCTTCAATATAGAACGCAGGATCACTTAGTAACTGCTACCTATCGCGTCAGCTTCAACGTACAGGAGTCGGATCGGTTCGTAGTTCTTGGACCTTCCGGATGCGGCAAGTCGACCCTTCTTAAGGCCGTCGGCGGTTATATACGTCCAGTGGAAGGGGACATCCTGCTGGACAACGTGGCAGTGAAAGCTCCCGCTCCCGATCGGGTATTCGTCTTCCAGGAGTTCGATCAGCTTCTTCCTTGGAAAACAGTGAAGGAGAATATTGTTTTTGCGTTGACCGCGAGCGGAAAAGCGCCGCGGCGCCAAGCGGAAGAGCGCGCGATGCACAACATCCAAAAAGTGAAGTTGACCGAATTTGCCAACAGCTATCCGCATACTTTGTCCGGCGGGATGAAACAGCGCGCCGCCATCGCTCGCGCACTGGCGATGGAGCCACGGATTCTTCTGATGGATGAGCCATTCGCGGCACTGGATGCTCTCACGCGCGGGCAGATGCAGGAGGAACTACTGCAGCTCTGGCAGGAGACCAAGTTTACCGTGCTGTTTGTCACCCATTCGATTTCCGAGGCCATCCGTATCGGTACGCGCATCCTTGTGCTCAGCGCCCATCCTGGCCAAGTGAAAGCGGAATTGGATAGCGGCTTCGATGAAGCCAGCCTTCAGGAGTTGCTCTTCGATGCCTGACCAGTTGAGCTCCTGGACCCGGTTCTGGAATATAGGCGCAGTACGAAAAACATTCCTCCTCATTGTTCTTGCGCTCATTTGGGAAGGCTATGCGCGCTGGCTGAATAACCCGCTCCTCTTTCCGACTTTCGTCGATACCGTGAGGGCGTTCTTCTCCGCCATTGCGTCGGGCGAATTGCCGAGAGCCGCGTCCTACACCATCCAGCTGCTGCTCAAAGGCTACGTGGCCGGACTCCTGATCGCGGCGCTGCTCACCGCTTTCGCCAGCGCCACACGCATCGGAGCGGATCTGCTTGAAACGCTCACGTCCATGTTCAATCCGCTACCTTCCATCGCGCTGCTGCCGCTGGCGCTGATTTGGTTCGGTCTGGGTGACGGCAGCATCATCTTCGTTTTGATCCACGCCGTGCTGTGGGCTGTCGCTCTCAACACTTACTCCGGTTTTCGCGCGGTGAGTCCCACACTCCGAATGGTCGGCCAAAACTACGGCCTGTCGAAAGTGGGATATGTCACTCGCATCCTGATTCCAGGCGCGTTCCCCAGCATTCTCACGGGACTCAAGGTTGGCTGGGCGTTTGCGTGGCGTACGCTGATCGCGGCCGAACTGGTATTCGGCGTCAGCTCCGGATCCGGCGGCCTGGGCTGGTACATTTTTGAACAGAAGAACCAGCTCCTGATTCCGAACGTATTCGCAGGGCTGCTCACCGTAATCCTGTTTGGGTTGATTGTTGAAAACCTGATCTTTCGGACTATTGAAAACCGCACCGTCCGGCGGTGGGGCATGCAAGTCTAACCTTATCCGTTTTTGACCCTGATACACTGTTAGCCAATGAAAACCACCCTATTTGCGTACGCATTCACGGTGCTCGCCACGGCAGCCTATGCGCAAGCCCCGCAACCCGATTTCAGCAAAGTGGAGATCAAGACCACCAAAATCAGTAACAACTTTTACACGCTCGAAGGTCAAGGCGGCACCATCGGCGTACTTGTTGGGCCGGAAGGAACCTTCATGGTGGACTCGCAATTCGCGCCGCTCTCGCAGAAGATCGCCGCTGCCATCCACCAGATTTCCGACAAGCCAATTCGCTTCATGGTGAACACCCACGTGCACGGCGATCACACCGGAGGCAATGAGAATTTCGCGAAAATGGGCGCGACCATCTTCGCCCGCGATGAATTGCGCTTCCGCCTGGCCCACCCAGCGCCCGGAGCCAACGGCGCGCCCGGCGTTCCGGCTCCCGCGATCGCGCTCCCCGTCGTAACCTACGAAGGTCCCGTGACCATCCACATGGATGGAGAAGACGTGCGCCTGATCCCAATTCGCCGTGCCCACACGGATGGCGATACGCTGGTCTACTTCCCAGCCAACGACGTACTTATGACCGGCGACTACTACCGTTCCATCCAATTTCCGAATATCGACCGGACCAACGGAGGCTCGCTGAACGGAATGATCGAAGGTCTCGGCATCACGATTGGTTTGGCCGGCCCCAACACCAAGATCATTCCCGGTCATGGCCCTATGGTGGATCGGGCGGCGGTAATTGCGCATCGCGATATGATTCTCGCCATTCGCGACAAGGTAGCGGCGTTGGTGCAACAGGGCAAGAGCGTCGAAGACGTATTGGCGGCCAAGCCCACTTCCGATTACGATGCAACGGTTCCGAACTCGTCCACCACGTCCGAGCGCTTTGTCCGCCAATTGTACGCAGAGCTGAAAACCAACTAAACTTAAGTAATAATGCTCCGAGTTTGGCTGGCCGGCGCTATTTTGTGCGTCGCCGCGTTTGCGGTCGGGCGGCCGCAATTCGCGTTGCGCGACACGCGCAACGTAGTTCACTCACCGGAAGAATGGAACGGTAAGAAGGCGATCGTCGTATTCTTTACGACGACGGATTGCCCTTTGAGTAACAATGACGTTCCAGAGATGAACCGGACTCGGCAAGACTATGAAGCCCGAGGCGTGGCCTTCTACGCAGTGCAAGCCGACACCACGATTCCCGACGCGGACGTGCTGCAGCACACCAAGGACTATCAGTTTTCCTTTCCGGTGCTGTTCGATCCCCACCAGATCCTGGCGAAAATGACCGGGGCAACGACGATTCCCTCGGTGGCCGTGCTGACGCCCGGTGGCACACTGCTTTACCTGGGACGTATCGACAATCTCGTGGAAGATTTCAACGTACGGCGGCAAGAGCCGACCAAGTTCGATCTGCGCGAAGCGCTGGATGCCGTGTTGGCCGGCAAACCTGTCCCGCACGCCACTACCAAGGCGTTTGGGTGCGCGATCAATCTCGTAAAATAGAGGTCCAAGGATCATGAGACAATTTCCTGGCATCTTGTTGTTAACGCTGGCGGCTGCCGCCTCCGCTGCGCCTGCTTCCAATGCCGCGCCCACCTTCAATAAGGACATCGCGCCGATCCTCTACGCCAACTGCGCCACCTGCCATCGCCCGGGCGAAGTAGCGCCGTTTCCTCTGCTCACCTATCAAGACGCCGCCAAACGAGCGTCCTTGATTGCGGGCGCGGTGGGTGGCCGGTTTATGCCGCCCTGGAAAGCCGAGCCGGGATACGGCGATTTCGCGGGAGAGCGCCGCCTTACCGATGCGCAAATCGCGCTCATCAAAGATTGGGCCAAAGCGGGCGCCCCGGAAGGCGATGCCAGTGCGAAGCCGACGCCGCCGAAGTTCACCGACGGATGGCAAGCCGGCCAGCCGGATCAGGTGCTGACCATTCCGGTGAAATATTCGCTGCCCGCGGATGGCCCTGACCAATATCGATGCTTCGTGCTTCCCACCGGCCTGGATCACGACGTGTATCTCGATGGCACAGAGTTCCGACCTGAGAATCGCCGGATCGTGCATCATGCGCTGGTGTTTCTGGACGCGAGCGGCAAAGCGAAGGAGATGGCCGCTGCCAGCCCCGATGGAAGCTATCCCTGTTTTGGAGGGCCTGGATTTCCGGCGGCTGGATTGATTGGCGGGTGGGCTCCCGGGCTGACGCCGCCACCGCACGATCCGGAGCTTTCGCAACCGATTCGTAAAGGCATGGACGTGGTGATTCAGATTCACTACCATCCTTCGGGAAAGCCGGAACAGGATCAATCGTCGCTGGGGCTGAGCTTCTCCGGCCCGCCAACCAAAGGCCGCACGTCCATTCTGTTGTTCGATCATCACTTGGATATCGCGCCCGGCGATTCGCACTACGTAGCGAAGGCGTCGCTGACTCTGCCCCGCGACGTGCAACTGGCGGGCGTAACTCCGCATGCGCATTATCTGTGCAAGGACATGAAAGTGACTGCGACCCTGCCGGATGGATCCACTCAGCCGCTGATCTGGATCAAGGATTGGGATTTTAACTGGCAGAACGCCTACCGCTATCGCGCGCCGCTGGATCTGCCGAAGGGAACGCGGATCGATCTGGAATACACATACGATAACTCGGAGAATAATCCGCACAACCCAGTTCATCCTCCGGTGCGCATTCATTGGGGCGAAGAAACCAAGGACGAAATGGCTCTGGTCTTCCTAACGGTAGTGGTTCCGACGCGCGATGACATTCGCGATCTGCAGCGCGACGTGAGCCGGCAATACGTGGATCAGTTTCTGAGCCAGGTTCATACCCTCCAGGATTTGCCTTACGAAATGCTTTCGCCGGACGCGGTCGGAAAATTAACCGCAGTGTTCAAAATGTTCGATAAGAACGGTGACGGGCAGCTGGATGACGCCGAGCGGACTGCGATGATGACGTTCGTGCACAACGTCCAGGATCGGCAACAGCAAAAACAGTAAGAACACATTTCCTCGCCCGGCCTGATAACTTGCTATACTGTTTCTTCATGCACTTCGCCCATCACCACCATCATCGACACCTCTGGCGATCGGCGGCTATCTAACGAATTTCTGAAGTGAACTTGCTGCCCGCCGACAACTTGGCGGGCTTTTTTATTGGTATGGACACATGAACCTTGATTCCAGCAAACTCGATTTCAGCAAACTCAACGGCCTGATCACGGCCGTCATACAGGATCACGCGACGGGCCGCGTACTCATGGTCGGCTTTATGAATGAGGAGGCGTTTCGCAAAACGGTGGAGTCTGGGTACGCCACGTTCTACAGCCGCTCGCGAAACAAGCTCTGGCTCAAAGGCGAATCGTCGGGGCACAAGCTGGTGGTGAAGAACATTTCAACCGACTGCGATCTGGATGCGCTGCTCATCCAAGTGGAAGCACTGGGGCCGGGCGTCTGCCACGAAGGCTATCAGAGCTGCTTTTTTCGCAAGCTCGAGGGCGGCGCATGGAAAGAATCGGAGCCACGCGCGTACGATCCGGACGCCGTATACGGGAGCAAATCGTGAAACTGAAGCTGGGGATTCCCAAGGGCAGCCTGGAGAACGCGACGATCGATCTTTTTCGGCGCGCGGGGTTCAACATTACTACGAGCTCGCGCTCGTATTTTCCGGCGATTGACGATCCCGAAATCGAATGCATGATGATTCGGGCTCAGGAAATGGCCCGCTACGTCGAAGATGGCGTGCTGGACGCGGGGCTCACCGGACGCGACTGGATTGAAGAGAGCGAAGCCAACGTTCATGCGGTGGCCGATTTGATTTACGCCAAGCAGAGCTTCGGGAAAGTGCGCTGGGTATTGGCGGTGCCCGAAGCGTCCCCGTTCCAGAGCGTGAAAGACCTGGAGGGGAAGATCATCGCGACGGAGTTGGTGGCAACTACGCGACGGTACCTGGCGAAGAACGGCGTGACGGCCAAAGTGGAATTTAGTTGGGGCGCTACGGAAGTGAAGCCGCCGGTGCTGGCCGACGCGATTGTGGAAGTGACGGAGACTGGATCGTCATTGCGCGCCAACAAGCTGCGAATTGTGGAGACGGTGCTGGAATCGAACACGCAGCTGATCGCCAATGTCGATTCCTGGAAAGATGCTGCCAAGCGCCGCAAGATGGAAGATATTCACCTGTTGCTGGATGGCGCTATCAATGCACTGGGGCGGGTGGGACTGATGCTGAACGTTCGCAAAGAGTGCCTGGCCGCTGTGCTGGGTATTCTGCCGGCGTTGAAGAAGCCGACGATTTCGAATCTCAGCGACGACGATTGGGTTGCCGTGCACACCATCCTTGAAGAGATTACGGTGCGTAACATTATCCCGCGTTTGAAAGAAGCCGGCGGGCAGGGCATCGTCGAGTATCCGTTGAACAAGATCGTAATGTAATCATGCTCCGCATTCTTCCATTGAACGAGGCTCAAGGCTTCATCACGCGCAAGACAGTCCGGCTGGCCGAGGCAGAACAGGTGGTTGGGCCGATCCTGGAAGCCGTACGTAAACGCGGCGACGAAGCAGTGCTCGAATACGCGCGCAAGTTCGACAGCCTGGATGGTGACCACTTCACGGTTCCGGCTTCGGACTGGCATGCGGCCGAATCGCGCGTAACGCCCGAGTTTTATGCCGCCATCGAGATCGCGTCGAAGAACATCCGCGAATATGCCGCTCTGCAACTGCCGCGGGAAACATGGAGAGAGTTCCCCGATGGCCGCCGATTGGGCCATATAGTGCGTCCGCTCGATTCGATGGGGGCGTACATTCCCGCGGGCCGTTATCCACTGCCGTCCACACTGTTAATGACTGTGATCCCCGCGCAAGTGGCGGGCGTGCGGACGATTTGTGTTACCTCGCCGCATCCGAGCGCGGAGATTGTCGCAGCGGCGAAGTTTCTGGGTGTCAAGAATATTTTTCGGATTGGAGGCGCGCAGGCCATCGCGGCGCTGGCATTTGGCACAGCCACCATCCCTAAAGTGGATCGCATTGTGGGCCCGGGAAATATTTATGTTGCGGCCGCCAAGAAATTGCTGGCGGGCGAGGTGGGGATCGATTTTGTCGCCGGACCCACCGAGATCGTGATCATTGCCGACGATGCGGATGCGCGGTCTATCGCGGCCGACATGCTGGCGCAGGCGGAGCACGATGTGGAAGCTTCCGCAATTCTGCTGACTACTTCACGATCTTTGGCGGAACGGGTGGTATTAGAGGTGTCACGCCAGCTTGAAACCTTGCCGACCGCACCGGTGGCCTGCGAGGCTATTCGTAACAACAGCGCCGTGATCCTGTGCCCGTCCACAGACGCGGCCGTGGAAGCATCCAACCAGCTTGCGCCCGAGCATCTCGCCATCTATGACGCCAGTCTGCTGCCGAAGATCCAGCACGCCGGCAGCGTATTTGTGGGACCGAGCAGTCCTGAGGCTGCGGGCGACTATGCAACCGGTCCCAATCATGTGCTCCCCACCTCCGGCGCGGCACGCATTCGCGGCGGGCTTTCGTCGGCCGATTTCGTGAAGGTGATCTCGGTGCAAGAGCTGACGTCTTCCGGGCTGCGGCAGCTTGCGCCCGCCATTACTACGCTCGCTCGGGCTGAGGGCTTGGAAGCGCACGCACGGTCAGTTGAGGTGCGCCTTGGCAAGTAAGCGAATTGACCTGCCGCCGGGTGTATTGCAGCCGCGCGACGCAGTACTGAAGATGGCGCCGTATTCACCGCCGACTGGCGGCCGCAGTGGCAAACTGCGCCTGGATTTCAATGAGAATACCGTGGGCGCGTCGCCGAAAGTGATCGAGTATCTGCGCGAGCATCTGAGCGAAGCGGGGCTGGCGATTTATCCCGAATACGGCGAGATCAAGCGCGAATTGGCCGGGTTCTTCGGCGTGGAGTCCGACGATTTCATTCTGACTAACGGAACGGACGAAGCTATTCAAGTCCTGGTGAACACTTACATCGACGATGGCGGCGAGGTGCTGCTGCTGCAGCCGTCGTACGCGATGTACAGGTTCTATTCCGAAGTGGCGGGCGCCAGCATCCGAGAGATTCCCTATCGCGCTCAGAAGCTGGGCTTCCCACTGGAAGAGCTGCTGGAAGCGATTGGGCCATCCACGCGCGCCATTCTGATTGCAAATCCGAACAATCCCACGGGCACGGGAACGTCGCGCGCGGGTATCGAACGAATTCTGGAAAAGGCCACGGGAGCGGCCGTTTTGATCGATGAGGCATATTACGAATTCTCCGGCGTGACGGCCTTGCCGCTCCTCAATGACTATCCCAATCTATTTGTCAGCCGGACGTTTTCGAAAGTTTACGGAATGGCGGCGATGCGATTGGGCTGCCTGTTTTCGCAATCGGGCAATGTCGAGTTTCTACACAAGGCACAGTCGCCCTACAGCGTGAACACGCTGGCAACCTTGGCTGCCCATGCGGCCATCCAGGACAAGACGTATATCGAAAAGTACGTCACCGAGGTGCTGGCTGCTCGCGAGTTGCTGTATGTCGGTTTAGAAAAGCTCGGGATTCCGTATTACGAAAGCAAGGCAAACTTTGTATTGTTTGAGGCGGGCAAGCGTGCGATTCCCGTGCGCGATGAACTGCGCCGCCGGGGAGTGCTGATCCGCGATCGCAGCTATGAAATCCCCGGTTGCGTCCGCGTGACGGTGGGTACGCGCGATCAAATCCGGCGCTTTCTTGCCGAATTGGAGCAAATCTGGTGATTCATTCCGAGCAGATGTTGGTGTTCGACATGGATGGTGTGCTGGTGGATGTCACCGAATCGTATCGCGAAACGATTGTGAAGACGGTGGAACATTTCACGGGAAAAACGATTTCACGCGATTCGATCCAGGATTATAAGAATCAGGGCGGCTGGAATAATGACTGGCTGCTGTCGCAAAAGATCTGCCGCGATCTGGGCGTCGAGCTACCGTACGCGACGGTTGTCGAATACTTCAACTATCTGTTTCTCGATCAGGGCATGATCCATCGCGAGCGCTGGCTCCCACGTGATGGCCTGCTGGATCGGTTGGGAGAGCGATTCGAATTCGCGATCTTTACGGGGCGCACCACCGAGGAGGCCGAGATCACATTGAAGCGCGAGGGCCTTCGCGACCGGTTCTTGTTGGTATCGGCCAACGATGTAGCGTGTGAAAAACCCGCGCCGGACGGCCTGTTGAAGATTGCAGCCCTGCGCCCGGAGAAGAAACTGCTTTACATTGGCGACACCGTGGACGATGCGCGCTGCGCGAAGGCCGCATATGTGCCTTTTATCGGGATCGCCGCGCGAAACAGCCCGCGCCGCGGCGAGTTGGTGGACCTGCTGCGATTGGAAGGTGCGATTCAGGTGATCGAGGACATTAATGAGATCGGCTAGCATTCAGCGCGACACCAAGGAGACGCGGATCAAAGGCTCGCTGAAGATCGAGGGCCGAGGCCGTTACGAAATCTCCACGGGTATTCGATTTTTCGACCACATGCTGGAGTTGTTCACCAAGCACGGTGGGTTCGATCTGAAGTTGCAGGCGGCGGGCGATCTGGATGTCGATCAGCATCACACGGTGGAAGATGTCGGGATCGTGCTCGGCCAGCTTGTCTCGAAAGCCCTCGGCGACCGCAAGGGGATCAATCGCGCGGGGTACTTCGTGATGACGATGGATGAGACGCTTGCCGTAGTGGCGCTCGATCTGGGAGGCCGGCCAGCGCTGGTCTACGACGACAAAGTGAAGGTTCGGCTGGTAGGCGATCTGCAAACGGAACTGGTAGAGGATTTCTTCGGAGGCTTCGTCAACCATGCCGGCGCGAACCTGCATGCGAAGGTCTTGTATGGCAGGTCGAACCATCACAAGATCGAGGCGATCTTCAAGTGTTTCGCGCGCGCGCTGCGCTACGCGTGTTCGAAAGACGCGCGGTTGAAGGAGCAGCTTCCTTCAACAAAAGGCCTCCTATGATTTCAATCCTCGACTACGGCGCTGGAAATCTTCGGTCGGTGCAAAACACCCTTGGCGAGATTGGGGCAGAGTATGAGCTGGTTCGCGATGCAGCCGGGCTTAGCCGCGCGATGAAAATCATTCTGCCGGGAGTCGGCCACTTTGGACAGATAATGCGCGCGCTGGATCAAATGCGCGTCCGCGAGGCGTTGCTGGAACGGATCCGCGCGGGTGTTCCGTTTTTGGGAATTTGCCTGGGACTGCAGGCACTGTTTGAATCGAGTGAAGAAGCGCCGGAGGAGCGGGGGCTGGGAATGTTTTCTGGCGAGATTCGCCGCTTTCCAGCTACGGCGCGCGTTCCGCATATGGGTTGGAACGAGATTGAGCCGCGCAATGACACGAAACTGCTTGCCAAGGTGGCGCCGCATCCTTATCTGTATTTCGCGCACAGCTACTACGCGCCTTTGAACGATGCGACGGCTGCGACGTGCCAGTACAACGTCGCCTACACGGCGGTGCTGGAGACCAAGAACATCTTCGGCGTTCAGTTTCATCCGGAGAAGTCCGGGCCGCTCGGATTGCGGATTGTACGGAATTTCGTCGAACTTTAACGATGCTGGCCAAACGAATTATTCCTTGTCTCGACGTCACCGGCGGACGCGTGGTCAAGGGCGTGAATTTTGTCGGGCTGCGCGATGCCGGTGATCCCGTGGAACTGGCCGAGCGCTACAACGGGCAGGGCGCCGATGAACTGGTTTTCCTCGACATCACTGCGTCTAGCGACGCTCGCGAGATCATGGCGGACGTGGTGGCACGCACGGCGCGGAAGGTTTTCATCCCGCTCACGGTGGGAGGGGGGATTCGATCTATCGCCGATGCGCGCCGAATTCTATTGTCCGGGGCTGATAAGGTGAGCGTGAATACCGCGGCTGTGCGGCGTCCGAAATTGATCACGGAACTGAGTGAAGAATTTGGCGCTCAGGCGGTGGTGCTGGCGATCGACGCTCGCAGAAATGCCGCGCGGGGGAATACAAACGGCAGCTGGAACGTTTTTACGCGCGGGGGCCGCGACGATGAAGGCATGGACGCTGTCGAATGGGCGCTCGAAGGCGAGATGTTGGGCGCGGGCGAGATCTTACTCACTTCGATGGACACCGATGGCGTGCAAACCGGGTTCGATTGCGAATTGACGCGGGCGGTTTCCCAGACGACTCATATTCCCGTGATCGCATCGGGCGGGGCGGGGAAGCCGGAAGATTTTGAGCGCGTGCTTACCGAAGGCTGCGCCGATGCGGCGCTCGCGGCGTCGATCTTTCACTACGGAACGTACACGGTGAAAGACCTCAAAGATTACCTGCATCTACACGACGTACCGGTAAGGCCCGCGCCGTGATTATTCCCTGCATCGATTTGATGGGCGGCAAAGTTGTCCAATTAGTGCAAGGCCGCGAGAAGGCTCTGGAAGCCGAAGGCCCGCTTGCGATGCTGGAGAAGTTCCGCGCGTTTCCGCAGATTCAGGTGATCGATCTGGATGCGGCCATGAGTAAAGGTTCCAATGACGCTCTGGTGGAACTGGTTGCACGACGATCGATAGCGCGGGTGGGCGGCGGTGTTCGGTCGCCGGAGCGCGCGCGCGCGCTGATTGAACAAGGAGCTTATCGCGTGATCGTTGGAACGGCGGCGTTCGACCGCGAGAAGCTGACCGAGATCGCCGATGCCGTGGGACCGGACCGGCTGGTGATCGCGCTCGATTCCAAGGGCGGCAAGGTGGTGACGCATGGCTGGCAGGAATCGACCAACTCTACGGCCGAGGAAATGTTGCACCACTTGGAGCCGTACTGTTCCGGCTTCCTGTGCACCTACGTGGACAAAGAAGGCATGCTGCAAGGGACCGATCTGGGCTGGTTCCGAAGGCTGCGCGCGGCAACCAGCCACGAGCTGACGGCGGCGGGTGGCATTACCACGATGGAGGAAATCCAGGAGCTGCACAAGCTCGGCATTCACGCCGCGCTAGGAATGGCTATTTATACCGGCCGCTTGAATCTGGACGAACTTGCCGTCTTAAACGCGTAGCTCGCTCGGCTGCTCGACCCAATAGTCGGGCTCCCAGCGGGCGAGCTCAGCACGACGCCCGTAGCCCCACAACACGGCGCAGGTTTTCACGCCGGCACGGCGTCCGGCTTCCATATCGGTGGGCGAATCGCCGATAAACAAGCAGTCTTGCGGCTTCACGCCGAAAACTTCCAGCGACGCCAAGATGACATTCGGCTCGGGCTTGGCGGGAAAACCGTCGGTGCCCTGCACGTGATGGAAATAGGGAAGTAACCCAAATTGTTCAAGCACGGCGCGCGTAGTGGGCGTGCCTTTGGTGGTGGCGGTGGATTTCCTGCCGGGTAGGGCAGCCAGCGCTTCCGAGATCCCGGGGTAGGGCTTGGTGCATGAATGGCGCCGCGCCAGGTATCGCGTGCGATAGTCCGCGATCATCTCATCCATGTGCGGGTGCGTTCGATCCGGAAAAAGATCCTGGAACAGATCGTACAGATGACGGCCGATATACGTCCTCAGGAACTCATCGGTGACAGCGCACTGCGGAGTGGTCTCAAGGACACCCTGGATGGCGCCGCAAATATCGGCTGCGGAGTCGAGCAGCGTCCCGTCCACGTCGAAGAGGTAGACGGGATATTCGGGAATCAAATTAAGCGGGTTGCGGCCGTTCGCCGCCGAGCAATCCGGTTACCGGAGGCTTGCCGCCTTCCGGACGGATCACCTGCTGCTTCTCGCCGTCACTGGGAGGCATCGTCTTGGGACGAACTGGCGTGGTGAGAACACCGCCCTCGATCAGCAGCCGGACTTCGGCCCCGTCCAGGACTTCGCGTTCGAGCAAGGCTTCCGCCACGCGAGCCAAACCATCCGAGCGTTCCTCGATGATCTTGCGCGCACGGTCATAACCCTGGTCCACCAGCTTGCGAACCTGCTCATCGATCAGAATAGCGGTAGCTTCGCTGTAGTCGCGATGCTGTGCGATCTCGCGGCCCAGGAAGATCTGCTCTTCCTTCTTGCCGAAGCTCATCGGACCCAGTTCGCTCATGCCCCACTCGCAGACCATTTTGCGAGCCATGTCGGTGGCGCGTTCGATATCGTTGCCCGCGCCGGTGGTGATGTGATGCATGAAGATTTCTTCGGCGATGCGGCCGGCCATTAGGATCGTGATCTGCGCCTCGAGATAGCCCTTGTTGTAGGAGTGCTTGTCATCGAGCGGCAACTGCATGGTGAGACCCAGCGCCATGCCACGCGGGATGATGGTGACCTTGTGGAGCGGATCGGCTTCGGGAAGCATGGAGGCCACCAGCGCGTGCCCAGCTTCGTGATACGCCGTGTTGCGCTTTTCCTCGTCACTGATGATGAGCGATTTGCGTTCCACTCCCATCATGACCTTGTCCTTGGCCAGTTCGAAATCGAACTGCGTGATCACTTTACGATTCTGGCGCGCCGCCACCAGCGCGGCTTCGTTCACCAGGTTGGCCAGATCGGCGCCGGCGAATCCCGGCGTACCGCGCGCGACAACGGTGAGATCTACATCATCGCCGAGCGGCGTCTTCTTGGTATGGACGCGGAGGATCATCTCGCGACCCTTGACGTCGGGACGGCCTACCACCACGCGCCGGTCGAAACGGCCGGGCCGCAGCAGCGCGGGATCCAAAACATCGGGGCGATTGGTGGCCGCCACCAGGATCACGCCTTCGTTCGATTCGAATCCGTCCATTTCAACCAGTAATTGGTTCAGCGTCTGCTCGCGTTCATCATGCCCGCCGCCGAGACCTGCGCCGCGATGCCGTCCCACGGCGTCGATTTCGTCGATAAAGACGATACACGGGGCATTCTTCTTGCCCTGCTCGAACAGATCGCGCACGCGGCTCGCGCCGACGCCCACAAACATCTCGACAAAGTCGGAACCTGAAATGGAAAAGAACGGAACGTTCGCTTCGCCCGCGATGGCGCGCGCCAGCAAAGTCTTGCCGGTTCCCGGAGGGCCAATCAGCAATACGCCTTTGGGAATGCGGCCGCCCAGCTTCTGGAACTTCTGAGGCTCGCGCAGGAACTCGATGATCTCCTGCAGCTCTTCTTTGGCCTCTTCCACGCCGGCCACGTCTTTGAAAGTCACTTTCTTCTGTTGCGACGAATGCAGCCTGGCGCGGCTCTTGCCGAAACTCAAGGCCTTATTCCCGCCGCTCTGCATCTGCCGCATCATGAATATCCAGAACGCCAGTAACAGAACAAACGGAATGGCATTAATCAGGATAGAAACCCAGCCGCCGCCCGCTTCCTTGTTGTAGTGGATGTCCACGCCCTTGGCGAGCATGGCGTCATCCAGATTCTGGTGGACGTTGGGGATGACGGCGTGCAGTTCCTGATTGTCGTCTTTATACGTGCCGTGCAGATCGTTGCCGCTGATGCTCACGGTCTTGATCTTGCCCGCGTTCACATCGTTCATCAACTGCGTGTATGAGAGTTGGGCGTCCGGACGGGACTTAGTGTTATGGACCACGGTCCAAAACAGAACCACAACTACGATGATGACCACCCAGAATATGGCGGTCTTAAGATTTGAATTATTCATGCCTTCTCCCTACACGTGGGGCAACAAGATACCCATGAACTTGGACGCTACAGGCGCTCGGATCGATTCGAAAGTTGCTGCCTTGTTTCTGCAACCTGGAGGATGGAGCGGGTATCAGGCCCCGTCGCGAACTCGGCGGCGGCCCCGAAACGTCTGGCCCAAACGATGGTCTCATTATAAGTGATAATCGGCCAGTTCCCGCGTTCCCACAAGGGTATACGGGCTTCCTGGAAGAAAAACTTGATCTTTTCCGGTTTGGATTCCCCGACTCTTCGGTACTGGTCACCTGGTCTCCAGTTACGCAGCTCAAGGCTGGGCGCGCCTCTGCCCCTGCGGAAACGCTGCCAGTCCAGTTCATTCACCACTGTAGCACAGGGCTGCGGGGGGTCTTCTTTCTCTAGTATCTGCAAGGTAATACGGGTATCGGTGCCTGGGAGTTCCACCGATCCTGGAACCTCGAGAGCGAAGGAAAAATCGGGGGTATCGGGGGGGATGGTACTGGGCGGCGACATCCGGATGAAGTCGAAGGATCGGCAGATATCCAAGCCAGGCATCTGAAACCTGTCGTGCCCGTCGTTGAGGCGCGCCATTTCGAGCACTCGCTCCACGTGGGCCAAATCGATCCCGCGCAGGTCCCCTTTAACGATTTCCACAGCTCGGCGCACCAGCCGGCGAGCCAGGGCAACCGGGGCTCTGGTAAGTGGAGCGATGGGGAGGATGAGTGGCTGGTGACTGGTGGCTGGTGGCAGGTGACGGAGCAATTCAGATTCCCAGAAGGCTTCTTCATCACTAGCGAGAGTTGCCAGGTTGGATAGAGCGATGTCGAGTTGTGGATTGAAAGCGTCGCGCAGCAGCGGGAGGATTTCGTGACGCAGGCGATTGCGCGCGAAGGTGCGATCCTGATTCGTCGCATCTTCTTGCCAAGCGATGTTATGCTGGCGCAACCAAGCCTCGATTTCACTCCGATCGATCTCCAGGAGTGGCCGGACCAGGCCCTCGCGCGTAACCGGCAGAATTCCCGACAAGCCCGTGAGTCCGGACCCGCGCAGAATCCGGTAGAGCACCGTTTCGGCTTGATCCGATCGGGTGTGACCTGTGGCCACCCGATCCACAGTGCTGCCTGCGATCAGTTCGGTGTAGAAAGATTGCCGCACGTTGCGCGCCGACTCCTCCAGGTTGCCATCGAGGGCTGCAACATCGGCATGGTGAAGATAGAAGGGAAGCCTGAACGTGCAAGCCAGTTGCGCGACGAATTCCGCATCCGCGATGGATGCCGCGCCACGAATTCCGTGATCGATGTGAATCACGCTGAGTTGCAAATCCCAGCGCGGAGCAAGTTCACGAAGAACATGCAACAGGAACACGGAATCCGCGCCGCCCGACACAGCTACGCCGACGCGGTGCCCGGGTTCAAACATGCGGTGCCGCGCGATGAAGTTGGCTACGCCGTCAAGCATTCCGTCCAATGGCGGCATTGCCGCCTGCTGCCCGGCGACGGCGGCCACTCATTAAATAGAGTGCCGCACGCAACTCGAAGAGGGCATCATCGGAGGGTTCGATTCCATCCACACGCGGGATGGGATCAAAGATGATGTGCTGCTGTTCCTGGGCGTTGTCTGCAACCGTGGCGGTGAGAGCGACGGTGCCGAGATCCAACTGAGTGCGGTCTTCGGGCCAATGGATGGTGGCGTCGTCCACAATGTCGCCAGCGTTGGCCAATTGAGCGACAATCCGGAGCTTGATCGGGCCTTTGACGAGTCGCGCGGCAAGTTCATCGAACAGGTAATTGGGACCTTGGGCGGCAGCGGCGGCTGCGGTGAGATGATCGTTGCCGGCTTCGGGAAGGATGCGATAGCGTCCAAAGCGGGATTCACCGTCCTTGTTGGTGAAACGGACCGCCAGGATGCCGAAGTAGGATTCCCGGGCGAAGCTGGACGGAGCGGGCTTCGGTGCCTGCACGAATGCGAGCGCGGCTGGATGGCTGCCGAGGAATGCCTCCAGGGGCGATCCCGATAACTTGGCCGGATCGCTCGCGGCGAGCGCGCGCAGGAACTCCAGGAACTCCTGCCCGGTTTTGGTGGGGAATCCATCGGTCGAATGGCTGATGATATCGGTGTGTACGCGATCGGCGAGGTGGAAACGAATCGCACATCCTTTCGGATTAGCATTGGGATCAGTGTCAGGAATCAGGGGAACGCCGGTCGAGTCTGAAAAGCGAACCGACACCGGGGTTGAAGCCCGATTCATGTGAGGCGCGCGCGTGAGCGATGCCGCGGCGGGCGAAGGTTGGAACGTTCCTGCGAGCATGACGCCTTTGGCATGCGCTGGCCGGAAGCCAGGATGCAAACCGAAGATGGTGTCGAACTGCTGGATCAGATCCTGAGCCAGAGTTAAGACTTTCCCGTCAGTGGTTAGGGGCATGTTCCATTCTCCCACCGTGCTAGTGGCCCAGTTCTTTCACCAAGACCCGCAGTTGCTCCGCCGAGAGCCGAACCTCACCGCCGACGGTGAGCCACAGCCGGCCTGCGCCGCCGTCGGCGAATTGGACGGTATGGATGGTGACGGCCTTTTCAAGTTCGGCAGGCAGAGCCGATTTTAGATCCGCCGACTTCTGAATGGCGGATTCGATGCTGTCTGAAATCTGGTCTCGGATGGAATCTCCGACGGAGCCGGAACGCAGCAGGTCGCCGAGCGAACCGTCCGCGTCCACCTTGCGGACACCGGCGGCGATCAAAATGTTGTTCTCTTGAACCGATGGCGTCAGGTTCACTTCGATCACGGCATGGCCGCCCACCAGCCTCTTGATGATCTGCTTGCCGAACGCCTTGACGCAGGCGAAACGCTCGAAATTGATGTTCGTGGTCAGCATGCTCGACGGCGCGGCCGGAGCGATTACAGCCCGCTCGACGGTGAGCCGATCGCCGCAGCGGTCCGACCGATTCAGCTGCGCGCTCAGCACGGGCGTGAGATGTTCCTGAAGGTCTCCGAGATCGATGGTGAGAGCCAACGCAAAAGTGCCAGAGGGCATGGCCGAGACCGTTCCCCAGAGCGTGATTTGGATCGGCTGTTGATCCAAGTTGATCGAACTCTGAACCGGCGGAATCTTGAACGTTGCATCACCGGTCTGCGCCTGTGCCAGGCACGCGGCAGTGAGAAGCAACCCCGTGAGGAGACGCATGAATTTTATTGTAGGCTTGTGCTGAGGCGCGGCTCTGGACGTTTATCTGATTGACGGCACATACGAGTTGTTCCGCCACTATTACGCCCTCCCATCCGCGCGCGACGAGGACGGTTGTGAGGTTGCCGCGGTGCGAGGCGTGCTGGCGTCCGTGCTGGGCATGATCCAGGGCGGAGCCACACACATCGCCGTTGCAACCGATCACGTTATTGAGTCGTTCCGCAATGGACTGTGGCCGGGCTACAAGACCTCGGAGGGCATCGAACGCGACTTGCTCGCGCAGTTTCCGTTGCTTGAGGAGGCGCTGTTGTCGGCAGGCGTCGTGGTCTGGCCGATGATTGAGTTCGAGGCCGACGATGCACTTGCTGCCGCGGCGTTCAAAGCGGACGGCGACACGCGGGTGGATCAGGTGATTATCTGCACGCCGGACAAAGACCTGGCGCAATGCGTGCGCGGCACGCGGGTTGTTCAGTTGAATCGCCGAACGCGCGTCACGATCGACGAAGCCGGAGTGATCCAGAAATTCGGCGTGCCGCCAGCGTCGATTCCCGACTACCTTGCGTTGGTCGGCGACGCGGCCGATGGCTATCCTGGCCTGCCCGGCTGGGGCGCGAAATCGACCGCAGCGGTTCTCGCCAAGTTCGGACACATCGAGTCTATTCCCGCGGACTGCAACGAGTGGCACGTGAACGCAGCGAATGCGAGCGCGCTGGCGCACACGCTCGCAGAACAGCGCGACCAAGCACTGCTGTTCCGCACGCTCGCCACACTCCGGACCGACATCCAGCTGTTCGCGGGCGTTGACGAATTGCGATGGAACGGACCTACGGAAGGCTTTGCCGCACTCGGCGCGCGATTCGATGGGGCCGTCACGGAGAGCCGGAAGTCGCGGAGCAAGCGGGCGTAATCACACACCAAACTGCCGCAAATGGTGATCCACGTGGCGGTAGCCCCAGGCGAGCCAATCGCGCTGGCTCATCGTTCCAAACGTTGGATGGACGCCGAACGTTGTTCGCTCTGCGAACGCATCCATCAGAGTCAGTAGCTGGTCGCGATCGCTCGACCATTCCGCCGGCGGTGTTCCCCCACGACCCTGCTCGATCTCGGGACGGGTGGGCACTCCGTGCGGCCATGGGACGGGCATGCGCAGTGCGATCCATTTCACCAGCGTTCTTTGGAAAACATTGGTCGCCTGGCTGGCGTATTTTTCTCCCATACCAACCCGGAACGAGTCGTTGAGATGGCACACCATCTGGCGAGCCGTCATGCGTCCCCATTTGGCGCTGGTGTTCGAATCCAGCCGTTGGATACGTTCGCGGCAGGCCGCGCGGACGTTCGGATCGGCGAGTGTGCCCATGCATTGCTATTTTGACTCAGGCGGAGATCTGCGGCTCTGTTTCGCCCAAATGGTTGTGATAGCATCTGGAGTTCGAACCCAAACCGGAGGTTTCTTATGCGTCCAATCGTTGTCAGTCTGGCTTTCACAATCGTCGTCAGCGTGGCTTGGTCCCAGCCGCCGGCCCCGCCCACCAAGACCTATTCCTCGGCCGCCGACGTGGCCGCGCTCCGCGACAAAGCGAAGGCAGAACACAAGGACGGCCAGCCCATCGTCGTCCAAAACATTTTGCACCTCGCGCCGTATAACGCAAATCTGGAATATCGAACTTCGGTTGGCCCGGCGGCGGTTCACGAGAAGGAAGCTGAGATGTTTTATGTGATCGATGGCTCGGCCACGCTGGTCACCGGCGGAAAGCTCGCGAACGAAAAGCGGACCAACGCGGAAAACCTATCGGGCACGGGAATTGAGGACGGAAAATCGCAAGCCATCGCCAAGGGTGACTTTGTGATCGTCCCGGAGAACACGCCGCACTGGTTCAGCGCCATTAACGGAACAATTCTGCTGATGTCGATCCACGTGCCGCGATCGGGCGCGTCAAATCCCTGACAAACCGGCCTCGATACGATCGGCATTTCCTGCCGCTTCGCTCTCGCATGCTCGCACGCGCTCGTCCTTACATCCTTCTGTTCCTGGCGCTCACGGTTGTCTATCATGCCAATTTGCGGCCTGTAGATTCGGGCGATACGTTACCAGGATCTCTGATTCCCTTCTCGGTGATTCTTGACCACACCATCTTTCTCGATCGTTTTGCCCCATGGCTGCGCGGCCATGTCTGGTATACGTCCGCAGTGATCCATGAGGCGCATGGACATTTCTTCAGTAGCTTTCCGATTGCCGGTCCACTGCTGGTGTCTCCGCTTTACTTGCCGATGGCTTTCCTTGGACGCCGCGATTGGGATCCGGCATTGCTAGTACTGGTCGCGAGAATCGCGCAAAAATTTGCGGCCGCCGCCATCGCGGCTCTCTCGGCCGTCTTGCTACTGCTCCTCTTGAAGCGCATTACCACCGCGCGCTGGGCCTGGTGCCTGACCTTGGTGTACGCCCTGGCGACCGAAACATGGTCTATTTCGAGCCAGGCGCTCTGGCAGCACGGGCCGGGTGAATTGGCACTCATCGGCTGCTTCTATGGTTTGGAGCGTTGGTCGGAGGACCGCGAGAGGCACAGTTGGTCTTGGTTGTGCGGCGCATGCGCCGCCGCGGCGTTCGTCATTCGCCCCACCAACCTGGTCCTGTTGCCGGCTCTGGTGGTGGCTCTTTTACTGGCAAAGACCACTCTCGCCGAATATGTTCGTCTACTGGCTGTGCCCCTGGTTGGCGGCGCGCTCCTGGCGGGCTACAACCTGTACGTGTTTCAGCGCCTGTCGGGAGGCTATGCCGTGGCGGTCCTCTATGGCTCTGCCTTTCCCGGTCTCGCAGGACTCTTCCTGAGTCCAGGGCGTGGATTGTTGATCTACACACCTGTCATCGTATTTGCCTTCTGCGCGTTCTTGCCCGGTGCTTCCATATCGCGACGGCAGCACAAGGTACTTCTCGAGGCGTCGATCTTCTTTATCATTTTCGAGTCTATAGTCATGTCTCGATCGGTTATCTGGTGGGGTGGTTACTCTTGGGGACCCCGCCTGCTTACAGAACTGATCCCGCCTCTCATCGTGCTGATGGCGATCGGGGTTTCCGCGATCGATCATGTTTGGCCGCGCCGGGCTTTCGCGGTTCTGGCTGTGTACTCAGTCCTCATCCAAGCGGTCGGCGTTTTCTTTTATCCCAACGGGCACTGGGACGGGACTCCCCGGAGCGTGGATGGTGCGCCGGCCCGGCTGTGGGATTGGAACGATAGTCCCATCGCTCGAACTCTGCGTGGAGGGCTGTATTGGGAACCGTACGCCGTCGTCGGCGCGGCGTTAACCAGAGGAATCCCAGCCGCGCGGCTTCGCTTGCGCCAGATGAACGTCAATCCCTATGAGCAGGCGGAACCTGCGAAGGTCCCGCGCACGGACCCTGGGTTACCATGAAGAACATGTCCGCGCTGAACGACCTGGCAGCTAACATTCGGATGCTCCTCATGGACGTCGACGGCGTCCTCACCGATGGAAAGCTCTTTGGCGTACCGGATCCGTCGGGCAACATCGTAGAAACCAAGGGATTCGACACGCAGGACGGCATCGCGCTGCAGTGGCTCTCCTGGAAGGGTTTGGTGACAGGCGTCATTAGTGGCCGGATTTCTCCCGCCACCGAAGCCCGCGCTAAGCAGTGCAATATGACTTATGTATATCAGGGGCACATCGAAAAGATCCCGATCGTGGAAGAGATTCTCACCCGCTCCGGAATTGCCGCATCGCAGGTCGCTTACATCGGCGACGATCTCACCGACGTAGTGGTGATGAATCGAGTGGGGCTGAGCATCGCCCCGGCGAACGCGCGTCCCGAAGTGAAGCGTTCGGTTCAGTATGTCACCGAGGCTGCGGGCGGCCAAGGCGCGGTGCGCGAAGTTTGCGAGCTGCTGCTGAAGGCACAAGGCCACTGGGATGAGTTGCTGCGGAAGTACGAGATAAAAGCGCCTGCGGCGGGTTGAAATATATCAATGAGCGAACCAATTGGAATCGTGGTGGTGGCCCGGTCGGGCCCTGGAGTGCTTCACGAGCTGACCGGCGTTATCGCGCATCATAACGGTGACATCGCTTCGGTGTCCATCATCGAGGAGCAGCCGGAATCGCGGATCTATTTCGAGATCAATCTTCCGGAAGCGCCGGAGATCCTGCAGGCCGATCTCGTCAATCTACCCATTGTCCGTAAGGTGGATATCGTCAAGACGCTTCAGAAGGTCTACGGCAAGCGGATCATCATCGTGGGCGGCGGCGCGCAGGTGGGGCAAGTGGCGATCGGCGCGATTTCCGAGGCGGACCGCCACAACATCCGTGGCGAGCACATCTCGGTGGATACCATCCCGCTGGTTGGCGAGCAGGCGCTGGCGGATGCAGTCCGCGCGGTGGGCAGGTTATCGCGTGCCCGGGCTTTGGTGCTGGCAGGCGCGCTAATGGGCGGCGATATCGAGAAAGCCGTGCGTGAAGTGCGCGCGCAGGGATTGCTGGTGATCAGCTTGAACATGGCGGGCAGCGTTCCCGACGCCGCCGACCTGGTGGTCTCAGATCCCGTTCAGGCGGGTGTGATGGCGGTGATGGCGGTGGCTGACACCGCCAAATTCACAATCGCGCGCCTTCACCGCCGGGTCTTTTAGACCATAGTTGCCGCCGTTGCTACCGGTTTCGACCAGCGCCTAGCCGTGTGTGCGGCGAGTGCCGTGGCGGCTTTTGCGACTCGAATGTATTCATCGGTGACCGCCAGGAGATCCTGGCAGGCCGGGCAGATGAGCAGATGTTCTTCCAGAGGCCTGCAATCCTCTTCGGATCGCCTGCCTATGGCAAATTCTTCCCATACCTCTTCGGAAAAATGTAGATCAAAGCCAGCGTTCATGACAAGAACCTTTCTTGGGGGAACGGAACTGAGCCCCAACAGCTCGACCCAACCCAGAATGCGGGCTGCACTCCTTTGGAAGCCCTAGTGGGGCTACCCGGCGGAAATTCTCGAAAAAAATGGGACCAGCATTTTCTGCTGGAGTTTTCGCCTCCCGAGTTCACCAAAGCGAGCCTTCGCGCGCGACTTGAGCAGCCGGAACTGCGTCTCCGTCAGATTCATGCCCTGGCAAATCTCCTCCTGCGTCTCTTCCTGCAGATAAAACCGAGTCAGGATCTCCCGATCCCGCTCGGAAAGCTGATTCAGTATCTCAAGCATGAAGTCTACTTTTTGTTGGAACGCCATGTTCTGCTCCGGGTTACGTCGTCCGTCGATGACCCGAACGCCCACGTCTAGATGCAACTCATCTCGCCGGCTATGTACTACCTGATCGATATGCGCCGCCACCTGCCGCCTTACCACCGTCCGCACAAAACCCATCAGCCGGTCCGGTTCCCGCAAATCCCCGCGCCGGATGGCTTGCACCACGATCAAAAAAGTATCGTGAACCTTGTCATCCAGCTCTTGGACGCCCAATTGCCGGCATAGGTAGAACCGGATGCCGCGCGCAAACAGCCGGTACAAATCCTCCATCCCGCTTTGTTCTCCGTTTTGGATGCGCTTCACCAGCTCCGGCCAGTCCACTGAACTGCTGCGTTCGTCGTCTTCACTGCTATCAGCTGCTTCCTGAACGCTGGGGAGCAAACCCTGGGGCTCTTTATCGGTGGTGTCCTTATCGTTCGAGGGGGCATTCGCGGGCGCACTTTGTGTTCGCAGAGAGGCAGCCATGGCGTGGTCCTTTCCAAAAGGAAACTCCAAGCGCGTTCCAGCAAGCGCCTTCCAGAAGGATGCGCCGCTAAACCGAGTGCGACCTTCTTGTCCGCGCTCGGGGTATAGTCACGTGCTACTAACCTTAGGAGTACGGCCCGGCATTATGCACACGTAGGACCAAACGCTTATGGAGCAAGGCGCGACTTGAAAGCTTCGTCCAGCGGCAAGAGCAACGGTCCTACAAATCTGAAGTTGTAAGTTGAGTTTGCTATTCAAACGCTAGATTGCAAGCGGTTCGCAATGTAACACGAGAGGCGGCTGCAGTTCATAGCAAGGATGGAAAGTTCGCAAGGCAAGGACGCACCTGAGGACGAAGCTGTGAAGTGCGTTCTTGATCGCAGGTTTCTTGCGCGATTTTCGCGCGTTTCTCCCCCATCGGAGGGTGAGAAAGCGACGGGAATTAGACTACACCGGAGTGGCGCTTCAGGATCTGCGGCAGGTTTTGCGAAAAAGCCGAGCGCGCCATCACGATGTTGGCGCCGGCTTCCTGCGCCTGCTGTTTGAGTTCACCTTGCACGTGAGATAAATAGCCGATCACGCTGATCTGCTTCATTTCGCCGTCGTTTTTCAACTTCGAGATCAACTGGAGTGGCTGAACCGCGCTGAAGTTTAAATCCAAGATGATGAGCAGCGGTTTCTCGTGAGTCGCCTTGTCGATTACGTCTCGTTCGGATTTGACGAACTCTACTTCCAGGCCCGCCCGCTTGGCAGCGTCGCTAATCTTCACTGTGAACAGCAGATCTTCCACTACCGCAAGGATCTTCTTCTTACCGTGCTTCTGCATAAAATGCTACACGCCTGCTATTGCTCCCCGCTCCTTCTGAATATGCGTTACGTGCAAACTGGAAACTGCAAGTTGTGTGGAAGGTCAGAATTATTCTAGCATGACGAAGTGCGCGTTCCTGCGCGCCCCGAGGGTATCTGAAGACCCGAGGGTGTCTCGAGAAATGAGGGACCGCGGAATGACTGCCCAGTCGTTTATCTATGAAAATGCTCAGGCGGCCTCGGAAGCCTGCGCCCGTAAGATCATCGAACTGCTGGGCCGCGCTCTCGCAAGCCAGTCTCGCGCCACACTAGCCGTCTCCGGCGGGACGACGCCCAAACTGATGTTCGCCGACTTAGCCAAAGCCAAATTCAATTGGAGCAATGTCCACCTGTTTTGGGTGGACGAACGCCTGGTGCCGCCCACCGATTCCCAAAGCAACTATAAGCTGGCCAAGGAAAACTTCATCGATCCGGCGCAGTTCCCGTCTGGCAATGTCCACCGCGTGTACGGTGAGCTTGCACCAAAAGAAGCAGCGAAACTCTATGCGGGTGACATCCGGGAGTTCTTCAAATTGTCTCCCGACGCCGTGCCGCAATTCGACATCATTCACCGGGGCATGGGACCGGACGCACACACGGCCAGCCTTTTTCCGGGCGAGCCGTCCATTGACGACCACAGGAACCTGGCGGGCCCGGTTTACGTTGAAAAATTTCACCGATGGCGCGTCACCCTTTTGCCGGCGGTGCTGGAAGCCGCGCGGCACACGCTGATGCTGGTCGCGGGGGACGACAAGGCCCAGCCACTTCAATCCGTGTTACGTGAGCCTTATGATCCTAAGAAATACCCTGCGCAAATCACTACCTACAATGGCGAGGGCGTGATGTGGTTCCTGGACAAAGCTGCGGCGAGGCTGATCGGTTGACGGACCCACGGCGTCGCTTTGTCCCGTGACTGCCCTCGTTCTCTCTGCCGGTGGCATGTACGGCGCATACCAAGCCGGGGCATGGAGGGCATTGGCTGACATTTTCCATCCCGACCTGGTGGTGGGAGCTTCCATCGGAGCCATCACAGGTTGGGCCATCGCGGGAGGCTGCGATCCAGATGAACTGGTGGATCGCTGGTTACACCTGGAAGCCGCCGGCCGCTATCGCTGGAAGTTCCCCCGCAGTCCGCTGCACGGAGTGCTCGACACCACGGCGCTGCAGGGCGCGATCCGCGACATTTATGAATCCTTCCAGCCGCGCATGCACTACGCCATGGTGGTTACCGACCTGATGAAGTTGCGCCCTTGCGTGCTTCGTGGGAACGAGGTGAGCTGGCAGCATTTGGTGGCCAGCACGGCAATCGTCGGCTTATTCGACCAAGTGCGCCTGGGCGGCCGCATCTATTCCGATGGCGGACTGTTTTCCGCCGTTCCGCTCTGGGCCGCGGCCGAGATGGGCGCTACCAAGGCCTTAGTCATCAATGTACTTCCCGCTCCGCCCGGCAATATCGCCCGAACCTTCGTCGGCGCCATGCGCATGCTTTCGCCTTTTCGCGCGGAAGTCCCAGCGGGCATCGAAGTGTTCCGGTTGGGTCCGCCTCGCTTACTCGGGAAGCCGCTCGAATCCATCTACTGGACCCGGGCCAACGCGGAGGCCTGGATCCGGGCGGGGGAGGAGCAGGCCGCCGCATTAAAACATTCCATTGTGAATTGTTTTGAGAGAGAATAGATGCTGATATGCTGGCATACCAAATTCACCGTTTGAAGGAAACGCAGCGCCAGCAGTTTCGCTGGGCGCCGCATACTCCGGGTGTCACCATCGTCAAGTTCAAGGACTACGAGGCCGGCCCCGTTATCGAGTCTGCCAGCCCCTATGCTCTGTGGCTTGAACTACGTGAGAGTGACAACGCCATCGCTGTAGGGGATTTGATCGAAGTGGTTGGCGATCTGCCCGGTGGCGAACTCCGCATTCTCAAATACATAGGCTTTGAAGAAGCGCGCTGGTACGTACCAGAACCCGCTCCGCACGCCATGGGGGACCCAGTGGCGGTAACATAGGATTAACTGAGTATGTATAACGATCCCGCCGCGTGGGATCGGATCAACTCCTTCGCGTTGGTCAGCTATATCCCCGAACCATTGGCGGGTTTTCTGGATCGGCTGCGTCAGGAGTTAGTTCCGAACTGTTTTTTGCGCGCCCACGTGACGATCTTGCCGCCTCGTCCGATTTCCTCCTCACCCGAGGCCGCTTGGGAAATTGTCCGGACCCTCGCCCCGCGCTTCGCTCCCTTTGACGTTGAAATGAATGAACTGGAAGTGTTTCCGGTGACGGATGTGATCCACATCGGCATCGGCCGTGGGCGTGAGGAATTGGAACGGATGCATGAGGGGCTGAGTGTGGAGGGCCTGAAGTTCGCAGAACCCTATCCCTATCACCCGCACATCACGCTGGCGCAAGATCTGAAGGGCGACGAAGTGGATGAGCTGGCTCGCGTGGCCCGTACCCGCTGGGCCGAGAGCGCCGTTCCCAAGACCTTCCGCGTGGAGAACGTGTTCTTCGTCCAGAACACGCGGCGCAAGCAATGGTTGGATCTGGGAGAAAGCGCTCTCGGGCATCCGGAGTCGCGCCTGGTGGGCGAGTTAGTGGACCTGCTAGCGGGATAATCTTTTGGGACAACCGCTGAGGGTTCCGTTCGCCACGATTGCGCTGGTTGGGCTGGCTCTAGGCCAGGCGCGCACCACCGTGCTGGTCAAGGGTTCCCCCGTCAATTTCGGAACCAACGGCTTCGACATCAGCTGGGTGGACAACGAAACGCAAAAGTATTTTCTCGCAGACCGTACCAACAACGCGATCGATCTTGTGGATGCTGCGACCGATACTTTTCTTGGATTCATTGGGCAAGGCCAGTACACAGGTAGCCGCCCCTGTGCCGATCAACCCAAAGACCTGCGCCATTGCTCCGGACCCAACGGCGTGACCACCGACGACCAAGGCCACGTGTGGGCTGGGGATGGGAACGGCAATGTCATTGAAGCGAGCGCCATGCAGCCAGGCCGCGGGATCGTTCGCAAAATTGCAACCGGCGGCAAGTTTCGAGTCGACGAGGTGGCCTATGATCCAATAGACCGGATACTGATGGCGTCCAGCGACGGTGATTCGCCGCCTTTCGTGACTTTCATTTCGGTTATGGACGGATCGGTGCTGGGTCACTACAAGTACCCGGCGGAACAAGATGGGTTGGAACAGCCGGCGTGGGTTCGCGGGACCGGTTGGTTTTATCAGAATGTCCCGGGGCCCAAGAATCGCATCGACGTCTTCGATCCTCACAAGCTTGCGAATCCTGTCCGAAACTTTCCGGTGGAATGCAAGGGCGGCCTGCTCGGGCTAACACTGAGCGGCCTGGTTGCGGGGCCGAAGGGGCGTCTGATGACAGTTTGTGGCACGGTGGGCGGCAAATCCATCGATCCGCGCACCGGGCAGGTTTTCAAAACCATTCCTCAAGTGGGGGACGCCGACGAGGTCTGGTATGACCCAGGATCCAACAGCTATTACTTCGCGCATAGCGCGCAAGGAGCAACGGAGGCCGCCACTGCGCGAGCTGGAGCGATAGGCGTGGTCAATGCCGCGACCGAAGAATTTATTGCTGATATTCCGATCCGGGGCGCGGGGGTGCACTCGGTTGCGGTCAATGCCAAGAACCGGCACATTTATGTTCCGGTCAACGGTAAGGGCATCCTGGTTATTGTGCCGGGGGAGTGAAGCTCAATCCTGCACGGTGTAGATCCGCACCTCGGCGGGCTGGCCGCCGCGAGCAGGAACGGCCAGATAAAAGCGGTCGAAGCCTTTACCCTGTTTGCCGTAGTACCCCGCTGTTTTTGCTCCGATCGCAGTTGGGATTTTAGCGAGCAGGCGGTAATGGTCCGGATTGATCATTTGAAACACGTCGATGAAGCCCTCTCCTCCCGGCATGTATATCCGTTTGCGCGCGGCGTCGAAATAAAGATCGTCGCTGTCCTGCACGCTCGGCAGCAAGGCAACAAGGCGCCCGGAATTCGTATCGAAAACCGCTAAGCGGGGCGGAGTGTGCACGCCGACAAACAATCGATGATCGGCCTCGTCTAACGCCATGGGGAAGTTGCTCTCTACGCCTTTCAGGGGCCAGTGCGAAATTTGCTTAGTTTCACGATTCACCACCAGGATCTGTTTCAAGTCGGGTACGTTCACGTAGATGTTCGGACCGGATTGTTCCAGCTGGAATGACTCGGGCTCGCCGCCCAGCTTGTACTCTTCGTCCAGACGACGGTTGGTGGTTGCGTCGATCATCGCAATTGCGCCGTTCTTCTCGCCGTCGCCGCAGCCGACGTATACACGTTTGGTCGGCGCGTCATAGCGCATGTTGTCGGCGCCTCCGTCGAAATCGATGTTAGTGATCGGATCGTAAGTCTTACCGTCAAAGACGTACACCTTGCCCCGGCCGCTGGCCACGAACAGCTGGTTAGTGTCTGGAGAAAAGGCCACGCCCTGCGGGTCGGGCAGGCCTGCAATCGTGTGGTCCAGGACTCGCCCGCCAATGTTGATCGCTTCTACTGCGTTACTGCCCAGAGCGGAAACGAAGAGCATGCCTCGGCCCAAAGCGAAATGATCGAAGCGTCCCTTGGCTGCTTCGAGAGGAATCGCCTCGGTGAATGCCAGCGGTTTATCGCGCCTTGCAACTTGTTGCGCTCCGCCCGTCAGGACAAGTGAAAAGAAAACACCCCAGAGCCGTCTCATGTTTGTCTCCCGATTCAATCGAACACATACTAACCGACTATTCTAGAGGGGATGGCGAATTCATCTTCGCTCACGCGCCGTGACCTGCTGGCGACAACAGCGGTGGCCGCGCTCGCTTCCGGCGCATCGCGTGCCCACGCTCAGGCGTCTGGGCTGAAGCCAAACATCGTGTATATTATGGCTGACGATCTGGGCTACGCAGATCTTTCGTGCTACGGCCGGCGTGAGTACAAGACCGCGAACATCGATTCGATCGCCGCCGGCGGCGCGAGATTCACGCAAGCTTATGCGAATTCCGCCGTGTGCTCGGCTACGCGCACCGCGCTGATCACCGGCCGCTATCAATACCGCCTGCGCTGCGGCCTGGAGGAGCCCATTGGCGGCGGCAACGATATCGGATTGCCACCCGAGCATCCCACGCTGCCGTCGTTGCTGAAGAAAGCTGGCTATGGCACTACTCTGATCGGCAAGTGGCATCTGGGCCGTTTGCCGAAGTTCAGTCCGCTAAAAAGCGGCTACGATCATTTCTGGGGGTTTCGCGGCGGGGCGCTGGATTACTACACGCACAAGTACGGCATCGCCAGCACGAATACCGACGACCTTTGGGACGATGACGTACCAGTTCATCAGGCCGGCTATTTAACAGATTTGCTTGGCGAGCGCGCTGTGAAGGTGATTGGCCAATATAGCGCCAGCAAGCAACCATTCTTCTTGAGCCTGCACTTCAACGCTCCGCACTGGCCGTGGGAGGCGCCCGGCGATGAGGCTGAATCGCAACGCATCCAAGCCCTGGTGGACCGCGACGGCGGCTCGATGAAGACCTATGAACGCATGGTTCTCGAAATGGACCGGCAAGTGGGCCGCGTTTTAGGAGCACTCGATTCGGGTGGGATCGCTGGGAACACGATCGTCATTTTCACTAGCGATAACGGCGGTGAGCGTTTTGCCGATACTTGGCCCTTTACCGGCAAGAAGACCGAGCTTCTGGAGGGTGGCTTGAGAATTCCGGCGCTCATCCGATGGCCGGGGCATATTCCGGCAGGGCGTGCGACGGAGCAAGTCGGGATCAGCATGGATTGGGTTCCTACGTTGTTGGCCGCCGCGGGCGTCGCGGCCGATCCCGCGTATCCTCTCGATGGGATGAATTTGGCCCCGCAACTCACGGCGAACGCGATTCCGGTTCCACGCAAGCTCTTTTGGCGATACCACTACAACGCGCAGCGAGCGCATCGCGATGGCGAGATGAAATATTTGAGGATCGCCGGGAACGATTTTCTCTTCAACGTCGCGGACGATCCGCTGGAGCGCGCGAATCTGAAGCAGAGGAAGCCCGATGTGTACCGCCGCATGGTAGCGGACTACGAAGCGTGGAATGCGACCATGCTCCCAGACGCCCCGGACGTCAACACGGGCCCCCTCGGCTACGCAGACGAACTCGCGGATCATTTCGGCGTTGTCCGGCCTTCAGAAGGCCACACCCAAAAGTAGCGTCGCCTCGTTTCTGTTGATGTTGTCGTTCGAATCGCCCCAACGCGTGTAGCGCACCTGCGGCAGAATAGCGAGGCGGCCATAGTGGAAGCGGAGCCCGCCTGCGATGGACGCGCCAACACTGATGCCCGCTCGAAACTCCTGGCTGAAGGATTGCAGAACGGCATCTGTGCCAGGTTCACTGCCTTCGACGTGCATGGAAATCGTGCGGAACGCATAGCCGGTTCCGATAAACGGCTGCCACGCCGCAGTGTTACGGCGGAAGTAGTATTTCACGTACAGCGGAAACTGCCAGGAGTTGCCGCGTTCGCGCGAGACGAAGAACTGAGACGGTCCAAAATCGATATTGCTATAGGTATTGCCGATGCGTTGATAAAGAGCGTCGGCTTCGACGGCGAAGCGGGCTGGCAAATGAACTTCAACCGAAGCGCCTATAACATAAAATCGCGATTCATCCCCGGAATTGAAGCCATCGGTGAGTCGGACGCCGCCGAGCGCTCCCACCGACACCAGTTGCGCCGAAGCGCAGGCGGCGAATGCAGCCGCCAAAGCGAAAAATAGAGACAGTTTCCTCATGCGCACACCCATAGCAATCGCGGTGCCATGGGCGAGGCATTATGTTTTATTGAAGTTGCGAGCCGGTACCATGTGCGCGGCTGGCATCGGTGTACCGACAGAGATTCGAGTTACTTGTGAATTGGCTTGGCGTTGAACTCTTGGTCTGTGACTTCCGCGCCCCAGGTGATGCCGCCACGGCTCACGTTAAACTGCGTCCCGCCTTCTTTCGGCGACGCGCCGTGCCAATGGACTACTCCGGGCGGACAGTAGTGCGTTTCTCCGGCGCGCAATTCAACCACGGGGCCGCCCTTCTCCTGATACAGGCCGACGCCGTCTTCCACCAAAATGATTTGGCCGCCTTCGTGGCTGTGCCATTTCGTTCGTGCGCCTGGTGCGAAGTAGAAATGCGCCGACTTTCCGTCGGAGTTCTCCTTGATGGTCTTCACTTCGCCGCCCGTGAAGTTGGGATTCGGTTTATCTTGCGAATACGCGAAGACGCAGGCAGACAACAAAATGGCGAGCTTCAGTTTTCGTCTCATTGGATCAGCCTCTCAAATACTTGTTAAAGAAATCGAGCGTCCGGCCCCAGGCCAGCTTGGCCGCCGCTTCGTCGTAGCGCGGCGTGGTGTCGTTGTGGAAGCCGTGATTCACCTCAGGGTAGACGTACGCGGTGTAGGTCACGTGATTGGCTTTCAGGGCTTCTTCATAGGCGGGCCAACCATCGTCGATGCGCTTGTCCAGTCCGGCGTATTGCAGCAAGAGTGGAGCTTTAATTTTGGCGACGTCCGCCGCAACAGGCTGCGCGCCATAGAAGGGTACAGCGGCAGCGAGGTCCGATCCCATGCGGACCGCCAATTGATTGGCGATCCCTCCGCCGAAACAAAATCCGACCACCCCGATTTTGCCAGTGCAGTCCGGCCGCGCTTTGAGCCACTTCGCTGAGGCCAGGAAGTCGGCCAGCATCTTGTCGCGATCCACTTTTGCAAATTCTTGCGCGCCCTTTTCGTCGTCGCCAGGATAGCCGCCCACGCTGGTCAAGCCATCGGGTGCGAAGGCAATGAAGTTGGCCGTTCCCAAGCGCCGCGCTACATCCTCGATGTAAGGATTCAGTCCGCGATTCTCGTGAACCACTAAGACTCCGGGCTGCTTTCCGCCGCTCGCCGGGCGAACCAGATAGCCTTTGATGCTGCCGTTGCCTTCGGGCGATTGCACCGTGACATATTCGGTCTTGATGCGGCTGTCGTCTTTGGGAATCTGCTCGGCCCAAGCGTAGTTGGGGCGAAGGCTCTCGAAGATCGCGGCGACGGTGAGGCCTCCGGTCGCGAATTTCTTGGCGCCATCCAGGAAATCACGGCGTCCGATGTTGCCGTGGACGTAAAGGTCAAAGAGATTGAGCAGCTCCTGCGGGAAGTCGGAGGCTTTCTTGCGTTCCATTCGACGTGACTCCTTTTCAGGGCAAAGGATATCACATCGCTGGGCTGGTGCTGCGCGTTAGGACGCCATCACGTCGGTGAACACCTTGCGGAACTTGGCCATCTCCGTATCGGTGCCGATGGAAACGCGAATCATATGGTTCAGAGCCGGGAAGGGCCGGCCAATGGCCACGCCCTTCGCGAGCATCGCCGCCTGCATCTGCTTGGCGTCGCGCCCGGTCTCGATCATGATGAAGTTCGCCTGCGGCGGTATGAAATCGATCTTCTTCCCGGCGAGCCACGCGCAGAGCTCATTTCGCGTGTGAACGATCTTGGCTTTGCGCTCTTCCAGCATATTCGGACCTAGATCGAGTGCGGCCAGCACCGCACGTACGCTCACGATGCTGATCACGTTGTTCCGGTACGGCTCCATGCGCTTGATCAGCTCCGGTGGAGCGGCGGCGTATCCGACGCGCAGCCCCGCCATGCCATAGATCTTCGAAAACGTGCGGGCGACGATGACGTTCTTCCCTTCTTTGACGTATTGGAATGAACTGGAAACTTCGGGCGTAGTGGCGTAATGCAAGTAGGCTTCGTCCACCAGCACATAGGTGTTTTTCGGAAGATTTGCCACCAGCCATGCCATGTCGTCGCTGGTGGTGATGGCGGAGGTGGGATTGTTCGGATTACAAACGTAGATCAAGCCGCCGCCGGCTTTATCCGCTTCCGCGACGAGGCGTCGAACATCGGGCGCCATCTTAGAATTGAGCGGCGTTTCGATTACAGCGTGACCCTTGTATTTGGCGAGTTCGGGAGCGGCCTCATAAGTTGGGATGGGCGTGATGAAAGGGATCGTCGGTGAAGTGAATGTTTCGACGGCGGCGTGCAGGAGTTCGCTCGACCCGGCGCCGACGAGAATCTGATCTGCGGTCAAGCCCTGGCTCGCTGCGAGCGCGGAGTAGAAGGCCGGGAATTCCTGATAGTGATAGCGGTTCGATCCCCCAATGATTTGCCCCATGGCATCGATCGATGCTTGGGGCGGGCCCTCGGGAAATTCGTTTCCGTTAATCCAAACCGTATCGGCGGGTGCGACGCCCTGAACCGAAGCGCGCTGCGCGAATGCGGCCTCGGTGAGGCCAGCCGCGATCATTCCTGCAAAAGCTCGTCGAGAAAACATGTCGTGCTCCTATCGCCTGACATTTCTGCGGAATCTTGTGCAGAACGACGCTGGCTGCCGGAGTCGACGAGGAGGGGGAAGGATCGGCCAAGGATCCGATGCGCACCTTGCCATACACCACCAAGAGGTGCGTACTACCTAAGAGAGCCAGCATAGCACAGATAGGCCGGTTGGTACCGTACCATTTCGGATTGCAGTAACGAAATCGCGGATTACGAGTCTACATACCGCCGAACGGAAGAGGGAGGAAGCCATGCCGGAAAACCGCGTGGAAAAGGCGGCTCGTGTATTGTCCCCGCGCTTGTACAACCTGGTTCTTTGGCTCGCGTTCTTCGGGATGCTGATCTCGCTGAACCGCATTGTCTATCAAGAGCAGAAATTGGATCGCATGGAGCGCGACTTTCATCTGCTGAGACAACAAAGCCAACGGGAAATCAATGACCTGCGCAACGCGCAATCGGTATCGCTGGAACAAGATCTCCTGCGCCTTGACCAATTGACCACCCAACTTCAGAAAAAACAAGCGAGGACGAGCGGCAACAAGCCGCTACCTTAGCAAATAGAACTCGTTCGGAATTAGCGAAGACCATGGAGCAGAGGCATCAGGAAATGATCACTGCGATATCCGATCTCAGAGCCGACTTGAGATCGGAAGCGAATGCCAGGGCGATTCAGCCGAACGAGCCCCTAAAAACGGATACAGACGCGTCCCATTCGGGTGGGGAATTGGATCTCTCAGGTCTTACTACATCCGCTAATTCCGCCGCTTTGCCAGCAGCGCTTGTTTCGGAGGGAAGAGAGCAGTCCCCTACGGGTGCCGGAAAGAAAAGTTTCTGGAGTAAGCTGAATCCTTTCGGTAAGAGTAAAGCTAAGAACAAGCAGGAAAGCGCCGCCGGTAGCCCTGCGCAGTAGCGTCGCCCGCATCCCACACACCGCGCGACATCCATTCCGCCGAACTAAACTAGGAGCATGACTTCATCAGATCTCACCTTGTTTGTGACGGGGGCCGCGGGACACCTCGGCCGGAGAGTGGTAGAACTCCTGTTGGAAAAAGGCGTAAATAAGATTGTGGCGGGAACCCGCAATCCGGAAAAACTGTCGGATTTAGCCGCATGGGGCGTCGTGGTACGCCCGGCGGACTTCGAGGATTCGAAGGGACTGCAAGCGGCGCTGGCGGGAGTGGATCGGTTGCTGATCATCAGCACGGACGCGATTGATCGGCCGGGGCACAGGTTGGCGCAACACCAGGCGGCGGTGGCGGCGGCCGTGAGTGCGGGAGTGAAGCACGCGGTGTACACATCGATGCCCAATCCGGAGACGTCGCCGGTGGTGTTCGCGCCGGATCATCTGGGAACGGAGCAGGCGCTGAAATCGAGCGGGATGGGCTGGACGATTCTTCGAAATTGCTGGTACACGGATTATTTGATTCCGACCCTCGCGCCGGCGGTGGCGTCAGGCAAGTTAGTGTCTGCCACGGGGCAGGGGGGAGCGCCGTATGTCACGCGCGAGGATTGCGCGCAGGCCGCAGCGGCGGCGCTGACATCGCTAGAGACCGGCAATAAAACGTGGAACATCACGGGTCCGGATTTGCTGACTTATGCCGAGCTCGCGAACCTGGCGAGCGAGTTGAGCGGGAGGCCGGTGAAGTGTGAAGCCGTGACGCCGGACGAACGTGTCGCGCAACTGATCGCTGCGGGCACACCGGAATTCATCGCAAAACTGCTGGTTTCGAGTCAAATGGCGATCGCCCAGGGCAAGATGGGGACGCCAACCACGGCGGTGAAGGAGTTGGCAGGGCGAGAGCCGGTCAGCGTCCGCGAGTTTTTGTCGGCGCATCGCGCAGCGTTGATGCCTGCTGCCCAGGCCGCAGTGCATTGAGCGGGAAGCCCAATATAGCAATATTGCATGTGATATCATCCTATAGTAGGCTGGATGCGGCTGGTTCTTGATACCGACGTGTTGGTAGCGGCGTTCCGCAGCGATCAAGGTGCGTCCAGACAGCTTCTATTGGCTGCCTTTGAGGGTCGCGTCGAAATGTTGGTCTCCGTTCCTCTGGTTTTGGAATATGAAGCAGTGCTAACTCGACCTCAGATGCTAAGGGACATGGCCATGACGATTGGCGAAGTAGGCGCCGTCATCGATGCTATCTTGACCACGGCTGTTCCTGTTGAGATGCGGTTTCTGTGGAGGCCGCAATTGAAAGATCCTTCGGACGAGATGGTGCTGGAAACAGCCGTGAACGGCAATGCCGATTACCTCGCGACTTTCAATCTGAGGCATCTGAGGGAAGCAGCAGGTCTCTTCGGGGTTAGAGCGGCTGTGCCGGGCCAAATCTGGCGAAAGATCAGGAGTGAATATGAGAAAGAGTAATGTTGCGCTTCGTCTGCAACCTTCCTTATTCGAGGAGGCCAAGCGCGTGGCTGAGTCCGAAGGCGTAGCGTTGAACCAATTGATCAATGTTGCGGTAGCGGAGAAACTCTCCGCGCTTCGAACCGACGAATATTTTCGGGTACGAGCCGCGCGTGGCGACGTGGCCAAAGCGAAGCGCATTTTAAGACGGACGGGTCGGGGAAAGCCACCTGTCCCAGGTGATGAGATCGAGTGAGCGCGTTTCGTAAGGTCATCTATAGCGTCGAGCGGGGTATCGCGCGGATCGTGTTGAACCGCCCGGAGCGCCGCAACGCGCTGGATCAGGAAATGCTGACCGAGTTCCGCGACGCGTTGCTACGCTCATCGTCGAATGAGAGCGTGCGCGTGGTTCTCGTGACCGGCGCGGGCAAGGATTTCTGCTCCGGGATGGACCTGCGCGCCTTCGGAAACAATGTTCCCGACGATGTCGCGAAGTTTCAAGCGGAGGCCCGGAATATGGCCGGGCTGCTGCTCGATATGCGGCGCCATCCACACCCCATTGTCGCGGCGGTGCAGGGGCGTGCGTTGGGTGGGGGGTGCGGGATCGCAACCGCGGCCGACATCGTGCTGGCGACCGACTCGGCTCAGTTCGGCTATCCCGAGATCAATATCGGATTTGTGCCTGCCATCGTGATCGCCATCCTGCGGCGGCTGGTTTCGGAGAAGCGGGCCTTTGAGTTGATCGCATCGGGTGATGTCATTCAAGCCAAAACGGCTCTTGAGTACGGAATGATCAATCGCATATTCGACGCCAATACTTTCGATAAAGATGTGGAGGAGTTCGTTCTGAGATTGGCTTCCAAGTCGACTTCCGGGCTGACCATGTCGAAGCAATTGTTCTATCGCACGGACACCATGGAATTTGAAGCGGCCATCGAAGCCGGCGTCGAGATCAATGCGTTCGCGCGCACCACCGAAGATTTCAAACGCGGCATCGAAAAGTTCTTGAAGAAAACCTGATCAGGAGCGGACCAGAAACACCGCGACTTCGGCGAAGAGATTCGGCAAGAACGTAATCTGTCGCGCGCCTTGCAGGAAGATGCGCTTCTCGATGGTCCAGTGCTGCAACTGCACCAGGGACTCGAAATCGTCGACGGTGAAGAAATGGATATTGGGCGAATCGAACCAGTCGTGCGGAAACAGCTTGGTTTTGGGGGCCCGGCCGGTAAACAGATGGGCCAGCCGAACGCTCCAGTGGCCGAAGTTGGGGAACGCGACGATGGCGCGGCGTCCCACGCGCAGCATCTCGCGCAGCACTTTGAGTGGCGCGCGCGATTCCTGCAGGGTCTGGCTCAGGATCACGTAGTCGAAGGCCTGATCGGGAAGGTCGGCGAGTGCGTCCTCAATGTCGCTGTGAAAAACGGAAACGCCCCGCGATATCGCTTGGCGGACTTTCGAGCCTTCGATCTCCACTCCGCGCGCATCCACGCGCTTGTTTTCGGCCAGCCATGCCAGCAGCTCGCCTTCACCACAGCCCAGATCCAGCACGCGCGCTTTGGGCTCGATGATGGCGCTGATAATGGCGTAGTCGCTGCGTCCGAGCAAGTTCGGAACGAACGATTCGGACACTCTTAAGATCGCTCCCGATAGGTACTCGCCAGGAAGCCGCGGACCAGTTCGGTCTGCTCGGAGACGTTCACCAGGAACGCGTCATGGCCGTAGGTGGATGGCAGATCGCAATAGGCGACATCGCAGTTGCGGCCACGCAACGCGCGGACGACATCCAGCGATTGGTAGCTCGGGTACAGCCAGTCCGAGGAAAAGCTGATGACCAGGAACCGCGATTTCACACCGTCGAACGCCGCGCTCAGCGATGGACGGCCGGCGGTGAGGTCGAAATAATCCATGGCCTTCGTAATGTAGAGGTACGAATTCGCGTCGAAGCGATCCACGAACTGGTTGCCCCGGTAACGCAGGTAGCTTTCCACCTCGAATTGATCCTGATCGCGCAGACGGCGTCCGAATTTTTCGCGCATCGACGCGTCGCTCATGTAGGTGATGTGCCCCACCATACGGGCCACGGCGAGGCCGCGGGCAGGCGGACGCTTGCCATAATAATTGCCTTCGTTCCAATCGACATCGGCCATGATGGCTTGGCGACCCACTTCGTTGAACGCGATCTGCTGTGGGCTATGACGCGCGGTGCCCGCGATGGGGATGGAAGCGGCGACGGCGTCGGGATAAGCCACGGCCCATTGCAGAGCTTGCATGGCGCCCATGGATCCGCCCGCAACGGCGAGCAATCGTTCGATGCCCAGGTGATCGACCAGCATCTTTTGGAGGCGCACCATATCAGGGATCGTGACGGGCGGGAAAGACATCGCGTAGGGGCAGCCGGTTTCCGGATTGATGGAGCCGGGCCCGGAGGTCCCCCGGCAACCGCTTAGGATGTTGGAACAAATCACGAAGTATTTGTCGGTATCGAATCCTTTACCAGGACCAATCATGCTGTCCCACCATCCGGCGGCGCCGGTGATTTTGTCGGTGCCCGCGGCGTGCGCATCTCCCGTAAAGGCGTGGAGAACCAGGATGGCGTTGTTCTTGCGTGCGTTCAACTCGCCGTAGGTTTCATAGGCGACATCAACTGGAGTGAGCTTCGAGCCACAGTCCAGCTCTATCGAATCAAATTGGACGATTTGAGTTTCGGTGATCATCAGGCATTTTAATTCAAGAGCCGGCTGATCACCGGAAATCTTCCTGCAGCCCATCGAGCGCCGCCGCGCCCGGGCAGAGTTTTTGATAAGGAACTTTCGTCAAAGCGATATCGGTGGTCTTATTCATTTCGTGCATGTTGGGAATGGATTCGTCCAGGTACAGCAAGCCTGTAACGACTTCGCCCTTGCCCTGGTGCTCTTCCAGGTAGTCCATCACCTTGCTGCGATCGGTGGGATCGTAGTTCGGCGGAACGCCTTTGAATCGCACCATGCTTCCATCATGCATGGTAACGTTGACGGCGCCGTTTTGGCCAATCTGAGCGAGAATCTCACTGGCGGGTGGAACAAAATCGGTCTCAGTTGCTTTGAGCTCGTGCTGGCGGGTGTAGAGATAACTCTTCGTGGAGCCTTCGTGATCGTTGAACGTGACGCAGGGCGAGATGACGTCGATCAGGGCGAAGCCGCGATGCGACACGGCGGCTTTCAGGATGGGAACAAGCTGTTCCTTGTCGCCGGAGAAACTGCGGGCGATGAAGGTGGCGCCGATACTCAAGCCCAGCATCACCGAATCGATGGGCGCCATGCGATTGGAATCGCCACGCTTGCTCTTGGAACCGACGTCGGCGGAGGCGGAGAACTGGCCTTTGGTGAGCCCGTAGACGCCGTTGTTTTCGATCACGTAGACCATCCGAACGTTGCGGCGAATGGCGTGACACATGTGGCCCAGGCCGATAGAGAGCGAATCCCCGTCGCCCGAGACCCCTATGTAGATGAGCTCGCGATTGGCGGCGTTGGCGCCGGTGGCGATGGGCGGCATGCGGCCGTGCGCTGAGTTAAGCCCATGCGCGCCGTTCACAAAATAGGCGGGCGTCTTCGACGAGCAACCGATGCCGCTCAGCTTGGCGATCATGTGCGGCTGCGCGGCCACCTCCCAGAGCGCGCGAGTGAGGGCGGCGGTGATGGAATCATGTCCGCATCCGGCGCACAGCGTGGACATGCTTCCTTCGTAGTCGCGAATGGTGAGGCCCAGATCGTTGCGCTGCAGGCTGGGGTGCGTGGCGACGGGTTTTACGATGGATGGCATGTTATTCCTCCATGGGTACTTCGGCGGCAGGGCGGCCGGCTGCAACGAACGCCGGCTTGGACTGGAAGCCCAACTCCTCGAGGACGCCGTTGACGACGTGTCGCGCGCTGAGCGGGAATCCACCATACACCAGAACGGAACGCAGCTTTTCCTTAGGGACGTTGGTCTCGAGAGTCAAGAGAGAGCGGAGCTGCGCGTCGCGGTTTTGTTCTATCACGAAGCAAAGCTCATGTTCGGCGAGGAACGATTCCACGGCGGTATCGAAGGGAAAACCGCGGACCCGCATGAAGTCGCCAACGACGCCGCGTTCCGCAAGGAGATCCAGACCTTCGCGAACTGCCAAGTCGCAGCCGCCCAGAGTCAGGACGCCGAAGGTAGCCCTGGGACGGCGCTGGATGATGGGAGCGGGAATAAACTTCGCGGACGCTTTGTGCTTTTTCAATAGACGATCCATCACTTCACGGTACTCGTCGGGAATCTCGGTGTATCCGCCGAATTTGTTGTGCCCGGAGCCACGAACAAAATAAGACCCTTTGGGATGGACGCCGGGAAGCGTGCGCGCCGCTACCTGATTTTCGTCTTCGCCTGTGTAGCGCTGGAATTTGGGCAACGTTTCGATCTCTTCGAGACTCAGTACGCGCCCGCGGTCGGGCTGATAGCCGTCGTTCCATTTCAGCCGGGGAACCACCCAGTCGTTCATGCCGATGTCGAGATCGGACATCAGAAAGACCGGCGTCTGGAAGCGCTCGGCGAGATCGAAGGCCACGGGAGCGAATTCGAAGCACTCGGCTGGATTCGACGGGAACAGCAAAATATGTTTCGTATCGCCGTGCGATGCATAAGCGCATTCGAGCAGATCGCCCTGCTGGGTTCGCGTGGGCATGCCAGTGGACGGACCAACGCGTTCGACATCGATGATCACGGCGGGAATCTCGGCGTAATACGCCAGTCCGAGCAATTCGTTCATTAAAGAGATGCCGGGTCCGGCGGTGGAGGTGAAGGCCCGCGCTCCGTTCCAAGCCGCCCCGATCACCATGCCGATGGCGGCCAGCTCGTCCTCGGCCTGGATAATGATGTAGTTGTTTTGGCCGGTTTCGGGATCTTTGCGGTACTTTTCGCAAAATACTTTGAAGGCGTCCATCGCGGAGGTGGAAGGCGTGATGGGATACCAGGCGGCGACCGTGGCCCCCGCGTATACGCAGCCGAGCGCGATAGCGGTGTTGCCGTCGATCAGGATCTTGTCGCCGTTGGCATCCATCTTCTCGAGATGGAATGGCAGCGGGCAATCGAAATGGTCGCGCGCGTAATCGTAACCCAGCCGCAGGGCACGCGTGTTCGATTCGCTCAGCTTCTTCTTACCCGCGTATTTTTCTTCCAGCAGAGTCGACACGATCTCCATGTCCACTTGGAGCGCGGCCACCAGCGTTCCGGCGTATGCGATGTTCTTCATCAGGATGCGCTCGCGTGGATCGCGGAAATTATCGTTGCACAATTGCGCGAAGGGAACGCCCAGGAAATGAACGTCGTCGCGCAGCAGCGCGGGATCGAGCGGCCAGGAAGAATCGTAAAGCAGGTAGCCGCCCTGGCGGACTTCTTGAATGTCGCGCGCGTAGGTCTGCGAGTTCATCGCCACCATCAGGTCGTAATCGAGGGAACGAGCCGTGTAGCCGTTCTTGTTGACGCGAATCTCGTACCAGGTGGGCAGGCCCTGGATGTTCGAAGGGAAAAGATTCTTGCCGGACACGGGAATGCCCATGCGAAAGATGGCCTGCATGAGCAGACTGTTGGCGCTGGCCGATCCGGTTCCGTTCACATTTGCCAGCTTCAGAGCGAAATCGTTTACGCGGTCAGGCATGACTCGGTGCTTACCGGCCTCCCGGCATAAGGAATGAGCAGCTCAAACTTCTGCATGTCCCAAGCTGCCGTGGGACAGCGCTCGGCGCAGAGGCCACAATGCACGCACAGGTCTTCGTCCTTGGCCATGATGCGCGCGGTTTGCGGAAGAGGAGCCGAGACGTAGAGGTCCTGCGTCAGATTGATCGCTGGAGCGGAGAGGCGTTGGCGCAGGTCGTCCTCTTCGCCGTTGCGCGTGATGGTGAGGCACTGCACAGGGCAGATATCGATGCAGGCGTCGCATTCGATGCAGCGCGGGGCGACGAAGGCGGTCTCGATGTCGCAGTTCATGCAGCGCAGCACTTCGCGTGCCGTCTGTTCAGCGGAGAAGCCGAGCTCCACTTCGATGTTCATCTGCTGGAAGCGGCGCGTAAGATCGACATGCTGCATCTTCTGGCGCTTCGAAGGATTGTAATCGTTGTGGTAGCTCCACTCGCTAATCCCCATCTTCTGGCTGATGAGGTTCATCCCTTGAGGAAGACGCTCGGTGACTGGAACGGCCTGACAGTAGTTATGGATGGAGATAGCGGCTTGGTGGCCGTGCTCGGCGGCCCAGATGATGTTCTTCGGTCCCCAGGCGGCGTCGCCACCGAAGAAAATGCCTTCGCGCGAACACTGCATCGTTTTCTCGTCGACAACGGGCATATTCCATTTGTCGAATTCGATACCGATATCGCGTTCGATCCAGGGGAACGAGTTTTCCTGGCCGATGGCGAGGATGACGTCGTCGGCCGGCAGAAAAACAGTATCGAGCGTTTTTGATTTTTTGGCCTGAGCGTCCCATTCCAGGCGCTCGAATTCCATCCCGGTCAGCTTTCCGTTTTCGACGATGAAACGCGTGGGCGCGTGATTGATGAGAATCTCGACGCCTTCTTCCTCGGCGTCCTCCAGCTCCCAAGGCGAGGCTTTGAAGAACCCGCGCGGCCGGCGGGCCATCACCTTGATGTCTTTCCCGCCCAGGCGGCAACTGGACCGGCAGCAATCCATGGCGGTGTTGCCGACGCCGATGATGAGCACCTTTTCGCCTATGGAATCGGTGTGGCCGAACGCGATGGATTCCAGCCAGTCGATACCGATGTGGATCCGGTCGGTGTCGTGACGGCCGGGGATGTCGAGTTCCTTGCCGCGCGGCGCACCGGTGCCCACAAAGATCGCGTCGAATCCTTCCGCGAGCAGCGCTTTCATGCTGGTTACGTCGGAGTTGTATCGAATCTCGACTCCCATGTCGAGGATCTGGTTGATCTCGTCCATGAGCACGGCTTCGGGCAGCCGAAAAGCGGGGATGTTGGTGCGCATCAGGCCGCCAGGCCGGTCGTACTTCTCGAACATGACTACTTCGTAGCCGAGAGGCATGAGGTCGTTCGCAACGGTCAGCGACGCCGGTCCAGCGCCGATACATGCGATACGCTTTCCGTTCTTTTGGCTGGGGATCTTGGGCAGGCGATCGGTGATGTCGTCGCGCAGATCGGCCGCAACGCGTTTGAGGCGGCAGATAGCGACTGGTTTGCCATCCACGCGGCCACGTCGGCAGGCCGGCTCACAAGGCCGGTCGCAAGTGCGTCCCAGAATGGCGGGGAACACATTCGACTCCCGGTTGAGCATGTAGGCGTCGGTATAGCGGCCTTGAGCGATGAGGCGAATGTACTCGGGAACGTTGGTGTGGGCCGGGCAGGCCCACTGACAGTCCACCACTTTGTGGAAGTAGTTCGGATTAGTAACGTCCGTGGCTTTCAAACGTGGATCCTTTCGATCTCAACCACAGTACTCAACCCCCGTGAATCGGTGAGTCAATCAGAGATATTGGAATTAACCTGATTTATTGTACATCTGAGGGCCTGGAAGAGTGGATGACCAATCCGAGCCAGGTCACCAAGCTAAGACACGGAGGCCCTGCACGACGCGGAAATGACCGTCCCGCGTGACGAGTGGCATCCGATGGTGCCGCGCCAAGGCGGCTATCCAAAGGTCGTTGGTAGGAATTGGCGTGCCAGAGGCTTTTAGCTCATGGCGGATCGCGGCGTAGCGCTGGGCGGTTTCGTGACCGATTGAGAGAAGATGGAAGAAGGGAAGATTCGCCTTGAGCCAACTCTCATAAGCGGCTCTGAGTCGCGACTGCTGAATTCCGTAGAGGTATTCGCCGAGCACGATCGCGGGAAGGGCCAACTCTATTTCATTCTCAATAGCTCGCAGCAGTTTTTCGTCTCCATCGGCGAACGCCGACAGCGCATTTGTGTCGAAGATTACTGCCACTCGTCCTCTTCAATTTGCTCGAACTCTTGTTTGAGCACCCGATTGATGCGGCTAGTTTCCTTGTGCAGCCTGCGGAGTCCGCCGAACGCACTTATCCAAGCCGGAGCAGACGGCTTGTTCTTCAAAGAGTTGCCAGCGTCGCGCTGGAGATGTTCCCGCACCGCGTCGGTCAGGAGGACCTTGAGTGACACGCCCCGTTCCGCGGCCGTGGCCTTGGCCTTGCGAAAGAGGGTGTCGGGTATCTCGACCGTTGTTTTCATCTACCCCATTTTCCCATAAATATGGGAAAATGGGGTAGATGCTCCTTTTCCTTAGGTGTCCGATGGTAGCCTGAAAGGCATGCTGGCTCGGAATGCGATGGCGACCCAGGCGACGCGCAACGACATTCAGCAATTGAACCGTTCGGGGTGGTATCACAGCCTGGAATTACCAGACGGAACGGTCATTGAGGGTGTAGTGCCCCTGGAGCGCCTGAAGTGGCGCATGGCGCAATTTCCGCTCGCGCAGGACCTGCGGGGCAAGCGCGTTCTCGACATCGGAGCCTGGGACGGGTGGTGCAGCTTCGAAATGGAACGTCGGGGCGCGGAAGTGGTGGCCGTGGATTCCACAGACCAGACGCGCTTCCTGGCCGCACGCAAACTCATGGGTTCCAAAGTGGAGCACGTGGTGGAAGATATTTGCCGCCTGACCCCGGAACGCGTCGGATATTTCGATATCGTCCTGTTTTTTGGCGTCCTCTATCACGTGAAGCACCCCTTGCTGGCTTTGGAGCGGGTATGCGAACTGTGCCGGGAAGACGCGTACGTTGAATCGTTTGTCACCGATCCCGCCGGCGACCTTACGGCGGTACCCGTGATGGAGTTTTACGAGACCACAGAACTGCGCGGGCAGTTCGACAATTGGATCGGACCGAATACATCTTGCCTATTGGCGTTGTGCCGCGCCGCAGGCTTTGCGCGCGTGCAACTGGAAAGCGTGGACCAGAGCCGGGCGCACGTGAGTTGTTCTCGCCAATGGCGTGACCACACACGGACGGGAGCAGGGAAGCCGCTGATTTTGTCGGTGGAGAACGCCGTAACGATGGATCATTGTTTTTCCCCGGCGCGCGACGACTACATGACCATCTGGATTCGGGCGGAAGAAGGGCGCGAGCTGGATGTCGAGAATGTTTATGCGCAAGTGGGGCCATTCGCAACCCGGCCAGTATCCGTAGAGAAAAAGAGTCCAGTGCAGTGGCAGCTTTGTTCGAAAGTGCCGCTGGGCCTGACTCCAGGCTGGTACGATGTGAAACTTCGTGTCGCGGACAGCGATTGGAGCAATTCCTTGCAGATCGGAGTGGATATCTCGGACCGCGAGCGCCCAACCCCGCCGTACCTTGCCGAGAGCGAAGACTTGAGCATCGGCAACGCTACAGATGGAAAAACTTGGGAACCCTATATTGTGCGGCTGGGCGCGGACAGTTGGATTTCATTGTGGTTGGAGGGGCTGCCCGACATCGCGCGGATGGAAGATGTGCGGGTACGATTGAACGGCGTCGATCTGCAAGCGGCATTCCTATCGGCCCGGGATGCAGAAGGCCGCCGGCAAGTGAACGCCAGGCTGCCGAGCGGCATGAAGGCCGGCCCCGCTCGCGTCGCAGTGGTTTTCGAACATCGTAAATCGCGCGATGTGGAAGTGCGGCTGGTGCAGGAAGTGGAATAGGCGCGCCCAATGGCTGTTTCAGATTCGGCCATCAGTCGAGTAGGCAAGTTGCAGGGGAAGACCGGCTCGATCGGCCGGTGGGAATGGCTCACTGCACTCGTTTACGCCGTAGTGCTTCTGTGGATTAACGCGTATATCTGTCGCGATCTGTTCCGGAACCCGACCGCATACATGAACTCGATGCACGGGTTTTGGATCGCGCTCGCGAAGCACGCTGGCGATAGCTGGTTCCGGTCGAATTGGTGGCCCTATTGGGACGGTGGCATGCCGTTCGAGTTTACTTACGCCCCTCTCATTCCCGGTTTGATCGCGGCATGGACGGCGGTTACCGGCGTGTCGCATATTCTTGCGTTCCAATCCATCGCTGGAGTGGTGTATTGCCTCATTCCGCTCACCCTGTTCGCGATGGCCTGGCTATTGATGCGCGCTCCAGGGTACGCCTTCGCGGCCGCTATGTTCTACTCGCTTCTGTCGCCAACGCAACTCATGGTGCCGGATGCCGCGTTTTCGTGGGCCAGCTTGTGG
>JBEKRO010000040.1:0-54557 GCA_049518655.1 Bryobacteraceae bacterium | reverse complement strand
AGCTGGAATCGTGAATTGCGTGATGATGTGGGCGATGTTCTTGGCGCGCTCCATCTGCTCGGGTGTCATATTCGCCTGTGCCATCCGCGCGTCCGCCAGCGTGAGAGCAAAAGGTATCATGAGATAGCCGAAGACGACATAAATAATGCTCAGCGCGATCACCGGCCAGAGCCAGGACAGCGGCGCGGGAACACGCTTCGCGGTCGCTTTGGGGTCGACAAAGGCGTTCAGCATTCCGATAAAGCCGTCACCGACACTCAGCTTCTGTTCTTGGATGCCCAGCTTCTGGTCTTCCACGTTCACCTCCGTCACGACCTGAGTTTCAGAAGATTATACCTTTGTTGTATGCTGTGAGTTCCCTGAGAATTGGTAAAAATGAAGACCTTTTATATCACAGCCGGCGTACTGGCACTGGCATCCCTGGGCTTGGCGCAATCCGCCGCTCCCACGGACGGCCGGGTATCGAATAGCCATATTCACTTGTTTACCAAGGACCTGGAGGTCCAGCGACACTTCTGGGTGGACATAATGGGCGCTACCGCGGGAAAGATGGGTCCGGATCGCGACAGCTACACGCTGCCGAAAGTTCTGGTCATCGTCGACAAGGGCAACCCGACGGCCGGCACCGAGGGCTCTATCGTCAACCACGTGGGCTTCAAGGTCCGGGACATGAAAGGCACCTTGGATAAGGTGACGGCCCAGCATTTCACCATTCAGACCCAGAATCCCAACCAGGCGTTTATTCTTGGTCCCGACGACATCCGGGTCGAGCTGTTGACCGACAAAAATCTGGCGACAGTGTCAGAAAACCATCAAGTCCATTTCTTCACCCCGGACATCGATGCGATGCAGAAGTGGTACGTCGCTAATTTTGGCGCTGCGCCATCGGCATTCGGGAAGGTGAAGGTCGCTACCCTGCCGGGCGTAACCTTGCTCTTCAGCCCCACCGATACGCCTGTCGCGGGGACCAAGGGCCGGGCGCTGGATCACATCGGCTTCGAGGTGAAGGATCTGGAAGGTTTCTCGAAGACCTTGGAGTCCAATGGCGTGAAGCTGGATACGCCCTATCGGAAGATCCCGCAAATGGGTTTTGCCGTGGCCTTTCTCACCGATCCCTGGGGAACGCGGATCGAGCTGACCGAACGGTCTGCGCCATCCCCTTCGGCGCAAAGCCAGAAGCCCGCGCAGCAATAACCAAGTGTCCTTCGATCGTGAGCCCGATGAATCGGTTCCCGGGCCGGTCCCCGGACCCCAACGAGGACGAAAGTTCTATATAGCGCTCGCCTGCTACGGCGCGATTGCGCTGCTGGCAACGGTCACCCTGGACGGAAAGTTTCTCTGGGTGGTTTGGATCTTCTTAGGCGGCCTGGCGCTAAAGACCTATATAGCTACCTTGAAACAGCCCTAGCGGAGCGGCCTTAGCGAAACAGTCCTAGCCATCCCTTAACAACAGTACTGAAGATAACCCGAAACCGGCCGATAAGAATTGCAGAGGCTGGAGTCCCTCCAGTTTCATTTTGGAACGCGTGTACCGTTTCGGCATTAGCCGATAGGTCGTACGTTCCAGAACGAAATTGAGACGGACCATGAGGCCCTTAGTACACGCGATTCATCTCGCTCGGATGGACCGTCTGAGTGAGATCGCATGTCATTGAGTCTCGGGACTTAGACGGTACGGGAGTACAGACGACTCCTCTACGAATCGCGGCAATTTTCCCTTAGTCCTCTAATGGCGACAGGCTTGCACCTAGAGAAGCGTCAGCCATGACCACACAGACTCCAAAAACTAAGGCAAAGGGACCCCTGATGAAGACGGCAATGATGAAGAGCTCCATGATCAAGACCACCACGCTGATCAGAACCACACCAGTGATGAAGACCACCACCGTGATGAAGACCGTTCCGGTGATGAAAACCACGCCGGTGATTCGGACAAAGACCACGCCGATCAGCCCCGCGACAAAGATTGCCCGCCGCGACCGTATTGTCCTGGAGCACCTGCCACTCGTCAAAGCCATCGCGGTCCGGGTACATGAAAACTTGCCGGTTCACGTGGATCTGGACGATCTGGTTCACGCGGGCGTTCTCGGGCTGTTCGATGCCGCCAGCAAATTCAATCCCGAAAAACAGGTGGCCTTTTCCAGTTACGCCAAGCACCGCATCAAGGGCGCCATCCTGGACAGCCTGCGCCAACTGGATTGGGCATCTCGCGATCTGCGACGCCGCCACAAACAGGTAGAAGCCGCTACGCGCGAGCTGGCTGCCACCCTACAGCGCACACCCACGGAATCTGAAATCGCGCAGAAGCTGGGTGTGGATGTGGAGCGCTGGCGTCAGATGATGGTGGATCTTCGTAGCGTCGGCCTGATCTCGGCCTCTTCACGCACCGCCGAGCATGACGACCTGCCGGCTCCCGACTTTCCCAGCAAGCCCGAAACTCAGCCCGATAACATGTGCTCCCGCGAGCAGATGCGCTCAGTCCTGGGCGTTGCCATGAAGACCCTTCCGGAACGGTACCAGAAGGTAGTGTTCTTGTACTACACGAACGAAATGACGATGAAGGAAATCGGCGGCATCTTAGGCATCAACGAAAGCCGCGTGTCGCAGATCCACAAATCGGCGCTCGAAAAAATGCAGGTGGTGCTGCAGGCCAACGGCATCGATTCCGTCCACGCCTTCTGAGCTGGCGTGAACAGGCGGATCACGAATCTAACCGCGGATTGCTTGATAATCATGTTCGGGAGTTGGGCCTGTCAGCTGATTGGTGCTCCGGTCCCAGCCGTGGACGGCCCGTTCTACGCCTATGTCGAGTTTCTTGACGATACTGACTTTCTGAATCTCAACAAGGAAGAGCTTTTGGCGCCAGTGCCCCACGGCTACAAGCACACATTCTTCTTTGTTGTAGACGGTGTCGCGATGAGTCATCCCGACTTTCCAATTCTGGTGGTCGACTTGGATTCCGATCGGGGCCGCAGTTTCCGTGCGGTTCCAGTGCAAATCCAATCCATCGAAAACAATTTATCCATCGCGAACATGCGTTTCCAGGAGTTCGCAGATTCCGTCGACCACGACGGAATATTCCGAGGCTTTCCCACGCCTTGATTCTCGGCCCCTCAACGCCGCTTGGCTTTGATCCGGATCGGCGTTCCTTCAAATCCGAAGCGCTTCCGCAGCTGATTGATCAGGAATCGCTCGGTGGAAAAGTGCAGGTCTTTCGCCTTATCGGTGAACACCACGAAGGTCGGCGGCCGCACCGAGCCCTGCGTCATATAGTAAATCTTGATATCGCGATCGAAGGACAACATCTCAACGAAGCGGTTCAATTCGCCCGTACTCACGCGTTTCGACGCCGATTCATAGGCTGCGCTAATCATCCCGAAGAGACGGTCAACGCCCGCGCCCGTTTTCGCCGAAACAAACGCAATCGGCGCGTACTCTAAGAATTTCAGCTCATCGCGAACTTCTTCAGTAAACTTCCGCTTGCCCTTGTCGCCCGCCGCATCCCACTTATTGACGCAGAGAATCAGAGCCCGGCCTTCTTCATGCGCGTAGCCCGCGATGGTGGCATCCAAAGCGGCGATTTTTTCGGTGGCGTCCAGCACCAGCAAGACGACATTGGCCATGCGGATGTGCCGCCGCGCCATCACCACGCTCAACTTTTCGGCCATCAGCTTGGTCTTGCCCTTGCGCCGGATGCCCGCGGTATCGACAAAGACATATTCCACGCCCTCGTGAACCAGTTTTTGGTCCACTGCATCGCGCGTGGTGCCGGCCACTGAGGACACAATCGAGCGCTCCTCACCCACCAGCGTATTCAAGAGCGTGGATTTCCCGACGTTCGGCCTGCCGATAATCGCCACCTTGATGGGGCGCTTTTCCGGCTGCGGCTCTTCGGGGCCTTCGTCGCTCGGGAAATCTTTTGTGACATGCTCCAAAAGCTCGTCGAAACCGATCCGATGTTCGGAAGAAATAGGGAACAGATCCTTAAAGCCCAGCGAATGAAATTCGTGCGCCAGGCCTTCCCGTACCGTGGCATCGATCTTGTTCACCGCCAGGGTCACCGGTTTGCCGAGCTTCCGCAGCACCTTCGCGAGGTCACGATCGGTACCCGTGATCTCGGTCCGCCCGTCGATCAAAAAGATGATCTGCGCCGCCGACTCTAGTGCTACCCGCGCCTGCTTCAAAATCTCGGTTGGGATCATTTCGGCGTCGTTGGGAATGATTCCGCCGGTGTCGATCAGCTCGAATCGGCGGCCCAGGTACGTCGCCTGGCCCATGATCCGGTCCCTGGTGATGCCCGGCTCGTCTCCCACGATGGACCGCCGTTGGCCGATTATCGCGTTGAAAAGAGTAGACTTACCTACATTTGGACGGCCGACGATCACCACCACCGGCAGCGCGGGTTCGGTCAAATTATCCTGCCGTGCGACCATATAAGTATCGAATGCAACCTGAAGTCCTGAGTCACCCTACCGATCATAGCGAAGCGCAGCAACATAATCGCCTCACGCGCAATATTGCCATCATTGCGCATGTCGACCACGGCAAGACCACGCTGGTGGACGCCATGCTGAACCAGAGCGGACTTTTTCGCGAAAACGAGCACCATGTCGAGCGCATGATGGATTCCAACGAGCTGGAACGCGAGCGCGGCATCACCATTCTGGCTAAAACCACCGGCGTCCGCTATCACGGCATCAAAATCAATATCGTCGACACGCCCGGTCACAGCGACTTTGGCGGCGAAGTAGAACGCGCATTGAAGATCGTCGATGGCGTGATGCTGCTGGTGGATGCGAGCGAAGGCCCGCTGCCGCAGACCCGCTACGTTCTCATGAAGGCGCTCGAAGCCAAGCTGCCTCCGATTGTCGTAATCAACAAGATCGACCGGCCGGACGCCCGCATTCAGGAAGTGCTGAACGAAGTCTACGACCTGTTCATCGATCTGGATGCCGTGGAGGATCAACTCGACTTCCCGGTCATTTACACCAATGCGAAAGCCGGGATCGCAAAGTTGTCCATGGAGGATGAATCGAATGATCTGCGTCCTCTGTTCGAGACCATTCTGAAGAACATCCCGCCGCCGGCCGGCGATCCCGATGCATCGCTCCAGCTGCTGGTGGCCAATCTCGACTACAGCGAATACCTCGGCCGCCTGGCGATCGGGCGAGTGTTTTCCGGAATCCTGAGATATGGCGATGAAGTGGCGATCGCCAAGCTGGATGGTTCGCTACAAAAGACGCGCATCACCAAGCTGTACTCCTTCGAAGGCCTGAAGCGCGTGGACGAGACCATTGGATACCCGGGAGACGTTCTCGCGATTGCCGGCGTGGAGGGCATCACGATCGGCGAGACGGTCACCAGCGTCGAGAATCCGCAGCCGCTGCCGCACATCCAGATCGACGAGCCTACCATTGCGATGACGTTCACCATCAATACGTCGCCGTTCTCAGGCCGCGAGGGACACTTCGTTACGTCGCGCAATCTGCGGGACCGGCTGGATAAAGAGCTGCTGACCAACGTTTCGATTCGTGTGGAAGAGGCCGGCGGTCCCGACGCTTATAAGGTCATGGGGCGCGGAGAGCTGCAGCTCGCCATCATTATTGAGATGATGCGGCGCGAGGGTTTCGAAATGATGGTGGGTAAGCCCGAGATCCTGACCAAGACCATCAAGGACAAAGTGCATGAGCCGCTCGAACTGCTGGTGATCGACTGCCCGGAGACCTATATCGGCGTGGTCATCGAAAAGCTGGGTCAGCGCAAAGGCAAGATGATCAAGATGGTGAATCACGGCTCAGGCCGTGTGCGCCTGGAGTTTCACGTGCCCTCGCGCGGATTGATCGGGCTGCGTAGCGAGATGATGACCGACACCCGCGGCACGGCCATCTTGAACACGCTGTTCCACAGCTACATCGAATGGCAGGGCGACATTCCGTCGCGGCCCACCGGGTCGCTGGTGGCTGACCGTTCCGGTAAGACAACCGGCAATGCGATTTTCAATCTGCAGGAGCGCGGCGAGATTTTCGTTAGCCCCGGCACCGAGGTTTACGAGGGCATGATCGTCGGCGAAAACGCGCGCGACGCCGACTTGAACGTGAACATCGTCAAGGAAAAGAAGCTGACCAACATGCGCGCCTCCACCGCCGACGAAGCCATTCGCCTGGTTCCGCCGCGTCTTCTGAACCTGGAGCAAGCGATCGAGTTCATCCGCGACGACGAGTTCGTGGAAGTGACGCCGCAATCGATCCGGCTGCGGAAGAAGGTTCTGAAAGCGAACCAGCGGTAGTGATCTAAGGGCTATGAAATGGGCTGATCTCAAGACTTGGCGACGAGTATTGTTGATCAATATTTCGCTCTTAATCGGATTTGCCGTCTCGGCATTTATCGTGCCACCGAACACTCCCGTGCGGTTGTGGGCGTCCATCTGTCTAACTAATGGCCCTTCTGGTATTTAATTACTTCTTCCTTCGACGTCGGCCGAAAGTTGACGATCACTCTAGGCTGCCGCAGATCATCATGTGTCTCGGATCGCTCATTCTTCTGCTGGACTTGATCTACCATCGCTGGCTAGCTCACTGACGGCGGGCCGAATATGGTACTAAAATAGGTACTATGCGCGCCTCGGATGTTAAACCTATCACCTACATGAAAACGCACTCCGCAGAACTCGTCGCGGATGTGAACAAGAGGCGCAGCCCGGTCGTGATCACGCAGAACGGCGAGCCTCGGGCAGTCGTCGTGGATATCGAAACTTATGAACGAACCCAGGATGCCCTCATGTTGTTAAAGCTGATTGCCCAATCCGAGGAAGACCTGAGAAAAGGGAAATGGCTTTCGCAATCGCAAATGGAAGCGGAACTACGAAAGAGGCTGGGTGATTGAAGCGTCTGCCGGTTCGATGGGCCCAGGCCGCGTCGCTGGACGTCATCGAGATCGTTGATTTCATCAAGCAGGATCGGCCCGAGGCCGCCCGCAAGCTTGGCAGAAGCTTTCTAACCGAAGCTTCCCGTCTTCGCCGCAATCCGCGCCAAGGGAAAGCCGTACCGGAGCTTCTGGAAAAGGGCATCGCCGACTACAGGCAGGTGGTTGTATCTGCGTATCGTCTGATCTATGCGATTCGAACTGAGTTCATTGACGTTGTGGCTGTGATCGATAGCAGGCGCGATGTACAAGCTTTGATCTTTCAGCGTCTCATTCGTTAGAAAGCTCTCCCAGCTTCGCCTTCAGCAGCTCATTCACCGCCGCCGGGTTCGCTTGCCCTTTGCTCAGCTTCATCACTTGGCCCACCAGATAGCCGATCACGCCGGTCTTTCCTGATTTGTACTGCTCCACTTGTTTGGGACTCGCGGCGATTACTTCGTCCACGATCTTTTCCAGCGCGCCCGTATCGCTGATCTGGCGCAGCCCTTCGCGATCGATAATCGCCGCGGCCGATTCGCCGGTATCGAACATCTTGGCGAAAATCTCCTTGGCCATTTTGCCGCTGATCTCGCCCTTCGCGATGAATGCCACCAGTTCGCCCAATTGCTCGGGCGACACCGGTGACTCCGTGATCTCGCGGCCTTTTAGCGCGCCCAGCAAATCGCCCGTCACCCAATTGGCCGCCATGCGTGGATCGCCCGACGCTTTCGCGGCCTTCTCGAAGTATTCACCGATCTCGCGCGACGCGGTGAGCACCTGGGCGTCGTACTCGCGCAATCCGTAGCTTTCAATGAACCGGTGGCGTTTTTCCGCGGGCAATTCCGGCACCGTAGCCCGGACTTGCTCCAGCCAAGCCGCGCTCACGCGCAACGGAACCAGATCCGGCTCGGGAAAATATCGATAATCGTGCGCGTGCTCCTTGCTGCGCATACTCGCGGTCTCACCGGTCGCGGCATTATAGAGCCGCGATTCCTGCTCTACCCGGCCGCCTCCTTCGAGCACCCCCACTTGGCGCGCGATCTCATAATCCAACGCCATCTTGGCGAACCGGAATGAATTGAGGTTCTTCACCTCGGCCTTGGTGCCGAGCGTCTCTACGCCCTTCAGGCGCACGGAAACGTTCGCATCGCAGCGCAGTTGGCCCTTTTCCATATCGCACTCCGACACGGCCACGTATTGCAGAATCTGTTTCAGCTCGGTCAGGAACGCATACGCTTCATCGGACGACCGGATGTCCGGATCGGTGACGATCTCAATCAGCGGCGTGCCGCTGCGATTCAAATCGACGTAGGTATAACGGTCGGAATCCTTGAATCCGTCGTGGATGCTCTTGCCCGCGTCGTCTTCCAGATGAATGCGGGTGATGCCAACGCGCTTCTTCGCTCCGTCCACGGCCGCATCCACCCAGCCGTGCGCTGCCAGTGGCTGATCGTATTGCGAGATCTGATAGCCCTTGGGCAGATCGGGATAGAAATAATTCTTGCGCGCGAATCGCGAGAACGGATTCACCTTGCAGTGCGTCGCGAGCGCAGCTTGAACCGCCATTTCCACCACGCGGCGGTTCAGCACCGGCAAGGCGCCCGGCAGTCCCAGGCACACCGGACACACGTTCGTATTCGGCGGCGCGCCAAAGCCCGTTGGGCAGCCGCAGAAAATCTTGGTGCGCGTATTGAGCTGAACGTGCACCTCCAACCCGATGACGGGCTCGTACTTGCCGATCTCTTCCGGCGTTGCGATAGCCGGAGCGCTGGAGGACATGTTTCATTATAAGAAAGGGCCACGGTACAAAAGCACTACTGCTTCTGGCTGGAAAGCGACGCGGTGCCGAGCAATCCGCCCAGGCCCATGGTCTCCACGGCGCTGGAAGGAACAATCACCATCGAACCCTTTTCCGTAATCGCTTCGTACAGCATATTCATGGCGCGCAAGTGCAGCGCCACGGGATTATTGATGTAGACTTTTGAGGCTTCGGCGAATTTCGCGGAAATGTCCGTCTCGGCGGTGCCCAGGATGATGCGGGCCTGCCGTTCCCGCTCGGCCTGTGCCTGCCGCGACATCGCATCTTCCAAGGCCTGTGGGATGTGGACGTCGCGGATCTCCACCGATTGCACGGTGATGCCCCACGGGTTGGTCTTTTCGTCCAGGATGCGCTGCAACTCGCGGCCCAGCGTCTCACGTTCGGTGATCATTTGCGACAGATCGTGCCGTCCGATGGATTCGCGCAGCGCCGTTTGCGCGCTCATCATGATGGCGTCGCTGAAATTGACCACCTCCAGGATCGATTTCTCGGCGTTCCACACCATCCAGAACACAATGGCGTCTACATTCACCGGCACGGTGTCGCGGGTGAGAGCAGATTCGGCCTTCACCTCCACCACGCGAACGCGCTGGTCCACATAGAGGCTGATTCTGTCGATCACGGGAACGATGATGAAGATTCCCGGACCGCGCAGCCCGATATAGCGGCCCAATCGGAGCACCGCCGCACGCTCCCACTGCTCGGCCACGCGGATGGCGAACAGGAAATAGAGGCCGACTACCAGACCGGCCACCGTAGGCGCTGGAGTGCTGTAGCGCGCGCTGAAAGCCAGGCCCAGGGCCAGGCAAACCAGGAACACGGCCGTACCCACGGCGCTTATTTGGAGCCTCGACGGCGAGGCTGAGGAACGGAACGGGCGAACGAGTGTTAACGGCAGCATGGTTCAGGTTCTCCTCTCGGATTGCAGGTCGTTCAAATAGCTGACTATGTCGGCTAACTCGATACCTTCAGCGCCGGCCCGAGCCAGGAGTTCGCCACAGAGCTGGCCGACGCGCCGCTGGCGTTCCAACCCGTCCGCAGCTGGCTTCTTGTCGGTTAGGAACGTACCCGTGCCTTGCTGCGTAGAGAGCACCTCGCGGATTTCGAGCTCCCGATACGCGCGGACCACGGTATTCGGATTGATTGCCAAGTCGACGGCCAGTTGGCGCACGGTAGGGAGCTGATCGCCGGGGCGCAGCGTACCGGCCGAGATGCCTCCCAACACTTGATCGATGATTTGGCGGTAGGCGGGAACGCCAGTGCGTTGATCCAGGTTGAACTGGATGCGTCGATCGGATTTACGGGCCGCAGGCAACTCATAGTGTATTAGTTATATAGTACACTGTCAATAGGTAAGTGTACTTTCGTCGTAAACTTCTGAGCCGGAATGACGTTTAATGGTTTGTAGGCTCATGAAAATTAGCAGTACCTTTCTGGCCCCCACCCTTTGCGGTCTCCTTCTGGTCCTTCCTTCCTTCGCCAAACCCAAGAAACCGAAACCGGCAAACGATGAGAAGCTGTTCCGAAAGAAGCTCTCCAAAGACGATCAGATCATCCACGCGCTGGATCGCCTGACGTTTGGGCCCCGTCCTGGCGACGTCGACCGCGTGAAGAAAATCGGTCTCAAGAAATGGCTGGACCAGCAGCTTCATCCCGACCGCATGAACGAGAATCCGGTGCTGGAAGCGCGGCTCCAGGCACTGGAGTCGCTGCGCATGACGCCTCTCCAAGCGGTGCAGCACTATCCGCCGCCGCAAATGATCAGGGCTATCGCGCAAGGCAAGCAGCCGTTGCCCGACGATCTGCTGCTGCGCGCCAGCGTGGAGCGGATGTTGGTGCGCTATAAAACTAGAATCGCGCAGGCATCGAACGCGCCCCTACCGCCCGACGCCAAGGAAGACCTGAAACCGATGCGTCCTCTGGAGGAGGTACTCACTCCGGCGGAACTGGAAACCGTGCGCGGCAACAATGGCGAGAAAAAGCGCGAGCTGCTGGAATCCATGCCGCAGGACAGAATCGAGGAAATGCTGATCGCGATGACACAGCGGCAGCGCCTGCAAGTCTTCGGTCCCGCTTCTAGTACCGTCCGCCGCGAGATATTTCTGCTCAACGGTCCGCAGCAGGTGGTGAATTACGATCTGGTCGATTCCAAGATGCTGCGCGCCATCGAGAGCACGCGCCAGCTGGCCGAAGAGCTGGACGACTTCTGGTTTAACCACTTCAATGTGTTCTACGACAAGGGCGCCGATCGCTTCCTGATCCCGCAGTACGAACGCGAGGCGATTCGGCCGCATGTGCTCGGCCAGTTCCGCGATCTGCTGGAAGCCACCGCGAAAAGTCCAGCGATGCTCTTCTTTCTGGACAATTCCGAATCCGTGCGGCCGGACCTGGACGCCAACGACAAGAAGCGGAAGATAAAGCGCGGCTTGAACGAGAACTACGGCCGCGAGCTGATGGAACTGCACACCCTGGGCGTGAACGGCGGCTATACGCAAAAAGATGTCACCGAAGTGGCGCGCTGCTTCACCGGTTGGGGCATCCAGGAGCCGCGCAAAGGCGGCGGCTTCTTTTATAACGACAAGCTCCACGACAAGGGCGAGAAAATGGTCCTGGGCCACGTGATCGCAGCCGGTGGAGGCATGGAAGACGGCGAGCAGGTACTGGATATTCTGGCGCGGCATCCTTCCACAGCTCATTTCATTTCCCAAGAACTGGCCCAGCGCTTCGTGGCCGACAATCCGCCGGAGTCGCTGGTGAACAAAATGGCGCAGACCTTCCTCTCCACCAGCGGCAGCATTCGCGAAGTGATGAAGACCATGCTGAATTCGAAGGAATTCTGGTCCGAAGGCGCCTATCGAGCCAAAGTGAAATCGCCGTTCGAGATGGTGGCCAGTTCGGCGCGTGCATTGAACGCGAATGTGATTGATGGATGGGCGCTTGCGAACCAAGTGGGCACGCTCGGTGAGCCTCTCTATCGCAAGTTGGAGCCCACGGGTTATTCGAACTTAAACTCAGAGTGGATCAATTCCGCCTCGTTGCTGGGGCGCATGAACTTCGCGCTGCAACTGGCGCAAAACCACGTGGAGAGCGTAAAAGTGGATGTGTCGCGCTTTGGTGACGACCCCGGCGAGGTGGCAAAGGCGCTCATGTTTCGCGCGATGTCGCCGCAGACTCGCGAGGCCATCGATAAAGCTTTGGAAGACAAGCAGAAGAATGCGGCGCTGGTTGCCGCGCTCGTAATCGGATCGCCGGATTTCCAAAAGAGGTAGTGCATGATGCCGTCTAGACGTGTTTTTTTGAAAGGCTCCGCGCTTGCGATGTTCGGCGTGGGCTCCATGCCGGTGTGGCTGTCCCGTTCGCTCTATGCGTCCGATGCCGCCGAAGGCCGTAAGAAGATCCTGGTGGCGATCTTCCAGCGTGGGGCGGTGGACGGCTTGAACATGGTGGTTCCGTTTGGAGAGCAGCGCTATTACGATCTGCGGCCATTGATCGCGATTCCGAAGCCGGACGGCACGCCGAATTCGGCTGTCGATCTGGATGGATTCTTCGGACTTCACCCCGCTCTCGCGCCTCTCAAGCCGATGTTCGACGCCCGGCATCTGGCGATTGTCGACGCCGTCGGCTCTCCCGACCCCACGCGTTCGCATTTCGACGCGCAGGATTATATGGAATCCGGGACGCCTGGCTATAAAGGCGCCACCGACGGCTGGTTGAATCGAGCGCTTCCGCTGCTTACGGGCCCTGCGTCTCCCTTACGTGCGGTCAGCCTGGGCGATACCTTGGCACGCAGCTTGCGCGGGCACAACGACGCCGTTGCAGTGCGCAACTTGAACGATTTTCAGGTGCACGACACACGCGGCGCGGCATCGTTTGAAAGCATGTATGAAAACTCGCTGGACACGATGCTGCATGGCACCGGCAAAGAGACGTTCAACGCCGTCAAGATCATGCAGTCGATCCAGAAGCAGACCTATGTGCCGGCCAGCGGCGCGAACTATGGCAACGGCGGCTTCGGCAAGAGCTTGCAGCAGATCGCGCAATTGATCAAGGCCAACGTGGGTGTGGAAGTAGCATTTGCCGACATCGGCGGCTGGGATACGCACGTCAACGAAACAGGCGGCCAGCCTACCAACGGCCAACTCGCCAACAATCTGGCGCAGTTCGGCCAGGCCCTCGCTGCCTTTTACCAGGACCTGGGCGATCGCATGCAGGACGTCACGCTGGTCACTATGTCGGAGTTCGGCCGCACCGTCAAAGAGAATGGCGATCGTGGTACCGACCACGGCCACGCGAATGTCATGTTCGTGCTGGGCGGCGACGTGCGCGGCGGCAAGGTTTATGGCGATTGGCCGGGACTTCAGGAAGAACAGCTCTACGACGGCCGTGACTTGGCGCTTACCACCGATTTTCGCGACGTCCTGAGTGAACTGGTATCCCGGCACCTAGGCAACTCCAACTTAAAATCCGTCTTCCCTGGTTATGAAAGCCCGAAATTCCGCGGCTTGTTAGGCTAACGTCTCTTCAGGCAATCTTCAGCAGTTTCCACTAGGCTGAAGCACGAGAAGCCTCGTGAAATGCCTGACCTCGATCCTGCTGCTGGCGTTTGCCTCGAACGCGCTGGCGCAAACGGCTACACTGCGCGGTCAGGTGACCGACCAAGCCGGAGCCTTAGTTCCGGGCGCCAAAATCACCGTGACTGGACCAGGCGATCATGTTCAATCCACCACGGCAGACGGCAACGCAGCTTATTCCTTTACCGGCCTTGCACCGGGCGACTATACGGTATCGGGTTCAGCGCCCGATCTCATCACTCCGCGGAGCACCGCCATTTCGCTCCGATCGGGCGTCCAAACGCTGAATCTTCAGTTGGACGTGGTTACAACCACGCAGCATGTCGTCGTTCAAGACAATACGGGGCCAACGGTCACCGTTGATCCCTCCAACAACGCGGGCGCTCTGGTGCTGCGCGGCGACGATCTACAGGCGCTTTCCGACGACCCGGACGATCTTGCGTCGGACCTGCAAGCCCTGGCTGGCCCTTCCGCGGGGCCCGGCGGCGGAGTGATTTATGTCGATGGTTTCAGCGGTGGTGAAATCCCGCCCAAAGATTCTATTCGCGAGATTCGCATCAATCAGAATCCTTTTGCGCCCGAGTACGACCGGCTTGGTTATGGCCGCATTGAAATTTTCACCAAGCCCGGCGCCGATCGTTACCGCGGCACGCTGGATTACAATTACGCGAACGATATTTGGAACTCCCGCAATCCGTACTCGGCGCAGAAAGCTCCGCTGTTGCTCAACGAATTCGAAGGCAACGCTGGCGGCCCCATCAACCAACGCGCGTCTTTTACCTTCGACGGCCAACGGAACATGGTGGATAACGGCGCTATCGTCAACGCCGTCACGCTGAATCCTCAGACGCTGGCCATCCAACCTTACTTCAGCATCTACACAGTCCCGCAAGTTCTTACTCGCGCCAGCCCTCGCATCGACTATCGATTGAACGATAACAACACGCTGCAAACCCGCTATTCGATCACTCAATCCGACATCGATGGCGCCGGTATCGGTACTTTCGACTTGCCCTCGCGTGGCTATGACTATGGCTATTTGAATCAAACCGTCCAGATCACCGAAACCGCCGTTCTCGGCAGCAGCATCAATGAGACGCGCTTCCAATATTTCCGCAGCGCAAGCCATCGGCTGGCGAAAAGCGATGCTCCAGAGATTGAAGTGATCGGATCGTTCAACGACGGTGGCTCCCAACTCGGCCGGTCGTACGACACGCAGAATACTTTCGAGCTTCAGAACTATACGACGACGGTGAAGGGCGCGCACATCTGGAAATACGGCGTGCGCTTGCGCGGCTATCTGGAAAACAACGTCTCGCCCAACGACTTCAACGGGACGTTCATCTTCAGTTCGATTGAGAGCTATCGTCAAACTCTGCTCGGCGTCCCCGGCAGCGGTCCCGCCCAGTTCACCTTGAACGCGGGCCAGCCCAGACTGACGGTTCATCAAGCGGATCTGGGAGCGTTCGTTGGTGACGACTGGCGGGTGAGACCCAATATCACTCTCAGTCTTGGCCTGCGTTATGAAACGCAGACGAATATTCATGACTGGCGCGACTTCGCTCCCCGGCTGGCTGTCGCGTGGGCGCCTGGAGGCAACGCCAAGAACCCGCGTCCCAAAACCGTATTACGCGCCGGCTTCGGAATCTTCTATGATCGCTTTGCGCTGACGAATATCATTACTGCTCGCCGGTACAACGGGTTGCTGCAACAGCAGTACGTCATTACTGCTCCCGATTTCTTCCCTACCATACCGTCGCTGGAGGGACTGCAAGCCGCGCCGCAAGCGATTGAAGAGTTGAGCTCTAGTTTGCGCGCACCCTACATTGTCCAATCGTCGGCGACAGTGGAGCGCCAATTGCCCTGGAACACGACGCTCGCGGTCACCTACACGAACTCCCATGGCTTGCATCAGTTGCTCACGAACGATATTAATGCGCCACTGCCAGGCAGCGAAGCGTTCCCGCTCGGCCAGCCAGACCCGGTGTTCTTGATGGAGTCGGCAGGCCTTTACAATCAGAACCAGTTCGTGGTGAACGTAAATGCCCGCGTGAATCCCGCGTTCTCATTGTTCGGCTTCTACGTGCTCAATCGCGCGATGAGCAATACGGACGGCCTCGGCACGTCGCCGCCGAATCCTTACAACTTCACCGGCCAGTATGGTCCTGCAGCGACGGATGTGCGCAATCGTGCCACTATCGGCGGATCCATCAACAGCCGTTGGAATATCCGGCTGAACCCCTTCGTTGTTATCCAGTCCGGTGTCCCGTTCGATATCACCACTGGAACGGATCTCTACGGCACAACGTTGTTCAATGCCCGCCCCGGCTTCGCTACCGACCCCAATAAGCCGGGCGTGATCCTGACGTCTTATGGCCTGCTCGATCCCAATCCCACACCCGATGAGAAACTCGTGCCGAGGAACTACGGCCGAGGTCCGGGGCAGATTTCCGTGAATCTGCGCATCTCCAAAACATTCGGTTTTGGCGGGGAGCGCGGTGGATCGCAGAAGGCATCCGGCGGTCAGCAAATTCAAACGGGAGGAGCGGCAAATCCAAACCTAGCGACCGGCCGAGGTTTGGGATCGATCATTGCCGCGCCCTCCACCAGCCATCGCTACAACTTCAGTATTTCGATGGCTGCGCGCAATGTCTTGAACCACACCAATCCAGGACCCATCGTTGGCGATATCACCTCGCCTTTGTTCGGACAGGCGAATCAAACGGCCGGGACGCTCAATGGAGAAGGCTTTTCCGAGAATGGCGACAACCGGCGTCTGGAACTGCAACTCCGCTTTACATTCTGACCAACTGACCAATGACACACGACACGTTACACTGGGGCCAGGAGGATTCCTGGTGCTGATCGTCATGCGTGCGCAGGCCACCGAGCAGGACATCACTCAGGTTTGCGCCAGAATTCAGAGCCTCGGCTTCCGCGCCCACGTCATGCCCGGCGCCGAGCGAACCGCTGTCGGCATCACGGGCAACCACGGCCCCGTTCCCGCAGAGGAGTTCGAAAGCCTGGCGGGAGTGGCCGAAGCCATTCCAGTTTCAAAGCCCTACAAACTGGTGAGCCGCGAAGTGAAGCCCGACAATACGGTTGTCGATGTCGCTGGGGTGCTGGTTGGAGGGCCGGAACTAGCGATGTGCGCGGGGCCTTGTTCGGTGGAGAGCCGGGAGCAGATCCTGGAAGCGGCACGCGCCGTGAAAGCCGCGGGCGCCCAGCTCTTGCGCGGTGGCGCTTACAAACCGCGAACGTCGCCTTATGCTTTCCAGGGACTGGGTGAAGAAGGTCTTCGATATTTGGCCGACGCCCGCGCGGAGACCGGGCTCGGCATCGTGACCGAAGCCATTGATGTGGAAACGTTCGATCTGGTGGAAGAGTATGCCGATTGCCTCCAGATCGGTGCGCGCAACATGCAGAACTTTTCGCTGCTGCGCCGCGCCGGCCGTGCGCGCAAACCCGTGCTGCTCAAGCGCGGCATGTCGTCCACGCTCGAAGAATTCCTGATGGCCGCTGAGTACATACTGTCTGAAGGCAATTATCAGGTAATCCTGTGCGAGCGCGGCGTTCGAACTTTTGCCGATCACACCCGCAACACGCTGGACCTGAGCGTTGTTCCGGCGGTTCAGCGCTTGAGCCACTTGCCCATCATCGTCGATCCGAGCCACGGCACCGGCAAGCGCGACAAGGTTCATCCCATGGCTCTGGCCGCGGTGGCCGCGGGTGCTTCCGGGCTGATTGTCGAAGTGCACCCGAACCCCGACCGCGCGCTGTCGGATGGCGCCCAGTCGCTATTCCCGGATCAATTCCGCGAGCTTGCCGAGGAATCTCGCGCCATCGCGGATCTTTTGAAGCAGCGGAGAGCGTTGGCGGAAGCCCGGCTGGCTACGGCCCGGCTGGCTCCCGTACTTTCCTAAGGATCATCATGAGTGCCGTCAAAATCATACGCGCGCACGAGCTGGATACTAATACGCCGCAGACTTCGGGCATGACACGGGCCGCGGCCATCGATCACGCCCGCACGGGTGCCACGAAGATTTGGGCCGGGACGGTGTCCATCCAGCCCGATGCCAAGACCGGCGCGCATCATCACGGCGATTTGGAGACGGTCCTCTATATCATCAAGGGTCGCGCGCGATTCCGCTGGGGCGAACATCTGGAATTCGCCGATGAAGCGGGGCCGGGCGATTTCGTATTCGTCCCCCCGTACCTTCCGCATCAGGAAATCAACGCCGATCCAAACAATCCGGTGGAAGCTGTGGTTGTTCGCAGCGGGCAGGATCCGATTGTGGTGAATCTCGATATCCAGAGTCCGGAACCGCCATCAGCCTCGCGATGGATCGATCCGGTGCACAAGAGCTAACAGCAGAGCTTAGTCGTTTTTGGAACTGCTGCTCGACGCCGGCTTGGAGTCGCTCTTACTTTCGGGCTTGGTACCCGTATCGCCTGAGCTCTTGCCCGACGACTCCGTTTTACTGGAACCGTCCGATTTGCCCGACTCGGACTTCCAGGACTCAGACTTCTCGCCCTTGGATTCGGACTTCCCTGAGTCTTCCTTATGGGAGTCCGGCTTGGCTGGCCCGCTACCGCTGCCCTTGGCGTAGTCCGTCACATACCAGCCCGAGCCTTTGAACTGGAAAGAGGGCGCGGACATGAGACGATGCACGTGTCCACCGCACTTTTCGTGAACGGTCACCGGCTCGTCGGCAAACTTCTGGATCACCTCGAAGGTTTCGCCGCAGCCTTCGCATTTGTATTCGTAAATGGGCAACTGTCGAACTCTATTGCGGAGGTGCGTTCGATGGCGTGGGAACGTTCAGCGGCGTCAGGATCGGAAGATGGTCCTGCGACTTGGCATCGCCCTGGCCATTGGAAACCACATCGCTCTTCCCCTTGGTGACCACTTCCACCGCCTTCTTGAGCAAAATGTCTTCGCCAGAGGGCTGTTGCGGGGGTTCTACTGCCTGCGGGTTGCCGTCATCGTCCACGGTCACTGGCTCAGTCTCCTGCACCGGAACCGAAGGCGTGACACCCGTATCCTGGATAGCTTTGCCGGACGGCGAATAATACTTCGCCACCGAGAGAATCACGGCCGATCCGTCATCCATCGTGATCGGCTTGCGGATGGAGGCGTCGCCATACGTCCGCTCGCCTACCACCTCGGCGCGCTTGTCGTCCATCAAGGCCGCCGCCGCGATCTCAGCTCCATCGGCTGTGCCGCGGTCCACGATTACCGCCAACGGAAGGTGGGTGCGATCGTTGGCCGGGTCCGCATTCACGTCGTGGCGTTCCACTTTCTGGCCTTCGCTGTAAGTGATGAGTCCCTTGTCCAGAAACACGTTCGCAAGCTGCTCGCCCGCTTCAGGACCACCGGTGGAGCAATGGCGCAGGTCCAGAATCAATTCCTTGGCGCCCTGTTTCTGCAGGTCTTCCACTTGCGTGGCAATGTCTTTCACGCGGTTGCCGTCCAGACTCGCAGCCTGGATCAAGCCCACCTGATCGGGAAGCATTTTCGCGGTCACCGCCGGATATTCGATCATGGCGCGCGTCAGAGTCAGCTTCTGCGGCTCGGGCTTACGGAAACGGAGCACGCCCAACTCGACGGTACTGCCCGGATCGCCTTCCAGCAATAGCTGCGCGAACGCCAGCGGCATGTCGCGCGTTGCGACGCCATTGATGGTTTCGAGAACATCGGTTGTGGTGAGCCCGGCTTTGGCGGCGGGCGATCCCGGAATCGAATCCACGATACCCACATATCCGAACTTCTTCGAAAGGATCAGGCCGACAGCGGCCTTATGCTGATCCTTGCTCTTGAGCCATTGTTTATACTGATCGGCGTTCAAGTAGCTGGCGTACGGGTCGATCGACTCGAGCAGCCCATTCAGCGCGCCCAGCGTGACGCTCTTCATGTCGGGCTCTTCCACGTAATCGCTCTTGATTCGCGAGAGCACTTCGGTATAAACGGCAAGGTGCCGATAAGTATCTTCGGGGGAAGCGCTCTTGCCGCGCATGGCGCCAAACAACAGCACAAAAACGAGGCAAGTGGAGGTGGATGCAACAAAAAACTTTATACGCCTAGTCATAAATAAGGGCCCAAGGACCGTCTGTATTCAGTATAGCTTGGCTTTGGCGGTACCGGCGGAACGAAGCATTGTAAAGGCCGCGTAGATCACAACCAGCACCACTAGCCATCGCACGGCGGTAACCGGGAGGTTCTTGAAGATCAAGGCGGCAATCAAGACGCCGGGAAGCCCCCCTAATCCCAAGCCGAGGGCGACTCTTGGACTATAGCTACCCGCCTGGATAAATCGGGCGCTCGCCACCGGCATCAGAAAGGCGCACGATCCCATCATGATCGGAAAGGCGGCCTTGGGGTCCATTCCGAGCAGGCTCACCAGGATCATGCACGGCGCGTAGAGCCCGATGCCCAAGGTCATCAGAGCGCCTAGCATCAGACTGCCAATCACCCCCGCCCACAACCGCCAGTGGTCAAGGATCAACGCATTTCCACCCGCCGGGAACAGATTCAGGTTCTGCATCAAAAAGAAGCATGCCGCCGCCACCAGCGCGATACCCATTCCGATCTGCACCCAGCGGCGAGGCCAGCTTGCTACGATCCCCGCGCCGAACCAAGCTCCGCAGACAGCGGCCGCCATTAACAGGACCAACGTCAGGGTGTCGACATTCACGATGGCGATGAACAGAAATGCCTCCAGCAGCGTGGGCAGCGCATGGCCGACATTGAGCGTGCCAGGGATCTTTTCATCCGGCACCATGTGACGGAATTTGAAAATGCTGGTGGTGGGCGCGAACGAGCCGATCCCGAGCGTATCAAAAAAATTGGTGATCATCCCGAGGAAAAGCTCGAAGATGGATGGAATGCCGGGCGCGCGCTGTTTGCTTCGGAACCAAACCCAGCCCAGGAAGACCGTGAACGCGCCCAAAGCTACAAACAGCCAGCCACGCGCGTTGAGCATTAGCTTAGCTAGCCTTTACGGTCGACCTTGGCTGCGCCATAGGTGCATGCAGTGCGCTTTGAACGCGACAAATCTCAGCACCGATCTGATCCTCGGCCACGACCGACTCAATAATCACCGGGGTGGACGGCGGAATCAGGTGGGTTACTTCCTGGAATCCCAGGATGCTAACGAAAGAGAGCCGGTCGTGCTTGTTCTGTGTGTTCACTTCGCTAATATGAACTTGGCGAAGGCGGGAACCGAAGCGTTTAAGCATTTGGTACGCCTCGGTCATAGACGTATCCACCTGACGGGCATGACCGATGTCGAAGCAGAACGACGCCTGAGGGAACTCGCTAAACAGATACTCTAACTCCCGAACGGTTCGGCCAATTGGCTTGCGTTTGTCCATGTTCTCAACGCATAGCAGGTCACCTAGCAGCCTCCAAAGCGAAAAGTCGTGTAGAGTATCCGGATGAACAATGATAGGCCACGCACGATGTCGAGCCTCATAGAGCTCTTGAAAGATCCATGCCTCATCCTGGGGCGAGAACTCGCTCGGGGCATGAATGGAGACGTAGCTGAACCTGGAAAGATCGAGATCGTCTAGCGCCTCTAGCAGCGGGAGGAGTTCATGCTTACGAATCGCCGAAAGCTCAACTACGTTAACAGGCTGATCCCGGAGCATAAACAAAGCTTGCCTGAAATCTGAGAGAGCTAGCGCTCCAGTCGAAAAGCCAAGTGGCTGCATCAGACAACTCCATAAAGACGCGTCAGCAAACCTAGTTCTGACTGTTCATCGAAGAGCATCTCAAGAATTGAATCCCTGAAACGGTGGCTCATTGTTCGAGCCTGTCGATAAAGAGGATCGTGATCGCCGGAGCCCTCGGCAAGGGTTTCCAAATGTTTCCGAAGGCCATCGTCCCTCAAAATGCCAAGGAACTCATCATAGGCACCGAAGAGCTGTGACAGCGTGGCGTACAAATGTGTGTGCTCGATTCCGAACGTCGCGATGATATCAAGGGGCTTATCGGAAAAGATTGCATCAACAACGTTAACGACTTCGAGGCGCAAGTCTTCGTCACCAAAAACGGACTCGCGTCCTTCCTCTGGGAAGATCAGATGACAGCGAAAGCATGCCACAAGTCCCGAGATGTAGAGGAGCTTGCGTGACATTCGCAGCTTAATATTTCTTATGGCCCACCCCTGACCGGATCGAGTACGGAGCTTGTAGGCAAAGTCGACGGTCATAGTGCGCCAGAATCGGGCTATGTCGTTTAGTAAGAAGTGTGGAATGTGATGGCTGTGGACAGTTGTGCCTCGCCAGAAGCTTAGATCCTCGAGAAGATACCTCTTCAGTATGTTTTTGACGACACGTCCAAAAGCAGGAGCAATCTACGTGTGAGGTTCCTGTTAGTATCATCCTCCCCACCTATTCTGTGGATCAGGTCGTGACTAGAAACAAACGCGTCGAACGTACCCTCCCGTCCCACGCTCTTCGTTGCCACTTCCTTAATCTTCTTCTGTGCGTCGAGAAATAGTGCGTGATGATTCGGATCAGCAATTCCATCCACTAACAGGTTCCAGTCAATGTCACTACCAGACGTGAATTCTTCTCGGCCTAGTGAACCCAAAACGACAACACTCGTATCGTCCGAGTCCGAGTCCGCAAGCGCGCGCTTCAAAAGGGCAAGCGTTTCACGAGAAAACTTACGGGCCGCTTCGATATTGGGCCATTGCACTCCAATGCGCCGGCTGAGTTCCAGCGTTGGATAGGACGGCTCTCCCATGAGTCTACCTATAATCGCACTTCTTGGCGCCAGTGCTAGTGCGTGACCAGCTCTTCCCGCGCGCCAATCTGGCGCAGGCAGCGATCAATCCACTGCTTGGTCACCTTTTCCTGCACGCCATTCTGCGAGAGTCGCGTGCGAAGGCTGGCGAAGTCGACGTGATCCATCTGCTGGTCCTGATTGAAGCAGGAGAACACCACGGTCTCTTCGCCAGTGATCGGATCCTTATGCTGCTGCAAGCACTGCGCGCAGATTTCCTTCATCATGCACTGCATCGGAGAATTAATACTCGCGATGGCTTTGTGGCCGTGTTTAAGATAGGGCGCCAACACGGCATAGCGCGCCCTCTGTACCGCGTGCATCATCGCATCGGAGCCGATGACAACCAGGCGGTCCACCGAACTCAGCGGAATCTCCGGCTCGGCATTCATCGGAGTATCGAGCGGAATTTCCGGCTCCGCAAGATCGCCTCGGGCGTAAGCTGCCATGGCATCCACGATGTTTCCGACGAACGCCTTGTCCTGCACTCGATCGGGCGTGAACCCGGGCGCCTCGTCGCAGCACCACACCACGACGTCGGCGGCCTTTTCGATCTCTTCCACCTTGTAACGGTCGATCATTTTCTTGTAGCCGGCGAAATAAATGGTGCGCGATCCGCTGGCGCGCAGTTGCTGGCCGATGGAGAACAATACGGCATTACCCAGGCCGCCGCCCACCAGCAACACGGTCTCGCGCGAGGGCGTTTCGGTGGGCGTACCGGTCGGCCCCATCAGGATCACCGGTTCACCGGGCTTGAGCAAAGCACACAAATCCGAAGATCCGCCGACCTCGAGAACGATGGTTGAGAGCAAGCCTTTTTCCCGGTCGACGGAAGCGCCCGTCAGCGCCAGTCCCTCCATCGCCAGAGCGGTTCCGTTCACGCGCGTCGCCAGAGTCTCGTAGTTTTGCAGCCGGTAGAACATTCCCGGCTCAAAAGCTCGAGCGGCCATCGGCGCTTGCACCACCACTTCCACGATGTTCGGAGTCAGCCGAATCACGTCCTTCACCACTGCGCGCAACTCGGCATTCAAACGCGCCACCAGCGCCTCGGGCTTAGGTTCTTCGGGCGATCGCCTCGACAGCAGGTGCGTCACCACGGGGAAGCCTTGCTTCGCGCTGGCCATGGCCTTCACCACGTTGCCCGCATAGGAGGGATGCAGGTCGCCGAAGAAGCTGACGCCTCGGCCGTCCGGGCGAATGGATGTAAGCACGCGCGACGCCTTCGGCTTGGCCACACGCTCCGGTTTCACCGGCTGTCCTTCCTCGTCCACGGCCTGGAACCACTTGCCGTCCAGGAAGACGTTGTCAGGATCTTCGCGGCCGAGAACCGTATTGGGCTGCGTGCCCGCCGCAACCAGGATCGATTTCGCAGGCAGCCGCACTGGCTCGCCCGTCGCGCTCATCTTGCCGGTGGCGGGATCGAATGTATGCCTCATCACATGCAGGGCAGCCGCGTGACCAAAGCTATCCACCTCAACCGATTCGGGCGTCAGGCATTCGGCGAACCGGATACCCTCTTCCAGCGCCTTCCACACTTCTTCGTGATTCAACGTGTAGCTGGGTGAATCGATCATCCGGCGGCGATAGGCAATCGTCACGCCGCCCCAGGAGTTGAGCAAGCCAATCAGGTTCGGTTTGCGGCCTTGCTTGGCGGCAGCCGCCCTCTCCACCCGAATCGCGCGCGCATGCGACAGGAATTCGTCGGCGGTTTGAGTTTCCTCCACGCTCCATCCGGCGCGAACTTCGGTTTCGCCCTTCTCCGCAACCAGAGTTTCGTAGCGCTTCAGGAATTTCTCCACTTGCACCACGTAGTAGGCGAGCGATTCGGTGGCCGTGTCCACAGCCGTCAGCCCGCCGCCGATCACCGCCAACGGCATGCGGATCTGCAGATTCGCGACCGAATTGGTTTTGGCAGCGCCGGTGAGCTGCAGCGCCATCAGGAAATCGGATGCCTGACGCACACCTCGCGCCAGCCCGTTCTTCATCGGAATCACAGTCGGGCGGCCCGCACCGGCGCAGAGCGCCACGTGATCGAAGCCCATCTCAAACGCGCTGTCGATGGTCAAGGCTCCGCCAAAGCGTACGCCGCCGAACATCGCGAACTCTCGCCTCCGCTCCAGCAGCAGGCGGATAATCTTCAGGAAATTTTTGTCCCAGCGAACGGTGATCCCGTATTCGGCCACGCCGCCGAACCCGGCCATGACGCGGTCGTCCAGCGATTCATAGAGATCGCGAATATCGCGGATCGGCCGGAATTGCGAGCGCTTTCCCAAAGCATTCACGCCCACGATCTCCTCGGGCAGAGGCTCGATTTTCAAACCATCGATCCCAACCACGGTGTGGCCATCGTTCATCAGGTAATGCGACAGCGTGAATCCGGCGGGACCAAGCCCCACCACCAGCACCTTGTACCCGCTCGGCGCGAGCGGCAGCGGGCGAACGAAGTTCAACGGGTTCCAGCGCGTCAGCAGGCTATAGATTTCAAAGCCCCATGGCAGTTCCAGCACATCCTTGAGCGACCGGGTCTCCACTTGCGGAATGTCCACCGGATCCTGCTTCTGGAAAATGCAGGCTTTCATGCAGTCATTGCAGATGCGATGCCCGGTTCCGGCCGCCATCGGGTTGTCGATGGTGACAATCGCCAGAGCTCCCACGGTGTAGCCTTGCTGCTTCACCATGTTCATCTCGGAGATCTTTTCGTCCAGCGGGCAGCCCGCCAACGTGACGCCGAACACGGTCTTCTTGAACTCGCCGGTTTTTTCCTTGAGACCCGTGGAGCAGCTATCTTTGCCCTGGTTGTGGCACTTGATGCAGTAATTGGCTTGATCCAGCGCGCCTGCCAGCGCCATCCCAGGATCGGTCAGATGGAATCCTTCGCGAACGCGCCATTCTTCCTCGGGAAGGCGCAATCTGGCGATGCCGCTCTCCGCCGACGTTTCCACTGGCACCAGATGCAGTGGATCCAGCTTGTGCGCCACTTTGAACAGAACGTCGCGGTGGTGCTTCTTTCTTCCTGCGTCAGACAAAGCTGCCCACGCAGCGTAACGCGCGGCGATTTGTATCGGCTCCAGGTAATCCGCCTCGGACTCCAGCCAGCCGGAAACGCGCGTGAAAAAGCTTCCCTCGGTGACGGGCTCGCCGAAAATAGCTTCCAATTCGCGACCCAACCCCGGGCCGTCGATGGCTTCCGCCTGCTCCTTGGAAACGCCACTAATAGCCCGCTTTTGGATGAACTTACGCTTGAAAGCAAAGAACGGGGCGAGTGCGTTGTGCCGCGCTTGCAGCGCCTCTATTTCTTTAGCAATGCCAAACAGGTCGCCCAGAAAATCCTCGACGTGCGGCGCCAAAGCGATAACCAGCTCAGACTGCTCCTTGGCGGTCCTGGCCCCAGGATTGGAACGCGCATCGAGAAGCTGGACATGCAGCCCGATGTCGGACCCTGAGAGCTGACCAAGAAAGGCGGCATCCAGACGCAGGAGCCCATCGCGGGAATACAGGTCCTCAAAATGGAGGCCAAAGCCGAGCTCACATTGGTCGGAAGTAGCTGACATTTCTATAGTTATTAGACCGGTGGCCGCGCGGCAGAACTTAAGATGAGGGGCCCGCGGAACAGGAGCTTATAAGAGCATTGTAACAGGCGGTTCGATGCCGAGCGAATAGCTAAACAGAGGCATTAGCCCGGACCGAGGCATTGTATCCAACCGCGCATTGTCAAAAAGGAATTCATCCCGGATGCCTGCGCCGCCATTCAAAGAGCACGACGCCCGCGGCTACCGACACGTTGAGCGATCCGATGGCACCCGCCATGGGAATGCGGACCAACACGTCGCAATGCTTTTTCACCAGCTCATGTAAACCGTGGCCCTCGCCACCCAGAACGAAGACCGTGGGCTGGGAGTATTCAATCTCGGAATAGAGCTGGCCGCCGCGTTCATCTAAACCGTAAATCCAGAAGTTGCGCTTCTTTAGATCCTCAAGCGTCTGGTTGACGTTTCCCACGCGAACGACAGGCAAATGTTCCAGCGCTCCAGCGGCTGCCTTGGCCACGGTCTCCGTCAACCCGGCGGCTCGACGATCAGGCACGATCACCGCGCTTGCTCCTGCCGCTTGCGCGGTGCGAATGATGGCGCCGAGGTTATGCGGGTCCTCCACGCCGTCCAAGACAATCAGCAACCGTGCCTGGGGCAGCACCTGATCCAGTTCCGTATAACGATGCGCGGCGCCAAACGCCACAACCCCTTGATGCGTCGCGCCGTTGGAGGCCCGATCCAATGCTTCTCGCGGCTCAAACCGCAGCGTGACGGAGCGCTCGCGCGCCAGATCGATGATTTCCTGCAGCCTGGGACCGCCGGCGCCTCGCGCGATCAACACGCGATCGAACTGGCGGCCCGCGCGCAGGGCTTCGCGAACGGGATGCACTCCCGCGATCACGTGGCTGGCGGCTGGCCGCCGGTCATGGTCTCTCTCGGCGCCCGTTGTCGCGCTCTTCGCCGGATTGAGCCTCGGCGCTCGATTCCTGGTTGGATGTTTCGTAGTATTCAGTGTAAAAAAAAGATCGTGAAATCCTCAATGGGTTTGCTAGAATGTCTCAAGCATGCCCGAGCCGCTCGCCGGCGAACTTCGTCCTGAAATTCCGGATAAGCTCTATTTCCGCATTGGCGAGGTCAGTCGTCTGGCTGGGATCAAACCGTACGTTCTCCGCTTTTGGGAGACTGAATTCTCTTCATTAGGACCCAAGAAGTCCGGTAAAGGGCATCGTTTGTACCGGCGCAAGGACGTGGAGCTGGTGCTCGAAATCAAGCGCCTGCTGTACGATAAGCGCTACACCATCGAAGGCGCTCGAAAGTACCTGGATTCGCGATCGCGGGAAATAGGAGCGAAGTCTTCTGCTTTGGGTGGTGGAAAGCCCGCACGCTCGCAATCGGCGCTGTTCGGCGATGCTGGTCCGGCGCTGGACGCAATCCGCAAAGAACTCACCGAGATTCTGCAGCTTCTTAGCTAAACCGCACGCTCCCGCTTCCTCCGCTCATACATCTCCCCGGTTCGCCGATAAGCAAATTTATAGACGCACCAGGCGGGACGCCGCTTGGTGCCGCTGTTTATGGGAAGGATTGCATGATCCGGCTGACGCGCATCAATCGGGTTCCGTTGGTTCTGAACTCGGACCTGATTGAGCACGTGGAGGCAACGCCGGATACGGTGATCGCGTTAACCACGGGTCAAAAACTCGTCGTCCTGGAGTCCTCCGAGCAAGTAGTCGAAAAGGTGATTGAATTTCGCCGCTTGATTGCAAACCGACCAGAGCTCACGGCCGTGCATGAGGACTAAAGGCCCAGCACGAAGACCGAGTTTGAGAAGCCGAGTCTAATTATGGCGGATCAAGGCAAGCCACTGACTGCGACGCCCAGATCACGCCCCGTTCCTCGCAGGTCCAGCCGCACCCGCCCGGATGTCGCCACCTTTCTGGGGCTTATTCTCGCCTTCGGTGGAATTGTCGGCGGCCTGATCATGGAAGGCGGGCGACTCAAGGACATCTCGCAGATTACCGCGGCCATCATTGTTCTGGGCGGCACTTGCGGCGCCGTCATGGTGAGCACCCCTATGAATGTGCTCATCGGCGCGGCCCGCCGCCTGATCCATGTATTCCTGGACAAGATCGAAACCCCAGACGCGGTGATCGAAGAACTGATCGGCTATGCCGCCTCGGCACGGCGGAGCGGGCTGGTGGCGCTCGAGGACGAGGCCATGCAGGTCCAGGACCCGTTCCTCCGCAAGGCCCTCAATCTTGCCGTGGATGGTACCGATCTTCAGGAGATACGGAACATGATGCAGCTGGAAATCGAACTGAGCGAAAATCAGGGGCTCGCCGAGGCCCACGTGTTCGAATGTGCGGGCGGCTACTCCCCCACCATTGGAATCATCGGCGCGGTAATGGGTTTGATCCAGGTGATGAAGAACCTCGCCAACATCGAGGAAGTGGGTCATGGAATTGCTATCGCCTTTGTTGCTACGGTGTACGGCGTTGGCTTGGCGAATGTCGTGCTGCTGCCCGTCTCCACCAAAATCAAAGCTCGCATTGAAAGCGAAACCTCGCTGAAAGAACTAAAGCTCGAAGGCGTAGTCGGAATAGTTGAAGGAATGAACCCCAAGCTAATCCGCCACAAGCTGGAGGCTTACCAGCGTCAATCCAACAAGGCGGAGGACGCGGGGGGCCGTGGTCGCAGAGAGGCGGCGGCATAGCGGGCCGTCGCCCCAGGCGGCTAACGGGCAAAGCATATGGCGCGAAAAAAGCAGCAGTCCCATCCCAATCACGAGCGCTGGCTGGTATCCTACGCGGACTTCATCACGCTCCTCTTCGCATTCTTCGTTGTCATGTTCGCCACCGCGCAAACCGACAACGCCAAAACTCGGGCTGTCTCTGAATCGATTAAGAAGGCCTTGGAAGGGGATTCATTCAAAAGTGCGTTTTCGATGCTGCTGGGCGGATCGGGCGACGTGAAGGGCCAGGGGATAGCCCAGCGGCCGGGCTCGGGAGGCGACAAATTGAACGCCGGCGATCGCGCCGGATTGACGCTGGCGGACCTGCTGCCGATTTTGTCCCAAGCGTTGCAGCAAGAGATCCAGAGCGGCCGGTTGTCGCTCCACATGACCTCGCGCGGCCTCACCATCAGCTTCACTCAGGCCGCCCTGTTCCCTTCGGGCGAAGATGAGATCTCCCGCGACTCTTATCCCACCATTCAAAAGATCGCCGACGCCATGAACAAGGTGCGCAATCCCGCGCGCGCCGAAGGCCATACCGACTCCGTTCCTATCCATAACTCGCGCTTTCGCAGCAATTGGGAGCTTTCAGCCGCGCGCAGTATCGCGTTGCTGGAACTGTTCACCACCTTCGGCATCGCGCGCGATCGGCTTTCCATGGCCGGTTACGCAGACACCGACCCGATCGACAACAATGACACCGAGGAGGGGCGGCAAAAAAACCGTCGCGTCGACATGGTTATCTTGAACGAAAATGGAGCCAAAGGCGAACCCGACAGGCTGCTGGATCATCCCACCGGCAAGCATTAAGAACGGGCTAGGGTGCGGATTCGGCCAGTTGCCGCAGTATTTCCTGCGCGGCTTTCTGACCGGCGCTTTTCTTCGACAGGCCTTCGGCCCGGCTCACCCAGTCCCGCCCCACGCGCACTTCCACCAGAAAGGTCTTGGCGTGCTCGGGCCCGCGTTCCTCCACGATGGCGTAGCGCGGCTGCGGCAGCTTCCTGGATTGCGCCACTTCCTGAAGGGCGCTCTTGTAGTCGGTGGCCAGCGCGGCTTCGTTCGATGGTTCGGCTTCTCCAATAACATGCTGCAGGATAAAGCGCCGCGCAGGCTCCATCCCGCCATCCAAATAGAGAGCTGCGATCAGTGCCTCCACTGCGTTGGCCAACAGCGCCTTCTTCTCCCGGCCGCCGCTCATCTCTTCGCCACGTCCCAGCAGTAAATAGTCGCCCAATCGCAACCGAGCGGCCACTTTGTGCAGGTGCGACGCGCTCACCAGTTGGGCTTTGAATTTAGACAGGCGGCCTTCCGGATACTCAGGATTGGCCGCCACCAAAGCGTCGCTCACTACAAATCCGAGGATCGAGTCGCCCAGAAACTCCAGTTGTTCGTTGTCGCTGGCCGCGGCGCTGGAAGTCTTCTCATAGACACTGGACCGGTGCGTGAACGCACGAGCCAATAATTCCCGGTTTTCGAATTGATAACCGAGTGCCTCTTCCAGTGCTTCCGGCTCCCGTTCCACTGCCTGACCTACACTCAATGCCGGGGCGCTCCGGTTAAGGCTGTTTGTTCTCGGCCGGCGGCGCGGTATTGGCTGGAGGAGCGCCGGCTGCTGGAGCGGCGGCAGGAGCCGCGGGCTTGCGTTTCGCGATGTCATTCTTCATGGACTCGGCAATGGATTTCACTTGGGGCGGAGCGTTCGGAGAATTGATGGCCTTGTCCAAAGTGAATGTTGCGTTGTCCAACTTGCCGGTAGTCATGTAGACCTGGGCCAAGCGAACCAGCGTCGCCGGATTCGGCGTCGTGCCAGTGGCAAGAGCCTCTTTATAGTTGTTCGCCGCGCCATCGTAGTTTTTCCGCACCACATCCGCCATTCCCATCGCCTCAAAGGCTTGGGCTTCCATGTCTTTCTTGAATCCCTCCCAGTCCGCGTCGGGAACATCGGCGCGTATTTTCGGCATTACCTTGGCCGCTTCGATGGCATCCTTGGCCCATTTGTCAACCTTGGCGAGCTGTTCGTCTTTATCCAGATCGTTTTCGCGCGTGTGCCGAGCGGTTTCAGACGCCAGCGTCACCAGAGCGAAAGCGTTCTTGGGATCGACCTTCAGCAGCCGGTCCGCATAAAACACGATCTGGGTATAGTCGTTCTTTTGTTGTTCGGACTGGACCGCCATCTGGAGCAGCGGCACTTTGAATTCGGTGTCCGCGTAGTTCGTCAAAACGTTTTCGATGGCCTGAATTCGCTCGTCCGGGGTCTTGGCCACCTGGACCGCCAGGATGGCTTGCTGTTCCTTTTGCGATTTGGGCTTCTGCGCCCACAGCGGCGAATAGCCGATAGCCAAGGCGGCCCAAGTCAGTGCCGCGATATTTCGGAATGCTCTTTTCATCATTGCTCCTAGTTCTGGATTCTGGTTTTGAATTTCCTGGTTTGAATTCCGCGCCGCGCAGGAACGCGACGCGCCATCTAGCGTTGAAACGGCTGCGCGAGTCCTTTCTCGGCGGCAACTTTCACCTGCTCGGGCACTCCCTGGACTGCCAGCGCCGCGTGGTAGTGCTTCTCAGCCTGCTCGCGCTCGCCGGCCGCATCCGACAGCCGGCCCAGGTACAAATGGGCCCACGACTTAGTTTCGTCGTCCGGGGACATCTCCAACGTTTTTTGGAACAGCTTCTCGGCCAGCTCCGGATCGTGATCCAAGGCTGCAATCCGTGCCAATCCATAATATGCCCTGGCGTGCACCGGATTCTCGGCGGGTAGCTGCAACACTTTCTGGTAACCTTCCCGTGCGGCGATGAGATTTCGGCTGGCGTAAGAATCCTCGGCTTCAGCCAGGCTTTTCGCCGATGCGCTCAACACGGGTGCGGGGGGAAGCGGAGCGGCCTTGGCTTTGTGAACGGTTGCCTCTTTGGCGAAATCCACTTTTTGCAAGCGCCTGTCCTCGCGCCCCAAGTCGATTTGGCCCAGCAGATCCGGGAAATAGTTGCGCAGCGATTCGGGCTGGTTCTCATAGGCCGCCAAGCCATCGGCCAGCGCCGGCGTGATCACGAAACCCTGGCTCAACGCTTGACTGACTAACTCCTGCTTCTTGGCGCCGCGCGCCATCCGGCTTTCCACCGCTTTGATCACACACTCGGTGGCCAGCAGCATGAAGTCGTTCTTGTAAGCCTCATCCAAGGCAGGCGCGGACTGCGCATAGTCGGCCAAGCCCTTATCGCGGCCCCATTGTTCGAAATATCGCAGCGACAGCGGATCTAACAGGAAGTGCAAGTAGGCGTGCCGTATCTGATCGATTTGCGGCTCTGGCGACGGCGTCACCACAACATAATAATTGTTTTTGTAACTGCGGGTCTGAATCTGATTCGGCGCTCCCAGCAAATCTACATAGACCTGGAAGCGGCTTCCCCGCAAACCACTGGTGGGGTTACGCAGGTAAGCATTGGCCTCCAGCAGCGCCTGGGCGACACCGCCGTGATAGGCGGCGATCACACGATCCAAATCGGGGCGGGATTGTTTCCACAGATCGTCGATACCCGCTTCCTTGTAGAAATTGGCGATCAGTTCGTTGAGCCCGTCCAGCTTGCGGACGTCCGGCGGGATCTCCTGGGTCGGCATCCAAAATTGGAAATCGGGAGGGCCCTGGACGGAGAGCGCGAAAGAAACGTATTGGCTGAATTCGGCCTCCGGGTCTTCCTGGTGATGGTCCACCAGAAACTTCCGGAGCGCTTCCACCGAATCCAGATGCTTTCGAGCGATGGCGTCCCGAACCTGCTTGCGGACCGGCGAATTGGCATTCGAATCGAGGTTGGCGTCGTATCCGGCTGCGTTGATCGCGGCCAGCACAGTGAACACCGTCTGGCTGCCATCCAATTGGCCCTCTTGCTGTTGCTGCTGTGCCTGCAACAGCGCGGGAGCAACAAGCGCGGCGAGGAAGGCGGTGAGTGCAAGCAGGCGAACCAAAGCTAGTCCCATTGTAAACACTACTGGGACTCTATTTGCCAATGCAAAATGTCGAAAATATCCGGTTCAGGATGTCATCGGCGGTAGTAGCGCCAGTAATAGCATCCAGCGGCCGCAGCGCGGCGTAAAGATCCAGCAGCAGCATTTCGTGCGGGATGCCGAACTCGGCCGCCTTTCTAGCCTGCGCCAGCGCTTCGGTGGCCTCGCGCAGCAGTTGCTCGTGCCGGATGCTGGTGATGAACCCGGAGTCTTGCTCGTGCGAGGCCAGAGGGGCGATTTCGTCGCGCAAACGCCCGATCCCTTCCCCCGTGAGCGCCGAGACCGCGATGCAGTCGCCCGGCGGATCGGCCACCCGGAGCAAATCCGCCTTATTTCCCACTAGAATCCAGCGCCCTTGCCCTTTCGCGCGATCAATGAGCGCGAGATCGTCAGCGTGCAGGGGAGCGGCCAGATCCAACACCACCAGTGTCACGTCGGCGTCGGCCATGGCCTGATAACTGCGCTCAATACCCAGCGTCTCCACCAAATCCTGGCCGGAGCGGATGCCGGCCGTGTCCATGAATTTGACCGGGATTCCATGGATCGCCGCAACTTCCGACACCAAGTCGCGCGTGGTTCCGGGGATGTCGGTGACGATCGCCCGGTCCTGCTCCAAAAGCCGGTTGAACAGGCTGCTCTTCCCCACATTGGGTCGTCCTACGATGGCGAGACTGATTCCCGAATGGACCAGCTTGCCGTAGTCGAACGTCGACGCCAGCGAGGCCAGCGCCTGCTCGATCGGGTTCAGACGCCGCAGAATCTCCTCTACGGGCGCGACACTGATATCGTCTTCCGCAAAGTCGATGCCGGCTTCGAGCAGCGCAATCAATTCCACTAGCTGCTCTTTCATCGGATGGAGGCGCTTTGAAACCGAGCCTTCCACCTGTTGCGCGGCCACGCGCGCCTGGTAGAGCGTAGTGGCTTCAATCAAATCCCGGACCGCCTCAGCCTGCGGAAGATCGATCCTTCCGTTTAGATAAGCCCGTAGAGTAAACTCGCCCGGTTCCGCCAAACGCGCACCCGCCGCGCAAGCGCGCTCGACGCAGAAGCGCAAGATTACGGGCGATCCGTGGCAGGAGATCTCGACCAGGTCTTCGGCGGTGTAGGATCGCGGCGCGGCGAAATAAGCCACCACCACTTGATCGACCGCAGCGCCGGAATCGTCGATCAATTCGGCAAGCGTTACGGTCCAGGCGTTCCACTCGTGCCCGGCGCGAAATCGCAGGATGCTCTCAGCGATCCTGCGCGAGTGGGATCCGGAAAAGCGCACCACGCCCACGCCCGACCGTCCGGGAGGAGTGGAAATCGCAACAATCGTGTCTTGAAGTCGCAGCTTGATTTTTTGCTAGGGCCGCCGGAAGCCGCCACGGCGTGGAGGTCCAGACCGGCGATCCCGGTCGCGAGGGCCGCCGCGTGGAGGTGGGCTCGGCCTGGGTGGACGAATCGGCTCAGGCAGCGGCATGTCGATGGGAAGAACCACCACTTGGCGAAAAGGCCCGCTACCCGTGCTTTCGCTCCGAATATCGGTCTCGTTGCGCAAGCTCAAGTGAATGATGCGCCGTTCGCGGCTGCTCATTGGATTGAAGTGGAACGGCCGGCGCGTTTTCTTCACGCTTTCGGCAGCCGTCATGGCGCTCAGCCTCAACTCTTCGATCCGAAGGGTCCGATAGTCGTTCGAATCGAAACAGAGCAGCGAGTGATGCTCAGCCGGCATTCGAAGAGCTTCCATGGTCAGAAACTCCAACGCGAGCAGCACCTCTGCCTTGTTAGCCAGCAACAAATCGACGTCCGGTCCTGAAAACTTAACCAAGATATCGGGATCTTCTAGATCGGGGTGGAGGTGCTGGCCCTCCAAGAGCTCAAAGGAGAGTTCCACTCCCATGTCTCCAATGACCATGTCGAGAAACTCGCTGATTCTGTATCCGCTGGTTGCTACGGTATATTTCTTCTCGTCCACCTGGTTCTCGTCCACGTGTTACTTGCCCTTCTTCTTCAATGCAGCCGGAGGCGGAGGTGGCGGTAGCGCGGGCATCATCCGGTTCACGGCCCATTGTTGTCCGATTCCCACTAAATTACTGGTTAGCCAGTATAACACCAGGCCGGCGGAAAAATTATAGAACATCACTCCAAACACAAGCGGCATGAACTTCATCATTTTGGCTTGCGAAGGATCCATGCCGGGACTGGGAGTCATCTGTTGCATCATGAACTGCGAGGCGATCATGATGAGCGGCAAAACATGGATGGGCAGTTGCTCCGGCTGGGATAGATCCGAAATCCATAGCCAATGCGCGCCGCGCATCTCAATGGTGACGGCCAGAACCTTGTAAAAAGCGTAAATCAGCGGGAGCTGGATCACCATGGGAAGGCAGCCGCCCATGGGATTGACGCCTTCCTTCTTGTAAAACTCCATCACTTCCTGGTTCTGTTCCGCCTTCTTGGGGTCGCGCATGCTGAGACCCTTGTATTTGGCGTTGATGGCGGCCAGTTTCGGCTGCAGCGACTGCATTTTGCGCTGGCTCTTCATGCTCTTGAGCCGAAGCGGCAGCACTACGATGTTGATCACAATCGTGATCAAGACGATGGACCACCCGTAGTTGTGGACGAATTTGTCGTTCACCCAATGCATGGCCAGGAAAAGAGGCTTGGCGATTACGCCGTACCAACCCCAGTCGATCATCTGCTGGAGCTTGGGATCCACGCGGCGCATGAGATCGACGTCCTTGGGCCCGACAAACAGTGGGAAGCGATTTACCGAATCGCCACCCACTTCCACGCCCACGCGCATTTCTTCCTTGCCTGCGGGCGAGGGCGGCACATCGTCCTTGATGGTCTCCACCTTGATTTGCGTATTGTCTTTGGGGAGAAATACGGCGGCAAAGAAGCGGTCGTCCAAACCGGCAAAGGAATAATCGCCGGTTGTGATCACCGGACCGTCTTTCACAGACTTGGCGTCCTTGTTGTAGAGCTTGCCCTGGCTGAGGCCCATCATGCTGGCCTCTTTCGGGTCGAAATAGACGGCGTGTTCTTCGCCTGTGCGGTTCAGAACCGTGGCATCGCCAAAGCCGCCCCGCCACTGGATCAAGTGGTCGGTGGCCACACCGTTGACGGTGACGTCCGTAGAGATCTGCGAAAGGTAGCCGGCCTTTGAAAACTGGAACGTTTTCTTGGCGTAATTCTTCCCATCCGAGAACTCGTATTCGATGCCGAGGCCGTCCGCAGAGGGCTTTGGCACGTACAGACCGTAGTTCAACGCATCGGCGGCTTTATCATCCCGCAGCACGATGGAAAGCGGCGGCGCCACTTTGGCGTAGCTCGCGGCATTAATCAATTCCAACGGCTTGCCCAGTTTGTCGCGGTATTTCTTGAGGATCCAACTCCGGACCGTTCCGCCACGATTGGACAGCGTTACCTGGTAGATGTCGGTGTCGATGACAAGCTGCTGCTCGGCGGTGGCCTGGATTTGTCCGGGGACTGGTTCCGAGATGGCGGGCTGCGAACTGGCGGGTTGCGGGATCGCTGGAGCTACGGCCGCCGATTTCGTACCCGTCGACGCATTCTGGTCGCTGCTCTTTATTCCCGTCTTGGGCGGAGGGGGCGGCGCTTTGTAGAAGTACGGCGTGAGGAACAGCACCAATCCCATCAACACAAACGCCAGCAGGAGCCGTTGCTCCATGGTGAGTTCTTTTCTTCCGGGCTTGTTGAGTTGGTTATCGGCCATTGAGGTTGAAAATCTCTAGCGGACCGGATCAAATCCGCCCACATGAAAAGGATGGCAGCGCAACAGACGCCGCAAACCCATCCCGACGCCCCGCAGGACGCCATACCGATCCACCGCTTCCATCATGTATTCCGAACAGGTGGGAGAAAAACGGCAGGCCGACGGCAACATCGGCGACACGAAGCGTTTGTAAAGACGCAAGGTAGCGATTACTGCTTTCTGCATTGCGTCACCAACCGATCCACTTCCCGTCGAAGCTCCTCCACCGGCGCCGCGATCGCGGGACGGCGCGGGTTGATCACAATATCCCACTCCTGCGCTACATCGGGCAAGCGCACCCGCAGCGCCTCCCGTAGCCTGCGTTTCACCCGATTCCGTAGCACGGCCTTACCAAATGCCCGGGGTACGGTGAAACCCAATCGGGGACCTTCGCTTCCGGCTCTGGCCACTCGCAGACAAAAAGCCGCAAAATACCGGCCAGTAAAGCGAGTTCCTTGATTGTAGGCCTTGCGGAAATCGGCGGCTCTCAGAATCCGAGCGGTGGTCGGGAAGCCGACGCTAGTCGGCGTACCGAACGGCTCTCTCGTCGCTAACGGTGAGTTTGTGTCGGCCCTTGGCCCGGCGGCGTGAAAGCACGGCGCGGCCATTTTTCGTGGACATGCGTACCCGGAATCCATGTGTCTTTGCCCGTTTGCGATTGTTTGGCTGAAAGGTGCGTTTTGGCATTTATTTCCTCGGCCCGGGCAGAGCACCCGAAACGTAGAAGACTAGCAACTTTCAGTATAAGAGGCGGGTACTGGGGTGTCAAACTTCGAGGTTCATCTGAAATCGGACAGCTTGAAGATGCTCGCCAGCTCCAGGCCGAACTCGCTGCGCAAGAGTTCGCTGGCGCCGGCTTCCCGATCAATGAGGCAAACGGCGCCAAGTATCTCCATGCCAACCGATTTCGCGTTCTGGATTGCCACGGCCGTCGAGCCGCCTTTGGTACAAACGTCGTCGATAATGACGACCTTCCGTCCCTGGGTCTCCGTGAGCCCTTCCACCAGCTTTTGCATACCGTGCGGCTTGCGGTCCTTCCGGACGATGAAGGAATCAATAGGCGGCTGGCGATCCAAGCTTTCTCTCGCAATAGCAAAAGCAATCGGGTCCGCTCCCAACGTCAGGCCTCCAACCGCCTCGGGGAACCATTTCTTTTCGTCCATTTTTTGCAGGCAGAGACGCCCGATCAGCGGCATCGCCCGCGGATCGCAAGTGGTGGGCTTGCAATCGACGTAAACATCGCTGGTCTGCCCAGAAACCAGGGTAAATGTGCCGAACTGAACAGACTTCTTTTTGAGGATCTCACGAAGCTCATCTAATTGGGTTTGTGTTGCGGTAGAAGTCATCGCAGGGAGACCCATTGTACCAACACCGAACTCAGCCTTCCCGAACCACTCGCTTGCTCTCAAACTGCCACGCCGTGGCAACAATGTCCTTTATCTCCGTAAACTTGGGCTTCCAACCCAACGCCCGCTTTAGTTTGTCGGAATTGGCCACCAGGACCGCCGGGTCGCCTTCCCGCCGCGGTCCAATCTCATGTGGCACCTTGCGCCCAGTCACTTGCTCTACCGCCTGCATCACCTCCAGAACCGATTGCCCGGCGCCGGTTCCCACGTTGAACACGTCCGATGTTCCGCCCGCCAGTAGTTTCTCGATCGCCGCTAAGTGAGCTTCCGCGAGATCGGCCACGTGAACATAGTCACGGATACAAGTGCCATCGGGCGTTGCGTAATTATTGCCGAAAATCGTCATCGGCGCGCCAGAGACCACCGCACGGATCAGCAACGGGATCAGGTGCGTCTCCGGCTCATGCTCCTCGCCCAGCCCCGATTCGGGATCGGCCCCGCACGCGTTGAAATATCGCAAGGCGATGCTCCGCAGCCCGCTGCAGCTATCCATCCACCGCAGCATCTTCTCCACCAGCACTTTCGACTCGCCATATGGATTCACGGGATCGAAAGGAAGATCCTCGGGAATCGGAACGATCTTCGGCGTCCCGTAAACCGCCGCCGTCGACGAGAACACAAGCCGCTTGACGCCCGCCTGAATCATGGCGCTCAACAACGACGCGCTGCCGCCGTCGTTATTCAGGAAGTAGCTTTCCGGCTTCCGGGTGGACTCGCCCACCATGGAGTGAGCTGCAAAGTGAATCACCGCGTCCACGCCCTCGCGGCTCAGCAAATCGCCCAGCGCGGCCGTCTCCAAAAGGTTCAGCTTGTGAAACGGGAACCCCCGGACGTTATGTTCGTGTCCGCGCGACAAGTCGTCCACAACCACCACGCCGTACCCCCGCCGTTTTAGAAGATGAGCCGTCACCGAACCGATGTAGCCCGCCCCACCCGTCACCAGAACCTTCGGCATAAGGTCTTAGTGTAAAGCGCGGCTGCGCAGCCGTGCTGTATACTCGTTTTTCACCGCGTTTACGGTGACCACGGAGGCACTCATGCGTGCAATTGACGAACACACCATTACAGAAGCTGCTCTGGAGCAGATGGCATCCACGCCCAATCCGCGTTTGAAGGAAATCATGGCCGTGCTCACGCGCCATCTGCATGATTTCGCGCGCGAGGTGGACCTCACGCCGGACGAGTGGCTGGAAGGCATCAAGTTTCTGACCGCGGTGGGCCAGAAGTGCACAGCGTACCGGCAGGAGTTCATCCTGCTTTCCGACACGCTGGGTCTCAGCAGCCTGGTGAACGCGCTGCATGATCGGCGGGCCACCGAAGCGGGTACCAAATCGAGTCTGGTGGGCCCGTTCTATCGCCAGGATTCGCCACACTTGAAACTGGGCGACACCATCGTGACCAAGCCCACGAATGGCCAGGAAGTTTGTCTTTATGGCCGTGTGTACAACTCCGCCGGGAAAGGCGTTCCCAACGCCACAGTGCAAGTCTGGCAGCCGGACGAAACGGGCAACTACGATCTGCAAAAGCACGATCCTTCCGAAATGGATCTGCGCGGCACCTTCAAAACGGACGCCGATGGCCGCTTTTATCTGCGCACCATCGCGCCGCTCGGCTACATGATTCCGATGGATGGCCCGGTGGGCGACATGATTCGCGCGCAAAAGCGCCACGGCTACCGGCCCGCGCACATTCACTTCATCATCGGCGCGGAAGGCTATCGCGAAGTGGTGACGGCGCTCTATTTGCAAGGTGACGAGCATATCGATTCGGACACAGTGTTCGGCGTGACGGCATCGCTGGTCACTGGGGTCAACGGTAAAGATCCCGCATCGCCGATTCCGAATCTGCCTACCATCAAGTTCGACTTCCAACTCCCTGCCGCCGCAGCCTATGGCTCGGGACGCGTAGGCGCGGATCCTTCGCAGATCGTGAAGAAGGCCGCAAGTTAAACGGATCGGGGAGGTCTTGCCGCCGGAGGCAAATGCCGGGCGGCTAGCACCGCGCATGAATCATTGGGAGCGATGGCTGCGGCGGCCACAAAGCCTTTGGCTACGCAAGGCTGTCTTCCAAATTCACCTTTGGACTGGTATCGCGCTCGGGCTGTACGTGTTCGTTGTCAGCATCAGCGGCAGCGCCATCGTCTTCCGCAATGAGCTGTACAATGCGCTCTGGCCAGGACCACGCATCGTAGCGATCGGCAGTCACAAGTTCACGCACGACGAACTTCGCGACGCCGCCCGCCGCGCTTATCCGCAATACAAAGTGAGTTGGATCTGGGACTCGAAGCAAGCCAATCAGGCCACCGAAATCTGGCTCGACCGCAAAGGTCACAAAAAGCAGCGCCTCTTCGATCCCTACACCGGCCAGGACCTGGGCGAATCGCGACCTTACTCGATTCAGATGATGGCGTGGCTGGTGGACCTGCATGTGAATCTGTTATCCGGTAAGGTAGGGCGTCTGATCAATGGCGTGGGCGCGGTGTTCGTCCTTGGGTTATCACTGACGGGAGCCGTGCTGTGGTGGCCCGGCATCCAACGTTGGCGCCGCGGCTTATCCATTCAAGCCACGTCGAATTGGAAGCTCTTCAACTGGGAACTGCACAGCGTAATTGGCCTATGGATGCTTCCGTTCGTATTCATGTTCGGGTTGGTCGGCGTGTACGCGGGCTTTCCCGGTCCGTTTCAAACGCTCGTGAATAAGATCGCGCCACTGGATGTGTATCGGCCGATTCCGGAAGCCTCGCTGCGCAATGACGCCGTAAACTTCATCCCGGTAGCCGAACCAACGGTAACGCCACGGCCCGGCTTTTTTCGTCCGAAATTCAGCACGGGCGATAAGATTATCCGCTGGTTCAGCTATCTGCATTTCGGCAACTTCGGCGGCTGGCCGAGCAAGGTGGTGTGGGTGATCATCGGGCTCGCGCCGGCATTTCTGTTCGTTACTGGCGTTCTGATGTGGTGGAACCGCGTGCTCTCGCCCAGCGCGCGACGTGTTCGCAACGCTGGTCGCGCCCAGACGGCCGGTATATAATCCACCCATGGCCTTCCAAAAGAACGTCTTGCTCGCCGCCGCGGGACTAGCAGCGGCCGCGCTGGTGTTCGCCGCCGGACGCATCGATCCCAACAATCCCACGGGCACGCACGGATTGATCGTGATCGACAAAATCGGCAGGCATATCCGTTTCTTCGATCCGTCCAACTTCAAGGAAATATCCAACCTGGAAGTGGGCGTCGCGCCGCACGACGTGGCCATATCGCCCGATCACAAAACCGCCTACGTTCCCGTTTATGGCGACGGCGTCTATGGAAGAAATCCGCACCCGGGCCACACCATCGCCATCATCGACCTGGCATCTCGGCAGGTTTCGGGGACCATCGACGTTTCGCCGTATCAAGCCCCGCATGGGATTCAGATCGACAATGCGGGCAAGATTTACGTCACTTGTGATCTGAGCCGCAAGCTTTTGGTGATTGACCCCCAAAAACCCGATCCGAAATCGCCCGCCATCGAAGCCGCCCTCGATACGGAAGGTACCGGCCATTGGGTGGCCGTCCTGCCGGACGCGAGCAAAGCCTATGTCGTGAATAAGAACGACAAGTTGTTCATCACCGTCATCGATCTGAAGAAGCGCACCATCATCGCGCGGATTCCGGCGCCCAATGGTACGGAGGGCATTACCGCTTCGCCGGATGGCAAGTTCGTAGTTGCCGTGGATCACTCCGAACCCAAACTTCTTGTCATCGACCCAGCCACCGATACAGTGGAAGTAACCATCCCACTCGAGGGAAACACGAAGGCTTCCTTCAAGCCCCGTTTTTCGCCCGACGGGACGAAACTCCTGGTCTGCAACCTGGCGGAGCGGCTGGTCAACATCATCGATGTCGCGGATGCGCACGGCAAACAGCAGGTGCTCACCGTTGGAAAGGACCCTATGGGATTCGCGTTCGCGCCGATGGCAAAACCGTGCTCGTAGCCAACCACGGCGACGGTACTGTCTCGGTGATCGATCTTTCGCAAAACCGCGTCGTTTCCAGCTTCAACGGCGGCGCTGGCGTGGAATCGCTATCTTATTATTGAAACTAGCTGCGTCCGCGCGCAGCGGCCACATAAACGCCCAAGCCGATCATTGCAGCCCCAGACGCCGCGCGCTGCCTGCCGCGGAACTTGGCATTGCGTTTCATTCTTGATCCCACCGGACCCGCGAAACACGCGACAAGAAGATCGGCGCAGGTGTTCAGCGTCACCGATATCGCGCCTAGCATCAGAAACTGCGCTGCAACGTGTCCTTGCTGCACGGAAACGAATTGCGGGATGAACGAGAGAAAAAACAGCGCGGTCTTCGGGTTGAGCATTTCCGTCGTTACGCCTTGGGCCAGGGTGTTGCGGCCGGCGCTCGCTTCCAGCCCGCCGTCGCTCATTCCTTCATTCCGGCTGCGGATCATCCGGTATCCCAAGTAAATCAAGTACGCGGCGCCCGCATACCTGATGGTCTCAAAGGCTAATGCCGAGGCCGCCAAAATGGCCGACAGTCCGAACGCGGCCGCGGCGACATGCACCAAGCCGCCCAAGAACGTACCAGCCGCCGATAACACGCCTTCCCTGCGTCCACCGCGCAAGCTGCGGGCCAGCACATAGAAGATGCCCGGGCCTGGAGTAATCGCCAGTATCAGCGCTGCGCCGAGGAAGATCGGGAAGCGCGATGGTATGACCACATCTCAGACGATACAATCAAAGTCAAAGCGCCGCAACAATCCCATTCACAATGGAAAAGCTGCATTCACAGCCTGCCTGGCAACAAATTCAACAGCAATTTTTCTCAAGCGGCCACGCTGCCCCGGTACTAGCCGGACTCTCGGCCCTTATCGAACAAATGACCGTCCAGGCGTTTCAAGGCTCGCTCGGAACGGTGGCTGATCCCAGCGTCGCCATGCTTGCGGTAGGTGGTTTCGGACGCCGCGAGCTATTCCCGTTTTCCGACGTAGACGTGCTGATCTTGATGGAGCGCGAGTCCCAAGCCGCCGGCATCAAGAACGCGCTTTCGGAATTCGTTCGCCTGCTTTGGGACGCCGGTCTGCGCTTGAGCCATTCGGTGCGCACCGTTGCCGAATGCGCGGAGATCCACGAGGGCAATATCGAGCTGAGCATCAGCCTGCTGGATCGCCGCATGCTGGCTGGTTCAGAGGATGTTTATGCCAAGCTTGAAAACAAGCTGCCGGGATTCCTCCAGCGTCAGGGCCGCGTGCTCACTCGCCAGTTGTGCCAGCTCGCGCGCGAGCGCCACGAGAAGTTTCAGGGCACGTTCTATCACCTGGAACCTAATGTCAAGGAGACGCCCGGCGGACTGCGCGACCTGCACTTGATCGATTGGCTGGGAAAATTGCGCAAGCCGGATGAGGAAGTGGCCAGCCGACTTATGGCGCCCACCAGCTTCATTCACTCACTGCGCTGCTTTCTGCATTACAAAACGCGGCGCGATCAGAACCTGCTGACCTTCGAAGAGCAAGAGGAGCTGACCATTCAGCCTTACGTGGCCTTTCCGGAACCGGCCGATCTGATGCGCGAGTACTTCCGCAACGCGCGCGTGATTTATAGCGAGGCCCGCCGCGCGCTGGATTTGAACGAGAGAAGCGAAAGCTCGCTCGTGACTCAATTCCGCGATTGGCGTTCGCGGCTCTCCAACTCCGAATTCACGGTTTCGAACGAACGCATCTATCTCCGATCGCCCGCGCAGTTGACCGTGGATCCGGCCATCTTCCTCCGCCTGCTGGAATTTGTCGCGCGGCATGGCATCCCCTTGGCGGCGGAAACCGAGCGCCGCGTGGAGCAAGCCTGTGAGACTTTCGCCGCCTATTGCGAGCGCGAGCAGCCTTTGTGGCCTCCCCTCCACAGCATCCTGTCGCTTCCGCACGCGGCTGCCGCGCTCCGCGCGATGCACGATACCGGACTCCTACAGGCCATGTTCCCGGAGTGGCGGAACATCTTTTGCCTGGTTGTTCCGGACTTCTACCACCGCTATACGGTGGACGAGCATACTCTCGTCACCATCGAAAAGCTGGCGGAATTGGCGGCCAGCAAAGATCCCGCGCAACGCCGCCTGGCCGAAATTTTCTCTGAAGTGGAGGACCTCGCGCTACTGCGTTTCGCCCTGCTGTTTCATGACTCGGGCAAAGGCGCTCATAGCGGCGATCACGCGCGTTTGTCCGTGGAGTTGGCGCGGGCGGCGATGCAGCGCATCCAAATGCGCCCCGACGAGCAAGGCGCCGTCGAGTTCCTGATCGAGCATCACCTGGATCTGTCGGCGATCATGAGTTCCCGCGATCTCTACGATCCGCTCACGGCTCGCATGCTGGCCGGCCGCATCGGCACACTGGAACGGCTGAAGCTTCTGACACTTTTGACCTATGCGGACATCTCGGCCGTGAATCCCGGCGCGATGACTCCCTGGCGGCTGGAGCAGCTTTGGGAGACCTACCGCGTTACCCATCAACAGCTGCTCAAGGAGCTTGAAACCGAACGCATCGGCGATGTTCCGGCCGGTCTCCGAGCTACTCTTGTCGCCGGGCCAGCCGATTTTATCCGCGGCTTTCCATCGCGCTATCTCCGTACTCACACTCCCAATGACTTCCGCGTACACGCCGAGTTGTTCGAAATGAGTAAGTCGACCGGAGTGGCCGTGCAGATTGAGCCTCAGACCGGCGGAATTTATCGCGCCACCATCGTCGCGAATGACCGGCCCGCGCTGTTCGCCGCGCTGACGGGCGCTGTATCGAGCTTCGGAATGGATATCGTCAAGGCAGAAGCTTTCTCTAACACGCAGGGGGTGATTCTCGACACGTTTGTATTCGCCGATCCTAGGCGCAACCTGGAGTTGAATCCTACAGAAAACGACCGCTTGCGGCAAACGCTCGAGGATGTCGCGCTAGGGCGCCTGGATACGGAGCAGCTTCTTCGCGGGCGCGCGGCCTACAGTCGTCTCGGGAAGCGCAGTGTTCAACCGCGCGTGCATTTCGATCCGAGCGCCTGCGACACCGCCACTTTGATCGAAATTATCGCAGAGGACCGCCCTGGGTTGCTCTACGATTTGTCTTCGGCCATTTCCGCAGCAGGTTGTAACATTGATGTTGTGCTCATCGATACGGAAGGCCGCAAAGCGATTGATGTATTTTATGTTGCGACCAACGGCAACAAGCTTTCATCCAATATCCAGGATGCGCTAAGTGACAGATTATTAACCCTTTGCTAAGTTTAATGTGAAGGGAAGTAACCTTTCATCGCCATCTGACGTTGTTACTAGTGTGGCCTGTATGCAAGAAGACAACCACACTCCCCGTAGAGCTGTACCACACGCATTCAATCTAAGGAGCTAAAAGCTAAATGAAGATGAACAAACTGATGCTAGGAGCTTGTGTCTTTTCGCTCGGCATTGCCACTGCCGCGTCCACCTACCACGTCAAGATCGCTGATCCTACGTGGGTTGGCACGTCCGAACTGAAGCCTGGGGAGTACGAAGTCCGGGTGGATGGCGATAAGGTTACATTCAAGCAAGGCAAGAACGTGATAGCGGTCTCCGCGAAGGTTGAGACCAATGCCTCAAAATTTTCCGACACCCAGATGGATGTCAAAATCGAGAACGGTCAAGCTAAGTTGCGAGAACTCGACTTAGGCGGGACGAAATCGAAGATCATGCTCAACGATGCATCAACCGTCGAAGCAGGCGGAACCCGCTAAGTAACTTACTAACTCCGCCGGAGCAGAAGTCTAAGGCAGCGCAAATACCACTAAGGCTTCTGCTCCCGGCGTTGCATCATCCAACGTTCCATTCCCACCGGCCACGATCGCCACATACTGCTTTCCATCTTTACCTGCGTAGGTAATCGGGACTGCGTGCGCGCTCGCGTCTAATCGAACTGACCACAACTCTCTTCCGTTCTTGGAATCAAACGCTCGAAAGCGCCGGTCGTTGGTAGCGCCGATAAACACCAGCCCTCCCGCTGTCGCGATTGGTCCGCCCAGATTCAGCCGTCCCGTATTCCTTTTGGCTGGCGGCAATTCGTCTGTCACGCCGAGTGGAACCTGCCAAGCGAAGTCTCCCGTGTGCGCATCCACCGCCACCAATCGTCCCCATGGTGGCTTCTGACACGGCCAGCCATGTTCGCCCGCATGAGGAATGTTGCCGACCCGCGGATCGCCTTCGCTCCATTGGAAGCGCGACATCGGACCTACAATGCTGTTGCGGTCAAACAACACTCGCGATCCTTCCGGTTTCTTCTCGATCCATCCCAGGCTGGCTTCGTCGTTCGAGTTGACGAACAAATATCCCAAGCCGGGGTCGGCCGCCGCGCCTCCCCAATTCACGCCGCCGATCGCGCCCGGAAAAATGATAGTTGAGGCCGGTTTCGCACCCGCCTCGCGATAGAGGTAAGGCGTGAACGGACCCTGGTTGTAGAATCCTCCGCTGCGGGCCTCCAGTCCTCGGCAGAATGTCGCATGCTCCGCATTTGTATCGCCGGCGGTTACGATGTCTTCGGGACCGTAACTCATCCGCGATAGCGGCGGCGGCTTCACCGGCACGGGCTGCGTGGGCGAACTCTGCTCGCCGGGGACTTTGCTCGGCAACACTGGCTTCTCGTCGATGCCGAACACCGGCTTGCCGGTTACGCGATTCAGAATGTACATGTAACCGGTTTTCGCCGTCTGCGCGAGGATTGGAATCTTCCGGCCCTTCACCGTCACATCCATCAATGTCGGGGGAGCGGGCAGATCGAAATCCCACAGGTCATGATGGACCACCTGGAAATACCATTTCATTTTTCCGGTCTCGGCGTCGATGGCGACCACGGAGTTTGCAAAAAGATCGTTACCCTTGCGGTCACCGCCCCAGAAATTCGTATTCGGCCCGCCAAACACGGTGTAGACGATGCCGCGCTCGGCGTCCACGGTCAGTGAGAAACCCCAGTTGTTCACGCCGGATCGATTCTTCGCGCTGTCGCCTTCCCAGCTTTCATGGCCGAGTTCGCCGGGCCGCGGCACGGAATGAAAATCCCAGAGCTTCTTTCCCGTCCGCGCGTCATAGGCGCGAGTGTCCCCGGCGGGTCCAGTGGCCGGAGCCTCAGGCGTGTTCGCACCCACAATCAGCAGATTCCTGAAGATCACCGGCGCCGAGTTGTAGGGCACGGTCATCTCCACCGCGCCTTCGTTCCCGAATCCCGGATCGATTTTCCCGGTGTTTGCGTTGAGCGCGATCATCTTGCTGCCGCTAGTGAAGATGACCCGGGGCGGGTTACTCTTGTCGCCCGGCCAATAAGCCACGCCGCGTTTCGAGGGCGCACCTTCCTTCAGCTCGTACCGCCAAATTTCTTTGCCGGTCTCGGAATCGAGCGCGGTCACGTAGTGAAACGCTGCCAGGTACAGGACGCCATTTACGACGATGGGCGTAAATTCGGAGCCCGCCTCGTTGCCCGTGGCTTTGCCCAAGTTATAGGACCACGCCAGCTTCAAGGCGCCGACGTTCGAGGTGTCGATTTGGTGCAATGGTGAGAAGCGCGTACCCCCGAGGTCGCGATTGTACATCGGCCAGTCGAACGCGCCCGCTGGTGTCTGCCGGGTTTGCGCAGGGGTGAGCGGTGACAAAAGGGCGGCCAAAAAGCATCCCGCGGCCACGCGAAAACACGTTAAGATTAACCTCGCCATGCGATTGTAACCTCTAGCCTTAACAGCAACGTCGTTCAATTGACATATCATAATAGCTCGTAGATATCCTAGGAGGGTTTCAGGTAGATGTCCATCTTGAGCATGTGCCAATGGCTGCAGGACACCAACATCGGCACATCTATCCGCGAGTCCATCTGGGTATTCCCCATCATTGAAACGATCCACGTCCTGGGCCTCTCCATCTCCGTCGGCTTGCTATTAGTTTCTGATCTGCGCCTCATGGGTTACATTATGAAGAGCCGCCCGGTCTCGGAAGTCTACGAACAAATCAAGCCTTGGATGTTCATTGGCTTCACCATCATGACCATCACCGGAATCTTTCTGTTCTGGTGCCAGGCCGTCAAGGCATATAACAGCTACTTCTTTCGAGCGAAAGTCGTCCTGCTCGTCCTGGCGGCTATCAATGCGCTGGCGTTCGAGCGGGGCATCTATCGCAAGGTGGATATGTGGGACAACGCTCTCGTCCCGCCCACGGAAGCTCGTCTGGCTGGTTGGCTTTCGTTGATCTTCTGGATCGCGATCATCACTTGCGGACGCACCATGGCGTACACTTTCTAGGCAACCAAGTCGAGACCTTCTATCCATGTCAGCTCTCATCCCTTTCTTTCAATGGTGCGACAACACAATAATCGCCCAGGCAATTCGTAATTCTCGAGTGGCGTTTCCGATCATCGAGAATTTCCATCTCTTCGCGCTCACCGTGCTGCTCGGCTCCCTGGTGCTCCTGGTGCTGCGCCAGTTTGGTCTGGTTTACAAAAGCCAGCCCATCTCCGAAGTTGCCAATGCGCTTCGTCCCTGGAACCGTTGGAGTCTCGCGGTGATGCTGACTTCCGGCATCTTGCTCTTCTTGTCCGAAGCGATGAAATGCTATGGCAACACCTCGTTTCGCATAAAGATGCTCTTCCTCTTCTTCGCGCTTCTGTTCCAGTTCACCATCTACAATCGGACGGTGGCCTCAGAAGGTAAGTCCGCTCCTGCCGGTGGAAAGATCGCCGCCGCAGTGGCGCTGTGCCTATGGTTTGGCGTCGGGTTGGCCGGCCGCGCTATCGGTTTTCTCGGTTAGAACCGGTCGGGTTCGCCGATCTCCATGGAGTGGCCAGGACGCCCCCTTCCGGGCTGTCGCCAAAAGCGCGCCGTCGAGGGCGATGGGTACTTTCAGAAGTCCACTAGATCCCGATACCCTCTGTCACCCCACTCAATGAGGCGAGGTGCATCTTCGGACCACCAGACGAGAATGCGCCCGGCCAACGATCGGTTTTCAGCAAGCTGCACAACGGCGTCCGAAACTTGGTCCGTGGTGATTAGTCGCGCAGGCACGCTGCGTGCAGCACGTTCCGCCGGAGTGAGAGATTCCCAATATTGCCGTACTTCGTTCGTCGCGATCCACCCCGGAGCGAGACAATTGACGCGGATACCGTCGGTTTCCGCCAACGATGCGAGCCTCGTAGTCATGCGGATCATTCCCGCTTTTGCAACGTCGTAGCCCGGTATGCCTCCTGGCGTCTTTCGACCATGCCACAGCGCCGAAATGGACGCTATATTCACGATTGCGCCGCCTTGGCCACGCCGCATAGCCTCAATTGCCCAGCGAGTGGTGTAGAGTGCTCCCAGCAGATCTGTCTCCACAGCATCCATCCAGCTCTCGATGCCCGCGTCACCACGCGGCGCTGAAGCGTTGTTGACCAATACACTCAAACCACCAAAGGTCGTTTCCGCGAACGACACTAGTTGCTTTACCTGGGACTCCTTGCGCACATCGGCTCGGAAAAATGCTGCACGACCGCCGTTGCGCTCGATCCCGCGAACCGTATCTTGACCGCCGGCTTCATCGATGTCGGAAACAACAATCGCAGCGCCGTTCATGGCGAAACGTGCCGAGATGGAGCGTCCGCATCCGCACCCGCCTGCTCCGGTAACGACTACCACCCGATCCTCGTGCGGCATGTGTTAAAGAGTACGACTCTTCGGTAGAGTAACTCATGGCGCGGCGAATGGCCATCTTTCTTTGTTTTGCGATGCCCACTCTTAGAGGCAAGAAGAGCTCGCTCTTGCCCGGAAGCGCCGACCGCCCAAGCAAAGCTATTCCATGTTCCTGGATTACGCACCATCCGGGAAGTTGAGGGGCTACGCCGCGTGGCCTGAGGTTGCGAACTGAGAACTCCACTTCCCGTAAGCTGCCTGGCCCGCCTGCTGCAGGTGACATAAACGCCGTCTCACAGGCCCAATTCCGGATTGCCGGCCATCCAGGGCCTGGATTAATCGACCCAAATCACTTTCCCACCGGGACCTTCTGCCGCAGGTAGTCGAAGAAGTTCTGGAACAGCACCACTTCATGCTCCGCCTTGGCCGCGTCGGGCGAATCCACTGGCGCCAGCACCAGCAGACGCTTTCCATCGGGAGAAAGATCCCAGGCCGTTCCTCCCACCTTAGCCACCCATACGCGAGGCTTTTCCGGGGCGAACGTGCCACCTTTCGCCGAGTAGCTTACGGCCATCATCTGGTCTCCCGCCTGACAGAGCAGCTCATGTCTGGTGGGCAGATCGAAGCGTAGCGAGATCGGTAAACAGGCCCTAGTGGTACTGACCTACGCATCCACCGACTAACATCGCCTTTGCAGGCTCCAAAGCTATAATCTGGTCATGAAGTTCTTACAAGCTCGGATTCCCGCAATGCTGCTTTCGGTTGCCGCGCTGGTGGCGCCGCACGTGCCTGGCGCCGAGCCCGATCCAAAGGCAGTTCATTACACACTTCCCGATAATATCCAGTGGAAGAAGGGTCCGATTACCGACTCGGTCATGCTGCAGGGCGACATGTCAAAGCCTGGACTCTATATTCAGCTCATGCGCTGGCATCCGAACAACATGAGCCGACCTCACACCCACGACGCGCCGCGCTACATCATGGTGATGTCGGGTACCTGGTGGATCGGGACGGGCGCGAAATTCGACCCCGACAGCACGAAGCCGATGCCCGCGGGCAGCTACGTGGTCGACCAGCCGAACGAACTGCACTACGACGGCGCAAAAGACGAAGAGTGCGTCCTGATGATTATGGGCATGGGACCAACAACCACGTCCGCTCCGGGCAAGTTCGAGGTAGGTCCGATAAAGAAATAGGCCGACCAGAAATTCGCCTCAACCAGCGCTGAACGTTCGCTAGTACATTGTACAGTTACTTCTCTTTATAATCTGCCTTGGCGCAGGGGAGTCTGCTTCAGACCATGCGCTGCCAGTTCCTCGTAGCTTCGCTAAATCGCGCGCCGTGCACACATCCACGGGGAAGCCCGCGCCGCATCAGCACGCTCTACAACACTGTCGATATCCTTTCGTGGTTCGCGCACCGTCCGGCTCACTCACGAAAATCCTGATGGTGACACATAACAGGCTGCCTCCAACAACGCTGTTTGTGGCCAACTTCCGAGTTGAAAACCATCCGGAGGGAACCGACCGGGCACCTTGGCCGACACGCTTGTCCGATTACCAATGCGGAGCCCACGCCGTGAGCGCTCTGGCACCCCGCGACGCCGAATGCGGGCATTTCAGTGTAGTCGGCGAAGAAAGTCTGGCGCATGTCCGAACACGCGACGCCAAATAATCGGGGCCACGGCCGCAACCCACAACAGCACGATACTCCCCCGCACCCACGCGGCGCCGACTGCCGAGAAACTGAAACCCGTCGCGACCGCCAGCCAGGCCGCGAGGCATAACGGGCATTTCGGTAAGAATACCAGGACCGCGGCAGGCAGGATCGAAGCTGTGACCCTGGAGAGCCGGCGCGCAAGGCGCTGTGACGCCGGGCCGGCCACGCAACACTGCCCAGTCATCACGCACCTTCCTTTTGCCCGCAGCACCCGGCTAATTCGTGCGGCTTCTCGTACTCGTCGTGGCGGCGCCACCAGACGCCCGTCTCGTTACGCCCCTTGGGCGCGCGGTCGAGCCACTGGTACATGCCCCAGAGGCTGTCCACTCCGCGCGCATACGTGGAATAGGTGTGGTAGACGACGCCGTGATCGAGCACGAACGTACTCACGCCCGGCCTCTCGCGCGAGTACGTGGGTGCGTCGGTTCCGGTCATGGCCGCTTGCTGCGCGACAGGCTCTGGGACCCTTGTCGCGTCCATCGCGTGGCCGCCGCGCCGGTAGTTGTATTCGACGCCCCCCTCGCGCTGTTGCTCCTCTGTGAACGAGACGTTGAAGTCGATGTTGAAGTCGCTGGCGAACGAGGACGCCCAGGGAAATGTCCAGCCCATCCGCCGCTTGTACGCCTGCAGCTTCGCGAGCGGCGCCCGCGACACCGCCGAGAGCGTGACGTCGTGGTTGGCCATATGGACGACGATCCCGTTGAAGCCGTCTGCGATCGACGAGCAGGACGGACACCCCGCCGTGTAGTCGGGCCCGAACATGAAGTGGTAGACCAGGAGCTGCGAGCGGCCGCGGAAGAGGTCCGCCAGCGAGGCGCTCCCTTCGTCGGTCTCGAATCGATACTCCTTGTCCATCCGAACCCACGGCAGTTCCTGCCGCCGATGCGCCACCTCGTCGCTGCGCCGCGTTAACTCCCTCTCCGCCTTGAGCAGCTCTAGCCGCGCTCGGAGCCACTCTTCCCGTGTCCCGGTCATGTGTTTTGTCATTGCTCTTGTCTCCTTTTTCCTTTCTGTCTTCTATGCGAACGCGTCGGGCTGAGGTTTCCCCGTGGCGATCAGCTGGCGCAGATTGCCGTTTACGAGCGTGCCCCAGGCGTTCGAGCAGCTACTGAAGCATTCGTATTGGGGCACGAGACCGGCGTGTGTAAAACGGACTTCCGTTTTACCCTCTTTTTCAGAGATCTCGAAAATAATGTCCGTACCGGTCCACTCGCTTTTGTCTTTGACAAAGCTGAGCTCGCTGTCTACAACATGCCAGGCCACTTTCTTGCCAGGAATGAATTCCGTTATCTTTTGTTTGGAACGGTGCACATCTTTGTAACGATAGGTGAACTCGGCGCCGGGTTTGCCGGTGTCGCCCTCGATTTCTCCTGACCACCATGCGCGAACATTATTGATGGCGTGGAAGGCTTGTTCCGGAGTCTGGTCTACCGAAAAAGTAGTAGTGAAACTGTGATACTGCATGGCTTGCTGTCCTTTCTTCGAGTGGCCATTCGTTTCTCGTGCGATTCAGTGGTTGCTGGCCACGAGATAAACTTAACGCCAGATCTCGAAACGATGGGAGTGACAAGTGTGGCGGGATTTCAATGGACTCGCTGATCACCGCCGCGGCACGTGCGCTCGCGGCGGGTGATCCCCTCGGCGCGTTGAAACGAGTCGCGCTACGCGACGATGCGCATGCGCTCGCGCTTCGAGGTATCGCGATGGCGCAGCTCGGCGATCTCGCCCGAGCGAAGACGCTTCTGCGAAGTGCCGCGCGCGCCTTCGGCCCGAAAGAAGCCCTGGCCCGCGCCAGGTGCGTCGTCGCCGAGGCCGAGATCGCGCTCGTCTCGCGTGACCTGGGCTGGCCTGCAAAAGCGCTCGACGCGGCGGCGACGCTCGAAGAGCATGGCGACCGGTTGAACGCCGCGCATGCGCGGTATCTCGAGGTCCGGCGCCTTCTCCTGATCGGGCGTCTGGACGAGGCGGAGCGTATGCTCGCTAAGCTCGACCCGGCTCCGTTCCCGCCCGCCTGGAGGACCGCCCACGAGCTGGTGGTTGCGGGGATCGCGATGCGGCGCCTCCGGACGAAAGCCGCGCGCGCTGCACTGGCTCGGGCCCAGATCGCCGCGCGCCACGCAGGTATCCCCGCGTTGATGGCGGAGGTTGAAAGCGCATCCTTGGTCCTAGACACACCGGCGGCGCGCCTGATTGCCGGTGGTGACGAGCGACTCCTCCTGCTCGAAGACGTCGAAGCGTTGCTGGCGTCGAAAGCGCTCGTCGTGGACGCGTGCCGTTATGTCGTGCGTCACGCCGGCACGGTGATCTCGCTCGCGACGCGTCCGGTGTTGTTCGCGCTGGCACGGGCGCTGGGCGAAGCGTGGCCCGGAGACGTACCCAGAGATCTACTCCTGGCGCGGGCATTCGGAGCGAAGCTCGTCGATGAATCGCATCGCGCGCGGTTGCGAGTCGAGATCGGGCGGCTTCGCAGGATGCTTCGGACGCTGGCCGGCGTTAGCGCGACAAAACGAGGATTCGCACTTGTGCCGCGCCGCGCACGCGAGGTTGTGGTGCTGGCGCGCCCCGTCGACGAAGAGCATGCAGCGGTGCTTGCCTTCCTTTCCGACGGTGAATCCTGGTCGAGTTCGGCACTGGCGCTCGCGCTTGCAACCAGCCAGCGCACCGTGCAGCGAGCTCTTGACTCGCTCGCGGCGGCAGGCAAGGTGCAGTCATTCGGGCGCGCCCGAGCTCGTCGTTGGATGACTCCGCCCGTGCCAGGATTCACGACAACCTTGTTACTCCCCACTCCGCTGCCGTTTGACTAAGGTAGAAATATGAATAAGTCACCGGCCGAGATCGTCCGTGAGTATGGACCGTTTCCGGGTATCGACAGAGTGAATGGCGTCACGTATGACGGCGAGAAGGTCTGGTTTGCGGCTGGAGACAAGCTGAACGCCTTCGATCCTGCGAGCGGGAAGACGCTGCGCTCCATCGATGTCGCCGCGCATGCAGGAACTGCCTTCGACGGCCAGCACCTGTTTCAGCTCGCCGAGGACCGCATCCAGAAGATCGATCCGAATACGGGCCGCGTGCTCGCCACGATTCCGGCGCCCGGCGGCGGGGGTGACTCGGGGCTCGCGTGGGCGGAAGGGACACTCTGGGTCGGGCAGTATCGGAACCGGAAGATCCATCAAGTCGATCCCCAAACGGGGACGATTCTTCGCACGATCGAATCCAACCACTTCGTCACCGGGGTCACCTGGGTCGACGGAGAGCTCTGGCACGGCACCTGGGAGGGTGACGATAGCGATGTGAGGCGAGTCGATCCCCGAACGGGAGAGGTCCTGGAGAGGCTCGATATGCCGCCTGGCGTGGGCGTCTCGGGGCTCGAGTCCGATGGCGGCGATCGCTTCTTCTGCGGAGGAGGAAAGAGCGGGAAGGTGAGGGCCGTTCGCCGGCCTAGGCGAAGCTCCGCGATCCCCGTCGCCTCCACGAGCAAGTAATCGAAGCGGCCGCCGGTCGTGATGAACTTGCCCGCGAGCGTTGCCGGCAGCGAATTTTAAGATCATTTCGATCGCCTATTGCGTGTAAACGACCACCACGTTCGACGTAGCGGGGCCGAAGGTGCCATAAGGAGGAAGGACGAGCATCACCTCGAGCAACGGGTTCGGAACCCCCGCCGGCAACTGAACAGCCACCTGATCCAGACCGTTAATCAGCGTGGGTGCG
>JBEKRO010000039.1:0-54718 GCA_049518655.1 Bryobacteraceae bacterium | reverse complement strand
AGACCGGGCAGGTTTTGCAACAGATCGATCTCGATCCCCAATATTTCGGGGAAGGAATCACGGTTATCAACCAGCAGATTGTGCGGCTCACCTGGCAAACGAACATCGGCTTCGTATACCACCAAGCCAGTTTCGGCCTGCTTCGAACCTTTAACTATCCTGGGGAAGGCTGGGCGCTCACCAACGATGGCCAGAATATCTACATGGACGATGGCACGGCGCAGATTCGCGTCTGGGATCCACTCACGCTCCAGGAAAAGCGCCGCATCACCGTTCACGATCATGGCCAACCGATCACCAATGTGAATGAGCTCGAGTGGGTGCGCGGTGAAATCTACGCCAACATCTGGCAAAAGGACGTCATCGCGCGCATTTCACCGGTGGACGGCCGCGTTTTGGGATGGATCGATCTTACGGGCATCCTGCCAGCCGCCGAACGCACGGGCCAGGAGGATGTTTTAAACGGAATAGCCTACGATGTTTTGGGCGATCGCCTGTTCGTCACTGGTAAGCAATGGCCCAAGCTGTTCGAGATCAAAGTAGTGCCACTTCATCGCAAGAACCGGTGAACCCGGTCTTTCAACTTCGCGTACCAGGGGACCTTCGCTGTAGTCTGGTCGGACGCGTTTCCACTGGACGCTAACTGCGGCGTATCCGTCTTCGCCCCTGGATCGTAAAGCTCCCGGTTCACCATATGGATTCGATAGCTGTCGAACGAATACGTTTTGCGGTAGAGATGCCCGTCCACGCCTTCCACCACCACCGAGAAACTCGGCTCTGAGCCCGCATTGGTCACACGGACCGGATAGTGTCCCACCACGTTTCGTTCAATGTAGGCCGTCTCGTATCGATGATGCTTCAAGCTCCAGACAAACACACGGAAACTGTCAAACTCGTACGGCTTTCCGCCTTTAATAATTGTGGTCCAGAGCCAGTTGTTCTTCATGGAGCCGTCATCGTTTACCTGACCCAGCGGGAAATACGAAGTAATGCGATGACCTTCGGCATATTGCGCCACCTCGTCGGGAATCGCCATGCTCAACGGGCGCGTCAACACCCATCCCACTTTTCCGTCTTGCGTCCGCACCAGATTCCAATCGTCCATCGGAACCTCGACAGGCGGCGGCGCAGGCGCAGCAGCGGGCGTCGGAGGCGGCTCTGGCTCAGGTTTGGGCACCGAAAGGGCCAGCCAATTACTAGGAAGCTTCGGCGCGGGCGGGCGAGGCGGCGGCCCCACCCTGGTCTGCGCGGGCTTCGGCTTGGGCTTCTTGCGAATGGGAGCCGGCTTTACCGGCATCTGGATCGAAGCCTCGTCGTGTTGCACTCGCGGCGTCAGCTTGTGAGCCAGCACATCCACTTTGGCGTTCTCCGGAATCTGCCCGAAGCTGGGAGAAGTCCGGCTCGGCTCAGTGTGCATGTTCAGCGACTCAAACACGGTAGCCTGCCCCTGCGACTGAGAGCGCGAAGCATTCCGCGCCATATCGCGAAGCGCGGCCATTTGTTCCGGAGTGAGAAGCTGCCGCATATCGGTCCAGCCCTGGACGCCCTGCTCGGTCCGAACCTTTACCAGCCGGTGTCGTGCCTCAATGATCGAAAGTTTGTCGCCGTGCTTGACGGTAGCGGAAATGGCCGACTTCAGCGCTAATTCCTGCCGCAAATTGAGCGTGCTTGGACCGACGTAAGCGTCGCCGAGCGAATCGACGGGGCGCGGCTTATCGGTACAGGAAACAAGGAGGGCAACGAGGCAAAAACAAAGTACAGCGCGAGTCAGTGTCACGAGCGCGGTTCTGTTGCTAGTGTATCAGTAATGCCCGATGAAGTTGTTCGTTCGCAAGTTGAATTTTATTGCCCGCGCTGTCACACGGCCGTAACCGATCCCTTAGTCTGCGGCGATTGCGCGGCTATCATTTGCCGGATTTGCGGCGCGCCGTTGGAGCGGATCGACGAGCTGGGAATCGGATGACTCTAAGGTACCCAGGTCCGCAGAAACTTCACCGGATTCGCGGGCTCAATATCGAAAGGCTGCCCGCCCGGAAGGATCAGCCAAGCTTCGCCTTCGCGGAACGGCTGGCCCGCGATGGTTCCCATCCCGCTAACGAAAATCACAACGTGAAAGCGCTGCGGTTCCGGTTTGTACAACAGCTTCGATGTAGTGCGTGCAAGCTCCGTGTGGAAGTATTCGCAGTCAATGGGGAGCATCACGGACTTCGGTGCAATGGCATCCGTAAATGCAACCTGAATCGCTTTGTCCAAATGAAGCTCGCGCGGCCGTCCGTAATCGTAGAGCCGATAGGTGATATCGGAATGCTGCTGGATTTCGCACAATGCGAGCCCACCGCCGATGGCGTGGACGGTACCCGCCGGGATGAAGAACGCATCGCCGGCTTGAACTTCCAGCCAATTGAGCAAGCGATCGATCTCGCCGCTTAACGCAGACTCGCGCAACCGCTCCGCGCTGATGGATTCGCGAAAACCGATGGCGATGCGCGCACCCGGATCCGCCCGCATCACGTACCACATCTCAGTTTTGCCGCGAGAATCTTCCTGCGCCTGAGCAAAAGCGTCGTTGGGATGGACCTGCACGGAAAGACGCGCGGAGGTGAACACAAACTTCACCAGCAACGGCAAGTCGGCCTCAAACCACACTTCACCGATCTTCTTTTCAGAATTCGGATACCAGGGCAAGAGTTCCGACGCTCCCCACACTTTCTCGAGGAACCGGGTGGGCAGCCGGATGGGTCCGCTGTCGGTCATTTGTCTATCGTTCGGTGATAAAGCGGGCGATCCGATCGAGGCCGCGTTCCAGTTCTTTCATCGAGGTGGCATACGAAATGCGCACGTGTTCGGTGGTTCCGAAGGCTTCACCGGGCACCACGGCTACGTGAGCCTCCGACAAAAGCTTCTCCGAGAACTGCAGCGCCGACGTAATGCCGTTGCGGAAACCCACCGACACATTCGGGTAAGCGTAAAACGCTCCGCGAGGCTCGGCGATCTTTACTCCCGGAATAGAGCGCAGGCGCTGCACCACAAAATCACGCCGCTTGCGATATTCGGCGAGCATGATCGGAATGGAATCCTGCGGCCCGCGCAACGCCTCGATGGCCGCCTTTTGCGCGATGGATGTCGGATTGGAGGTGGTGTGGCTTTGCAGCTTCAGCATCGCGTCGATCAGCGGTTTGGGCGCCAGGGCGAAACCGACGCGCCAGCCAGTCATGGCGTAGGTTTTTGAGAGCGAACCGGCAATCACGACGTTCTCTTTCGCGCCGGGCATTGCAGCGATCGAGAATGGCTCGCTGTCATAGAGAAAGCGGCAATAGCATTCGTCGGTCATCAACTGGACGCCGCGCCTCACCGCCAGATGATAGATCTTCTCGAAATCTTCGCGGCTCAGGACGCCGCCACTCGGATTGCAGGGCGAGTTAATGATCAGCAGCTTGGTCTTGTTGGTGATCTTGCGCGCGATGTCGTCGGCGGTGAAGGTGAAGCCATTCGCCTCGTCGCTTTCGACAAAAACGCACTTGCCGCCCGCGTAGTTCACGACGTCTTTGTACGTCACCCAGTAAGGAACGGGAATGATGACCTCGTCGCCCTCCTGAATGAGCGCCTGCATAAAATTGAAAATCGCGTGCTTGCCGCCCACGGTGATTAAACACTCGGCCGGCGTATAAGCGGTGCCGTAATCGTCATGATGGCGCGCGCAAACCGCCTGTTTCAGTTCGACGGTTCCGCCGGTGGGCGTGTACTTGGTGAAATTAGCGTCGATGGCTGCGATGGCCGCCTTCTTGATGTTGTCCGGCGTCGGGAAATCGGGCTCACCGGCGCCAAAATCCACGATGTCGACGCCTTCGCGGCGAAGCTTGTCGGCATCGGCGGCAACTTTCATGGTGGAGGACTCGCTGATGAGCGAGATACGGTGGGCTAGATGCAAGGTGGGTGTCATGAATAGAGTTACTCTTCTCCGGTTTCTTCGAGGAGTCTTCTCTTTAGTCTAACCTCGATTGAGGGCGGCACGAGGCCCCCGATGTTTCCTCCCAACCGGATCACTTCTTTCACCAGGCGCGAGCTGATGAAGGAGTGCGCCTCGCCGGCCATCAAGAACACGGTTTCGATTTCGGGGCGCAGCCTGCGATTCATCAAGGCCATTTGCAGTTCGTATTCGTAGTCCGACACGGCGCGAATGCCGCGCAGAATCACGCTGGCGCCACACTCTGCCGCGTAATCCACCAGCAGGCCGCCGAACGAACCCACCTCCACGTTTGGAAGGCCGGCGGCCACTTCTCGCAACATTTCGATTCGCTCCTCGAGACCGAACAGCGGGCGTTTTTCATCGTTGCGAAGGATGGCGACAATGAGGCGGTCGAATAACGCAGATCCGCGCTGGATCAAATCCAGGTGGCCGTTGGTAATGGGATCGAAGGAGCCCGGATAGAGGGCCACAACCTTGGCGGGTTTCGGTCTCAAGGGGGCAGTGTATCAGATCGCTCGTTGGGAGCCGGGATTGGGGGTTGGGGGTTGGCGGTTGGGGATTCGGGTTTGGTCTGCCAGGCACAGGGAGCGGAGATTGGGCTGTGGGCGTGTTTGTGCCCGGTGGCGCCGATGCTTTGGCGCTTTGGATACACTGCTCCCATGGACCTGACCGCCATCCTCGAAGCTGGCCGCCGGGATTCCCTGGACGCAACCCGCAACATCTCCCCGGAACAAGCCTCCGCCAAACCGGCCCGAGAGTGCTGGTCCGTTCTGGAATGCATTGAGCAGGTGGTGGAGGGTCGTTATTTGGGCTGGATATCCAACGGAGCGGCGATTGCACCTCAGCGCAATCCGGAGAAGGAGCTTCGGCTTTTCACGATTGTCAGAAGCCGCCTGACAAAGGTCGAGAGCCCTGAAGCAGTCCGGCCGAGAGGCCGCTTCGTCACGTTGGCTATCGCGCTCGCCGAATTCGAAGCGGTCCGGGACCGCAGCGTTCAAGTGGTTCAGGAACGCGGCGATGCGCTCTATTCTGGCGGCACGACGCACCCCGGCTTCGGGAATCTCAACGGCGCTGAAATGGTTCAGTTAATCGATGGCCACGCCCGCCGTCACGCCGATCAGATCCGCGAAACCTGCGAAGCCCTCAATGCTACAAAGGGTGCATGACGCAATCCATCGCGGCGACTGCCGGCCCACTTCATCTATTCTTGCCGCTTCAGATTCGTGACGTGAATTTCCGGAATCGGATTGGCGTGTCGCCGATGTGTGAGTATTCGAGCGAGGACGGCTTCGCGAACGATTGGCACTTCGTTCACCTGGGCAGCCGCGCGGTGGGCGGAGCGGCGATGGTGATGACCGAAGCGAGCGCCGTGCGGGCTGAAGGACGCATCAGCCCGCAGGATTTGGGCGTGTGGAAGGACGATCATATCCCGATGCTCGCGCGCATCTTCCGCTTTATCGAAGAGCATGGTGCGATTCCGGCGATGCAACTGGCACATGCAGGACGGAAGGCGAGCACTGCGGCTCCGTGGAATGGCGGCGGAGCGTTGAGTGAAGCGGAGCAAGGCTGGCGGCCGATCTTCGCTCCGAGCGCGATGCCTTTTTCCCCGAAGTCGCCAACACCGGAGCCTCTGGATGAAAAAGGAATTGCACGCGTGGTGCGGGCGTTTGCCGAAGCAGCGAAGCGGGCGCGCGAAGCAGGTGCGAAGATCGTGGAGATTCACTCGGCACATGGCTACTTGCTGCACGAGTTTCTCTCGCCGCTGAGCAACACGCGCACCGATTGCTACGGAGGGTCTTTCGAAAATCGCACGCGGATTTTGCGGGAGGTAGTGCAGGCGGTTCGGGGCACGTGGCCGACGAGTCTTCCGTTGTTCGTCCGTATTTCGGCGACGGATTGGGTGGAGGGTGGATGGACTATCGAGGATTCTGTTGGATTGGCGAAACAACTGCAGCCGCTGGGCGTGGATCTGATCGATTGTTCGTCGGGGGGCGCGGTGCCGAATGTTTCGATTCCCGCGGGCGCTGGATATCAAGTTCCGTTCGCGGAGAAAGTGCGGAAGGAGGCAGGGATTCGGACGGCGGCGGTGGGGATGATCACAGCCCCGGAGCAGGCGGATCGTATCGTGCGCACCGGGCAGGCCGACATGGTGTTTCTCGCAAGAGAGCTATTGCGCGATCCGTATTGGCCGCTGCGGGCGGCGGATGAGTTGGGGCAGAACGGTCCGTGGCCGAAGCAGTATTTGCGGGCGAAACGGGGGTAGAAAACGGCGGACTATGATTCGATGCCCATTTGCGATAAACGATAGCGCAGTGCATTGCGCGTTAGCCCGAGCAACCGCGCGGCCTGGCTCTTGTTGTTGTTGGCGCGATGCAGCGCCTCGCGAATAATCGATTGCTCGTAGGCGTCCAGCGTCATGCCGTCGGGAAGAAAGCCGTCGGCGGAACCGAGACGTGGCTTGGGCGCCAAGTCGAGCCGGATGTCGGCCGCTTCCAACACTTCGCCGTTCGCGAGAACCAAGCTGCGCTCGATGGCGTTTTCGAGCTCGCGCACATTGCCAGGCCAGTAATACTCCATCAGGCGCTCGATAGCGGCGTCGGAAATGGATTCCACGCGGCTGCCGAGATCTTTGGCGAGTTTACGGACAAAGTGGCGCGCCAGATACGGGATGTCTTCCTTGCGCTCGCGCAGCGGCGGAATATTCATGGGCAGAACATTCAAGCGATAGTACAAGTCCTCGCGAAACTCCCCTTGTTCCAGTGCCGCGCGCAGATCGACGTTGGTAGCAGCGATCACGCGCACATCCACGTGACGGACTTTGTTACTGCCGAGCCGCTCGAACTCACGATCCTGTAGGATGCGCAGCAGCTTCACTTGGATGCCGGGAGGCACGTCGCCTATCTCGTCCATGAAAACGGTGCCGGTATCGGCCTGCTCAAATTTGCCGGGCTTGCTGATGTTCGCGCCGGTGAACGCACCTTTCTCGTAGCCGAACAGTTCGCTCTCCATTAGATTTTCGGGCAATGCCGAGCAGTTGATCTTGACGAACGGCTTGTTCTCGCGCGGTGAGTGATGATGAATGGCGCGCGCGATCATGTCTTTGCCGACGCCGCTCTCGCCGCACAGCAGGACTGTGGCCCGAGTAGGCGCCACGCGCTCGATGGTGGCAAAGATCTCGCGCATGGGCGCGCTGCGTCCGATGATGTTGTCGAATTCGTAGCGCTGGCTCAGCTCGGCTCGCAGCTCGCGATTTTCGTCGCGGAGCGCGCGCATCTCCAGCGCCTTATTGACGACGGTCCTCAGATGATCGAGCGAGAAAGGCTTGGGCAGAAAGTCCACCGCACCGGCTTTCATGGCTTCGACGGCGGTTTCGATGCTGCCGAATGCGGTCATGACGATCACCGGCGTGCGCATGTCCTGGCTGCGGAGATTCTGCAATAACTCCAGTCCACTGATGCCGGGTAAGCGCAGATCGGTGATGATGACGTCGGCGCGATCGGCCAGCTTCAAAGCATCTTCGGCGGTGCCGGCCTGCTCCACTTCGAAGCCTTCGGTTTTCAACTGCAGCTCCACTACTCGGCGGAGCTTCTCTTCGTCTTCGACTACCAGGACGGTGGCTTTCATCTATTACCATTCTCCCGAACAGGAAGGAACACGCGAAAGACGCTGCCCGCGCCCGGCTCGCTCTCCACCGTAATTTGACCGCCGTGCTCGTCGACGATTTTCGATACGATGGCCAGCCCCAGGCCTACGCCGCTGGACTTGGTGGTGAAGAACGGATTGAAGATGCTTTCCCGATCCTTGGGAGCGATACCCGTGCCGCGATCGATCACGCTGATTTCCACTGTATCGCCATCGCCTGTGTTGCCTAGCTGGCGCGTTTTGACTGTGACACTGCCCCGCGGCGGGCTGGCCTGCGCGGCATTAAGAAGCAGATTGTACAAGACGCGCTCCAGCAGCTGGCGATCGAGAAGGAACGGCGGAATGTCGGGTGAGTAGTTTTTGTAGATGCTTACGTCGAGCGATGGAGTATGTTTTTCGACTTGGGCTACGGCCTCATCGATTACCTCAGTGATTTCCGTTTTTTCGAGGCGCAGGGCGAGCGGACGCGCAAAATCGAGGAAGCGGGTAACCAACGCATTGGTGCGGTCCACTTCGCTGGATATGAATCCAGCCAGTTCGTGCGCGACTGCGCCATTAGCGTCGACGTTCTTGAGCAGCATCTCGGCCGAGCCTTTAATGGTGCTCAAAGGGTTGCGGATTTCGTGCGCGAGTCCGGCGGAAAGCTGCCCCAGAGCCGCCAAGCGCTCTGCGCGGCGTACCTGGGCTTCGGCTTCTTGTAGCTGCTTGTTGGCTTCGGCCAACTGTGCGGCCGCAAATTGCGCCTTGCGGGTGGCCGCTCGATTCGCTTCCAGCAGCTCGTAAGTGAGGAAGCCCGCGATCGGAAAGGTGGCCTCGTTCAGAATCAGATACGACCACTCTACGTACTGGTTCGGCCGAAGAAACAGCAGGAACGAGAGGTACGCGCCGCAGGCCAGGACCACTGCCGCAACCAGTCCGGCGAGCCCCAGTGAAGTGGCCGCCGACATCACCGGAAGCAGCATCAGCCAGTAGTAGGGGCTTTGGATGCCATCGGTCCATCCCATCAGGATGTACCAGAGCGCGAGCTTGATGAGGAACGAAATGATGCTGCCCCTTCGAGAGCCGAAAAACGGGATCTTCGGCTCAATAATTTGCATCAGCCCGAGGCCTATGAGAACGACGGTGGCTTCCGCGGTGAGATCGGGGCCCCATATCGCCAGTCCAGCGAATAATGCGATCCAGACGATGTCCTGCGGCCGAACAATTTGCCAGAAACGCGCGGGCTGCTCCACGCTGCCATCTTATCGCTGTCGGACTGTGACACAATGGTTTAGCAGCAAAGCTGTTGCACCACCTTCATGGAAAATCCAACGACCCCCGCAATTCCCGAGTCGTTAGCTACGTCCCCAGACGCCGCGCCAGCTGACAATTCGTTCGCCGATATACTGTCGGAATTCGAGCAGACCCATCACGGCCAGAAGAATCGTGAAACGCTCGAGGGCACTGTAGTTTCCATCTCGCCTGAGTCGGTATTTGTCGATATCGGACGCAAGATGGATGGCGTGCTGCCGGTGGAAAAGTTTCGCGATGCGGCTGGCGCGCTGACCATTCAAGTGGGCGACAAGATGCTGGTGAACATCACGGGGCGAGATCCGGAGGGTTCTTACACGCTTTCGACTATTCGCGTGGAGCGTCCGAAGGATTGGAGCGCATTGGAGCGGGCGTTCGCCGAGAAGCGAGCGATTGGGGGCGTGGTCACCGAGTTGGTGAAGGGCGGCCTGCGCGTGGATGTCGGCATGCCGGCGTTTCTGCCCGCATCGCGCAGCGGGACGAAAGATCAAGCGGAGATGGAAAAGCTGGTGGGCCAGGAGATCCAGTGCCGCATCATCAAGCTGGACACGGCGAGCGAAGACGTGGTGGTGGATCGCCGTGCAATCGTGGAAGAGGAAGAGGCGCGGGCGCGCGAGCAGAAATTCGGGGAGCTGAAAGAGGGCGCCGTGGTGCGCGGGACGGTCCGCAGCGTCACCGACTTCGGCGCGTTTGTCGATTTAGGCGGCGTGGATGGGCTGCTGCACGTGGGCGACATGGCGTGGCATCGCGTGGCGAAGCCGTCGGACGTGGTGACGGCGGGCGATTCCATCGAAGTGAAGGTACTCAAGATCAATCCAGCCGGCAAACGCATTTCGCTGGGATTGAAGCAACTGGCGGCCGATCCGTGGACCACCGCTGCCGAGCGGTTTCACACGGGCGACCGGGTGCAAGGCAAGGTGTCGCGGCTAGCCGATTTCGGCGCGTTCGTGGAGTTGCTGCCGGGCGTGGACGGCCTGATCCACGTCTCTGAGATGTCGTGGGCGAAGAAGATCAAGAAGCCGAGCGATCTGTTGAAGACCGGCGAGATGGTGGAAGCGGTGGTGCTGGGCGTGAACGCGGCCGATCGCCGGATTTCGCTGGGTCTGAAGCAGGCGCTGGGCGATCCTTGGGAAGACGCGCTGAAAAAGTACGCGGTAGGGGCGGTGGCCGAGGGGCCGGTGACCAGCTTGACAAACTTCGGCTGCTTCATCGATCTGGGCGGCGGCATCGACGGCATGATTCACATCTCCGACATCACGCGCGAGAAACGTTTGAATCATCCACGCGAAGCGCTGACAGCGGGACAAACGGTGCGGGCGATGGTGCTGGAAGTGGATCGCGAACGGCGGCGGATCAAGCTGGGGATCAAACAGCTGGAGCCGACGAGCGCGGACGAATATATCGCCGAGCACCAGGTTGGGGAGTCGGTGACGGGGCGGATCGTGGAGGCTTCGAAAGGCCGCGCCAAGGTGGAGCTGGGAGACGGTGTTTTCGCCGAGTGCCGGATGCGGGAGGACGCGGGAAATGGCGCTCAAGCGGGTGCGAACGCGCCCGAAACCGTCGCGGCGAAGGCCGACCTTGGATCGCTAACCGCAATGTTATCAGCGAAATGGAAACAGGGACCGACGGCGCAAGCAGCGCAACAAGAGGCGCCGCGAGCGGGACAGGTCCGGACGTTTCGCATCTTGAAGCTGGACCAAGCCAATAAGAAGATTGAGGTAGAATTGGCTGGTTAACCAAGCATCGACACGAGTGTCGATGCGGCACGCCTGAGGGCGTGCGCCACAACGGCATCAGCCAGCGTGACCTTTTCCCTTTTCCTTCGTCAATTAGAGTGTTGCAGGCTACCGTGGTCCAGGCGGCCGTAAAAATGGACGAACCCGAGCTGATTCGGGCGGCTCAACAAGGCGATCAGCGCGCCTTTGAGCAACTGGTGCGTCTGCACGACCAGAATGTGCTGCGGCTGGCGACGAATCTGCTGCGATCGCCTGAAGAGGCCAACGACATCTACCAGGAAGCGTTCCTGCGGGTGTACAAAAACCTGCACACGTTCCGCTTCGACTGCAGCTTCCACACCTGGCTGTACAGAATTGTGAGCAACCTGTGTCTGGACGCGCTGCGCAAACGGAAAGTGCGGCGGGAGGAAAGCTCGCTGGTGGAAACCAGCGAAGGTTATCTGGACCGCATGGATACGGTGGAGGAACGGCGGGCGGACAGCGATCCCGAGCGGCGCGTGGCGAGCAAACAGGTGCGCGAGAAAATCCAGGAAGTATTGAGCGGCTTGTCGCCGCGAGAGCGGGCTGTTTTTGAGATGAGACATTATCAGGGCATGCGGCTGAGGACTATCGGCGAGCTCATGGGCACGTCGGAGGAAGCCGCTAAGAATTGCCTGTTTCGCGCGACGCAGAAGATGCGCGCGGCGTTGGGAGATTTTGTGTGAGGGGGGATTTCGTATGACATGCGAGGAAGCGAGAAAGAATCTACCGCTTTTCCTGTACGGCGAATTGTCGTTCGATGAAGAGGAGCTGGTGGAGGTTCACATCGACGAATGCGACGCGTGCCGCCAGGAGCTGGAGCTCGAGAAAGCGATGTTTGCCGCGCTGGATGGCGTGGAGCTGGTTCCAAGCGCGGAGGCGCTGGCGGAGTCGCGAGCCGAATTGCGAAGCCGCCTGGCCCTGGCTGGTCAGCCACTGGGCACGTCCCCGGTGCGTGGTTCGGCCTGGTGGGACAAACTGCGCGAAGGATTTACGATTCACTTTCACTTCGCACCTGGAATCGCGCAGGTAGCTGGGGCGGCGGTGATGCTGGCGCTGGGATTCCTGACAGCGCGGATGACGCCCAACTCGCTACTGGGCAATTGGCATTCGGCAGGCATGGTGGCACCGGCAACGTCGCGCGTTCGATACGTGGAACCGGTGTCGCCGGGACGAGTGCAAATCGTTCTGGATGAAACACGGCAGCGCGTACTCTCGGGCAGCGTGGATGACGCCGCGATTCAGGGGCTGCTGCTCACGGCGGCGAAGGACTCTTCCGACGCAGGATTGCGCGTGGAATCGGTGGATTTGCTGAAGAACAACTCGCAATCGGCCGAGATTCGCAAAGCGCTGGTGTATTCGCTGGAGCATGATCCCAACGCGGGTGTGAGGTTGAAAGCGCTGGACGGCCTGAAGCAATTTGCGCAGGACCCGGATACGCGGCAGGCGTTGACGCAGGTGCTGCTGAAGGATGACAACCCGGGAGTGCGCACGCAGGTGATCGATCTTCTGGTGCAGCGGCACACCGATGCCATGGTGGGCGTTCTGCAGGAACTGATGGAGAAGGAAGACAACAGCTACATCCGGATGCGGTGCCAGAAGGTTTTGCAGGAAATGAACGCGTCGGCAGAGATGTATTAAGGGTTCGGCATTACGGAAATGAAGCAGTTTTTTTCCATATTGTCGCTGGGATTGGCTTGTTGGGGCTGGGCGCCGGCGCAGACCGAATCGGCCATCACTCGCGAGGGCGGTTATTGGGTGCGCACCATGCAGGGTGCGATGGATACAGGCGGACAAGAGAAGCTGCGCGTGGAAACCACAGGCAACGTAAGTCTGCAAGGCTCGGCCACCGAACAGACCAGCTACAAACTCACGGTTCGAGTGAGAGCCGGGGACGAGCGCGAGGCCGCGGCGCTGCTGGAACGATTTAGCGTGAAGACCGGAACCGAGGGCGGTTGGGCCTATGTAAAGGTAACTCCGCCCCGGCTGGTTTCGTCGGGGTTGGAATTAACGGTGACGGGTCCGCGAGCATTGCGGCAAGTCTTCGCTGAGACGCGGGGAGGGAATCTCGAAGCCTCCGACTGGGATGGCGATTTCGAAGCTCGCTCGGGCGGCGGAAAGATTTCGGTGAATCACATTCGGGGCCGGAGTGAACTGCGGACGGCCGGGGGCCCCATTGAGGTGGGCAACGTGGGCGGGCCGGTGCGATGTCTCTCTGGCGGCGGCGTGATTCGAGTGGAGAACGCGGGAGCCGCGGCCTGGCTGGAAACGGCGGGCGGCGAGATTTACGTTCATCAGGTGGACGGCCCAGTGCAGGCTTCCACGGGAGGCGGAAACATTCGCATCGAACGGGCGGCGAGCACGGTGGTGGCGCGTACGGCGGGCGGTCTTATCCAGGTAGAGCAGGCGGATGGTCCGGTAACGGCGGAAAGCTCCGGCGGAGCCATTCAGGTGAACTCCGCAAATGGGGTGCGGTGCGAATCGGCGGGCGGCGCGATCCGGTTGCGGAACGTCGCTGGAGCGGTGCATGCGTTCGCAAACTCGGGAAGTATTATGGCGGAACTAGTTTCGGGCGTCGACGCTTCCGGCCGGGCCATGGCGGATTCGATATTGAGCACCAACGCTGGTGACATAACCGTTCTGATTCCGTCCAATCTTGCGTTGACGGTGCAAGCGGTCAATGAGTCGGGCGGGTCGGGACGGATCAATTCCGATTTCCCGCAAGTTCATGTGCAGGCGGGTGGGCCGCCCGGGGGTCCGCTGATGGCCAGGGGCGCGCTCAACGGAGGGGGGCCACTGCTGCGAGTGAATGTGATGGGCGGAACGATCTATTTTCGAAGAAAATAGCGGGACGGAAGTGCTGGGGTGAAAGTAGTGGGGTGATGTTTATGAACAAGTTTTTCGGTCTGACGATTGTCTTCTTCGCGGCTACCATAGCGCAGAGCGCGTTGGCGCAAGGCCCGGATTTCTTCCAGGCGCCCGCCCCTCCTCCGGTGCGTGAATTCAATGGCGCTGCGTTTGTAGGAGGCACTTATTTGGGGGTGAACCTGGCTGAGATCGACGCCAATCGCGCGAAGGAGCTGAAGCTCAAAGAAGACTACGGCGTGGAGATCTCGCGGGTGGAAGAGAACAGCCCGGCCGAGAAGGCGGGCGTAAAAGCCGGCGACGTGGTGTTGGAATACAACGGGCAACGCGTGGAAGGCATGGAGCAGTTTGGCAGGATGGTGCGGGAGACGCCACCGGGGCGTGAAGTGAAGCTCACGATCAGCCGTAATGGCGCGACGCAAACCTTGCTGGCTGTGCTGGGGAGCCGCAAGTACCGGTTCTCGGGAAACTTCCCGCCGGGCTTTGAGGTGCCGGAGTTTCATATGCCGGATATCCCGCAGATCTTTACTACCATACGCAGTCCGATGCTGGGCGTAGAGGCCGAGTCGCTGGGCACGCAGTTGGGGGTTTACTTCGGCGTGAAGGACGGAGTGCTGGTTCGTTCCGTGCTGGATAATACCCCGGCGCAGAAGGCGGGAATCAAGGCGGGAGACGTGATCACGAAAGTGGATGGAATGGCGGTGAGCGCGCCGAGTGAATTATCGAACGCGGTAAGGGCGGCGAGCGCGAAGAAGACCTACGCCATCGAGCTGGTGCGGGATCGCAAGCCGGTGACGGTGAGCGTGAACGTGGAGGACCGGTCGGGCTCCGAAAGATGGATCCCGCGCGGACGCACGGTTCAGAACAGCGTCACGAATTGACTTCGCTCGAACTATAGACCACGCGGCCATAGATTTTGAGCAGCAAGTCCACCTCGCGCTGCGGCAAGTCCAAGGAGGCGGCGATCTTCTCAGCTTGCTCTCCGCGCCGCGACATGCGGATCACCTGGCTGCGCTTGTTCAGGTTTAAGCCGGATCTAGGAGGCGTGGGCGCCACCAATACTCCGGTGCGCTCCTCGGTATCCAGCACGCGCGCGGTTAGTTCCGCCACTTGAGACTTCAGTTCGTTTGCGGATGTTTGTTGCGCGGTTTGACGCCGCTCGAGACGCAGCTTCATGACGCGCATCTCGTGCTCCAGACAGAGAAAGAAGAAGAGACACAGCACGCTATTAATGCCGATCAACAAGAAGGGCGCGAGCGGAATGAGATAGCGGCCGAGCATGATTTGGTACAGCGTCTTCTTAATACAACGTTCTCAGGCGCTCCTGACGGCTGATCACCTGCTTGATGCGGATGCCATAGTTGCCCTCCACCACCACCACTTCGCCTCGTGCGATCACGCAATTATTCACGATCACTTCGACGGGTTCGCTGAGCGCGCGATTCAGCTCCACGATCGAGCCCGTGGTTAGCTTGATGACGTCCTTCAGCATCAGCTGGGCGCGGCCGAATGAGACGATCACCGGAAGCTCGACATCCAGCAGAAGATCCATGGAGCCCGGCGAGCCGCCTTTTGCGGCGGGGCGAGCGGCCTGCGCGCGTTCTTCTGGAACAGCTTTGGCAGAAGATGGCGCGGGGGCATCGGAAAGATTCTCTACGGAAGGGGCAAAAACGGCCAAAAATGGAAACGGCTGCTCGCCCAGCGTGATCTCGAAGGCATAAGCGCTGGCATCTGAAAGCGACGGAGGAGGAGCGGAGCGGCCGTTCACGCAAGAGATCTCTTTGCGAGCTCGCATGGAGACGGCGCTCGCCACTCCAGAGAGGCTCTGATTGACGATCTCGAGATAGGTAGTGCGGATGTCTTCCGGTGTAGCGTCGTCTACTCCGGCGCTGCGCAGTACCCGATTGCCGATCTCCTGCCAACTGGCGCCGGCCGCAGCCACCCAAATATTGGCATCCGGAGCCAGGCTGAGCGGCTGCTCCCACCACAGCAACTCCTGCTGCGATGGATCGATCTCGGCGGGGGAGAGCTGGCGCGGGGCAAAGGTGATCAGAACCGACTCACCCGTCATGGATTCCACGGCGCGGCTGATTTGCCGGCTCCATTCCTCGACGAGCCAGAGGGCGGCATCGGCTTGCGGGGGCCGGGACTCCGGCGAAACGGCGTCGCCTGACACAGGATCCTGGGGCATGAACTATGCGCCCCGTTCCAGCGGCCAGCGTTTCTCCAGGTAAGACCGCAAGCGGAGGATGGCCTGCGACTTCAGTTGGGAGATTCGCGACTCATGGAGATTCACCACCTTGGCGATCTCGCGCAACGTCAGCTCCTCATGATAATAGAGGCTGATGACGATGCGCTCGGTTCGCGGCATTTTCTCGATTGCTTCCGCCAGCAGGCGCTGCAGCTCGCTCCGTTCGAGCAAGCGCGAGGGCCAGTTCTCTTCGTCGTCGGAAATGTATTTGAGGAGGTTACGGCTGTCGTCTTCGGGAGCCGAAGTCTCGAGACTGCCCAGGTTGACGCCCCGGATATTCACCAGCCACTCGTGGTATTCCTCGAGTGAAAGTTTCAACTCCTGGGCGATTTCGTCTTCGCTGGGCGCGCGGTGCAGACGCTGTTCGGCGACCGCGATGGCGGCTTCAATCTGTTTCGAGCGCCGGCGCTGTTGGCGCGGCGCCCAATCCAGGCCCCGCAAGCTGTCCAGGATCGCACCCCGAATCTTGTATTCGGCATAGGTCTTCAGCTTGACGTTGTGACGCGGATCGAAGCGATCGATGGCGGCGATCAAGCCGATGGTGCCGGTGGAGATGAGGTCTTCCAGATTGACACTCTCGGGCAGCCGTTCGTGAATGCGCCGGGCGATGAGACGAACTTGGGGCAAATGCTCGAGAATCAGACGTTCCCGCTCTTCGGAGGCACGCTCTTCGGAGACGTCGGGAGCCTGATACTTTTTGATGGCGGGGATGGGGGTTTTGGCCGTGCCCTGCGTCCTCATGCCGCTACTACCTCAAATCTCGATTCGCCCGCCGCTGGCGCTCCCAGAATCAAATCGAGCATAAGATCCAGAGTCGCGGGCTCCAGATCCTCGGGAATGCGCTGCCCTCGCGAAAAGAAGGAAACGGGTTTGCCCATCCGGACGCTGCACGCCAGAATGGGGCCGAACGTTTCTGTTTCGTCCAAACGAGTGAACAGCAGCTTGGAAGGTTGAAAGACGCTGTATTGTTCCGAGACGCGGCGCAGATCGGCGGACCGCATGGAGGCGGGGAGGACCAAATGGGTATCTATGCCGGCATGGGTAGCCAGAAGTCTCGCCAAGCCTTCGGACGCTTCCATCTCGGAGCGGCACAAACCGGGCGTGTCGATGAGGATAAGATTCTTCTGCCGGGATTCGCCCTTTTGTTGGCAGTCCCCGAGTTGTTGGCACTCCCCGAGCGCCTGCGCAAGCGCCTCGGGGGTTTCCAGCACCTGGCAACTTATACCGAGAATGGCGGCATAAGAGCGCAGTTCCTCGGCCGCGCCGATACGGTAGGTGTCGGTGGTGAGAATTTGAACGCGCTTGCGCGAGGTGAGGCCATACTGCACGGCCAGCTTGACCAGTGCCGACGTTTTGCCCGCGCCGGGAGGCCCTACCAACGCCACCACGCGGCAAGGTGCGCCGCGTGAGCCGAGTTCGGAATCGACGTTCACCAACTGGGCAAGTTGCGCCCGCAAGGCGTTTTCGGGAATGGGGGAAGTCAGCTTTCCGATCACGTCATACGCCAGTTCAGTGTCCAGCTCGGCGTCGGCCAGCATGGTAAAAGCCCGAGAGAGGTCGGGATCGAAAGCAACGCTTGCCATGCCCTTTCCAGAGCGCGCCAAAATCAACGCAAGTTTTTCCATCCGGTGCTTCAGTTCGGAAACGTCTTGCGACAGCTTATCGACTGGTAGTGCCGCGGTGGAGGACCGAGACCCGGCTCTTCCACGCTCTGGCCCATTTTCTCCCCCTCTTTCTGAGCCGTACCTCAGGTCTTTGGAGCCGGCTTCCTGGATTTCTCCGCAGACCACGACCTCATAAGATCCCAGATGCCGGGCCTCCACACCCGTGCTCTTGGAATTTACCAGGACCGCATCCGGCCCCAGTTCGTGGCGCGCCAGACGGATGGCTTCCTCTATGGTGTTTGCGAAAAACGATTTCAGTTTCATGGCCGCATTAACTCTTGCGCTTTCCCTAAGCCATCGTGCTTTTCCTAAAGCATGGTTCCGAGAGAAACAACCCTGTTCCCGGGAGGTATTTCGTTGTGGGATAGCACCGACAAATTTGGAGTTATAGTCTCCATGATCTGACGCACAAAAAAGCGTGCAGCGGAACCAGTGATCATCACGCCGGGGGCGTCGTGTGGATTGCAGCACTTCTTCAGCCGTTCCTGGATCTCGCGAATACGCTGGGGCGAAATATTCACGTGGCTGGAATTTTCCGTGTGTTCCACGGCCGATTCGATGGATTGCTCGAGAACCGGATCGAGGAGATATGCCGAAAGATCACCGGACGGCTCCAGCAAAGGCTTTACTACCTGACGGCGAATAGCCTGCCGCACATATTCGGTGAGTAGTACTGTGTTTTTCGTGATCGGAGCAGCTTCACCCAGCGCCTCAAGAATACCCACTGCATCGCGGATCGACACACGTTCTCGCAACAGGTTCTGAAGAACTTTTTGCACCACTGCCAGGGAAAGCAATTTTGGCACCAAATCCTCCACAACTTTGGAATTGTCTTCGTTCGCTCGGTCGAGCACCTTCTTGGCCTCGTGGCGCGAGAACAATTCATGCGCGTAGCGGCGAACGATTTCGCCCAAGTGCGTTCCCAGGATACTTATGGTGTCTACCACGGTATATCCGGCACGCCGTGCTTCCTCGACCCGATCCGGCGAGATCCAGACAGCCGGTATTCCAAACGCCGGCTCGCGCGTGGGGATGCCGTCTATTTTTCCTCCCTTGTCGTCGGACTGCAGTGCCAGCTCGCAACCATGCGCCAATTCGTAACGCGAGATCTCCACTCCCTTCAGGAAAAGCACATACTCGCGGGCCTTCAGCGTCAAGTTGTCCGTGACCCGGACGGGCGGCAGAATATATCCGAGTTCGGTGGTCAGTTGGCGCCGTATGCTGGCGATTCGCTTGAGCAGCGGCGAATTCTGGCCGCCCTCCACCAGATGGACCAAGCCCAATCCTACTTCCACGGCCAGCGGTTCGATGCGCAGCAAAGACTCCAGATTCTCGCGCGCCGGCGCGGCTGCGGGAGGCTTCACCTTTTCAGCAGTGGCAGCTTTTTGTCGCAAGCGCCACGCCATCGCTCCTACTCCGCTCCCCAGGACCAGAAACGGAATCTTGGGGAGGCCAGGAAAGGCGGCCATGGCGACAAGAACTCCAGCCGCCAGGAATAGAGGTTGCGGATTTCCGAAAACCTGTTTCTGGATATCCAATCCCAAATTAGTATCCGAACTGGCGCGGGTGACAATCAGGCCTCCCGAAATGGAAATCATGAGCGCCGGAATTACGGTCACCAGACCGTCGCCGATCGTCAAGACCGTGTAGGTCTCCAGGGCGCGCTGAAAATCGAGCCCGTGCTGGAACACGCCGATCAGGAAGCCGGCGAGAATGTTGATCACCGTGATGATGATGGACGCCACCGCGTCGCGCTGAGTGAAGCGAGACGCACCGTCCATGGCGCCATAGAACTCGGCTTCGCTCGCCAGCATGCGCCGCCGGGTCCGGGCCTCGTGCTCATCGATGAGACCGGAGTTCAAATCGGAATCGATGGACATCTGTTTACCAGGCATCGCGTCCAGAGTGAACCGCGCGGTCACCTCCGAGATGCGCACGGCGCCGTGATTGATGACTACATACTGAATCGCAATCAGCACCAGGAAAATCACGACACCAATGACATAGTTCCCGCCCACCACAAACGCTCCGAAGGCTTGAATCACTTCCCCGGCCGCCGCGGTTCCAGTGTTGCCATTGAGCAGAATCAGCCGCGCCGATGAAATGTTCAAGGCCAGCCGAAACAGGGTCATCAACAAGAGGGAGGTTGGAAAAACGCTGAACTCGACCGGCTTGGTGATGTAGAGAGAGACCAACAAGACGATGACCGAGAGTGTAATGTTCGCGCTGATCAAAATATCCAGCAAGAAAGGCGGCAAGGGCGCAATCATGGCAAGGACAATGCCCAGGACAGCGATGGGAATCGCGAACTCGCGCCAGTTAGCTCCCAGACGCTGGGGGGCGGGCGCGCCTGCCGCGGCGGCGGTCTTCGCCACGGCTCGGGCGGTGGCTTTGGGAGGCATGCGGACTTTGGGCGTCATTTTCTACTTCTTCTTCGGGTCATCTACTCTTCCCCGGATGCATCAGCTTGTAAATGTAAGCCAACACTTCGGCGACGGCGCGATAAAGATGTGGCGGGATCTCCTGGCCAACGTCCGCGGATTTATAGAGAGCCTGGGCCAGCGGCTGATTCTCGACGATGGGCACCTGGTGATCGACGGCGATTTGGCGGATCCGCAGGGCCAGATAATTCTTGCCCTTGGCCAGTACACGCGGAGCGGTCATCCCTTCCATCTCGTAGCGAATCGCGACCGCGAAATGGCTGGGGTTGACGATTACCGCAGTCGCATAGGGGATCTCCTTCATCATGTTGCGGCGCGCCAGGTCGCGCTGGATCCGCCGCACCCGCTGTTTGATCTGCGGGTTGCCTTCCGTTTCTTTCAGTTCGTCGCGGATCTCCAGCTTGGTCATGCGCAGCGATTTGTGGTGATGCCGATAGACCCGCACGAAGTCCAGAACTCCGATAGCGCAGAACAACGCCGATGCTTTCCAAAGAAAATCGCGGAACGAATCACTGATCAACCGCAAGGCGGGCTGGAGGCCCTCGCGAGCCAGGCCGGCATAGGCCGCTAGATTTCCGCCCGCGATTTTGTATGCCGCCAGCGCGAGCAACGGGAGAAAGATCACAGCCTGAAGAAGCGCCGCCATGTTCTGCCGTGGAACGTTGCGAAGCTTTTCCAGAGGGTTCAGGCGCTTCGGATCGGGCGCCAGATTGTGCGGCGAGAATCCCAGCCGGGTGCTCGCCAGTTGCGTCGCCAGTGCGACCGCAGTGAGACAGCCCCCCATCCAGAGTAAGGGTGCAAAAAACTGGCCGAGCAGCTCGCGGTAGATCCGCAGTACGGCGCGAGGCGTTACCGGAAGTTGAAAGGCCGCAGCGAGAAAGTAGCGGACCATGTCGCGCGCGCGCTCGAAGAACGTGCCCCCTCCCGTGATCAGCAGAACCACAAACGTGAGGAACTGCAGAGCGGCCAGGAGCTCCCGGCTGGCGGGAAACTGCCCCTCGCGCCGGCTCTTTTCAATCTTCCGCTTGGTCGCTTTTTCGGTGCGCTGACCCTGATCCGCCATCTATGTCCAGTCGCTATCGATTCAGAACTCGATCCAATACCGTGAAGGTGATCGCTCCTGTGCGCTCGAACACGGCCGGATACACCGACAACACGGCTGCCAGAAAAGCCAGCGCCGTCAGCATCTTGATGGCGAAGGAGAGCGAGAGAAGTTGCAGTTGCGCGTGGAGCCTCCCGAGCACCGCGAACGCAATATCCAACAGGACCAAGAGTGCGAGCACCGGGATCGCGAGTTGGATCCCGGTGGCGAAGATTGCCGCGCCCAAGCGAACCACCGCCGCAATGGCCTGCCCGTCGAGCAGCAAGGCGCGCTCCGGCGCCGATTCCAGACTTCTGGCCAGCGCCACGAGCACCTGCCGATCGAACCCAAATGCAAAGAATAGTGTGCCCGCGAGAAGCTGCGCCATGAGTTGGAGGGTGGTAGTGTCGGCCTGCGTGGTGGGATCGACCGTGGACGCGTAGGAATATCCGGCTTGCAACCCTAGCACTTGAGCAGCCAATTGGACTCCTTCCAGCAGGAATGCCACGGCAAGCCCGAGCGTTACTCCAAAGATGCTCTCTCTGGCGATCGCTCCGACTAGCCGCCCTGCCGCCAGCGCTGCGCCATCTCCCACCGCTATTGTTGGCCAGCCTGGGAATAAGGCGATGGTCAACGCCATTGCCAGAACCACCCGGCTTGCATCCGGACCTGCGGAAAAACCAGGGATCGGTACGAAGACGACGACTCCGGACACTCGGGCCAGCGCCAGGAGGAATCCGTAAATCGTCGCGAGTTGAAACGTGAACTCAGCGTGCATAGCGCCCAAAATCGCCGAAGAGGGCCGTGGTGTACGCAATGAGACGGGAAGTCATCCAGGGCAGTATCAACAGCACACCCAGCAGGAACGCGGCGAGGCGAGGCACGGCGCTAAAGCTGGTGTCCTGAATGGAAGTCAGCACTTGCAGCAGACTGACCGCAATGCCCACGGCGAATCCAATAGCAAGCAGCGGAAGACTCAGCCAAAAGGTCTCCATCAGCGTGTGCCGGAAGACTTGAACGGCCAGTTCCGGAGTCATACCGAATAGAACCCCGGCATCATACTGAATAAAAACTCCGCATCAGGGAGCCGATCACCAGATTCCAACCGTCCACCAGCACAAACAAGAGGACCTTAAAGGGGGCGGACAGCATGATTGGCGGCAATTGCACCATGCCAATGGAGAGAGTCACCGACGCAACCACCAAATCGATGACCAAGAACGGCAAGAAGAGGATCGCGCCGATTTGGAAGCCTGTTTTCAGCTCCGAAAGCACATAGGCCGGCATTAGCACTCCCAGCCCAAGGCCGGACCGATCGTGCGGCACGGGAGTGTGAGAAATGTCCAGAACGAGGCGCACGTCTTTTTCCCGGACATAACGGAGCAAGAAGGTCTGCAATGGTTGCGAACCATCGTTCCAGGCCTGTTGCCAGGTCACCTGTCCAGCTTCAAGCGGCTCCCAACCCTTGTGGTACATTTCTGTCACCACCGGCTGCATGATGACCAGCGTTAAAAACAGAGCCAATCCAATGAGAACCTGATTGGAGGGCGTTCCTTGAGTACTGAGGGCTTGGCGGAGGAAGTGCAGCACAACCGTGATGCGGAGAAAGGGAGTGACGGACATAATCACGGCGGGCAGAACGGCCAACAGCGTGAGCAGCACGATGATTTGCATCGGCACGCTCAAAGACACCGATCCTTTGGACGGTGCGAATGAGACGCCCAAAAGCGCACCTGGCTCCTGGGCGTCCAGCATGCTCGCCAGAACCAAGGCGCCCAGGGAGCAGCGGATCAAGTACTTCATGTCGCGGCCAGTTCCTTCCGCTGGGAGTCGCGTAGGGGCGCGGCATCACCGAGGAAAGTGACGCCGTCGGGATGGAGAGCCAATATGAGGCTCCGATCCCCGATCTGTACGAGGTGAATAGAATGGTGCGCACTCAGCGCCAGTTTGCCGCGCGATTCCAACAAGCTCTGCGCGGGCTTAGTGCGCCTCAAAACTGTCCAGCCCTTCTTCCGCAGAAGCCATAGAGCTGTCCACAGGAGTGCGAATACAACTGCGATGGCCAGCGACTGTCGAACAATATCCATAAGATACAGAACAGCTATTCCTCCTGACGGAAGTCGGTAATGCGAACACCCACTGTGTCCTCGATAATGACGATTTCGCCGTAGCCAATCAGCGCAGCGCCCACCAGGATGTCGATATTGTCGCCCGCTGAACGGGCAATACGGATGACGCTTTCTGAGCCCAGCTCCAAAATTTGCGCGATGGTCATCACCCGGCGGCCTAGCTCCACCTCGACGTTCACGGGAACGTCGGCGAGATCGGCGATCTGTTCGAGCGGGGTCATGAATCGAATCTCACTTGATCAGATTGATCGTAGTCTGGCTCAGCTCGTCGACCGCATCGATCACTTTAGAGTTGGCTTCGTAACCCCGCTGGTAGACGATCAGATTGGTGAATTCGGTAGCCACATCCACGGTGGACGACTCAACCGCGCCGCCTTCCACCGTTCCGCGTCCTCCGGTCCCGGGAAGACCCACCGCAGGAAGCGCCGACAGGGCACTGAGCTGATAGTTGTTGTTGCCAACTGCCAGGAGAGAATCCGGATTTCGGACGGTGGCCATGGCCAACTGGCCCACCACGGTCTGCTGACCGTTGGAAAACTGTGCTAAAATTTCACCACCGGTGGCTATGGCGACTGTGGTCAATTGAGCCGCCGCCGCGCCGTCCTGCGCCACCGCGGACACCGAAGAAGGCTGGGCAAACTGGGTGAGGCGCGGCGACGTGCCGTTATATAAGTCCCAGTTGAGCGTCATATCTGCCGCCCCATCGGCCAGGCCGGTGATTGCCAATTGCGGCGGCGGATCGGTTGCGGCAGGCACAGTCAAGATGCCACTGGAATTGAAATTGATACTGCCCGTCAGTGGCGTGGCCGGCGGACTCGCGACGTCCGCATTCGGAATACTGATGGAATAGTTCCACTGGCCAGCCGTGGTGGGATCCTGCGTGAAAGTAGCTGTTACAACATGCGAATTGCCGAGGGAGTCGTAAACAGTAACAGAGGTTGCAAATGTTCCGGTCGCGCTCCCGGGTGTGGCTGCGGCATTCAGATTCAAGTCGAATGAGAAATTCTGGGTAACTACTGGCGGCTGCACGGTCCCTGTCGGAATGGTGATGTTACCAGGAGGCGCGTTGGTGTCCAGGACTCCATTAACCTGCGTCCAGCCTTGCACTGTCTGTCCGGTCGCAGTCTGCAAGTCTCCCTGCTGGTCCGTCTGGAAGTTGCCGGCGCGGGTATATTGGGTTGAGCCATCCGGTCCCTGAATCACAAAAAAACCGGCGCCTTGGATCGCCGCGTCGAGCGTACCTCCGGTAGTCTGAATGGCACCTTGCGTATACAGCGCCTCGGTAGTGGGCGTGCCTACTCCAAATCCAACCTGCGTATTTCCCAGACCCGCGCTTATGGACTGGGTTACAAGATCATGGAAGGAAACTTCGCTGGTCTTGAACCCGATGGTATTTAGATTCGCCAGGTTATTACCAGTCACAGAGATGGCAGTTGAAAAAGCGGAGAGCGCCGAAAGTGCCGTCGAGAATGATATAGACATAAGTTCTCCTTACGATTGCGTGGTTCCCTGTGCAGGCTGCTGTGTTGTTGGAGTAGCGCTGGTAAGAGTGGTGTTGATACTGTCCAGGTCTGTCCGCATCTGGATCTCTTGTTCGAGCGAGCTGAACTGCGCCAACTGGGAAACGAACTGAGTGCCGTCTTGTGGCGCCGTGGGATCTTGATTCTGCAGCTGCGCGACCAGCAACTGCAGAAAGGTTTGCTCGCTCACCAACGAGCCAAGTCCCGCGCTGCTCGATTGCGATGAGGATTGAGAACCGGGCGATACCACCGCTCGGCCGGTTCCATTGTTTAACGTGGGAATCATCCTTGCGCCTCCTCATAGGTGCCTGGCACGGGCGCTAGAAGCGTCCCATCCAGTTGTTGGGCCTTCCAGCGTCCTTGTTGCCGCTGGTTCGATTCCTGCTGCCCGCGCCGCTGGTCTCGTTGGCCGCTCCGGGAACCGGAATCGTCCGATTGACTCGGACTATTTGAGGAGCTCGATGGCTCCCTGACCGCTCCGCCCCCGTGCTGCCCCGTGACCGGCATCCACGTCTCGGTCTTGAATCCCTTAGCTTCCAAGCGCCCCACGACGTCGCCGAGGTTAGTCTGAAGGGATTTCATCAAATCTGGGTTCTCTGTGCGTACCGCCACCTGGATCCTCCCAGCGCGTTGGGCCACTTGCACGTCCACTTGGCCCGAATCTGCTGCAACGCGGAAAGAAATCTCGCGAATGGGCTGTGACTGGACAGGTTGAGTGGTTTCCAATTCAGGTGAAGCTGGCGGCGGTTGTTGTGGCTCCGGCGATAACTTTACTTGAGCTTCCAGTGTGCTGTTCGGCACTGCAACCCGGTTCAACCAAGCTCCAGCGTATCCGTGGTCTGCGGGCTGATTGCTATTTTGGATTGGCGGAACCTTCTCCGTGCTCTCGATCCTTGGTACCTTCCGATCGGATTCGAAATTTGCCATGTCGCGATCCAACACGCTTCCTGAGTCGGAGCGAGAACCTGCTGGGGTTGCAGAAATAATCCCTGACGGCGCCACAATCGGGCGACGTGATGTCACTGATTCAGACCGTCCGTCCTGCTGACTAGTAGCCGTCGAAGTCGCAGCTTCCGACGGCTCTTCGCTGTGAGTTGTCGGGATGTCTTGGCTGGCGGCGGCCCGTGGATATGAAACAAGGCGTGGAACAGTAACGGACGCCAGTGCGCCGCTAGGATCGTGCGTTTGAACAGTAATTTCGGCCGGATCGGCTGTGGGCTCCCAACGCGGTCCCGGGTCAGGCGGTGCAGATCCTGCTTTCCCATTCCCTTGGCGGACGCGCTCCATTGTTGTCAAATACTGAAGCCCGGTTCCTTCTGCAACCGTGGAATCGGAGACCAGCGAACGAGCCTGAAAGCATTGCAGGGGCGGAACGTTGGAACCCGCAAGCTGGTCATTTCGTCGGAACAACTGTGACTCCAGAGCTGAATCTGAATTGGAAAACTCCGTCGTCGTAGGGCCACGAGAAGCAACTTCACTTAGCCCCACTGATTCGCTGTTTGGGGTGACAACATGTATCGGATTTCCCGGACCGGTCTTGCCCGGCACCTCGGCGTCAGGCCCCGAGAGGGGCATCGCATAAGGGTTTTTAACGGGCTGCCACGTTAGCCGCAGAGCGAAGGCAATATCATGAGGCGGGCCGGGGGAATAGTCCCCCGAACTAAATTTATTGGATGCGGTATTCATTGCTCCGAGACTCCGATGTGCACCTGGTTCCGATTGCGTGTGGGTACTCGACCCCTCGATCTCGCCTTTGGTGCTCAACACAGACGTACCGGCCATCGCTCCTGGCATCGTGGGTTGAAAGAGTACGGTCCCATTCACGGGATCCGTTACGCTCGTTCTATTTTCCACGCTTTGTCTTGCGCCAGCCGCCTCGGGAAGCAACGTTGCACCCGGCCGTTTACCCGGCCGGGTGGTTGCCACGTCGCGTGTTGCCGTTGCATTTTGCTCGAGAAGCCCATTGAACAAAGACAAGAAGCCAGCACGCTTTTGCGCGGACAGCACGGGGAGAGAGACCGCACTAGCCCGCATTAGGCCTGTTGAATTAATGACTGGTTGAGCCAGCTCGAACCCGGCGACATTCACGCTATAGCGGAATGCATCCGTCGGGCCAATTTGCTCACTCGCGGCTTCAAGGGTTTGCAAGAGAGCGCCCTGATGAGAATTTGGCGCAAATCCTCTTTTGACACATTCTTGCCTTTCAAGTTGGCTGCCCTGACCTACTTATCGCCAGGATTTTCGTAATGATGAAATCGATTTCCTAGAGGCCACTCAATTGCTTTTGCGTTTGCTGGGAGGGCGAACGGAAGATGGACGCACTGATGGCAGCCGCAGCCAGCGGAATTCGAGCCAGGATCGAGAGCCTGGATATACTAGCCAACAATCTCGCCAACTCATCGGCGGCTGGCTTCAAATCCGACCAGGAATCCTATGCTCTGTATGTCTCTCCCGAAGCCGCCGATTCCCCGGAAAGTACAAATCCCGCCATCCTGCCGTTGGTACAAAATCGGTGGACCGACTTCGCTCAGGGGGCTCTCACTCCAACCGGTAGTTCGATGGATTTAGCACTGAGCGGCAAAGGATTTTTTGTGGCAAGCACACCGTCGGGTCCTCTCTACACAAGAGGTGGAAGTCTTCGATTTTCGCAGAATGGCCAGCTTCAGACCGAAGACGGCTATGACCTGCAAGGAATCGATGGTAAGCCCATCGTAGTAGACAGTTCGAAGACCATCGAAGTCTTGCCAGACGGAACAGTGCGGCAGGACGGTCAGGAAATCGCACAGATCGCGGTGGTCGATTTTGAAGATCCGAAGGTGCTCGCAAAGCGCGGCGGCAACTACTTCAAGAGCAGTGCGCCGAGCGTGTCTCCAGCGCCGGCCGCGCAGGCGGAAATCCGGCAAGGCCAGCTCGAAAAGGGCAATGCGGATTCGACCCACGCGGCGTCGAGTATTGTGACTATCTTGCGGCAGTTCGAGGCTCTGCAGAAGGCGATGACCATTGGCGCCGACATGAACCGGCGCGCCGTGGAGGATGTCGCTAAGGTCAGCTCATGAATAAGCCCCCGAACCTCACCAAGCTCGGCGAGTCAGAAACTGAAAGAACCGGAGGAATCCAACAATGATTCGAGCTCTGTACAGCGCGGCCAGCGGAATGAACGCACAGCAAACGAACATCGACAATATCGCCAACAATCTTGCCAACTCCAGCACCAATGGCTTCAAAATGCGGCGGGCGCAGTTCCAAGATTTGATTTACCAGAGTCTGGTGCAACCCGGAGCCGCCGCCGGAGCGCAGACCATTGTCCCAAGCGGGCTGCAAATTGGGCTGGGTACCAGGACGGCATCCAACGAGATTATATTTTCCCAGGGCAACTTCCAGGAGACTGACAATCCTTTAGATCTCACGATCCAAGGCAATGGTTTCTTTCAGGTGCTGTTGCCGACCGGTCAAACAGCCTACACGCGCGACGGAGGCTTCGAACTGGATAACAACGGCAATCTGGTGACTTCCAGCGGCAATCTTGTCCAGCCGCAGATTACCATACCGTCGCAAGCGCAAAGTATCACGATTGCCGGAGATGGCACCGTCACTTACACGCAGCCCGGACAAACTGCCTCGTCGGTGGCCGGACAGATTCAACTGGCTCTGTTCCCCAACCCGGCTGGATTGAATAGCGTCGGTCAGAACCTGTTCGAACCTACGGATGCATCCGGGAATCCCACAGTCGGCAATCCGGGAGGCCAAGAGGGTTTGGGCAGTCTGATGCAGGGCTACGTCGAGGGATCGAACGTGAGCGTGGTGGAAGAATTCGTCAATATGATCGTCAGCCAGCGCGCCTATGAAGCGAACTCCAAGGTGGTCAAGGCGGCCGACGAGATGTACCAGCAGATCAACAACGTCACCCAATGAGAACCGCTGCTGTTTTCGCAATTCTGGCCGGCTTGGCGCGAGCCGCTTGTGTTGCCGTGCCATCCAGCAACATATTGGCGCGAGATCTCGCGACAGCCGTGCCTTCGTTTCAAGCGCTCGATCCAGATGAAATTATCGGCTTCGCACCGTTCCCTGGAACTGTCCGCGTGTTGTCTTCACACGACGTGGTTCTAACGGGCCGCCGCTACGGCCTGGCCTTCCCACCCGGAGAAACCGCTCCGAGTGTGTGCGTTGAGCGGATCGTTCACCATCTTGCTCTCGAGGAAGTGAGGGCGTCCCTGCTCGCGGCGTTCGATAATGCCGACGTGAGGCTCGAAGTCCTGGCATTCAGTAATCAGCCTTTCCCTCCAGGCCGGCTGGAGTTTCAGCGCGCGACCTTGAACAAACCACCCGGAAATAACCCGCAAACACCCGTGATATGGCGAGGGAGGCTGCTCTACGACGATCAGCGCAGTCTTGTGGTGTGGGCCAAAGTCAGAATCTCGGTGGATGGCGACATATTCCTTGCCACGGAGAGCATTCCGAAGGGCGCGGTGATTCGCGCCGATCAGGTTGCCACCGCCCACGTTCGGCAATTTCCGTCGAGCGAATTATCACCTACCTTGCCTTTAGCAGTTGTTGGGAAAATCGCGCGCCGTATACTTCCGGCCGGCCAGCCGATCGTCGCCGACGCGTTAGATGACTTCAAAGACGTGTTCCGGGGTGAGACAGTGCATGTCCAAGCGATCGACGGGGGAGCGAGTATTCGGTTCGATGCTATTGCACAGTCGTCCGGGCAAAAGGGCGAAGTCATTATGGTCCACAACCCATCCAGCGGAAGAAACTTTCGCGCTCTGATCGAAGGCCCCGAACAGGTGGCAGTACGAGGAGAGCTGTGAAGCACGCGGGATTGACGTTCATCGTAATAGGCATGGCGCCGCTATCGACTCTGTTTGCCGCAGCCAAAAAGCCAGCGCCCAACGCACCACCGACCTTGGATCAGCACGTTCAAGAAGTGAATGAACGGTCGCGTCAGCTGTCCAATACCACGCCTGGCTCTCTTTACTTTCCGACTGGACGCTTGGGAGACGGCGTTCGAGACGTGCGTGCCAGCCAAGTCTATGATCTAGTCACGATTGTTGTTTTGGACAATTCCTCCGCTGTTTCCACCGGCGTTACCAAGACGGCTCGACAATCGAGCGTGGCTGCGGCGGTCACTTCTCTGGCGGGCCCAAAGAGCCCAACGGGCGCCCTTGCGAATCTCGCCAACGCCTCCAACAATACGCAACTGCAGGGTCAAGGTACCACCAGCCGTGGGACTACCATCTCCACCAACGTGACCGCCGAGGTCACGGCCGTCCTGCCCAACGGCAACTTGGTAGTAAAAGGGCAAAAGGATATCTCCGTAAATGGGGAAAAACAAGTCATCACGATTCAGGGCATCGTACGCCCGGACGACCTCAGCCCCGTGAATGAAGTATTCTCGGCCAGGGTGGCGAGACTCGAGATTCTGGTCAATGGGAAAGGCGTGGTTAACGACGCGGTTAAGCGACCATTCGTGCTGTATCGATTGTTGTTGGGGCTGCTTCCGTTCTAACGCCATGAATTCCAGTAAGGTAATGTGCCTTCTTGCCCTGATGCCGCTTGGGGCGGCCAACGAGCGAACACGGCTCAAAGATCTGGTATCGATTGAAGGGGTCCGGGACAATCAACTAGTCGGATACGGGATCGTGGTTGGCTTGAACAGAACCGGCGACTCACAGCAAACCATATTCTCCGCCCAAAGTCTGACCAACCTCCTGCAGCGCATGGGCGTTGTGGTCTCACCGACGCTCATCCAGGTGCGGAATACGGCGGCCGTTATTGTTACAGCCGACCTGCCGCCGTTTGCACAACCGGGAACCCGGATCGATATCTCGGTGGGGGCCGTGGGCGACACTACGAACCTGCAAGGCGGCATCTTGGTTCTGACGCCGCTGAAAAGCTCGGACGGGCAAGTGTTTGCCGTTGGGCAGGGCTCGGTGATCACCGGTGGCTTCGTTGCTGGGAAGGGCGGCAATACCAAAGGGCTGAATCATCCCACTGCGGGGCGCATCCCGAACGGGGCGATTGTCGAGAGACTCGCACCTTCGATTGCTCCTCAGGGCCACATCAAATTGCAATTGCGCCGTGCGGATTTCATTACTGCGGCCCGAATCATGACCGCGATCAACGACAAGTTCGGTAACGACACAGTACACCCGGCACACGCCGACAACTCCGCGCTGGTCTCCGTGGACACGCCAGCCGCTTACAGTTCAAAGACGGTGGAGTTCCTGAGCGAACTTGAAAACGTGTTGGTGGAAGCAGACCGGCCCGCGCGTATCGTGATCGACGAACGCACCGGCACTATCGTCATGGGCAAGGAAGTCCGAATCGCACCCGTGGCGATTTTGCACGGCGCGCTGACGGTGCAGATTCAAACCAACTTGAACGTATCCCAGCCGGCTCCGCTGTCGGCCGGACAAACCACTGTGACCCCGGCGGTCACTGTCACCACCAACGAGGCGACGGCCAAGAATATCGTGCTCGAGCAAGGCGCCAGCGTCGAGGAACTGGTCCGGGCGCTGACCGCGATCGGATCGACAGCCCGAGACATTATCGCGATATTGCAAAATCTCAAAGCGGCGGGCGCCCTCGAGGCCGAAGTGGAGGTACTCTAACACATGCCAATACAGTCCGCGGCGGCACTTTCGGCGAGTTTTCCCCCTACCTCGCCGAGCGCCGCCTCGCCCGACTCCAAAGACACGCCCGAGAAGATCCGCAAGGCTGCCACGGACTTTGAGGCCCTGCTGATCGCTCAGATGCTCAAGTCGGCGCGCGAATCGGGTGGCGGCATGACGGGGGACGCCGACGAACAAGATGAGACAAACTCGACTATGCTGGAACTAGGAGAGCAGCAGCTGGCACAGGCGTTGTCCGGCAGTGGCGGGCTGGGAATCGCTAAAATGGTGATCGCAGGACTTACGAATCATGCGAATCGATGATCTGAATCGCACGCCTGTAACGCCGGGCACGGAGAAGTCCGGGCAAACAGGTCAACGGCGCCCTCCAGAGAAAGACGGCGTTGCCATCTCGGACCAGGCGGAAGTATCGCATTTGGCCCAATCGCTTTCCGCGCCTGAGCCAGGGCGGATTGAGGAGCTTCGGTTGCAAGTGCAGTCGGGGAGTTACGAAGTTTCGGCGCAGAGCGTGGCGAATGCGCTTATTGACGCACACTTAAACGAGTGAGAATTCAGCTGAACCACTAGGAGAGGCTTCTTGCAAAAGTAGCTCGCCATCCGGGAAACCAGGGTCGGCAACGGGCGGGGTGCAAGCGTTCCAAGCCTCGGCGAGGGTGAAAAGCAGGCCTTCCGCTTCGGCCAAGGGTGCTTCCATCTGCTTCATATTGGCTTCAATCAACAGCCGAACGACATATCCATATAGGCCGGCCAGGTTGCGGCTTAGAGCGATGTCGGCTTCGTGGTTCAAGGAGTGGGATAACTCGGTCACGATACCTATCGCTTTGTTAATTGAACGAGTACGCGCGCGGATGTCTTTGTGCCGAACATGGCGGCGCGCAGCAGCAATCGAATCCAGCGCGGCGCCATAAAGCATTTGAATCAGCTTCAAAGGGGTGGCGGCCAGAACTTCGTTGTCGAAGTAGTTTTGGTATCCGTGGTTGCGCATTCTACTTACGTATCGTCTTCCGATGCCATTACTTCTGCCGAACTTCCGAGGTCTTGGGCAAGCCGCAAAACATATTCCGGAGGTATCTGCGAGACTACTTGTTGCGTAGTACGGTCCACCACGCGGATGACGGCCCGATGCGTCTGGCGATCGAGGAGAAACTCCAGTTGGTTTTGCCCGAGAACGCCGCTTTCGTTCACCGACTTGGCAGCTTGCAGCAACTGCCTGCGTTGGTCAGCTTCCTGCGCGGAGACCTGCGGAGAGGCGGGTGGTGAAGACGCGGCGAGTTGGACAGAAGTGATATTCATCCCAAACCTTCCAAATGTCAGGAACTATCTGTTGATGCTCATCGGCACCAGCAAAAAAAGTTTGAGGAGTACCGAGGGGAAATGGAAAGACGGGCCGCTATGCCAGGTTCAGGACCTTCAGAGTGGTCCCTTTATCGGCTTCGATCTTCTTTTGCAGCAACATGATCGCGTAAATGAGTTGCTCCGGGCGCGGGGGGCATCCTGGAACGTATACATCCACAGGGATAACCTGGTTCACCGGAATCAGAGCGTAGTTGCTGAAAACGCCGGTGGAAGTAGCGCAGGCGCCCATCGAGATCACCCACTTCGGTTCGGGCATCTGTTCATAGAGGCGGCGAATCACCGGCGCCATCTTGTTCGAAACCCGCCCAGCGATGATCATGAGATCGGATTGTCGCGGCGACCCCCGCATCACCTCGGCGCCAAAGCGCGAAATGTCGAACCGAGACCCGATCATCGACATCATCTCGATGGCGCAGCACGCCAGACCAAAAGACATCGGCCAGATGGAATTCTTCCGGCCCCAGTTGATCGCTTTGCCGATGGTAGTGGTAATGATGCCTTCGGGAACGCTGGCAGCGTCCTCGTTATCGATGCGCGCAAAAAGCTCGCTCGGAAGGCTCGGTTGAAACTTGGGCTCACGATCCACGATCCTATTATCACATGGAGCAACAGGACGGCACGGTTCAGCACCAACCAGATCTACCGGACCCACCTCTCATCGAGCAAGCCGCCCGCGCCTGGGGTATCGAGACCGATTATTGGGACATCTGGGGCAAACAGCATCATGCCTCCGCGGCGTTAGAGGCAGCGATCCTACGGTCGTTGGGCGTCAACATGCTTTCCAAGGCTTCACTCCGCGAGGCGATTGAGCTCCGCGGCCACCGCCAGTCGCGTTCGCCTCTCGCGCCGACCATCTTTCTCACTGCGGGAAGGACGCCGCACGAGATCAACGTCTCGCTGCCAGCCGACCGTCAGGCCAACCATGGCGACTCACCGGCAACTCTTCGAATCCACCTGGAAGACGGGAGCAAAATCGAGACGGAGATCGCGCCCGGTGAGATCCAGGCGGGCCAGCGTCTTCGTCTACCCGGCGATCTTCCCTTGGGATATCACCAGGTCACGCTGGAGATGGCCGGTGAGACAGCGCAGCCATCGCGCTTGATCGTGTGTCCGAGCCGGGCCTTTGAACCAGCCTGGCTTCAGAGCGGGCGCGCCGCCGGGGTTGCCATCAGCTTGTATGGACTGCGGAGCCAGCGGAACTGGGGCTGCGGCGATGCCACCGATCTCCGAGCTCTCACCGATTGGGTGGCCGAGCGCACCGGAGCCAGCTTCGTCGCCCTCAATCCGCTGCACGCGATTCCGAACCGCCAGCCTTACAATACCAGCCCCTATCTTCCGAACTCCATCTTTTATCGCAACCCTATTTATCTCGACATCGAGGCCATCCCCGACTTTGGCTCTTGCACTCGCGCCAAGGCGTTGTTCGAGTCAGCCAGAGTACAAAAAGAGATCGCCACGCTGCGCGCCGCCGAACTGGTGGAATACGAGCGGGTTTACGCTTTGAAGCTCCGCTTCTTGAAACTACTGTTTCAAACCTTCCTCGAGGAATGGCGCGATAGTACGGCACGCGCCAGCGAGCTGAAGAAATATATCGAAAGCGAAGGCGACTTGCTGCATCGCTTCGCGGTCCACTCCGCGCTGGACCATGCGATTCATAAGCAGTCCTCCGAGATTTGGAACTGGACGGGCTGGCCGGAGCAATACCAGGACCCCAACTCCGACGCGACACGCGACTTCGCACGAAAACACTGGCGTAGCGTTCTGTTCTACAAATACATGCAGTGGCAGCTCGATCTGCAGCTCGCTTCCGCGCAGCAACATAGCATCGAACGCGGCCTGAGCATCGGTCTGTATCATGACCTGGCTCTGGCCACCGATCGCTTCGGCTCGGACCTTTGGGCGCATCGCGACTTCTTCGTTTCCGGTTGCCGGGTAGGCGCGCCGCCCGACGGATTTTCCCCCAAAGGCCAGGACTGGGGCTTCCCGCCGCCCAACTCGGACCGCCACGTGGAAGACGGTTACCGCCTGTTTGCCGAGTCCATCCGGAAGAACTGCCGGCATGGCGGTGCGCTTCGCATCGATCATGTCATGCGCTTCTTTCGCCTGTACTGGATACCCGATGGCATGGAGGCCACTGAAGGCACCTATGTACGCGATCGCTACGAGGCGCTGCTTTCGATCCTGGCGCTCGAGAGCGTGCGCAATCAGGTGATCGTCATCGGCGAGGATTTGGGCACGGTGCCCGATGAGGCGCGTGAGGTGCTGCATCGCTTCGGAATCTTGAGCTATCGCTTGCTCTACTTCGAACAAGACAACAACGGCCGCTTCCGCCCGCCGCAAGAATATCCGCGCGACGCGTTGGTATCGGCGACGACGCACGATCTGCCAACGCTGGCCGGCTTTTGGTTGGGCCGGGACATCGAAGCGCGACGCGAAGCCGGGCTATTGACCGATGAGGGCGCCTATCAGAGCATGCGCGCCGATCGGGCGCGCGAAAAACAGAAGCTCCTGGATCTGCTCACCGGTCTGAAGCTATTGCCGGATTGGTTCCCACGCGATGCGTCCCAAGTGCCAGAGCTGGTGGGCGAGTTGCACAATGCCATCGTGGGCTTTCTCACATCCACGCCGTCCAAGCTCATGGTGCTGAATCAGGAAGATCTGCTGAAGCAGGCCGAGCAGCAAAACCTGCCCGGAAGCACCGAGGAGTATCCGAACTGGCGCAGGAAGATGAAATGCACAGTGGAGGAGCTGTGGACATCCGGAGAGATTCAGGATTTCGCGCGGATGTTCCGTTTATGGCTGGAACGAACGGGGCGGCTGAATGTCCCGGACGTGAATCAGGCGAAATAGTCTTTCACTTTGTCGAGCAAGCCTTTTTCATGCGGTTCGTTCTCTTCGGGAAGGGTCTCGCGAAGCTGCTCGAAAAGCCTGCGCTGCTCGCGCGTCAGCTTGCCGGGAACTTTCACGTCCACCTGCACGAACAGGTCGCCCCGGCCACTGCCCTGTAAGCGCGGCACTCCCAGATTCTTGAGGCGAATGCGCGAACCGGTCTGAATTCCTTCGGGCACCTTCACCTGCTCGAGACCGTCGAAGGTGAGCAGATTGATCTGCGTCCCCAGCACGGCTTGCGCCACGTTAATGGGAACCGTGCAGAGCAGATCGTCTCCCTGCCGCTCAAAGATGGGATGCTCCTTCACCTTAATCACGACGTATAGGTCGCCGGCCGGACCACCGTTGAAGCCCGACTGCCCCTCGTTGGCGAGCTTCAGATGAGTACCAGAATCCACGCCCGCGGGAATGGTGACTTTCAATTTCCTCTCGGTGCGAACCTGGCGCTCACCCTTGCACTCGGTGCAAGGCCGCCGCACGATTTGCCCGCGTCCGCCGCACTGCGAACAGGTACGGCGAATCTGCAGGAAGCTCTGTTGATAAACTACCTCGCCCCGCCCGTGACACATGGGGCAAGACACCAAGCCGTCCACTTTCTCCGCACCGCTGCCCTGGCAGCGTGAACAAAGATCCATGCGCGGCACCTGAATCTCCACGCTGAGCCCGCGAATGGCGTCTTCAAGCGACATTTCGAGGTCATAACGAAGATCCTCGCCGCGCTGCGCGCGAGTACGCCCACCGGCCCGCCGGCCAGCTCCACCGAAAAGGTCGCCAAAGCCGAAAAGATCGCCAAGAATATCGCCGAAATCGGTGAACGTGGATGGATCGAAGCCCTGAGATCCCATGCCCTGCAGCCCTTGGTGGCCATAGCGGTCATAGGCGGCACGCTTCTGGGGATCGCTCAGAACGCTGTACGCCTCGGCGGCTTCCTTGAACCGCTCCTCGGCATCCTGATCGTTCGGATTACGGTCCGGATGATACTTGAGCGCCAATTTCCGGTAGGCGCCCTTCAGACCCGCGTCGTCACAATCGCGGCTCACGCTCAGGATTTCGTAGTAGTCGCGCTTGGTGGCGTTCATTTCTTGTTTACCGCTACCTTCACCATGGCCGGGCGCAAAAGGCGTCCTCGGAAATTGTACCCCGGCTGATACTCATCGAGAATGGTTTGTTCCTCGACATCGCCGGTCTCCACCATATCGACGGCATGGTGGAGGTGAGGGTCAAATTTCTGCCCCTTCGTGGTAATCGTCTCTAATCCCAACTTCTTTAGAGAGTCCGCAAGACGCTGGTAAATCAGCTCCATTCCGCGCGCATACACCTTGTCGGCGGTGTGCGTCTTGAGCGCCCGCTCAAAATCGTCCAGAATCGGCAGAATAGCACGAACACTGTCGGAATGGGCGTATTCCAGCACTTCCGACTTCTCCCGCTCAGCCCTGCGGCGGAAATTGTCGAATTCCGCCTGGCGGCGCAGAAGGCGGTCGAGCAGCTCGCGGTTTTCCTCCACCAAACGGTCGCGCTCGGCGGTTACGGTTTCCAGGGTTGCACTGCCGTCGGCGGGAGGATCCGCCGCTCCGTTTCCACCCGTGGCAGTTGCACTCTCACCGGCGTCGACAGTGGGTTCCTTCATATCCATACTTCCTAGTTTATAGTTTCGCCAGTTGATCGGCTTGCCGCGCGAACGGCGGCGGAATATCAAACCAGCAAGCTTCCGAACGCCTGCCCCACGTGATACACGGCAGACATGGCTTTTCCATAGTTCATTCGCATGGGCCCGAGCACGGCAATCTTGGCCGAAAGGCCGCCGGCCAGTGAAATGGAAACTCCAATCAGCGACAGCTCCCGCATGCTGGGATGCACGTCTGCTAACCCCACGTGCACGGCCACTTCGCCCGCGGGCTGTTCCAGGAAGCGATCCAACAACTGTAAGATGCGCTTCTTCTCTTCCAGGGTATGGAAAAGCTCGCGCAACTTTTCACGCGTCAAGTGCAGATCCAGGCCCACCAGGTTGCTGGCGCCTTCCAAATGAATCTCGGGGGCCACTTCGATATCCAGCAGGCCCTTGGCGTACAGCTCGTTCAACCGCTTTAAAATCGCATCGTAGGCCGCGCTCTGTTGTTCCAAGCGCCGCTCCAATTCGGTGTGGATCTCCGACAGCATCCAGCCGCTGAAATTACGATTGATGTAATTGCGAATGGATGCCAACTCGTCGTGCGAGACGTTCTCATCCACCGCGACCACGCGATTGCGCACCATGCGGTCCCGTGTCACGACAATCATCAGCACCCGCTGATCCGCCAGTGCGATCAGTTCGATCTGGTGCAGCGTCTGGCTGGAAGCGGGAATGGCGGCCGTGATGCCTACGCTATTGGTCATCTCCGTCAGCATGTGAGACGAGCGCTCCACGCGCGCTTCCATAGTGGCGAGCTGGCTCAACTCGGCACGCAGACGCTGTAACTCAGTGACAAGCACCCGCCCGCGCGCAAGGGACTGGACGTAACTGCGAAAGGCCTTTTCAGTTGGAATGCGACCGGCCGAGGTATGGGGCTGCGAAAGGTAGCCGTTCTCATAAAGATCGGCCATGACATTGCGGATGGTTGCCGGGCTCAGGTTGTCGCCGCGCTGCTTGGCAATGGTACGCGAGGCTACAGGTTCGCCGGTCTGGATATAAGACTCGACAATGGAATGCAGCACGTCCTGTTCGCGATGGGTCATCATAATGAAACGCTGAAGCCCCTAGCGGGCGTAGTCAACACCAACCCGTACTGATTTGATTATAAAAGGCTTGAGGCGCGTGGTCAAGCGCTTGCTGCGGCTTTCCGCAACGCGGCAATACGGGTGCACGGCTCTTGGGGCTGTCCAGACCGAAGGATCGGGCGTCGCCGAGTTGGTCCCGCACAAAATTCTCTGTGCGCGTGACCGCCTCTTGCAAGGCCTTATCTTTCTTGACGAAGGATACCCAAGCGATTGATTCTGTTGGCAGGTCGTATTCCCAAAAGCCTACTAAGCGGCCATGATCGACGATGGCGTGGCTGGGAGGGTCGGTCAGCACGCCAGCCATGACCTGGCTCTTGAGATTTTCACTTCGCAGCACCAAGAGCGAATCAATACCACCGAGGAGTGAGTAACACGGGCCTTTCGGAAGTTTGAATGCATCGAAACTAGCGCGATCTCCGGGCAGGAAAAAGCGCTGGTCGCCAGGGGCGATTTCGATAGCTTCCAGCCTCAGGGGATCGAGAGCGGCATTGGTTACCTTCACGCCCAGGCCTGAGAACGAATGGAAATCCGCAACGGATGCCGGTCCGATCCAAGCGAAATATTTTCGCGCGAGTTCGGTGTGGACCTGCTCCGGCGATAGTTTGAAACTGAGAGGGTTCGGATGCCAGACTGCGTATTGGTAGCGCTGCTGATCGAACCGGCCGTTGATGGGCACACGCCGAATGTCGCCGGACGCCTGCAGCTTGCCGAGCGCAACCGGGAGCGTGGTGGTGAGTCCTCTCTTCTTGCCTTCGGGGCCAAGGTTGCGGACCGCTTTGCCCGTGGCATCGTGCAGTCCGTCGGGATCGAGCGGGCCTTTCTCGAGAGCGGTAACGACGGCTTCGCAAAGTTTGTCGATTTCTTTTGCGGTGACTCCCAGTTTGGCTGCGGTCTTCATTTCGCCATCGAACTGTTGGCCGGCCGCGAGCCCGAGCGCAAAGTCGGACGCGGGAAGAACGTAGGTGCAACCGCGAGCGCTGGGCAGTTCATAGATCTTGAGCTTGGCTGCGTCGGCATCGGCGTGCTCGCGGGTGATTCCAGCGCGCGCAAACAGAGTCAAATATGGCGACACTCCGCCCACCGGTCGGGCCCAACCGGCGCGCTGCAGAACTTCGGCGGAAGACTTACCTTCGAGCGAGCCATCCAGCCCCTGACGGTGCGCGTACCAAGCGCGAAGCTTCGATGCATCGACCATGACACCTCCTTACCAGCGCTGTTCGGTGGCCGGGGAACAGCTCGATAAATAGCGGCTTTCGCCTTCCATGCGCTCGAAAACCGATTGAACGGCTATGCGCCCCGGGCCCCACAGACGCAGCCAATAATATCGATTACTCCAACTGGACGCTCCCCAGCCGAAGCCCAAGCTGAATCCGGCGCGAGGATGCTCGAAATGCAATTGCATCTCGACCGAGGGGTCTTTGAAGATGAGCGCCGTGGGCTTAACCAAGATCGACTGGCCGGGCGCGAGGTCGCGCACGAACACGTTGCCCGAAGCGTGCAGCAGCAGAAGCCCGGGGGCTTGCGGCGCCGAGAAGCGATCCAGGAACATGCCAACCGGGTAATGCGTTTCCTTATCGTTGCCGTTCTGCGTTGTGTACCAGATATTGGTGGAAAACCAATCGTAGGCCACGTTGCTAGTGGCGAGCATAAACAAATGCTCTCGCACATCCACCTCTTCGCCGGGCTGCAATGGAAGCGCGATCATTTCGCCCGGTGCATCGCGCGAGAAGGCGATGTGGCCAGGACCTTGGGCCTGCATCATGATGAGTGGCAGCCCGGCAAACATGCGCTTCCATCCGGAAGCGAGCGACATGGTAGTGATGTTCAACTGCGGATCTTTCCACAGCAGAACGTGGTGCGTAAAGTAAATGCTATCGGAAGCGGCGAGGTTGACGTCGGCGACAGGCACGTAGAGGCCCTCAATCTGGCAGAACGAATTGCCGAACTGGAGCTTGGCCATGTCCTTGCGGCCGGGCAGCTCCGCCCAACCGGATTCGCTGCGGACGGTGGGAGCTTTCACCGTCGCGCCGCAACGCGGGCAGCTTAATGGATCGGCGGAGATTTCAGCGCCGCACCAGGGACACGAGGTTGGATCGCCGGCGGCCGATGCCGATGGTTGCGGAACGCGAGGCGGCGGTTGCACTGGCTGGGAGTACTGAACCGGCTCTGCAGGCTCGGAGGGCGCTGGCGCAGGCGTATTCATGGAGCTGCCGCACGCGGTACAGAAATTGTCGGTGTCTCGGACTGGGCTACCACAATTCGTGCAGAACATCGGTTACTCCGTGTGGTGATGGACGTACATGGACTGGATGCCGATGCGTCCTGGTCCGGTCATGCGAGCCAGACTCATATTGGTTCCTCCGAAGAATCCAGTGCCGAGCTTCTGAAATTCCACATCCATGCTGACGGACGAGTCCTTATAGAGAAACGCGCCAGGCTCCACCATGATGCTTTCGCCGGCCTTGAGTTTGCGCTCGAACACGTTGCCATAGCCGTGTAATAAAACGAGTCCGGGGCTGTTGGTCGTCACAAAGCGATCCATGAACATCCCTTGGCCACCGAACAGAATGTTGGCAAGTCCCTTCACTCGCACGAACGAGTAGTCAATCTGGTGGGAACCCAGTACAAACGCGTGCTCGCGAACATCGATCTCCATTCCGGGATGCAAGGGCAGGACGACGAGTTCGCCAGTAGCGTCGCGAGAGAAAGCGATGCGGCCGGGCCCGGCTGCCACGCTGATGATGAACGGCATGCCGGCGAAGGCTCGCTTGAGGCCGCCGGGCAATTGCAGCACCGACAGTGGAACGTTGTCGTCCTTCCACAGCATGATGTGGTGCTCAAAGAACACCGAGTCGTTCGCGCCCAGATGGATCTCGGCCACCGGAACAATTTCGCCTTCCACCTGACAGGTGCTGGAGCTGAACTGAAACTCGGTCATGTCGCGAAGACGGGGAGCTTCGCGCCAACCCGACTCACTCACCAGGTTGCGAATGTCCAGCGGCGCACCGCACGCGCGGCAGGTGAGCGCGGTCTTTTCGTTCATGCTCTCGCACCACTGGCACGGGATGCGTTCGAGCGGCGCTGCCGGATTCATCGAAAAACCTCCGCGGGCTTGGTCAGCCTGCGGTTGTCATGGTACCAAGGGAGCGATCAGGCTCGCATCGAGATATTGCTCGAAGTCGCGAAGACCTTCCGGCGAGCCGATTTCGTAGAACCGTTCGTGAACTTGAAATCCGCCGAGGCGTCCCTGGAGACTGAGATCGTGGAACAGAGTTGCGAGATCGGCGGGAGTGGGAACGTCGAAGAGATCGCGGCGGAGACAGGAAAGGCCGTAGTCGATATACTGCATGCCCGGAGCGGCTGCCTTGTCGTACAACATGACGCGTCCGGGCTGGTAGATCACGTTGCTGCGATCCCAGCGGCCTTCATTGCGAAGAACGGTCATAAGAGCAGGCTGATGGCTGGCTTGAAAAGCGCGCCAGACTGGCCCGAATTCGACTGGCAGGAACGAATCGCCATAGATGACGAAGAAGCTCTCGTCGAGCACGCCTTCATCGCGCGCCAGACGCAAAGCTCCAGCCGTTCCGCGAAGGCTCTCGCCCTCGTCGACGTACCGAATCGAAGGCACCGGGGGCGACTCTTCGGCCCAATAGCGCCGGATCATATCGCCTTGATGGCCGATCGAATAGACGACCTCGGAGATGCCTTGAGCCGCAAGCCAGTGGACCTGATGCCAGGCGAAAGGGCGGCCGCGCACGGGCAACAGCGTCTTGGGACAAGTCTCAGTGAGCGGAAGCATCCGCGTTCCAAGTCCGCCGGCAAGTATCACACACTGCATAATTAATCCCGGGACAGGAGCTTCGAACCTTCGTGATCGAACTTGAAACGGAACTCGCGCAACCCTTCGTTCAGCATCGCGCGGCGTAGCGCATCGCGATCGTCGGCGTAGAAAAGCAGAAAGCCGCCCCCGCCCGCACCGACCAGCTTGCCGCCCACTGCGCCATTTTCGCGGCCGATTTCGTACCAGCGATTGATGCCTTCATTGGTGGTACCGGGCGACCGCTCTTTCTTATGCATCCAGTGCTCGTGCATCAGCTCGCCGAAGCGCCGTGTGTTGCCTTGCTCCAGTGCGAGTTTGATGCATTGGCCCAGTTGCTTGGTGAAGTGCAGATTATCGAGCATGGCATTGTCGCCGAGTTCGGAACGAACTTTTTGGTCGTCCAGCACGGCCGAGGCATTGCGGGAGTAGCCGGTGAAAAACATCATGAGACGCTCTTCGAGATTGTAGAGTGTGCTGTTGCTGATGTTGAGCGGCGCAACTTTGACTTGGCCGTCTTCTGTGAACTCGAAGCACGCCAGCCCGCCGAAAGCCGCGATGTATTGGTCTTGTTTCCCGACCGGCTCCTGCAGAATTTCGATCTCGATCTTGCAGGCTTCTTCGGCTACCAGTGCGGGATCCACGTACTTGCGCTTGAAGGCGTGCACCGCGCGCAGCAGCCCGACCGTGAAAGCCCCCGAGGATCCAAGACCGGTGCCGGCGGGAACATCCGCCATGCTGACCACTTCGATGGGTGGCTGAATGTCGTGCATGCGCAGCGCTTCACGGATCAAAGGATGGCGGATGTCATCCAACGTCATGGCATGTTCGAGGGCCGAGTATTTCAGGAAGTAACCGCCGCTGAATGTTTCGTTGATGCCGACGTAAATATGTTTATTGATTGCGGCTGAAATGACGAAGCCGCCGAAGCGTCGATAGTACGAGGGCAGATCTGTTCCGCCTCCGCCGATGGAGATCCTAAGGGGTGTGCGAGTGATGATCATCGAGCGCTGTCAGCGGTACGCTGCCAAGCGAATTATCGGCTTCAACGCGGCTAATCTGTAGAGAAGATGCGGTTTCCCCGATCAAGCGGCATTCTGCTGCACCCCACTTCGCTGGCTTCGCCGCACGGTATCGGCGATCTCGGCGCTGAAGCCCGGCGCTTTGTCGATTTCCTGGCCGATGCCGGCCAGAAGCTGTGGCAGGTGCTTCCGCTCGGGCCGACCGGCTATGGCGAGTCGCCCTATCAATGCTTTTCCGCTTGGGCCGGCAATCCCCTGCTCATCAGTTTGGAACGTCTAGTTGAAAAAGGCTGGCTGGATGCATCGACGCTGGAAAACGCGCCTGATTTTTCGGAAGACCGCGTAGATTTCGAACGCCTGATCCCGTGGAAGACGGCACTGCTTCAATCCGCTGCCGCGAACTGCTCCGATTTCGACGACTTCTGTAGAGGGAAGCAGCATTGGCTGGACGATTTCGCGCTCTTCACGGCATTGAAGGCGGAGCATCAGGGAGCCGGGTGGACGCATTGGGAGACGGGCGCGCGCGATCGCGATCCGAAATTATTGGCTCGGTGGCGCGAGCAGCTGGCCGGGCCGATCGCGGCGCAAAAGTTCCTTCAATTCGCGTTCTATGAACAGTGGCGTGAGCTGCGCGAATATGCCCGAGCGCGCGGTGTCCGGGTTATGGGCGACCTGCCGATCTATGTCTCGCACGATAGCGCGGACGTATGGGTGAATCGGCAGTATTTTCATTTGGACGCGCAAGGCAACGCCACGGTAGTTTCCGGTGTGCCGCCGGATTACTTTAGCGAAACGGGTCAGCTTTGGGGGAATCCGATTTATCGCTGGGACGCGCTCGCGAAGGATGGTTACGGCTGGTGGCTGGATCGATTTCGCGCGACGTTCGAAATGGTGGATATGATCCGATTGGATCATTTTCGCGGCTTCGAGGCGTATTGGGAAGTTCCCTCGTCGGAGCCGACGGCGGTGAATGGCCGCTGGGTGAAGGGTCCAGGCGCTGGGTTGTTCCGCGCGGCGAGAGCAAAGTTGGGCGAGCTGCCTTTTGTGGCGGAAAACCTGGGAGTGATCACGCCCGAAGTGGAAGCGATTCGAGAAGAGTTCGGCTTCCCCGGCATGGCGGTGCTGCAGTTCGCCTTCGGCACCGATCCGCAGGCGCCGACGTTTCGTCCTCACAATTATCCGCGCGAGGTGGTGGCGTACACGGGAACGCACGATTGCGATACGACGGTTGGGTGGTGGTCGAGCGCGGGGCGGGGCGAGAGCACGCGGTCCGATGAGGATATCCGCAAGGAACTCGATTTCGCGAGACGCTACCTCAATACCGACGGCAAGGAGATTCACTGGACCTTTATTCGCGCGCTGGAAGCATCGGTCGCCGATACGGTTTTAATCCCGATGCAGGATGTGCTGGGACTGGGGACCGAGGCGCGGATGAATCAGCCCGCGACGTTGGGTGGGAATTGGCGATGGCGTTATCGGCCGGGGGTTTTGAAGCCGGAGCTAGCGCGGCGGTTGAGAGAGATGGCGGAGTTGTACGAGCGGCTCTAGCGCAGCGCTTAGCGAGCTACACTGAAAGTAAAGCAGCATTCAAGCGCCATACTCTTATGAGGACATACAGTTTCAAGGTAGTGGTGGAACCCGACGAAGATGCCCAGGGTAATGCGGCTTGGCACGCCTACTGTCCAGCACTGGAGAGCGTCGGCGGCGCCACTTCTGGACGGAGCAGAGAACAAGCGTTGACGAACATCAATGAAGTAGTACGCATGATCGTTCAGGAGTTCATCGACGAGGGGAAACCGCTACCCGAAGGGCCGGGGGATTCGGTCGAGATCGAAGAAGTCTCCGGAGAGAAGCCACGCATCGCGATCACCGTTTAGCCTATGCCATGGATTCTCGTGGCCTCCGGTCGCTGACTGCCCGCGAACTGATCGCCGCTCTCGAACGCGACGGTTTTTCTTTCGTCCGCCAGACCGGATCTCATCAGCGTTACCGACACCCTAGATGGTTGACGCGTAACCGTAGCGCCACATGGACGAGGGGATACGTTCACGATCAAAACACTAAAATCCATGATCGAGTCGCAAGCTGGGTGGACGGAAGAAGACCTCAAACGGCTGCACCTTCTGCCGTAGGCGCAGACCGTAGCTAGCGCAGGGCAGCGCTGGCGAGAATGCTCAGCTTTTCCCAAGTGGGGACGCGGATGCGCTTTTCGAGCACGTTGAAATTCGAGCGTTCGATGCGGCCGAGCAGGCGGCGGTAGATTTCGATCAGCGCCCACAGCGACGGACGGCTGCGGGCGTGGACCAGGGCGATCAGAGGCCGCGATTCTTCGTAATAAGCGCGCGCGCGCTGCGCTTCGAAACTCATCAACTGGACGAATCGCTCATCGTGCTTTGCGAGGTCGGCGCCAAACTTGCGAATGTCTTCTTCTGGAATGTAGATGCGGCCGTTTTCTCTATCCTCGCGGACGTCGCGCAGGATATTGGTCAATTGAAAAGCGATGCCGCATTTTTCCGCGAGCAATAGCGCATCGGGCGATTCAAATCCAAAGATGTGAATGATGGTGAGCCCAACCACGCTCGCCACTTGATAACAATAACGATACAGCTCGTCAAACGTCTGCAGTTGCTTGGGCTGCAAATCCGAGCTGACGCCCGCGATCATTTCGTAGAAATATTCGTGCGGGATGTGGTAGTTCTGTACCGTATCGTGAAAAGCTGGCCAGAGCAGATTCTTGCCGTACCGGCCTTGAAGCGCGCAATCCAGATCGTGCCGCCATCGGTCGATTCCTTCGCGTGAAGCGCCTTCGCCTTCGCTGATATCGTCGCAGTAACGCATGAACGCATAGATGGCGCATATGGCGTCGCGCTGCTCGCGTGAAAGCAGCAGGAACGAGTAATAGAAATTGCGGGCACGCGTGCGGGCGATCTTCTGGCAGAAGGCATAAGAAGCCTTCAAAGAGTGTTCCACAAACTCCCGACCAGCAACTGGACGCGTTCGAACTTGGAGATGGCCGGACGGCGCGCCAGCACGTTGTAATCTTGTTGCTCGATCTTTTCGAGCACACGCATCCCGCCCCGGCTGAACAAGTCGAGATCGAACCCGAGGCGACGGCCCACTGTTTTGCTTAGCGGCAGGCCATCGAGGAAGAGTTTGCGCGCCACGTGGATGGCATCGCGCATCACATTCTGGAATGCTGGATTGAATGTCCCCGCCTGCAAATCCGGGACGGTGTAGCCGTTCCGCGCAAGAACCTCGAGCGGCAAGTACACGCGGTCCTTTTCTAAGTCCACCGTTACATCCTGCCAGAAATTGGCGAGCTGCAGAGCGGTGCAGGTAGCGTCGGACATACGATCGCGCTCGGCGTCCGAGTAGCCGCACAACCGCAGCACCAGGCGGCCGACTGGATTGGCGGAGCAGCGGCAATACTCGAACAGTTCATCCCAGTTGGCATAACGCGTCACGCGCTGGTCGTGCTCAAAAGCGCTGATTAAGTCCGCAAAGAGCTGCTGGGGCAGATCGTACTTTCGCACCGTGCCTTCGAGCGCAACAAAAACGGGATGCTGGACGCGCCCCAGGTACATGGCTTCCAATTCATCGCGCCACCAGGCGAGCAGGCGCAAGCTTTCGGCCGTATCTCCGATTTCGTCGCCTAAATCGTCGGCCCAGCGGCAAAAGGCGTAGACGTTGTAGAAATCCTGATGCAACCGCTTGGGCAAGAGAAAACTAACAACGTGGAAATTTTCGTAATGATGGGTCGCCAGCCAGTGCGTGTACTGCTCGGCTTCGGGCTTGGTGTAAGTGCCGCTCAGCGCATGCGCCGAGTTGACATAGTCTTTTGGCGCGAGCAGCGGTGCGTGCTGAGACACTACGGTATGATCGCGGTCTTCATATGACCGTTATGGCTCATCAAGTGCCGCATCACTTCCAGCAGGTTGGTGAGGGGCTCAACGCGGTTGACGAAATCGCGCGCGGTGATCACGCCCCGGCTGACAAAATCCAGCGCGCGGCGGATGTGCTCCGGCGTGTGATGGAAACTGGCCTTGCAAGTGATTTCCGAATAGTGCAGCAACTGCGTGTCCAACTGGATTTTACTGTCGTTGGGACAACCGCCGAAGAAGTTGACGATTCCGCCGCGGCGCAAGGATCTGGCGGCCGTCTCCCAGACTTCCGGAATACCCACCGCCTCAATCGCGATGTCAGCGCCACGGCCACCGGTAAGTTTGCGGACGTTTTCTACAGTTTCGCCAGGCTCGCCCGAAATGAGCAGTTCATCGGCGCCCATGGCGGCAGCGCGATCGAGTTGCGTCTTGCGGCGCCCCAGGGCCAGCACACGCGCCCCATAGGACTTCGCCAGGCGCACGAACATCAAACCGATGGGCCCTAAGCCAATTACCGCCACGGTGTCGCCGGGGCGCAACGAGGTTTCATCGATTCCGCGCAGCACGCAGGCCAGCGGCTCCACTAACGCGGCGTCCTGATAAGTAACATGCGGCGGAATCTCATACATATTCCGTTCGACGATGCGCGCCGGAATGCGAATGTACTCGGCGTAAGCGCCGTTGTTGAACAACAGATCCTCGCAGAGATTCTCACTGCCGCGTTTGCAGTAGAAGCATTCCAGACACGGAGCGGAATTTGCCGCCACCACGCGCTGGCCCACGCGAAAATTACGTACATCCTTGCCGATAGCGACGATATCACCTGACAACTCATGTCCGAACAATGCGGGGGGGACAATCATGCGGGCGTGATAACCACGACGAAATACTTTTACGTCGGTGCCACAGGTGAGCGCCGCCTGGACGCGTACCAGTACGTCGCCATCCCCAATGTTGGGAACAGCCACGGACTCGATCTGCAAGTCCTCTTTGCCATACAGCACAGCGGCTTTCATTTGCGTCTGCACTAAGACCACAGCTCCTTCACTCGCGACCACAACCCCCTCACGATAGCCACTTCATTCCCACTATAACCACGTCATCTTCACTATAACCACGTCATCTTCACTATAGCCACTTCTGAGGTTGCACTATAATTTTCAACGATTTAGGCTCCGGATGCAACGCCAAGTCGATGCCAGCGCGGATCTCGTTCAAAGGAAACCGGTGCGATACCAGATCCTCTACCGGTAAAGCGCCGCTGAAGACCAGGTCCGCGGACTGTTTCTGTAGATCCACGGAAGCGCTATAAGATCCAAAAATGTTTCGTTCACCCACGCAGATGTCGGCTCCCGACAGCTCGATGCGTTCCTGGTGCGAGGTTTGGGCAAACAAGAGAATCCGGCTGCCCGGCCGGGAGTAGCGAACCGCTTGCTCGACAATGCCGGGCGCGGAAGCGGCAACGATCACCGAATCGGCTCCACGGCCACCGGTCATATCCATGATGCGTTCCTGCAATCCGGGGTCGCGCGGATCGAGTGCGGCCGCGGCTCCAAAACGCAGAGCCAACTCGCGGCGATAGGGCATGGTGTCGGTGGCCACCATGGTGGCGCCGGAGCGCTTCACCAGCGCCGTGAAAAGCAGCCCGATCGGTCCCTGGCCCAGGATCAGCACGACATCTTCTTCCTGCGGATCCAGTTGGACGACACCCTTGACGCACGTGTTCACAGGCTCGACGAAACACGCGCGGTCGTACGACACACCGGCTGGAATCTTCTCCACGCCGCGCCGCACAATCCAGTCCATCACGCGGACATATTGCGAAAAGCCACCGCCCGCTGGTTCATATCCGGCAGTGACGCCGACTTTCTTGTAGACCGGGCATTGCGCGTATAACTTATGCCGGCAGTAGAAGCATTCCTGGCACGGGATGTGATGGAAGACGATGACGCGATCGCCGGCCGAAAATCCCCGCACTCCCGCGCCAGTGGCTGCCACTACACCCGCGGTCTCATGTCCGAAGATGCGCGGCGGCGCCAACAGATTGTATTCGATCTTCTTGAGATCGGTATGGCAGATGCCACAGCTCTCAACGCGGATGAGCAGTTCGCCTGGGCCGATGGCGGGCGTCGGCACTTGCTCTACCGACACCACGCTTTCGCCCGTGTAGACCGCGGCCCGCATCATAGGAGGCACGGCGGCAGGCACTGCCACCAACTCAGAATCGAGCGTCGGCAAGAAAATCCCCCAGCGCCTGAGCGGCGCGATTCGTTCTCTTATTCCATTTAATCAGTTCTGGAAACATGGTTCCTGGCCTCCGGATGGCAGCGGCCAGAATTTTCGTCCGGCTAAAGCGACCATCACCAGAACGCATTTGATTAAAATCCAAAGCAAAGCTTTCGTGGACTGTATCGGTTACGACACGTACAGCGTAAAAGGGAACGTTGTACCGTTGGGCGCGGAGCGCCACGGCGGCAGCCTCCATCTCCACGGCATCCGAACCCGCCTGGCCAAGCTCCACTTTTTCCACAGCCGTGGATACGACACGGTCGATAGAAAGTAGTTTCCCAGTCTTGAAAGGCTTCTGGCTGACAGGCAGTAGCGCAGGCGCAACGTCTACAACTTCGCTGGCGACAAAGACGTCACCCGCGTGGAGCGAAGGCTGGAGGCCTCCGCAAAACCCGGTGCTGATCAACGCAGTCATTCTGTTCTCGTGGTTCTCGCGTTCTTTCACTGCATCTACTGCGGCCCGCGCCAAGTTCGGTCCCGGACCATTCGCCACCATCACAACTTGCACCCCGTTCAAAAGGCCTTGACGAGCAAAATCGAGTGGCCAAGAGAGCTTCATGGCCTGGTCAACATGGACGAGCAATCCTTCCAACTCACGGCGCTCGGCGGCCACAAATACCAGCAATTACCGTAACCCGATTTACACGTAGCCATTGTTCCGGAACCACTCCACGGCACGCTGCAACGCTCCATCCACGGGCCGCGGATTGAATCCCAGGTCACGCTTCGCCTTGTCGAGCGAAACGAACATCTTCTTGCGCGCCATTTTCACTGCGTCGATGGGCGCGCGCGGCTCATGCCCCGTCAAATTCGCCCAGCCCGTGCTCGCTAAGCCAGCGGCATAAGCCACCCCGTAGGGGATTCGCCAGCGCGGGGCTTTTCCACCGCTGATGGCGGCCAGACGCGTCAGGATCTGCTGCAGTGTCAGGTTTTCGCAGCCCAGGATATAGCGCTCGCCGCTAATGCCCCGCTCACACGCCAACAAATGGCCCTCGGCAGTATCTTCCACGTCCACCAGGTTCAAGCCAGTATCGACGAAAGCCGGCATATCCCCTTTTAGATAGTCGACCACGATCTTGCCGGTGGGCGTGGGTTTGAAATCGTGATCGCCGATCGGCGCGGTTGGATTCACGATCACCACCGGAAAGCCCGCGCGCGCAAACTCCAGCGCCACTTGTTCGGCCTGAAATTTGGATCGTTTGTATGCGCCTGACATTTTTTCCAGATCTACTTGAGTTTCCTCATTGCCCAGACCGTCTTTATTATCTGCACCGCTTGGGGGCATTCCAATACAACCAACGGTGCTGGTATAAACCACTCTTTCCACACCCGCATCCCGCGCGGCGGTGAGCAGGTTCCGCGTGCCTTCTACATTCGAGCGGTAAAGTTCGGAAGGATCTTTGGCCCACAGGCGATAGTCTGCCGCGACGTGATACACCACCGCGCAACCGGCTACGGCGCGCTCCAAAGACTCTGGATCACGCAGGTCGCCCACCACCACTTCCCCGTCCAACTCCCGCACTCTGCTCGTATCTCTCACCAGAGCCCGCACCCTTTCCCCGCGTGCAAGCAATCGATTGGCTACGTGCCACCCCAGGAAACCGGTCGCCCCTGTAACTAGCGTCGGCCTCACACCCTCAACGCCCGTTCGATCCAGCTCTAACTTTAAGAAAAGTGTTTAGCGCAAGCAGCGGGAACGAGTGCCGGTACAGGTGATAGCACAGGTAGAAGACCTGCGGAAATCCCGTTCCGGTGGCCAATTCTTCGTCCCACGTTCCATCGCTCTTCTGCGTGCGATTCAAGTACTCAATGCCATCGTGCAAGCTGCTGCTCTTGGTGTCGCCGCCCGCCAACAGCGCAAGAACGGCCCAAGCAGTTTGCGACGGAGTGCTGGCCGCCGCCACAAAGCTCTTCTGCTGATAACTTTCGCAGCTCTCACCCCAACCACCGTCAAAATTCTGGATCGACCTCACCCACTCCAGGCCGCGCTGCACGTAGGCTTCGCGATCGCTCACGCCCGCAGCGGCCAGTCCGCGCAATGCCAGGAACGTGCCATAAACGTAGTCGACACCCCAGCGCCCGTACCAGCTTCCGTCTTCTTCCTGCGTGCGGATCAGGTATTGCACGCCCTTCTCGATGGCGGGATGCGATCGGTTGTATCCGTAAGCGCAGAGCGCTTCCAGCACGCGCCCAGTGATATCGGGACAGGTGGGATCGAGCATCGCGTTGTGATCGGCGAAAGGAACAAAGCTCAGGGGCCGCCAATCATTATCCACATCGAATGCCGCCCAGCCACCATCTTTGGACTGCATGTCGAACAGCCACTGAATGGCACGGTGCTCGCAGGCCTGCTGCTCCTCCGACTGGGATGCGCTCGACCGGTTCAGAGCCAGCAACACCATCGCGGTGTCGTCGATGTCAGGATAAAACTCGTTGGCAAATTCAAAATACCAGCCGGAAGGCTCGGTTTTGGGACGCTTGATGGACCAGTCGCCCTTGCGGCGGACTTCCTTGGTAAGAAGCCAGTCGGCGGAGCGGCGCAGAGCATCGTGCGGTGGTTCCACGGCTTCGCCCAGCGCGAACGCAGCTATGCCCGTGTCCCAAACCACGGAGAAGCAGGGTTGGAAGAAGAAGCGGTCGCCGTCTTTCACCATCAGATTGTCGAACTGGCGTTGCGCTTCCACGCGCTCCGGGCTGTCCGGCGGATATCCCAAGAGATCCAGCGCCATGATGACGTACATCATGGGTGGATAAATCGCCGCTACTCCATCCGTATGCTGTGTGTGCTCCAGCATCCACTCGCCGGCCTTGCGGATAGCGCGTTGCCGTATGGCCTTCGACCCGTATTTTTCCCACAGCTTCAGAACTTTGTCGATGCGCAGAAAAACATTACGCCAAGTGAAGCTGGTCCGATCGCGGCGAAACTCCAGTTGCTGCCCATTGACGACAAAAAGCTCTTGCAAATCGAACCCTGCCGGCACGGGGCGGCGCGGATTCATGGCATGCACGATGGCGAGAGGTATGACGATGGCGCGCGTCCACGACGACATCTCGTAGATGAAATTGCCGCACAGCACCATCTCAGGCGGAATGGACGGCGCATGATCGCGCGGGAACAGATCGAACAGGCTGAGATTGATCTTGACGTAGCTGTTAGCGGCCTGAATGCCACCCAGCGCCAGGATGCGCTCGCGCGCCCGCGTCAGGCGCAGATCGTTATAGTCCAGCCCCGCCAGCTTGAGGGCGAAATACGCCTTCACCGTCGCGCTGAGATCGGTTGGCCCTTGCGGGTAGATATTAAATCCACCATCGGGCAATTGCCGCGCAAGAATCGATTGAGCGGCTTTGTCGATCAGATCGCGCGTGGGCGGATTCCAGACGCCATTCACCGGCGGATGCAACCACAATTGCAGCAGAATGTAATCGGACTCGAGCGTCGTGTCGGCGGTAAGCTCCGCCCACCAGTAGCCATGTTCAGACTGGATACCTGTGAGATAGTCCGTGGCTCGCCGCGCGGCTTGCGAAGCCCCTTCCACCAAAGTGCCTGCTACTTGCAACTTTGGGCTCATACGCGAGCAATAGTGGTTAGTTTCAGCGCCGATCGCTCCAAATCCGCGGGCAGATGGAAACGCACGTCTTCTTCCTTGAGTTCCATCTCTTCCATATAGTCAAACCCGAACTTCGTTTCGAGCGATTGGATTAGTTCCTGCACCAGATTTTCGGGAGCCGATGCACCGGCGGTAACGGCGACCGTGTGGGTGCCATCCAGCCAGGCCGGATTTACCTCGGTGCTATCGTCCACCAGATACGCGGGCACGCCTTCGTTCTCGCAAACTTCCACTAAGCGCCGCGAATTCGAACTATTCTGAGAACCAACTACGAGCAAGACGTCCGTGAGTGGCACTACAGCTTTGACGCCCAACTGCCGGTTCTCCGTTGCATAGCAAATGTCCTGTGTTTTGGGACCCTTGATCGCCGGGAAGCGTTCCTTTAAGCGTTCGACGATGTCCTTGGTCTCGTCCAGACTGAGAGTGGTCTGGGTGAGGAAGGAGATCCTGGATGGATCCTTTATTTCCAATCGGTCTACGTCCTCCACCGAAGAAACCAAGACCGTGGATTGCGGCGCTTCGCCCAGTGTTCCAATTACCTCATCGTGACCGGCGTGGCCAATCAGCACGATGGTGTAATCCTGCCGTGCGAATCGTACCGCTTCCAGATGTACCTTGGTTACCAGCGGACAGGTGGCGTCGATTACTTCCAGCTTGCGCTCCTTGGCTTCCTGCCGGACGGCTGGCGAAACACCATGGGCACTGAAGATGACTCGCGCACCTTCCGGCACTTCGCTCAATTCCTCAACGAAGATGGCGCCAGCCTGACGGAGTTCGTCAACCACGTGGCGGTTGTGCACGATTTCTTTACGAACATATACGGGTGCACCATAGAGGTTGAGAACGATCTTCACCACGTCGATCGCGCGTACTACTCCGGCGCAAAATCCTCGCGGGCGGAGAAGGATGATCTTTTTCATGGGACTACCGTTGCGAGCCGCACCCATGGGCCTTATTATAACAGCCAAGTGTCGAGTTACAGGAATGGTTACGTTTTGTTAATAAGAGAGTAACCGTTAAACGATGGCAGGAACTTAGACCCTGAACGTATCCTTCCGCACGAGCGTCAAATGTGATTTGAGGCCTCTCGCTCTCCTCCCTCTATTTGTGTTCTCCTGCACAGTTGCTGGAGCACAAACCGTGATCTATGGCGTGACTGATGCAGCCAGCTTCGCTCCCCGCGTAGCGCCTGGCGAGCTTGCCAGTATTTTCGGGGCGAACCTGGCGGATTCTACCCAGCAAGCCCCAGGATTTCCGTTGCCGCACAGCATGGCTGGTGCAACGGCCTATATCAACCAAGCTTCTGTCCCGCTGCTCTATGTCAGCGAAACGCAGATCAACTTTCAAGTGCCTAGCGGTCTTGCAGCGGGGACCGCCAGTATGTACGTTACACGCGACGGCGGCCAAAGCGCGATTTTCCAGTTCACGGTGGTGAGTATTGGGCCCGGCATCTTCCAGGACACGAGCAATCATGCGATTGCTCAGAATGCTACCGATAATTCCACGAACTCATCCAGCAACCCGGTCGCATCGGGCGCGGTATTGGTGGCGTACTTGACGGGTCAAGGTGCCCTGGATCATGCCGTGCCCGATGGAACAGCCACTCCGAATTCCCCACTCTCCGCCGCCACCGGATCCGCGACAGCCACCATCGGGGGGACGAGCGCGACGGTCCAATTTGTTGGACTGACCCCGGGATTCGCCGGTTTGGCCCAGGCCAATATCCTGGTGCCGGCGCTAGCCACGGGCGATTATCCATTGGTGATCACGGTGGGCGGATACGTGAGCGCTTCCGCCCAGGTCTCTGTGTCAGGTTCAGGAACCGCACCCCCTACTTTCCTCACTCTGGTTGGCCAGTTGAGT
>JBEKRO010000038.1:0-55527 GCA_049518655.1 Bryobacteraceae bacterium | reverse complement strand
GTTCGCTCCAGTTCCGCAGCGCTTACCGATCCCGGGTTTGTCAATCCTCAGCATCGTCGCTGCTTGGTTGAGCGGACAGATCACTTGTTCATTCGACCGGACAAATCACATACTAACGACACAGTACTGCAACGCCACGTCGAAAAAATCGTTCTTGTCGGACGTGGTGGATGAGTTGAGCGCAACCAGCGTGACGGTATGCGGACCGAAGGTGAGGGTCACCGGTATGTAGCTCGGGACCACTGCGCGATGAGTGCTTGGACCGTTGGAAAAAATGGCGGCGGATCCGACTGCTTTGCCCTCCAACTCCAGTCCGACCCCAATCAACTGATCTTTGGTCTGGGACCACACGGAGCCTGAGAGAACAAAACAGGATGGAGCATCGGAGGGAGCGTTGAATTTGGCCGAAATCGGCAATGGACCATTGGCTTGATTGAGAAGTGACAGGATCGCCATGGAAAAGCCCTTTCTTTCCGTCGGAAACCATTCGCCGAGGCTATAGCATATTATCTCGTCATGGGTGAATTCGACACAATTCTTCCTTCGGCGTCCAGCTTAAGCCATCGATCGCGCCAAACCACCGTGTGCCCAAACAAGCCCGCCGCCCACACCGCGCCCCCCCACAGATCGCGCAGCGGGATCGCGTAGCAATACTTCCAAATGTCCGCGCTGCGGAGCAAAAACCAACCGCCTGCGATGGCCATGGCGAACCGGATAGCAAGCAGCGGCAACGCGATCCACCAAAGCCCAAAGAACGCGGAGATTACTGCCCACAGGGTGGCATACGTGATTGGCAACCCCACATAACCGGGGCCGCCGGACAATCGAATGGTTCTCGCCCAGCGCACCTGATGCCGCCAGGCCCCGAGCCACGATCCTGATGAGAGTCGCGTGCTGACGATGACTTCGGAAATTATATTGCGCAAGCCCAAAGCATGCAATTTGTGCCCGAGTTGATAATCGTCGGCAATATAGTCTGCGATGGCCTGAAATCCGCCGATGCGATCCAGGTCGGCTCTCCGGAATGCGAGCGTCGAGCCTAGGCCGAAGTCGGAAACCCCAAACAATCGGGCCACCAGTGTACTCGGTGCAAAGTCGGTCGCAATGGCGAGCGCTTCAAAGCGGCTGGGCCAATCGTGCGTTTCAGCTCGATATAGGCACGTTACGAGACCGATGCCAGGGTTGGAAAGCGGGGCGGTCACATCCCGAATGTAATCGGCCGGCACGCTGATGTCGCTATCGTTGACGATCAAGATCGGGTGACGCGCTTCACCGGCGAGATCGATGAGCGATCCAACCTTTAGATTGGGTGTGGACGTAGTACACAGCACCACCCGGATGTTCAGGGCAGGGAATTCGCGGATTAGTTGTTCCACTTCCGAGCGCGCCGGGTCGTCCGCGCGACGGATGCCAAATAGCATTTCGAACTCCGGATACTGTTGCAGTGCGTGCGTACGAATGGCTTGGTAGAAGCCAGCGTCCTTCCCGTAGACCGGTTTCAGGATAGAAACCGGAAGCTGGGGGTTGGGGGCTAGGGGTTTAGGGTGGTGGCACAGCACGGCGATAACGGCCAACAGTTGATACAGTGCAGCCGCGCTTGCAATTACGATGACGGCAATGTGGAGCGGCGTCACACCGCCAGCAGCGCCACTCCGCAAGCCACCGAGAGCGCTCCCGCCCATCGCAGAGCGGAAATCTTTTCGCGGAGCACCAGCCGGGCCAGCACGGTCTCCAGCACCACGCTTGCCGCGGTTACCGGAACAGCGAAGCTTAAATCCGCCACCGACAACAGCTTCATGAAGGCGAAGAACGAGATCGCCATAAAGAAAACAGCCAGCACCAGCGGACCACGTTGGGCCAGGCCGCGTAGCATCCCGGCCAGCCGTCCGGGGCGAAGATCTTCCACTGCGACCACGTGCCGCTTCATCTCGAAACTTTGTAGCAGGTCAGCCAGCACGGTGGAGCCCACGATGATCGCCACCATGAACCACTTCATTGTGCCCGCTCCTGTTTGGTGGTGTTCGCAGCCGTGAGTCCAACGAAAATGATCCCGACCACGATGAACACCGTTCCGAGCCAGCGTTGCCAGGTGATCTGCTCGCCGAAAAATACCTTGCCCAGCACGGCGCTGAACACATAGGCGATCGATGTTACAGGCAGCACGTAGCTCAAGTCCGCCCAGCCGAGCAGCGTCATCCGCGACAGCAGCCACAAGATCAGCAGCGTCGTTCCCAGCAGCACCCAGGGGGTGAAGATCAGCCGGATGTAGGGGAGCGGCGAGAGGCCCAGAACGACGGCCTGGTGCTTCAACCCCCAGGACATCGCAAAATTTCCGAGAACGTTGGTGCCTACGACAAAGGCAGTCAGGAGCTTGGTTTTGAGGTCGACTCGATTTGGGCCGGAGCTGGTGAGTTGCTGTTCTTCAACCACGATTCGGCCCGACGCCATTCTACGATGCGCCGCCCTCGGCCCCCCGCAGCGCCGCAGCGGACTCTTTTTGTTCCTTGACGAACTTCTTTCGGCCCCTGCTGACGAATAGATACTCGCGCGCTTCCTTGTAGAGTCGCGGCACGTCGTTGTTGCGAATCGCGCTGGACACCACGCGCCAGACGGCCTTGGGACGGAAGTAATATTCCGAGTAGAAGCGATCCACCCATTCCACCAATTCGCCGCGATCGAATCCGGGATAAACGGCATTGGGAAGCTGGTGGCCGCCGGTGTCGGTCATGCCTTCGATGCTGACCAGTCCGTTGGCTTTGGCATGCTCGTAGAATTCGGTTCCCGGGAAGGCGTGGCCCAGCGAAACCTGTATGGTTTCGACGTCCAGCTTCTTGGCGAACTCAATGGTCTTGCGCAGGGTCTGTCGCGTCTCGCCTGGCAGGCCGACGATGAAGTCGCCGTGAATCGTCAAGCCGAGCTTGTGGCAGTTTTCAGTGAAGCGTTGCGCCATGTCGATGGTGGCGCCCTTCTTGATATTCTTCAGGATCTGCTCGTCACCCGATTCATAGCCCACAATCAGCAAGCGGCAGCCCGCTTCCTTCATTGCCTTCAACGTATCGTAATCGGTGGTGACGCGCGAAGTGCAGCTCCAGGTGAAGTTCAGCGGTCCCAACTTGTTCGATAGCTCGATCGCCCGCGCCTTGCGATAGTTGAATGTGTCGTCGTCGAAGAAAATCTCTTTCAGTCCGGGGAAATTTTCGAGCGTGTATTTACACTCCGCGGCGACGTCATCGGAAGATCGTAAGCGCCAACGGTGCCCGGAGTGCGTCTGCGGCCACAGGCAGAAAGTACACATGGCCGGGCAGCCTCGCGTGGTATAGAACGAAATGAAGGGATTCAGCAGGAAGGGGACGTTGTAGCGTTTGAAGTCCAGGTCGCGCTTGTAGACCTTCGTCACCCAGGGCAACTCGTCCAGATTCTCGATCACTCCGCCTTCAGGATTGTGGACGATCTCGCCGTCTTTCCAATAGCTGACGCCCGGAAGCTCAGAAAGTGGAGTGCCTTTGGCGTACCGAGCGATCTGATGATCGAACTCGCGGCGCACAACGAAGTCGATGGCCTTGGAAGCTCGCAACGATTTCTCCGGCTCTACCGTCACGGGTGGCCCAACGAAACCCACCTTCATCTTCGGGTTTACGTCCTTCATCATCTCGGCAATCCGCACGTCGACGCTCAAGCCCGGGCTGGAGGTAAACAGCACCAGCAGCTCGAAGTCTTTCGCCATGGCGACGGTCTGCTCGATGCTGACCTTATGCGGAGGACCATCCACTAGTTTGCTATCTTCGAGCATCCCAGCGGGATAAGCCAGCCACACCGGATACCAGTAGGACTCTATTTCCCGCGAAGCAGGCCAGCGCGAGCCTGCGCCGCCATCGAAGCCCTCGAAGGAAGGTGGATTCAGAAATAGCGTTCTCATGAGCCCTTTCAGTCTACGTACGCCTGACGTGGATCTTTCGGCACACTCTTAACAGCTTAGCGGCGTTCGGCGCTAACAGCAACAAACCGCAACCCTTGGGCAGATTATTCCACCCAAGATGCCACTTTATCAGGTTGAAACGTTCCATCCACTGGGACGGAGTTATTGCTGCTCGCCCGCTCCGCTATCTACTACAGCCTCTGCGTCGTCCGCGCCGCTGCCGGCTTGCGCATTATCTTTGGAGAACGTCAGATAGTTGATGTTCAGTTCCACTTGTCCGAAGAAACGAGTCTCGACGCGACTCTCAGTGCGTTGCGGGACGGAAACTCCGTTCTGGAGATTGTACTCGCGCACGAACTGCATTTTCTTCAACATGATCGAAGGGGACTTCACAAAAGAGCCCGATTCCCGGACCGGCATATAAGTTTCTGTATCCAGCCACAACTCGCCTTTGAAGAGGCCGACCTTTTTCTCGCGTGGTTTTAGTTGCAGGACATACACTTGCCGGCTGTTCCAATCCTGCGTGCCTTTGTATTTGAACTTGTAATTGTCCGGAGTAATCGACACGTTGGATGTGCCTTGTGCGGACTCCACTTCCGCCTTCAGATAATTTGCGATTACCTCGGTTTTCACCACACTATCACCACTGAAGCCAAGTGCATGATAGGTGATCTTTCCCAGCTTCGATATGCTCCGCAATGCGTGCAGCTTTCCTTGCTTCTTAAACTTGGGAACCGCTGCATCGATGTCGATTTCTTCCGTTGCGCCACGCAAAGCGCTTTGTTGAGCTTGTGTAGCCTCCAAATAGCGGCTCACCATCTGCTCTTCGGGCAGGGGTGGAGCTTTTGGTTCACAAATGGCAAGAGAAGATCCAATGGTTGCAGCGAGAACGGCTGTTAAAAGTGGCTTCAAAATGCTCCTCTGAACTCCCGAAGTAGTACACCTAGCACTAGTAAGACTTATTTGTCTAATGTACCAGTTACGATTCTTTAACACAACTCCCCCTATGCCACGTTAGATTCGCCCGGCAACGCCTGCGATGCCCCAAAAAGGGTTATTGTATGGTTACGTTTAGGCGCCTTAGAACTGGATCGGTTGCTGGAGTGTGAAGTTCAGCCGGGTCTCGGACGGGATCTTGACCTGCTGGCCTTTGGTCAGTATCTCCGCACCCCCGCCGACGGCCGCTCCGGAAGCCGCCCCGATGGCCGCGCCTCTACCTCCCCCGGCGAGTGCGCCAATGATGGCTCCGAGCGCCGTAGTCCCGCCCACTACCTTCGCCGTACGTGCACCGCGCGACCCGCTGGCTTGCGAAACGTTGCCCGTCGTCGTATCGATCGTCTGGCCGTTAATGGTGATATCCGTTAGGGCCAGAGTCAGCACTGTTTTTCCTTCAAACTTGCCGGATTGCTGGTCTTCGACCAGCTTCACAACTGCGTCGGCGCCCCGAGGAATGATCGTCTGACCATTCACTAGCACCGGCTCATCCACGCTGGCGCGAAAAGTCTGGCCCAAGTGGGCTACCTTGGAATCCACGCTTTCGATCATTCGGACGGTAATCGGAGTTCCGGCAGGAATTTGGACCCCGGAAACTGGAGTGGCAGGAGGCGGTGGCTGCTGGGCGAAACCTTGGTCGCGGCCTCGGTCGCGATCTCGGTCTCGATCCCGATCCTGTGGCGGAGGAGGCGGCACTGCATCTCCACCGAACTGCAGATCGCCTACGTCACCCACATCGAACGTATCCACGTGGTCGCCAATCGCCATGCGGATATGGCGGGCGTCACCACCCAGATACTGGCCGCTAATTACTCTTCCATTGCGCAGGGTGAGCGTGTCTGCCGAGCATAGACCCACTAACACCATGCCAATCGTAGTCAGACGAAGCCACATAGATCCTCCCGCACCAATATAGATTACAAACATCTGAAGGCACAATCACCCCACCTTCAGGATCTTAGACGTTCTGAGGCAGCTGGCTGGTTGCGGCAAGAGCCGCGGCAAGAGCCGCACTAAGAGCGCCGTTGATGAAGGCCTTCCATCAGCCCGCCTACCAAGCGCTTGCCGCGCTCCAAAGCATCTTCGTAGGCCAGGCGGCGCTCGGCCCGCGTGTAGGCTTTGCCCAGCCGATAGTAGCGTTCGAGCGATAACCCGACCACGCGCGTACCCGCATAGGCGATGGCGGCTTTCGGCACCAGGCCCCCACCCCAGGGGATCTTGCCAACCAGTTCCCTAGCGAGCGCCCGCCATCCGAACGCGCCCATGATGATTGATGCAATCTCGCCGCGCTGTTCGTGATAACCGACGTCGCGGTCATTGGCGGCTGCCAACAAGAACGCCATTCGGATCTGGTTGGCGGTGAGGAACGCAGTGTCGGACGCGAATTCGCCCACGGCCCAGGGCAGGGAAATAAACGGAACGATGTCGGGCAATGCTGTGGCCAAGGAGAAGAGAGCATTTTCCTTGGCAACCTTTTTCACCATACGGGCCGATACTTCTTCGCGGAAGGGAAGAACATGCAAGGCGAGCGGAACTGCCAGGTCCGGCCGGTGGTGGAGGATCTGGTGGACCGTTGCCTTGGGCTGCGCGGGGTCGAATCCGAACACATCGGACTCCCCGGAGTCGAGCTCCCGAGAAGGGTCGAAATAGACTTCCAAGTCGCCTTTGGCCCTGGGGCCAGCGCCTTCCAATCCGCGATAGATCAGACGGCGGACTTGAGCACGCTTGGCTGCGGAAAGTTCGCGCGGCACGAGATAATCTTCTATCTCGCGATATTGCTGCTCGCTGTCGGCGTACAGTAAGAGGCGTAACGGCCGTTCCGTGTGCCTGCGGATATCTGCCGGGTCCAGATTGCGAATTGCGTCTTTGACGTGCTGGAAAACTTGAATGGACATGAGACTTGGCCTGTTTTCGCGGGAAAATTTCGGTTAGGGCCTTCCGGAGCGAACCATCACTTTCAGCTCCTTTCGCCATTGTAATCCTACTCCTACACGTTCGACAGGGATACGGGGGGAAAAGTAACGTAACACGCATTCATTGGAGGGATGAAAGTCGAGAGCGGGGGAAACCAGCAAAAGGCGCGCCGGCTCCATCAGGAGCTCGCGCCCCGGGAAATAGCCTTTAGCCTGGAACTCACGGCGTTCCACGTGCCACTGGACGCGCATCCAGTAGTCCAACGCCTGCAGCGGAAGATGCACGTCCTCAGAAGCCTTTAGCTCGATAACCGCGAGCCGCCCGCGATGGTCAATTGCCAGCAAATCGAGCACGGCACGGTCAGCCGCTGCGAACGCAGGCACCTGACCGTAGACCGGTTCCGCCAGCAGGCTGGCGTCGATCTCCTGGAGATGGCTTCGCACCTGCGATTCGAGCCACGCTTCCGGGTTCTTCAGGTAGAGAGGATTTCGGCGGTCCGCGGCATCCGCAAATCGCAGACGCAAAAGTTCCGATGCAAATGCGGCAGCATTATAAGGCGGCGCGGCGTATTTTGTTTCCAGACCCACCAGCAGTTCGGGACCTGCGGTGCGCGCGAATTCCAGGCCGTGGACGCGAAAGCTCAGCTCGCCGTCGCTGCGATCGATGGTTTCCACGCCTTCATATTCAGCGATGCCAGGGCCAAAAGTCCGCCGCCGGTACGGCTCCAGGTGCGTGTCAAGGTTTCCGTAGTCGCGAAGATCCACGCGTTCTTCCAATCCCTGGTCATCGAACACAAAAGCGCAATATTGCGCGGCTGCTGGATCGAGAAACAGCAAGCGCAGGCAGGTTGTCTTCGCGTGGGTCACCGGAAGATAGAGCACCAGGCCCTGCAGCGCCAGAGAAGGCTCCCGCCGGCGCAGATAGTCGAGCCAGATCAAACCAAAAGTAAGAACGCCGTCGGGATGACTAGCCTCTGGCGCGACACCGATGGCCGCCCATGCGGACGTACCTTGCCGCAGTAGAGCGCGCGGATAGGCGGGAGAAAGCGTGTGTGTCAGATCCGCCTCGGTGCTCAACTCGGCAAGTTTGTACGCGGGGAACTGACGGCGCAGAAATCGGCGGAATTGTTCGCGGAAGCCAAGCCGGGCGCTTCGGAGCGGAACGTTGCCGTGAACCGCGAGCCGCCGGTCGATCAGCTCCAGGGTACCTGGCTGTTTCCCGAAGCGGGCCACTTTCAGAACCAGCTTGCCGCGCGTTTCGCGCTCGATTCCGGTGACGCGCCGCACCAGGTTACGCCGCAGGTCCCAAGCCTGCAGTTGAGCGCACGCTCCACGCACTTCCATCACGAGATTTTCCGAAGTGATCGCGAGCCACTCCTCACCCGGTTCGCACAGCACGGGCTCTCGGCTGGTTTCGAGAAAGCGCTCGACAGCGCGAAGGATGTCCGTCGGGAGGACTTCTGTCACGGGCGGCTCAGCGCTAGCCCTGCTCTGCGCCAGGTCTTCTCTGCGCTAACCTAATGATCGACAGTTGCTCAAACAAAAGTTAGACCAGGTCGAATCCCGAATCGCAGAGGCCGCGGCGCGCGCCGGTCGAAAGCGTTCCGACATCCTGCTGGTGGCCGTCACCAAGAAATTTCCGGCGACGGTAATTCGCGAGGCCTACTCGCTTGGCCTGCGCGATTTCGGTGAAAACTACCTGCAGGAGTTCGACGCCAAGCGGGTGGAATTGGCCGATTGCCCCGGCGCCCGCTACCACTTTATCGGTCACTTGCAATCCAACAAAACCAAGAAAGCGGCTGAGATTTTCCAGGTCATTCACACCGTAGATTCAGCCAAGATCGCGCGCCGCTTAAATGACGACCTCGGATCGCGAGGGTCTCTCCCCACGGGGCACCCTGGCATCGAAGTGCTAATTGAAGTAAAATTATCCACCGAGCCAGCTAAAGCAGGCGCCGCGCCTGGGGATGTACCGGCGCTGGTGGAGGCGATTCAAGGGTGCCCGCATCTGCGGTTGTTGGGGTTGATGACAATGCCGCCTTGGTCCGAGGAAGCGGAACGGTCGCGGCCGTACTTCGCGCGCCTGCGCGAACTGGCGGCTGAAAACGGGTTGCAACATCTATCCATGGGAATGTCGCACGACCTTGAAGTGGCTATTGAGGAGGGCGCGACCATTGTGCGCGTGGGGACAGCCTTATTCGGTCCGCGTAGAAAAGCCGCGTAACTAAACATTGACGGTCGGATTCTTTTCGCCTCTGCCACCGGCCCGCTCCGGAGTTGCCGACTATTCCGCCCTCTTGTTGCGCGCGTTGGAACCGCTGGGTGCGGTGAAAGTGAACGCCTGCGACGCCGATGTTCCGCTCTATCATCTGGGCAATAACCGATTGCACGGCGAGATCTACGGACAGGCGCTCGAGAAGCCGGGCGTTGCGGTGCTGCACGACGCGGTGTTGCATCACTTTTTCCTGGGCGGCGAGAACGAACGAGAATATATCGCCGAGTTCGTCTATAACTATGGTCACTGGAGCGAGGACCTGGCGCGCGAACTGTGGCGCAGGCGGTCGCGCTCGGCCGCGGATCCCGAATATTTTCGCTATCCGATGATCAAGCGCGTGGTGGAGCGGTCGCGGGCCGTGATTGTACACAATCCCCGCGCCGCCGCGCTGGTACAAGAGCACGTGCGGGGGACCACGGTCCACGAAATACCGCATCTTTTCGAACTGCCCGCCGATCTTCCGTCGCCGTCGGAAGTCATCCGATGGCGCGCCGCGCTGGGGGTGAAGTCGCATACCTTCCTGGTAGGCGTTTTCGGTCATCTGCGGGAGTCCAAGCGCTTGCTGGCATTGTTGCGAGCCTTCCACCGCGCGCGCCGCGCGGCCGACATCATGCTGCTGGTGGCGGGCGATTTCGTCTCGTCCGATCTGTCCCGCTCGGTTGAGCCCATGCTGCGGGACGACGCCGGTATTTTGCGCATTGGCTATCTGGACGATCGCGAGTTCTGGCTGTGCGCGTCCGCGGTGGATGCCTGCATTAACTTGCGCTATCCCATGGCGGGCGAAACCTCCGGGATTGCGATCCGGCTGATGGGTTTGGGCAAGACCGTACTGGTGAGCGCGGGCGAAGAGACCTCGCGCTTCCCGGAAGCGGCGTGCGTGCGGATCGATCCGGGGCAAGCCGAAGAAGACATGCTGGCCGAATACCTGGTATGGCTGGCGCGCTGTCCGGACGACGCTCGTGCCATCGGGCAACGCGCCGCCGCTCATATCCGCGAGCATCACGCTCCCGCTCGCGTGGCCGGGCTCTACTGGCGCGCTCTAACAGACTGCTACCATAAAGGGAAATCAGCCGCCAAAGCTGTTTAAGTCTTTGCCGCTCCGTAGCGAGATGTGTATTGTGAGCAAAATTGCCGCAGTTCTATTTGTGTGCGCCGGGCTATTCAGCGCAATGTCTGCGACGTCCGCGCCTGCGGCGCCGTACGCCAGGCTGCTCCACGTACGCGTTACGATGCGCGACAACATCCGGCTGGATACCAATGTCTTCCACCCCTCCTGGGCGGGCACGACGGGTGGCCGATTCCCGACGGTTTTAATCCGGACTCCCTATGGCAAAGGAAGCGACCTACCCGCCGGCTACCAGTCCTTTATCAATCACGGCTACGCGGTGGTGATGCAAGACGTCCGTGGACGTTATGGCTCGGGCGGCACGTTCGATGTCTTGAACCAGGAAGGCCCGGACGGTTATGACACCTTGAACTGGATTGCGGCGCAGCCTTGGTCTGACGGCAAAGTGGGCATGATCGGCGGATCATACCTGGGAATTGCGCAGTGGCAGGTGGCGCTGCTGAATAATCCACATCTGAAGGCCATCTTTCCGGTGGTCTCGGGATCGGACGAATATCTGGACCGCTATTACTCGCAGGGCGGAGCTTTGAAGCTGGGCCATCGTTTGTTGTGGATGTCGCAGAACCTGACCACCCCGGGGACCGCCAAGCCTAAATTCACGGATTACATTTACCACCTTCCGCTGCGGACCGTCGATCGTTCCGCTACGCGACGGACGTTGGGATTCTACCAGGTCATATTGAACCATCCAACTTATGATTATTTCTGGAAAGACTTAAGCGTTCGCGACAACATCGAACGCGTGCGTGTGCCCGTATTTTCCGTGGGCGGCTGGTACGACAATTTCGCCGAGAGCGATTTGGAAGCTTTCGCCGCATTGCATAAGCTGTATGGCCGGCTGGACGACAAGCACCGCATCATGATCGGACCTTGGGCGCACAACATGTCGACGCCGTTTCAGGGCGTGAGCTATGGTGATGACTCATCGTCCCCCATCCGCAGCTATCAGATTGAATGGTTCGATCATTGGCTGAAAGGCGCTCCGGAAGAAGCTCTTCGATTCACGCCTGAAAAGTGGCACGCAGTGCGAGCGGAGGTGGACGAGGCGCCGGTCCATATCTTCGTGATGGGCGTGAATCGCTGGCGCGATGAACCGGATTGGCCGCTGGCGCGAGCTCGGACCACGGCGCTCTATCTTGCAAGCGAGCACGCCGCGAACAGTCTGAATGGCGACGGCGTCTTGCAATGGAAGGCGGAACGCGCGAAGACGCCGGATACGTCCACCGATTCGTTTACTTATGATCCGCGCAGTCCCGTGCCCACGCGTGGAGGCGCGGTGTGCTGCGACCCGAAGATTTTTCCGTGGGGACCCATCGACCAGCGCCCGGTCGAAAAACGACGAGACGTGCTGGTGTATACCAGCGCTCCCATGAAGCAGGATCTGGAAGTGACCGGACCGATTCGCGTGATGCTGTACGCGTCCACGTCGGCTTTGGACACAGATTTCACGGCCAAACTGGTGGATGTGTTTCCGAATGGCGAAGCGCGCAATCTGACGGACGGCATCTTACGGGTGCGTTATCGGGACGGCTTAGAAAAGGCCGATTTAGCGGAGCCTGGGAAAGTCTATCGGCTGGTGATCGACGCCGGAGTGACCAGTAATGTGTTTCTCGCCGGGCATTCGATTCGCGTGGAGATTTCGAGCAGCAACTTCCCGCGATTCGATCGCAATCCCAATACCGGGCGCGCATTCGCCGACGAAACTGTGCTGAAGAAGGCGCAACAGGTGGTTTATCACTCACGGCAATTTCCATCGCGGGTGCTGCTGCCGGTGATCCCTGAGAATGACGCGCGGCGGCTGACTCCCGAATTGACTTCAGCCAGCGCGGCGCGGTATGGTGCGAAGAGAAGCTCCGTATTGTCAGCGAAGCCGGTCCCTATATCGGCGCGGTAGCCAAGTGGTAAGGCAGAGGTCTGCAAAACCTTTATTCGGCGGTTCGATCCCGCCCCGCGCCTCCAACCCAAACAAGCCAAATCCAAATCGCGGCGTAAAAATGGCAAATTAGCGTGAGAATACTAGTACAAATCAATTGCCAGTGCACCGGATAAAATCTCGCCGTGCCCGGTGGTGGCTGTAAACTTGATCTGGTTACGTCTTCCTCCAGACGGAGCCAGCGCATGAAACCGACTACTCGACGGTACAAGAAGGTCCTCCCCTGCCTTGTCATCTCTTTTGTTGCTGTCCTTCTACAACCAGTAGCGGCCAACTCGCAGACAGGGATCTTCCATCCGGAAGGCTCCCTGCTCGTCGCGCGGGAAGATCACACGGCGACGCTACTGCCCGATGGCCAGATCTTGGTCGCGGGTGGATACAACTACTCGGGCGTTCTAGCAAAAGCGGAGTTGTATAACCCGCAGATGGGCGTCTCCAGCGCCACTGGCTCAATGACCGTCGCGCGAAACTACCACACGGCGACGCTACTGCCGGACGGAAAGGTCTTGATCGCGGGAGGAACCGGATCCTCCGGGGCCCCTCTGGAGAGCGCGGAGCTGTACAATCCGAAGACGGGTGTCTTCCGCGCCACCGGCTCAATGATCGTCGCGCGATATTCTCACACCGCGACGCTACTGCACGATGGCAAGGTGTTGGTCACCGGTGGGTCCGGCGTCTCTGACGTTCTGGCCAGCGCGGAGTTGTATGACCCGGCAACGGGGACCTTCACTGCCACCAGCTTAATGACCAGCGCGCGGATCTATCACACGGCAACGCTACTGTACGATGGCCAGGTTTTGATCGCGGGTGGATACGGCACGGGCTATCTGGCGAGCGCGGAGCTGTATGACCCGACGACGGGCGCCTTCAGCGCCACCGGCTCCATGGTAGCCGTACGCTACCTTCACACGGCGACGCTACTGAACAACCGCATGGTTTTGGTCACGGGTGGATTCGGTCCCACCGGCTCTCTGGAGAGCGCGGAGCTGTATGATCTGAAAACCGGGACCTTCAGCGCCACCGGTTCCATGAGTACCACGCGGTCCGCTCACACGGCGACGCTGCTGCCCGATGGCCAGGTGTTGGTCGCCGGTGGATACAAAAACGGCGGCCCGCTCTCCACTCAGGCCAACGCGGAACTCTATGACCCAAAAGTTGGAACCTTCAGCAACACCGGGTCGCTGCTCATCGGGCGGGCGTTACACACCGCGACGCTGCTTCTCGATCCATTCACCGGCGAACCTTTTGGTAAAGTTTTGGTCTTGGGTGGAGCGGGTGGAGACCCCGAGCGCGTTCTGGTGAGTGCGTTGCAATTTGAGCGTTCGAATGGAGAGCCGTTTAGCATTCGGGCAGGGAAGTGACCGCGGCAGTCACCACGCTGCATTGTCGGGCGCGGTCTCGTCGAGTGCCGCAACATACCCAGAAATATGACATCCGTCAGCCGCATTAAGTAGTGGTGAACACGGGATGCCCATTCTGACCCGCGATTACCGCGCGTCGGCGCGGAGGCGGGTAGCGACGCCGCGGTTGACCCATTTGTAGGGAATCTCGTCGGTGTCGTACGGCAGGCGCCAGTGGTCGGGATCTTTGTAGTTGTAGGCTTGGGTGGGAAGGTTCAGGACCAGGGCGTCGCTGGTGCCCAGGTTTTGAAGGCCGTGCCACACGCCGATGGGGATAACCACGCAGGCGGGTCGCGCGTCGCCGAGATAAACCTCGTTGATCATCCCGTAGGTGGGGCTGTCTTCACGGCCGTCGTAGAGCACGGCCTTGAGATTCCCTTGATTGACGAAGAGGCGATCCACAGTGCGTGTGTGGCAACTCCAGGCGCCGATCGCGCCCGGAAAGAGGCGGGATTGGTAGACCTGCGCAACAGGCATTCCGGTGGGATCCCATTCGGGGCGGAAGACTTCGGTGATCACGCCATGATCGCGCGGCACATGGAGCACTTCCTTGATGTGCACGCCCTGGATGGCTTCTTTGAGCACATGCCAATCCTCGGAAATGACCTGCGGATCCTTCTTGGCTGTCTTGATCATCCTTCATGCCCCCTCCGTGGCATTCAGCAGCAGATTGCTAATGGCATATGATAACCGGTCGCAGGCGGGATGTCATTCTCAATCAGTTCGAGTTGGGCACTCCTTTGAACTGTCGTATACGGCGGATCGCCGCTCCTTTTTCCGGGGGCTGAAGTCGACCTAACGACAGCAGGCTTCGGATGGAGAACAGCAATCGCCAACGGAGGGAATCGGGATTCGTGCGGCCCACCAACGCACGGAACGCGGCACTGATTCGCGTGGGAGGCAATTGCACGTCCGCGGCGATCAGCAGTTTTCCCATCTCCACTGCTTCCAGGTCCTCTTCCTGGAGAATGCGATCAGTCCAATGCCGCTGTTCGTGGCTCGATCGCTTCTTGTAAACGTCCTTGCGTCCGCTTGCGGGGAATTTCACTGTCGTGAGCCGAGGCACGCATCGGAATGAGAATCCCGCTTGTTGCATGCGCTGCCAGAGATCCGTTTCCGGGTCCACCGCAAGAGTGCGATAGTCCCGCCAGCCGCCAACTCTTTCCGTGGCCATCCGCCGATGCACTACGCCGCTGGGCGGCAACGATAGACCGGGCTCAAAGCGCAGCAGTCCCCTCGGCGGCGGCAGGATGTTCCCTTCGGCATCGATCATGTGGACGATGGAGTGAGCTACGTCGGCCCCCGCGTCGATCGCGGCAACCATCACCTCCAAATGATGCGGCAGCCACAAATCGTCGTGGCCGAGGTAAGCGATGATCGAACCGCGAGCCTGCAGGAGACCTTCGTTGTTCGGCGCGGATTGATGGCCGGCGTTGACTGGCCGGTTAATCCATCGCAGACGCGGATCGGCGATGGCGGTTACCACCTGCTCGGAATCGTCGGTGCAGCCGTCGCCGACAACCAACAGTTCGAAATCGGTGAAACGTTGCCGTAACACGCTTCCGATGGAGTACGGAAGCACGCTGCTCCAGTTGTAAGTGGGGATGATAACCGTAACGCGTGGCGATCCGGCAGCGGCAGACGGTTCAGACATGTGGCAATTGTACTGCGCCGGCGCTCGGCCCGAACGGCGTACGATCCTACCAACTGCTTGCAGCGTGTCATATCATAAAAGAAAGATTTCAATGGAGGCGCCGGCCAAGGTAGAGTGTCCGCATTGTCACCACAGCAACGCGCCTGGTACGGTGCGCTGCGCTTCCTGCGATAGCGTGTTTGTAGACAGCGACGCCACCCTAGCGGGCAACGCGACGGTGATGTCTGACGCCACACAGCTGACCAACGCGGCCGTGGCGACGAATTGGTCGCGAAACACCGGGTCCCAGGGAACTTTCGACAGCCCGGCCATGTCGCTCGAAGAGGGCAGCCTGCTGGCCGAGCGCTACGAAATCATCAAGCTCCTGGGTCAGGGTGGAATGGGTGCGGTCTACAAGGCGAAGGATCGCGAGCTCGACCGTTTCGTGGCACTCAAGGTCATCCGGCCGGAGCTGGCGGGCCATCCGAGCATTCTTCAAAGATTCAAGCAGGAGCTCCTACTCGCACGCAAAATCACCCATCGCAACATCATCCGCATTTACGACCTGGGTGTTGCCGAAGGGCTGCGGTTTATCACCATGGAATTCGTCGAGGGCCAGGATCTTTCCACCCTCCTGGACGAACGGCACAAATTCACGCCTGAGGAGACGGTCAAAATTCTTCGCCAGGTTTGCTCGGCGCTCGAAGCGGCCCATGCCGAAGGCGTCGTTCATCGTGATTTGAAGCCGCAAAATATCATGATCGGCGAAGGCGGCCGGATCTGTGTAATGGACTTCGGGCTGGCCCGTTCGATGGAAGCCGGCGGATTAACCCAGGCCGGAGCGGTGATGGGCACGCCCGCCTACATGTCGCCAGAACAAGCCAAGGGCCTGCCCGCCGACGAGCGCTCGGACCTGTTCTCGCTTGGTATCATCGCCTACTTAATGCTGACCGGGGAAATCCCGTTCAAGGCGGATTCCGCGCTCGCCAGCATGTTGCTGCGAACCCAAGGGCCTCCCACTCCCTCCATTCAACTGGAGCCAACCATACCGCAGGCCTTGAACGACGTGGTCCAGAAGGCCCTGGCTGTGGATCCGAAGGATCGCTATCAGAGCGCGACCCAGATGGGTCAGGATCTGTATGACTGGCAGGAGGGTACGCTCGCCAAGGCCATCGTCACTCCGCGCGTGGTGATGATGGCCGAGTCGCACACCAAAAGGTGGATCGCACTCGCGCTGGCTGGCGCCGCAATCGTAGCGGCCGGAGGGTATGGCTTAGACCGTTGGCTGCACAGAACGCGCGCTCCGGTGGCGCCGATGACGGTGATGATTGCGGATTTCAACAACCATACGGGAGACCCTGTTTTCAGCGGCACGCTCGAGTCCACGCTCAAGCTTGCTTTGGAAGGCGCCTCTTTTATTAATGCTTACGACCGGACAAGAGTTCGAGACCTGGGATTGAAGGCAATATCAGGTACACTCGACGATTCGAAGGCTCAGGAGATTGCTGCGAGTCAAGGCCTGAATGTGGTTGTTTCCGGTTCGATCGACCGGCGCGGCGCAGACTATCAGCTTTCGCTCAGGGCCACGCAGACTGTCACCGGCAAAAGCATCACGAGCGCCGATGCGACCGCGTCGAGCAAGGACCAGGTCTTGTTCGCGGTGACGAAGCTGGGCACCACCGTTCGCAAGGCCCTCGGCGATGAGACGTCGGACTCCGCGCAGCGCTTCTCGATGGAGACGCTTACGGCCGCGTCTCTGGAAGCGGTTCACGAGTACGCGACGGCGCTGGACGATTTGTCCAGCGGCAAAACTGAGGACGCTCTAAAGCATTTTTCGCAGGCCGTGGATCTGGATTCCAACTTCGGCTTAGCCTACGCCGGGATGGCCGCCGCATCCCATAACCTCTCTCGACAACAGGATGCCGAGAAGTACATCAAACTGGCCCTCAATCACATCGACCATATGACCGAGCGGGAACGATATCGCACCCGCGCCTTCCTGTACTTCGTGACCGGTGACGCCCAAAAGTGCGTCGATGAATATGGAACACTGCTTCAGCAGTACCCGTCCGATACCGGCGCATACAACAACATGGCGTACTGCTTGACACGGTTGCGCAACATGCCTAAAGCGATTGACCAAGTGCGGCGGGCGGTAACCATCCTGCCCAAGCGCGCCCTTTATCACGCGAACGTCGCACTGTACTCCGCCTATGGCGGCGATTTTCAAACTTCCGCCAAGGAGGCTGCAGCGACGCTGCAATTGTCGCCCGCTCTGGCTGCGTTTGGGTTCGAGGCACAGGCGTTCGCCAGTCTGGGGCAGGGCGAATTGGATCAAAGCGCGAAAGCCTATCAAAAGATCGGAACGATCAACCCTTCGATGGCCGCTGCCGCACTGGCTGACTTGGCCGTTTATCAAGGCCGCTACAGCGAGGCGGTGAAAATTCTCGAAAAAGGGGTGGCTGAAGATACTGCGGCGCGTAACCCCGATGAGGCCGCTGATAAGTTCTCGGCGCTGGCCTACGTCCAGGTTCTACGGGGGCAAAAGAGTGCGGCCCTCGCTGCCGCAAAAAACGCCCTCGACCTTAGCAGCGCCGTGAAAACGAGATTTCTGGCGGCACGCGATTATGTTGCCCTTGGAGAAGCAGACAAGGCGAAGGAGTTGTCCGCTGGGCTTTCTTCCCAGCTCCAGCTCGAACCTCAAGCGTACGGTAAATTGATCGAAGGCGAGATCGCTCTGAAGAACGGGGATGGCCGTGCCGCAGTTCAGTCGTTCACCGAAGCCAAGAACATACTCGATACTTGGATCGGCCGATTCGATCTGGGGACTGCTTATCTGGAACTCGGAGCGTTTACAGAGGCCGATTCCGAATTCGACCGGTGCATCAAACGGCGCGGGGAAGCTTTGGCGCTATTCCTGGATGAAGTGCCGACCTACGGCTATTTTCCGCCGGTTTACTATTATCAGGGGCGCGTGCGAGAAGGTTTGAAGAATTCCGGTTTCGCCGAATCGTACCAGAAGTATCTGAGTATCCGCGGACAGGCCGGCGAAGACCCACTGCTGGCGGACGTGCGTCGCCGCATCCGTCAGTGAAGAACCATCCAGACGATCCGCTGTGTCGATTAGCTCACTCGTTCGGTACTAGTACGTTCGCAAAGCTGTAACATAATAGTTTTATTCTTGCTTCACATCCTTTGGTCTTGACGCACGTTGCGGGCGTAAGCGATACTGGGGCTCCCGCCGGTTGCCCCGTTGCTACTGTCAAGTCCGTTCCGTGAGCGGCCGGAGGGGAAGCATATTTCGAACGGAGTTTACATGCAACCGATGGACGGTGGACGCTTTCTTAAAGCTGTCTATTCTAAGTGCGCCACGATCTTCGGTCTCGGATTTCTCGCAATATTCGTGCAAGTGGCGCAGGCCCAAGGCCCACTCAATTACTTCAAGAATTATTTCGTCACCGGAGATTACGTCGTCGGGGGCGTCGGCTTGGCTAGTGTGAAGCCGACCGTTTCCGGTTCAACGATTTCCGTGACAGACACGATCAATTTCAGCGGAGTGCCTTGCACGAGCGGCCCCGGGTTATCTGCGAGGGTCGTCCCGTGCACGGCGAAAGGAGCACTTCCGGGCGACGTCATCGCCGCATTTCTCTATTGGCAGACAATCGAGACTTCGTCGACCCCAACTTCGACTGCCGGTTCTTTCAACGCTACCCCTGCCACCAAGACTACCCCCGCCAACCCTAACCCCATCAGTGGCCTTGCGCTGGGTAATCCCACAATTTCGGCGTGCGCGGCTAGTGTCGGGAGCACTCAAACAAACGAATACGCCCATTTCTACCGCGCCGATGTTCTCAGATATCTCCCCATCAATAACACCGCTAATGTTCGAGTGGCCAATGGCCCGCAGACATTCACGCTCACCAGCACCTCGACCAGCACGCAATTCAACGGCGCCACCCTCGTCGTGATCTATCGTCTGGTAACGCCGGGGAATCCAAGAATCGCGCCCCTTCGATCCGTGGTTATTTACGATGGCGCGTTCACCGGCACACCGTCCGGCGGCCTGAATCAAACCATGGGAGGGTTTTATCAGGCTTCGTCCGACCCCGACGCCAAGATGACTCAGATCGTGGGCAACGGGCTTCCTGGCTTCCGCTCAACGCTCACGGTGAACGGCGGCGTCCCTCAGGGGGTGCCGTCGGATCCGTTCGTGGGTGCACAGGGCTTAAGCTGGGACAATTATACATTCAACATCAATCTCGCCCCGAACGCTTCTTCCGTTGAGACCTCGGTAGTACTTAACAAGGATTGTCTGTCGTGGGGCGCGATCATAACCAGCACCAACGTCCAGGACTCGGATTTTGACGGTCTTCTGGATGTGTGGGAAACATCCGGATTATATTTTGATCCGGGCACCCGTTACGATGGCATGACCACCGCACCATTCCCCGCTGCGTTTGGCACATGTCTGGCGCCGCCATCGAATGCGAGGACGAGTTGCTTGAATCTGCCGGCCATGGGAGCGAAACCATCCGTTCCCGACATTTTTGTCCAAATCGATTGGATGCAGTACCAAGGGTCGCTCGTAACTGCGGCCGGTGGTGTCGCCGCCGTTCCGGATCATGTCCATAATCCGGAACTCGCTGCCCTCAACATGGTCGGCGCCGTCTTCAAGTCGCACGGAATCAATCTGCATTTCGACGTTGGCGCGAACGGTCCAAACTCAATCTGCCAAACGGGAACAACCATAGGACCATGCGCGTATCAGGGACAGGGATCGCCTTATATCATTCCGGCGGCATACTCCCAAGGCGGGAACGTTGTCCAGGAATCCACCCTTCTTTGTCCCAACCATGCCCAGTCCACTTGCACCTTTCCTTCTCAATCCAGCCAATACTCGGTGCTGGGCTGGAAGGAAGGATTCGATGCCGTCAAAAATGGATATCCGGCGCTCGGCCTGCCCCAGCTTTTTGCTACAGACCGGAAAGACACTTTCCACTACGCACTTTTCGGCCATGCCCTAGCGGCGACCACCCCGTTGAGCGCTCCCTATGCCGGCAGCATCTCGGGGGTCGGCGACCTGCCGGGTGGAGACTTCATGGTCACGCTCGGTTTGTGGCGATCGGACAATGCTGCTGTTGATCAAGTGGGCACTGAGTTGGACCAGGCCGGCACCCTGATGCACGAACTGGGCCACACCCTGGATTTACATCACGGCGGCTGGAACAATACGCCCGTATGCATGCCGAACTATCCCAGCTCAATGAATTACCTGTACCAGGTAGCAGGATTGACGGATTCGGCGGGCAATGAGCATATCGATTATTCCTACGGCTTTGAGCTGCCGATGAGCGAGGACTTCCTCTCCTCGGCTTTCCCCATGGGTGTTCAGCAGTACAAGGTCAGATATTTTGGCCCCCTCAATACCAATCCCAGCAGCCCCCTCTTCAATACCCCGGGTCAGGCCTCACAAGTTTATTGCACCGGCCAATTACTGACCGGCTCCGAGGGGCCGTACGTCCTTGTGCAGGGTGCCTCCGTCTCCACGCCTGACTGGAGCAACGGTACGATTCTTCCCCTGGGAAAGACAATCACGAGCGGCCTGGATATTAACTACGACGGAACGATAGGCCAATCCTTCTCTGATTCGCCCGACTGGATGAGTCTCAATCTCCAGCAGGTCGGCGGTCGGTCAAACACGAACGGACTATCGGCGAACGTCGAATTGGCGGACCTAGGCTTGGCGGACCTCGGGCTCGCTGATTTGGGCCTCGCCGACCTTGGTTTAGCCGACCTCGGACTCGCTGATTTGGGCCTTGCCGACCTCGGCCTCGCCGATTTGGGCCAAGTTGCTCTGGGCGATCCGGACCAGGCTACGTTTCATGCATCAGGCGGCGCGACTCCACCCACCGGGCTAGCGGCCGCCGTCACTACCAATCCACCAACACCGCCCAACACTAACCCAGGCGGGACTGGTAACATCTTGACCTGGACGGGTGGCACGAATGAAGTAGCCTATCAGTACAACATCTACCGCTGCAACTCTTCGGTGGCGGCGTGCACTCCAAAGGCGGCGATAGGGAACGTTCCCTTAGGTACTCCGACACCTACAACTTATACCGACTATGTCAACGATTACGTTGACGCCGGAGCGACATGCCCCGCCGCTTCGACTTGCTACAACACGAACTACACCTATGCGGTGACGGAAGTTCCTCAGGTGGTGACCGGTTCTCTAATTAAGGCGGGTGCTGAGAGCGCTAAGTCGACCCCAGTCAGCAGCGAGGTGAACCACCTGTTCGTCATCGGCAATATCACTCCTCAGTCGATCGTGTACGGCTCGGCGAACCCGGCTATAACAGTCAATATTTACGGCAATTCGGGGTCGCCCACAGCAACCTGCGTCTATACCACTTCGCCAAGTTCGACGACTGGGATCACTCCGAGGAACGTCACAGCTACTCCGTACTCGATCTACTGCTCGGGACCAGCCACAGTCTCGGGCTCGCCGACGGACGGTGTGACATATAACGCCAATTATCTTGCCTTCACACCAAGCACTTTGACCATCACTCAGTATCCGATCACGATAACGGCCGCGGCCAGCACCAAAACCTACGACGGCACCACGTCATCCCTGTCCACGCCACTGACGCCGAGTGCTCTGCCATACGGCGAGACGCTCACCTGGATGGAGACTTACGATAATCCCAATGTCTTCACCCCACTCGCAACCCACGTAATGACGCCTGCCCCAACCGCGAGCGAGCCGTCTCTGTTGAGCAACTACAACGTGACGTACATCACGATCAACACTGGCGTGATCAACCAGGCGACACCGACGGTAACGGCGACCGGCGCCACTTGTACCTATAACGGGTCGCCCTGCGCGGGCACGGGTTCAGCAACCGGGGTCCTTAGTGGGCCGGACGTCCTGACGCCGGTGACGCTAAGCTACAGCGGCGTGGTCAACGGCGGTGCGGTCTACGGGCCGATCGCGACGGCTCCCACCAACGCCGGTGCTTATAGCGTCACGGCCAGTTACGCCGGCAGCACCAACTACAAGCCCGGCACCTCAACGCCCGCGACGATCACCATCAACCAGGCGACACCGACGGTGACCGACGGTGGGCCTACGCCGGCCGCCCCCGACTACGGCGTGCCCGTCACGTTAACAGTCACGGTTGCGCCGCCTGCATCCGGCGAGGTGCCCACGGGCACGGTGACGTTCTCCTTCACCCTGAACTCGATCACGAACTACATCTGCTCCAATGGGACCTTCTCCACCAGTCTGCCCGCGTGCACCGTCCCGCTAACGTACAACGGCAGTAACTACGTCGCCAGCGTGACGACTACCAGCGCTCTACCGACAGGTGCGGAAAACGTGGTGGCGACGTATTCGGGCGACCCGAATTTCCTAGGCGAGCCGGCGAATCCCAATCCCGTGTCGGTGACGGTGAGCCAGGCCAATTCGGCCATCACGCTGAAGAAGTCGACCGATCCGTCAACTTATGGCCAAAGCGTAAACCTGACGGTGGAGGTGGTAGACAACACGGGAGGCAGCATAGGAGTGCCCACCGGGACCGTGACGCTGTCGTTCCAGCTTGACCCGACCGTTCAAAATGGTCAGGTGTACTACATCTGCGCGGACGGAAGTGTCATCACGACGCCGCCCTGCGTGAATCCGATCACACTCGATCCGGATCCAATGAATCCCATTGGGGCGACGGCAACCGTGCAGACCAGCGCGCTGCCGGCTGGGCTTGCCACGTTCGCGAACCCCGGCGCCAAGCCCCCCACGCCGTTCTCCTACCCGATCAACGCCACTTATTCCGGCGACACCAACTTCGCGCCCAGCGGGCCGTTTGGGCTGTCGCAAACGGTGAACCAGCTGCCGGTGACGGCGACGGCAGGCAGCTATAGCGGCACTTATGACGGGGCGCCGCATTCGCCAACCCCGGCCTGCGCGGTGACGCCGGTGGCACCAAATACCTTTACCGGCACCCTGACGTGCATGAACAACCCCAGCTCGGTGGGGCCGAACGCGGGTTCGGGAACGGTGACTCCGGTGCCTTCCGTTGCCGCCGCCGACAGCCTCAACAACTATGCCATCACGTCCGTGCCCGGTTCCTGGAACATCGCCCAGGCGAACGCGATTATTACGGTCACACTCTACAGCGTCACTTATGACGGCAACGCGCACACCGCGACAGGCTCGGCCACGGGCGTGAGCGGCGCTAACCTCACCGCCGGACTAAATCTCAGCGGCACCACCCACACCAACGCAGGCACCTACACCGGCGACCCGTGGACGTTCACCGACACTAGCGGCAATTACAACAACGCCAGCGGCGCAGTCAACGACGTTATCAAGCAGCAGCCCGTAACGGTCAACCTTCTCAACATGAACCCGACTTACAGCGGTGGTCCCCTGATGCCGACCGTTACCACCACCCCGCCCGGTATCGCGGTCTCCTTTACCGGCGCGCCGGACACCAACGCCGGCAGTTATCCGGTGGCGGCCACGGTGACCAATCCCAACTACATTGGTTCGGCAAACGGATTGTTCGTCATCGGCCAATATCCATTGACAGTTACTGCGACCGGGGTCAATAAAGACTTTGACGGCACCACTAATGCGACCGTCACGCTCTCCGATAGTCGAGTTTTCGTTGACACCTCGATTAGTGAGAGCTACACGAGCGCGAGTTTTGTCAATGCTGGCCCGAGGACCGGCATTACTGTGAACGTGAACGGGATCTCGATCTCGGGGGCGGGCGTCGGCAACTATTCTCTCCAGAATACTACCGCCACGACCAACGCAAACATCAGCGACACCATCAACCTCTCGGCGCTTTCCCTGAACGGCAAGAATTACGGATCTAACACCACAGCCCTGCCGGTCTGGACCGGAAGCGCGCTGCAGCTCACGAGCGCCGGTTCTGAGACCGCGTCGGCCTGGTTGGGAACCGCTATCCCAGTCGCCTCCGCGTTCACCACGACATTCCAATTCAAGATCACCCCCGCTGCAACGGGCCCCAACGCGATAGGCGACGGATTCGCCTTTGTCATCCGGGGCGCCTCAACCGGGGCCACTACTCTGGGAGCGACCGGGTATGGAATGTACATTGGATATGACGGTATCCCGAATAGCATCGCTATCGAATTCGATACCTACGAGAACTCCCAGTACGACGATCCCGATGGCCCGCATATCGGCATTCAGAGCCTCGGAGCGGAGCCGAATACGCCGGATCACACCCCGGCGACCGGCGCGAAACTCGTTACGCCGGTCCAGGCTACCTTTGCGGATGGCAATGCTCACACCGCAACCATCACCTACGATGGGGTCTCAACCATCAGCGTCTATCTAGATGGTTCGGCCAGTCCCATTGTCTCCGGCACCGTCAAAGGCGGCTTGAATACGTTCTTGGGTTTGAGCGGCGGCCCCGCCTATATTGGCTTCACCGCCGCCACGGGCGGCGCGCAAGAAAACTCGGATATTTTGACCTGGACCTGGAACTAACCTAAATCGCTTTGCGGCTGGGGCGGGTTGTCTATCAGTGCGGCCGCCACCGGCACGGTCTTTAGCTGCCGCGCCGTCGGTTTGCGAAAACGTGTTTGTCGCAACAGGCGTCACCACGGTATGAAGTACCCTGGCGCCTACTAGGACCATTAGGACTAAAGGCCTGGTTTCTTTAGACCTGGCACGCGTTTCTGGCTCGTTTGCGTAGTATAATTCTTCCTCGTCTCCCCAAAATACTGAGATTTATCGAGCAGTACCAGTAATACCAAGGAGTTGCTGTAACAAATCGAGGAGGGCAGAAATAATACCGCCGCGGCTCACCATAACTATTCTTGCCCTGTCTCTTTTGTGCGGTTTGTCCGCTTTTGCCCAGACCACCTTAACGCCCAGCGCGTTGGCGTTCGGCAATCAGGTCGAATACGAAGCAAGCTCGCCGCAAACTCTCACGTTCAAGAATACCGAAGCAGTTGCGATCGCGATTGGCCTCATCAACATTCGGGGCGCCGAGGCAAGCGATTTTGCCGTGGGAGGCAACTGCCCGCTCAGCCCGAGTACCCTGGGCGCAGGAAAGAGCTGCAGCATAGCGGTCACGTTTATACCTTCCAGCTTGTCATTTGAGTCGGCGACCCTGACGGTGACTCGTGTTGGGGCCTCGAGCTCGCAGTCCGTGCCGCTAACAGGTAGCGGCGTGGTTCCGGTCACGCTTTCGTCCACCATTCTGGGGTTTGGAAATCAGGCGGAAGGGACCCGGAGTGCATCTCAAACTGAAACGCTCACCAATGTGCAGGCGGTTCCATTGACAATTAACAACGTTGCCATCAGCGGACCTTTTACGCAAACCGGAGGAACCTGCCCTCTGAAGCCGAATACGCTCCCTGGCGGCGCGAGTTGCACTCTGCTCATCGCGTTTACACCCGCCGCCGTGACAGCCCAAACCGGGACACTCATCATTACCGACAACTCCAGTAACAGCCCCCACTCGGTCAGCCTCACGGGCACGGGCATCATGCCGGTAACTGTCTCGGCCAGCACTCTGAATTTCTCGAGCGTCGCCGTCGGCAATACCAGTGCGATCACGTCCGTTACGCTGACGAACCAGGAAAACGTCGCCCTCAACTTTGCCAGTATCGCAACGAGCGGAGCGTTCACGGTGGCAACTAATACCTGCGGCGCGAGCATCGGCGCGGGTGCTACTTGCACCATCGGTGTCACCTTTTCTCCGGTCATTCTGGGAGCCGCCGCCGGCACACTGACGTTCACCGATAACTCCGCCAATAGCCCGCAGATTGTCACTCTTTCCGGCACGGGTTTAGCGCCAGTCGCCATATCGCCCAGCAGTCTGACTTTTGCCAGTACCACCGTGGGCACAACCGCGGCCGCGCAAACAATCACGTTGACGAACGGTTTGAGCGCATCGTTGACCGTCGGCACGATCAGCGCCACCGGAGATTTCGCCGTGGCCAGCAATACCTGCGGCTCCAAGGTGGGTGCGGGACTTCAGTGCAAGGTGGGAATAACGTTTACACCGACCGTCGTGGGCGCGCGCTCGGGCACCCTGACAATGACCTACGGTGCGTTCGGAAGCCCGACGGTGGCCGCCCTGAGCGGGAACGGCAATGCTACGGGCTTGACCTCTCTGACCGTGACGCCGGCCAATGCGACGATTCCGCTGGGAACCACACAGCAATACGCCGCCAGCGGTAAATTTAGCAGCGGAAAAACGCAGAACCTTACGGCGTCGGTGACCTGGAGTTCATCGTCGCATATGGCTACGATCAACGCGAGCGGTCTGGCGAGCAGCGTGGCCCAAGGCGGCACGACGGTGGAGGCGACTTTGGGTTCCATCCATGGCTCAACTACTTTGACGGTGGGTGCGCCGGTACTTGTTTCGATAGCCGTGACACCCACAGCTCCATCCATTTCACTGGGGAATACACAGCAATTTTCAGCCACTGGTACCTTTACCGACGGAAGCACACAGAACCTGACAAATTCGGTGACATGGAGTTCGTCGCCAACGGGCATCGCGACGATCAATGCCACGGGACTGGCATCGGCTGCAGGATTTGGAACCGCGACGATTCAGGCATCTTCGGGCACCACCAGTAGCACAGCGAAGTTGACAGTGACGGCGGGTTTCTTGGTGACAGGTAATCTGAACACGCAGCGTTTTGCGCATACCGCCACCATGCTGACCAACGGATTGATTCTGATGGCTGGCGGCGTGGGGTCCAACGGAAGCAGCTTGGCCAGCGCCGAGCTCTATAATCCCGGCACCGGCATCTCCACACCCACTGGGAACCTGAACACGCCGCGAGCATGGCATACCGCCACGCTGCTGAATAACGGGACGGTGCTCCTTGCCGGAGGATGCTCAGGCTGCCCGCCGGGTGGGAACGGCGCCAGCCTGGCCAATGCGGAAATCTACAATCCGGCCACTGGCCTCTTCACCAGCACCACGGGGAGCATGACGGCCAACCGCGAATATCACACCGCGACGCTGCTGAACAATGGGATGGTTTTGATTGCGGGCGGCCTGTCTTCCGGAGTTTCACTCAACAGTGCGGAACTTTTCGATCCAACGGCGGGGACCTTTACGCCTACCGGAAGCCTGAACAATGCGCGCTACTGGCAAGCCGCGACGCTGTTGAGCGACGGCACGGTGCTCATCACGGGCGGGCAGACGAATGCCGAAACTCTGGCACCCCCAGTGGGTGAGATTTACAACCTCTCTACACGCACCTTCACACTCACTCCCAGCACGATGACGGCGGCTCGTTCGGCGCACACGGCGACGCTGTTGAACGGCGGAATGGTCCTGCTGGCGGGCGGTAACGGCGGCAGTGGTCCGTTAGCCAGCGCCGAATTGTATGATCCCGTGGCGCAGACATTTTCGGTTACTGGAAGTCTGAACACCGCACGTTCCATGCAGAGCGCCACGCTGCTGAACAACGGACGGGTTCTCATCGCCGGCGGCATCGACACCAACAACAATAGCTTGGACAGCGCGGAGCTGTTCGATCCCACGAAAGGGATGTTCATCGTCACCGGAGGACTGCACACGGCGCGCTATGGAGACACCGCAACCTTGCTGAACAACGGCAGTGTGCTGAGCGCTGGTGGAATTGTATTGAACGGCGGTAACTTCAGCACCATCGCCTATCTGGCCAGCGCCGAGATGTACTTGCCGGCTACGTTCACTCCGCCCGGTCTGATTTCGATTTCGGTGAGTCCCGCCACGCCCACTGTTCCTAAAGGAACGGCGCAGAGCTTCGTTGCTAATGGGACATTCAGCGGCAGTAGTGCACAGATGTTGGCTTCGGTTACCTGGAGTTCCTCGAATAGCCCGGTGGCGGCCATCGCGGATGATGTAACCAATTCTGGGACAGCTTATGCAGCGGCCCCCGGAACGGCCACCATCGGCGCGTGCGCCGGCTCGCTGTGCGGCTCGACCACAGTGACCGTTGGCCCACCGGCTCTAGTCTCTATCGCGGTGACTCCGGCTATTGGATCGATTCCGGCGGGGACGGGCCAGCAATTCACCGCCACTGGCACCTATACAGACGGAAGCACGCAGAACGTGACGGCTTCCGCTACCTGGAGTTCGTCCGCGACGGGAATAGCGACGATCAACAGCGCTGGGCTGGCCAGCAGTTTTCTACAGGGCGGCACAACGATCACGGCTTCTTTTGGTGCGGTACAAGCCGCTGCCACGCTCACTGTAACGGCCCCCGTGCTCGCGTCGATTTCGGTAACACCAGCAAATCCCTCCATCGCTTTGGGACTGTCGCGGCAGTTCACTGCTACCGGCATCTACACTGACGGAAGCAAGCAGAACATGACGAATGTGGTTACGTGGAGCTCGTCCGCGACGGGTGTTGCCACCATCAACAGTGCCGCGCTAGCAACGAGCGTAAAACAAGGCAGCACCACGATAGCAGCGTCTTCCGGCGCAGTGCAGGGCACGGCCACGCTGACTGTAACTGCGCCAGTGCTTGTGACGATCTCGGTAACGCCGGCCAATGCCTCCATCGCGTTGGGACTGCAGCAGCAGTTCGGGGCGACCGGCACGTACACAGATGGAAGCACCCGGAACCTGACTGCTCCCGCCACCTGGAGTTCATCCACCACGAGTGTGGCTACGATCAGTGCGGGCGGTCTGGCGGGCACTCTGAATGAGGGTGTCACCACGGTGCAAGCACTTTTGGGTTCCATCCATGGCTCAACCACTTTGACGGTCACCGCGCCGGCGCTGGTTTCCATTGCCCTGGCACCGCTGAATCCCTCGATTTCACTGGGAAATGCGCAACAATTTAAGGCCACCGGTGCTTTTACCGACGGAAGCACGCAGAACCTGACAAGTTCGGTCACCTGGACTTCATCGGCTAAGGCGGCAACGATCAATGCCGCAGGGCTTGCTTCAACTATGGGTCTCGGATCAACGACGATTCAGGCAACATCAGACGTCATTAAGAGCACAACGAATTTAACTGTGACTCCGGGCTTTTTGGTGACGGGCAGCCTGAACACGCCGCGTTTCGCGCATACCGCCACCATGCTCAACAACGGGCTGATTCTGATTGCAGGCGGTGTCGGGTCCGACGGAAACGGCTTGGCCAGCGCGGAACTCTACAACCCAACCAGCGGGATCTCCGTGCCCACCGGGAACTTGAACACCATGCGGGCGTGGCACACGGCGACGTTGCTGAACAATGGAACCGTGCTCCTCGCAGGAGGATGCTCGGGCTGCGCGCCTGGCGTGGATGGAACCAGCCTGGCCGATGCGGAAATCTATAATCCGGCCACCGGAATGTTCACCACCACCGGGAGCATGACAACCATCCGCGAGTACCATACTGCCACGCTGCTGAACAATGGGATGGTGCTAATTGCGGGAGGTTTGGCCTCCGGCGCTGCACTCAACAGCGCGGAGCTTTACGATCCAACCAACGGGACCTTCACGGCCACCGGGGCCTTGAACAATGCACGCTACTGGCAGGCTGCGGCGCTGCTGAACGACGGCACGGTGCTGGTCACCGGTGGGCAGACGGATGCCCAAACACTGACGCCTCCGGTTGGCGAGATTTACAGCTTGTCGTCAGGAGCCTTCACGCTCACCGCCAACAACATGACCGCGTCTCGCTCCGCGCACACCGCGACACTGCTGAATAACGGAATCGTTCTGCTGGCGGGCGGCAATAGCTCCGGCAACGCGGAGCTGTATGATCCCGTCGCGCAGACATTCACTGCCGCGGGCAGTCTGAACGCCGCACGCAACTTGCAGCGCGCCACACTATTGAACAACGGAACCGTTCTGATAGCCGGTGGTGAAGACTACAACGGTAGTTGTTTGGCCACTGCGGAAATATTCGATCCATCCACTGGACTCTTCATTCCCACCGGTGGCCTGAGCACGGCACGCCTAGGCAGCACGACGACCTTGCTCAACAATGGGATGGTGCTGACCGCGGGTGGCATTAACGGAAACACCTATTTGTCGAGCGTGGAACAGTATGAACCTGCTACGTCTATTCCGCCTGGGTTGATTTCGATTACAGTGAGTCCCCTCAATCAGAATATTCCGGCAGGGGCGGCCCAGAGCTTCGCTGCCACCGGAACGTTCAGCGCTAGCGGTCCACAGACGTTAGCTTCGGTTACCTGGAGCTCTTCGAACAACGCGGCGATACCCATAGCGGATGATGCAACCAATCTCGGCACAGCCTACGCAGCGGCGCCCGGGACGGCGACGATCAGCGCGTGCGCCGGGTCGCTGTGTGGTTCAACAACTGCGAGTGTCGCCGCTCCGGCGTTGGTTTCTATCGTGGTCACTCCGGCCTCCGGATCGATTCCGGCGGGCACTGCGCAGCAATACACAGCCACCGGCACCTACACCGATGGAACTACGCAAAATCTGACCAGTTCCGCGACCTGGAGTTCGTCCGCTATCGGAGTAGCAACGATCAATAGCGCCGGGCTTGCCAGCAGTTCTGCAACCGGTGGCACCACCATCCAAGCGACGGTTGGCCCTATTCAAGGCTCCACGCCTCTGACGGTGACCGCCCCGCTGCTGGTTTCCATTGCCATAACGCCTCCCACTTTCTCGATCGCGCTGGGATTGTCGCAGCAGTTCACCGCCACCGGAACGTACACGGATGGAAGCACGGCGAATCTGACTACTGCGGTTGCATGGGGCTCGTCGACGGTCGCGGCCACCATCAACAGCGGCGGGATGGCTGCCAGCGTGAATCAAGGCGGCGCCGTGATCTCAGCCTCTTCCGGCGCAGTGCAAGGTACCGCCACGCTGAGTGTAACCGCCCCGGCCCTCACCGCGATCTCTGTGACGCCGCCGAATCCCTCAATCGCAATGGGACTTTCGCAGCAACTCACCGCCACGGGCAGCTACACCGATGGCAGCACGCAGAACCTCACGGGCTCCGTCACTTGGAGCTCGTCGGCCGGCGGAGTAGCGTCGATCAATAAAGTTGGACTGGCCACCAGCGCTCACCAAGGCGGTACCACCATCCAAGCGGCTTCAGGTTCGATCCAAGGTTCCACCCTCCTGACGGTGACCGCTCCCGCACTGGTTTCCATCGCGCTGGTACCGGCCACGCCCTCCCTTCCCCTGGGAAGCACACAGCAGTTCACGGCAACAGGCACCTACACGGACAGCAGCACGCAGAACCTGACGAGTTCGGTGACATGGAGTTCGTTCCCTACGGGCCTGGCTACGATCAACAGCGCCGGCTTGGCTACGGGTGTCGCGACAGGCGCCACAACGATTAGCGCCGCCGATGGCGCAGTCACTGGATCGACCAGCTTGTCGGTGATTGCAGCGGCGAATCTTTATGTCGCTGTCAATGGGAACGATCAATGGAGTGGAGCATTGCCGGCTCCGAACGCGGACAACACCGATGGTCCCTTCGCGTCCCTAGCCATGGCTCAAAGCGCCGTGAGAAACCTCATCAGCGCCAATCCCGGGCAACCTCTCTCGATCATGCTCCGGAGTGGGACTTACTATCTCCCCGCGAGTCCGACGAGTCCCGGGACGCTGAATTTTACTTCCGCTGATTCCGGTATGGCCAATGCGCTGGTGACCTGGCAGAATTATCCAGGAGAAACGCCGGTTGTGAGTGGAGGAACTCCGCTCAGTAGCACCTGGACCAACGTTTCCGGCAACCTGTGGCAGACACCGTTACCGGCCAATACGCAACCCTTCGAGTATTTGTTCTACAACGGCCGGCGGCGTCTACGCTCCAGAGTCGCCGGACCTTCGGGTGTCGGCTATTACATGAATAACGGTTCCTGTTATTCAACCGTTACGGGCCAGACTGCGGAGATGTCGCTGTGCAACCTTGGCACCTTCCTGCGAGTGGCGGCTGAAATCGCTCCCACCGGCGCCGATTCCGCTTGCCCCAGCATCACAAGTTCCGACGGGACTCAGTCCAAATGTCTGGATCGCTTCGGATACAATCCGAGCGATCCCATTGTCGATTGGATCAACCTGAATGCGTCGGCGAGCTCGTGCGGTGGCGCTCCCAATCCCTATCCCGCGGGCGACATCGAGATCACCCTGTTCGATGCCTGGACCGTGGACGTGATGCGGATCAGCTGCGTGGATACAACCCTTCACATCATTTATTTCGTCGGCACGACTAAGGGCAGTAGCAGCAACTACAATTACTTTGGACCTACGCTCGGCCACCGCTACATCGTTGAAAACACGTTGGACGCCTTCAATGCCGCGCAATCCGCCGGCGAAACCGGCATCTGGTTTCTGGATCGTTCGACCTCTCCGTGGACGTTGAACTACATCGCCAACAGCGGTGAGAACCCAAACTCTGACAGCGTCGTGATTGCTCAACTATCCCCGGCCAGCTCCACGGGCGGCAGCCTCATTTCCGCCACCAATCTCAATTACGTCACTTTTCAAGGGATCACATTTGAAGTGGATAACTTCATGCCGCCGGCCACCGGCTTCAATGATGACGAAAACGGCGAGAACACACTACCGGCCGCGATCGATTGCGAGAGTTGCCAGAACGTCACGTTCGATTCCGTCGTGGTGCGGCATACGTCCGCGTCGGGCCTTCAGATCGCCTCCACGTCCGGCAATTCTGGGCCGCCGGCATCGAACGACTTGATACAAAATTCAGCCTTTTATGACATCGGCGCCTCCGGCATCCACCTTGGACACCATCCATTGGGGACGGATCGGGCTGCTAACGTCGTCCAGCTGATTACAGTTCAAAACAATATTATTCAGGGTTACTCGCGAGTGTTCGCAAACGGTGAAGGCCTCGCCCAGGGAAATGGCCACGATGTCACGTACCTTCACAATGACATTACCGACGGTTATCATGCGGGCATTTCCGTTTGCATGTTGGGTTGTCCTTCCGTCGGCTTCGCCGCCAACGGCGTGAACATCGTCAGCCAGTACAACCATATCTGGAATGTGATGCAGGGAATTACTTCCGATGGGGGGACGCTGTACTACAACATCGGCACCACGGGTGGAAGCGGGACTGGCAACAAGATTCTGAACAATCTGCTGCACGACGTAACCGACTCCTCCATGATCGACAGCAACATCAGAGGCTCCGGGTATGGCGGCCACGGCATTTATCTGGACAACCAATCGGCTGGCATTGATGTGGAAAACAACGTGGTCTACCGGGTTGCCGACTCTACCGTCTACCTTCACGAAACGCCGGCGCTGGGACAAATAGCCAACACGTTTAACAACAATATTTTTGCCTACGGCCGTTTGAGTATGTTCGTGCAACAAAACCCCTGGCCACACGGCTGTAATGTTGCTCCGTCGCCCCAGGTGAACGTCTCCAACAACATCTTCTACTTCGATCTCAACGATTCATCCGGCTTCTATGTAACCAACGGCTGCGCCGATTCCTGCGGCTTGCCCTATAACCAGTTTCAGAACTTCCAGGGGAATCTTTATTGGAGAACTGATGGTCAATTCTCCACCTACGGCGACGCTTTCCACGTCCTGACCTCGCCTCCTTCCGGAACCAGCGCAAGCACCTGCGGGGTGCCTGCGAATCCCCAATCGGCTTGGACCTTCCTGACTTTCTCGCAATGGCAGAACAGCGCGCCTCTGGTGAAAGGTAGCCCCTTGCAGGTAAATGAGGATGCGGCCGGGACGGCAAGTGTGAATCCCGGTTTCGGTAGTTCCGGCCTTCCCGCCGACTACCAGCTCTCCGTTGCTCCGGTGGCAGGCTTCAACTATTCCAACACCAACGACACCATCCTGAACGCTGGGCGCAACAATCCGGTCATAGTTCCTCCGAGCGTGCCGGGAACTTATCCAACTTATAACTTCACGCAGTTCTGAAATGAGGGAGTAGACGCCCGGCAGCGTTACCGCGCGGCGCCCGCTACGTCCGGCGTTTTGGCCCCGAGTTCCTTGCCCGACGGAATGCTCGATGCATCCCAGCCGCCACCCAGCGCTTTGATCAAATTCACGCCCGCTACCATTTGCTGGGCTCGAAAATTCACTACCGCTTGCTGGTCGTTCAACAAGGAGATTTGCGCGGCGATCACATTAAGATAAGGATCGAGGCCGGCTTTGTAACGGACTTCGGCTTCTTCAAGATTCCGCCCTGCGGAATCGATGGCTTCGTTTTGCTGTTCGATCACCTGTCCAAGGATTCTGAGCGCCGCCAGGTTATCTTCCACTTGCTGGAAAGCAGTCAGCACCGTCTCCCTGTAATTCGCGACGGTTTGATCGTAGGTGGCCTGGAACTGTTGGACTGTGGCCCTGCGGGCCCCGGCATCGAAAATCGTCTGCGCCAAGCTGGGGCCCACGGACCAGATACGGCTGGGCCATTCGAGCCATTTTGCCGGGGAGAGAGCCTGAAGGCCTGCTGAGGCGCTTAACGTGACGGTGGGAAAGAAGGCGGTTTTCGCGATGCCGATTTGTGCATTCGCCTGAGCGACGGAGCGTTCCGCGGCGGCGATATCGGGGCGGCGTTCCAGAAGCTCAGAAGGAACGCCCACGGGGATCGAGGGCGGACTCGGCTCCAGGGCTTCCGACGCGATTGCAAACGTCGATGCCGGTTGGCCGGTCAGCAGCGCGATCGCGTGTTCATACTGGGCGCGAAGAATGCCCAGATTGGTATCCTGCGCTTCGGTGGTTTTCCATTGAGTTTCCGCTTGTGCCACCGCCTCATCGTTGCCGAGTCCCGACTTGTACACGTCGAGCGTCAGCTCCAGCGCTTCTCGATAGGCGCTGACGGTGGAATCCAGGAGTTGCTTCAGCTGATCCTGCGCGCGCAGCTCGTAGTAATCGGCGGCCAGTTCGGCCTGCGCGGACAGGCGCACATTTTCCAGATCGGCGACGCTGGCCTGCGCCGCGAAAGTATTGGCTTTCACCGTATTTCGAATGCGGCCCCACAGATCGGGCTCCCAGGATGCTTCGAGCGGCAGCGAGAAGGTATTGAAAGTTGCGCTGAACGTTTGCCCAAACGCCGTCGACAAATGTGTATTTGTCATGCCCGGATTGACGCCGAGCGTTGGAAAATACTGCGCGCGAGCTTCGCGGACCATGGCTCGAGCGGCCTGCACATTGGCCGCCGCTGCGACAATGTTTTGGTTTGAGATGTTGAGCTGGTCTTCGAGTTGGTTCAACTGTGGATCTTGGAACGCTTCCCACCATTTACCGTGCGCAGCCTGGTCGCTCGGTTGAGCCGGCTTCCAATTGCCTTCGACTACATTGGGCGCTCCAAGTTCCTTATACGCGGGCACGGCGGGCGTCGAGGGTTTCACGTATTTCGGGCCGATGCTGCATCCGGTCGACAGCAGTACCGCGGCCGCGAGCACGAATTTTATAGAGCCTCTGGCCATGTTCATTCACCGATATATATGTCGACCAATAGACCCGGATACAGATTCACGTCCTTGGGTTTCTCTATCCGGAAAATGATCGGCAATACCCTCACATCCACGCGTTCCTGCCTCTGATCGGAGAGCTCAATTTTTGGAGACACGACGGGCTGCATCCGGACGAACTCGAGCGGGATTTTGACGTTCGATCCGCGCACCGACATCTGAGCCTTCATCCTGGATGCGGCGGGAAGATGCGGCACCAGAATCTCGTCGACGTAACAACGCACGTTCAGGTGTTCGTGGGAGCTTCCCAGCACCAGCACGGGATCCATGCCCTGGGTGTAAGAGTCGTAAGCGCCTTGTCCAGAGACATAGCTCCCAACGGTGGGGTTAATTGCCAGTACGATTCCATCTTCGGGCGCACGCAGCGTGTATTTAGAGAGCAGCGCAGTCGCAGACAAATAGGATTTGTAGAGTGCGTTGTATGTTCTTTCCTGGTTGTTGATGTCGTAAATCCAGGCGCCCGCTTTGGTCAGGTCGCGTTGTTTGCGTGCCACTTCCAGGTTGGCTTTTGCGGTTGCGACCGCATTGGCGGCGCTGTCCAATGCGTCTTTACTAATCGACTTCGGGTTTACATCATAAGCCGCCTGCTGTTTGTCCAACTCATCTTGAGCGGTTTTCAGCGTCGCCTGCGTGGAAACGACCTGGGCCTCGTTCACATCCAGCGTTTCTTTTCTCGGCTGAGCTTTCAATTCTGCAAGAAGCGTAGCGGCGGCCTGCGCCTGGGATTCGAGTTGCTCGACGGTGGCCCGCTGAATCGAGTCATCCAACACCAACAGGACCGTCCCTTTGTTGATCTCTTGGCCTTCCGCTACCGGGATTTGCTTCACCGTCCCAGATACCTCGGGGTAGACATTGATGTTCTCGCCGCTTGGCTGCTCGCTTTCCACCATGCCTTCCGCATAGATGCCCTTCGGATACGGATTGGTTGGTGGATTAAAAGCCGGCGGCAGCGGAGGCTGGACGATGGCCGACAAGTATGCGGTCACGCCTCCGGCAACCAGACCGACGAAAGAAAGTATGAATATCAGCTTCCTCATTCGTTGCCTCCCTTCTCAAATCCCATGAGGCGCCCGTCCTCCATCTTCAAAATTCGCGAGGCAAATTCAGAGATCCTAGCATCGTGCGTAACGATCAGGATGCAACGCTTTTCGTTGAGAATGTTGTGCTTTACAAAGCTGACGATGGCGTGTCCAGTGTCGCCGTCCAACGACGCTGTCGGCTCGTCCATAATCATGATGTCGGGTTGTCCGACGATGGCTCGGGCGATTGCAACCCGCTGCTGTTCTCCTCCGCTGAGCTTTACCGGCGGAAGATCGGCCCGGCCTTTTAAGCCGACAATTTCGAGATACTTTTTGGCTTCGATGATCGATTCGCCCCAATCCTGCCGTTTGAGAATCAGGGGCACGGCCACGTTTTCGGCGGTGGTCAAGCGGGGAAACAGGTGGTAGTCCTGAAATACGAATCCGATCTTGTGCAAGCGAAAGTCGGCCAACTTATCGCTGGAAAGATGCCAGATGTCGGCGCCTTCCACCGAGATGCTGCCGGAATCCGGGCGGAGAATGCCGGACAGCACGCTCAGCAGTGTCGTCTTACCGCTGCCGGAGGGTCCCACGATATAGAGCATTTCGCCAAAGTACGCTTCGAGGCTCACGTCTCTTAAGGCCTGGGTTCTAGCTTCACCTTCGCCGAACCACTTGATGACACCCGATGCTCGAATTGCTACCTCGGCCATATCGTTAACCTCGGAAAATATCGAACGGCTCAATCCGCAACACTCTGCGAACGCCGAAATAGCTCGAAACGGCTGCGATGATCACCACCATCACTAAGGCCAGCCAGAGATTCCAATAGGTAATCATGGCGGCGTAGTCCGGAAGCCTCATCTTGGCGAGGGCGATGGTGAGAGCGCACAATCCAATTCCCAAGCCGTAGCCGGTGAGCGCCACAAAGCTGGCCTGGAAGAGAATCATCAAGATTAATTCGCGGCTTTTCGCGCCCATCGCTTTGAGCGCCCCGAACTTCTCTAGATTTTCAAGCACAAAGGTGTAAAAGGTCTGGCCCGAAATCGACAGGCCAACGATAAAGGCCATGGCGGTCATGATCAGCAGGTTCATGCCGAGACCGGTCTGGAACATGTAGAAGTCGGAGATCTTGCCCATGAACTCGTCCTCCGTCAGCGCCAGGTAGCCCAGCGCCTTCACCTGTCGCTTGATGTTGGGCACGTCGGCGAGGTTCTTGGGCCTCACAAGAACATAGGAGATGGTGAAGCGCGGATTCGGGATGTATTGAAGCGCCCTTTCGTAAGTCGTGTAGAGCGTGGGAACACCGAAGAGCCCACTGCTGGCCACCTGCGCGATACCCACAATCACGCCCCGGTGATCGTTTAGCTCAAACTCCGTTCCCAGGCGGGGATTCTCCAGTTTCGGATATTCCGGATCCTTGACGACAATAAACGCGTTTTCTCGATAAATGTCTTCGATGTTCCCCTCCAGGAGTTGCGGACGGCCGAACAGGCTGGTATCGTCGAGCCCAACCACGGTCACCGACTGGTAATTGCCGTCGGCCATTCTCACGAGAGCGCCGCTGGAATAGACCGGAACGGCGAAATTCACGCCCTGCATGCTCCGCACCGCATCCAAGACGTAATCCGGCATCCCGATCGTGTTCGCGACGGTTTGGACGGACGGGTCCATGATCCACATCCGCGCGCCCAGATTGATGACCGTCGCCGAGGCCCGCTTGAGAACGCCGGCAAACAGCGAGGTCATGGCAATCATCAGGAAAACGGCGAAGGTGATTCCCACCAGCAAAGCCGTGAACTTCGCTTTGTCGTTGACAAGCAGCTTATAGGCGAGTTTGAGAACTCCCTTCACGGCCGCTCCTCTCGCGATTCAGACGGAACTGCCGGGACCCAAACTTTATCAGGCACCATCACTTCGACATCGGTGATCTTGCTTTTGACCGTTATCTGTTCCAGTTCGCCCGATCCTTCCGCGGGGTGGGCAACGAATTCGACTAAATACTGATTCGAGAGATGGTCTGCTAGATCGGCCAGGAATGGCGCCAGAGAAGGCAGCGGTCCAAATCCCAGGAAATACGCCTCGCCGCCGGTTTCATCCGCCACGTGCGCAAGTTGAACCTGCCCCGAATAGATCTTCGAGGAATCGGCCGACAAGTAATCGGCGCTCGGATGATAGATCGCGTAAACGGTCACTCCCACGCGTTGAGCCGCCTCCAGGGCTGCCTCGGCGGAGATGTCTTGCAGGGAGTTTGTCGCCGCCGGATCGACTCCATTGGAGATCATGAGCACGGCGCGTCGTGATGTACCCTGCGGCCAGCTTCGAATCAACTCGGCAAGCGCTCCAAATGGATTGGCAGGCTTACTGCCCGCCGGAGTGCTGAGAGCCTGGACGGCGCGTTGATGATCCCGCGTTGGATTCTCGGCCACTTGCAGCCGTCCGTTTTGGATATACGCGACCCCGACAGTGGCGGTGGATGGTTGAGAAATGATGAAGCGACTCAACTCTTCGAACTTGGAGCCCGGCCCCCAATTCGAAGAGTTATCGACGAGCACAAAGAGTTCGAGGCCGGCGCGGTCGCCACGCAGCGGGATCAATTTGGTGATTGGCAGCGGCTGGTAGTGCTGCGTCACGATTAAATCATCTCGCGTGAGCATCGGCGGGACGTGGCCGTAGTGGTGGCCAATTGTCACAATGATCTGTGCTGGGGTGCCTGCGGGAGACGTCGTCTGAGCCCAGCTAAACAGCGGGCATGCAAGTACGAGCGATGCAAGCTTGGCGGTCTTTAACATATCGTCCTCTCAGAACTTACTTACAACCTTCGCCTCAAGAACGGCATTCGCCTGGCCAAAGGTCCAGTTTTGTAAGCTGCTGAAGCCAAATGAGTTCACGACCACTGGTGCTACAGAAGCTGGCCAACCTGCGTGATTTCACGCACGCTACCTTCGTCTGCCGGGCGCATGCTTCACGCATGAATCGAGTTATTCACTTCGAAATCCATGTTCGTTACCATGATTTGTTGTGCCGAGCAAGGTCCGCGAGGTGATATCCGCGAGGTGATAAAGGAGTTGGAGAAGCGGGATGGGTTCACATTCGAAGAAGGGCGACCATAGAGTATTCCGACACCGAGATGGGCGGATTACGGTGGTATCGGGCAAGCTAGGCGAAGATGTGCGACCGGGTACCTACAAAGCGATCCTTCGGCAGACTAATATCAAAGAGGAGCCCGAATGACGAGAAAATACTCCCTTCTGATCGAAGGAGATGAATCCGGGTATAGCGCGCACATTCCGGAATTGCCGACAATTCTGGTGACCGGGAAGTCTGTGGATGAATTAACCCGTAGAGCGACTGAAGCAATTCAATTGTGGTGGGAGAGCACCGATGTCCGTGCGTCTGCAACTGCCGTGCGTACCGAGATCGAAGTGGAACTGCCGCTCTAACAAGATCGCCTAGCTGATAAAACCCTTGCTCGCACCTGGGAGCATCCACAGTGCCTACCGGCAACCAGTGTGGGCTGTATGCCTCCTCGAACACAATTGAATCGGCCTTATCTTGCCAGCACAGGTGGGACCGCTGGCATCCATCCCCCCAATCGTGGGAACATCGTCAATAGCACAAAAGGAGAGACGCATGCTTCGAAGAATCGAGGCGCTCGGGGTTCTCATCGCCGCCGTGGTGGCAACCGCGGTCTTCCCGCATGAGGCCAGTGCGCAGAGTGCCGGCCCCGCTGCCTGGCAAAACGATCTCAAGCCCATCGCTCCCGCCGATTGGAACTACGACTTCGCCGCTCACTTGCTGGAGCGCGCTGGCTTCGGCGGAACGCCCGACGAAATCCAGACGCTCGCAAAGCTAACGCCCGCACAGGCAGTCGCTCGGCTGGTTCGCTTCCAAGGAACGGACGAAAGCCAGTTGCCGCCGTTCGATCCTTCGGGAATCCATGACCCTGGCCTCGATCCATTCCCCCCCAGCCGCCCCGCGGTTACCGATGAAGCCAAGAAGAACGGCGAAGCGCTGGGTATCAAAGTGAAGCCCGAGGGCAGCCGCCGGCTGCAGCCGGTGGTCAATGAATTCTTCTATTGGCTGCGTGCCAGCGCGCTCGAAACCAATCGCGTCGCTTATTGGTGGGCGAATCGCATGGCGGCCAGCCCGCAGCCGCTGCGCGAGAATATGGCTCTGTTTTGGCACGGTCACTTCGCGGTCAACGAAGCCAAAGTCCGCGACTATCGCAAGCTTCTCGATCAGTTGGAGCTATTCCAGAAACAGGGTACCGGCAACTTCCGGGACTTGATGGTGGCCGTTGCGCAGGATCCCGCCATGCTCACCTTCCTGGACGCGGGCGTCAATGTGAAGGGCGCCGCGAACGAAAATTTTGCGCGCGAGATCATGGAGATGTTTACCATGGGCGTGGGTCATTACACGGAGAAGGATATTCGCGAAGCCGCGCGCGCCTTCACGGGCTGGAATTACGTGGATCTGAAATTCGTCGTGAATAAAGACCAGCACGACGACGGCGAGAAGACCTTTCTCGGCAAAACTGGCCGCTTCGATGGCGTCAATGTGATCGATATCATCCTGCAGCAGCCGGCCACGGCCGACTTCATCGCCGGCAAGATCTATCGTTACTTTGTGCGCGAGGATCTTTCGCCCGAGCTGCAGAAGCAATTGGGCTCGGTGCTGCGCGATCACGATTATCAGATCGCGCCGTTGCTGGAAACCATCTTCCTATCGCGCGATTTTTATAGTCCCGCATCGGTGGGCACGCAGATCAAGAGCCCGGTGCGGCTGGCAGTTTCCACTTATCGAAAGCTCGGACTGCGGAGCATTCCCGGCGTTCCCGATTTCAACGTGGCCACGGGCGCGCTGGGTCAGCGGCTGTTCGCCCCGCCCACCGTGGCGGGTTGGGCTGGCGGCACCAGCTGGATCACGCCAGGTCTGCTGCTGGAGCGCGCTAATTTCGGCCGCGACGTTTTGTTCCCCGACATCAACTTTCTTCCGCCCGATCGCTACACCGGAGATCCCGAAGTGCGGCGCGTCGCCGATCGCATCCGGCAGGGCATTGACATCAGCTCGGCGACCAAACCGGATGGCAAGAGCGGCGACCTTGCGGAATCCAATATGGCCGCCGATCGCGACGAAGATTTCAACACACGCTATGGCAGTTTTCGCGGCTGGCAGATGGCCATCGAGCGGGTGAAGCCGATTCCGCGCGATACCGCGCAGGTGAATTTATCGCGTATGATCCTCGACCAACATCTGAGCGATACCACACAAGTGGTCGATTACATGATTCACAGGTTTATGCGCGTGCCGCCCGGCGAAGAGGCGCGTCAGAAGATGATCGCCTTCCTCAACAAGGAACTGGGCACGACGGATATCTCGGTTGCACAGACCTATCTTGAAGATCCGTTGCGATTGGTCTTGCACCTGATCATGAGCCAACCTGAATTTCAGCTCGGTTAGTTTCGGAGCCTCCATGAAGAAAAATCATTTTTCGTTTTCTGGATCCAGCCGGCGCGATTTGCTGCGCCTCGGCATGTACGGCATCGGAGTGAGCGCGGCCGCTCTTCCCATGCCTCTGTTCGCGCAAGCAGCAGCGGCGCTGGCCGGTCAAGCCAAGGCGAGCGGAAAGATACTTGTCGTACTGGAGCTCTCGGGCGGCAACGATGGGCTGAATACGGTGATCCCTTATGGCGACGACGCATACTATCATCACCGGCCGAACATCGGCATCCCGCGCAAAGACGTGCGGCCTATCGACGATCATTTCGGCTTCAGCCGTGGGATGGCTGGCTTCGAGCGTTTATATAAGAGCGGCAAGCTGGCCATCGTCCATGGCTGCGGATATGACAACCCTTCTTTCTCGCATTTCACGTCCATGGCATACTGGCACACGGCCGCGCCCAACAGCGGCGAGCAGTATGGATGGGTGGGCCGCCTGGCCGATGCAATGGCGCCCGACGCGCCTCCCAACTTTCTGGTGAATATCGACTCGCGGCAATCGCTCGCTGTTCGCAGCCGCCGGCATGTTCCGGTGGTTTTCGACGATCCCAATAAGTTCTCGCAAGAGATCTTCTTCGATGAGCGGGCAGCGTTGCCTTCCACCGCGCCCGATGGGAAAATCACCAATGCGTCGCGACGATTTCTTCTGGAAACCGCGCAAAGCGCCAAGCAAGCCTCTGCGCTGGTTCGCGAGGCATGGTCGAAATATCATTCACCCGTGGATTACGGCATTGTCGGACTCGATCTGCCGAAGGTAGCGGCCTTGATCGAGGCGGGCATGCCCACGCGCCTCTTCTATACCGCCTATCGCAACAACGCATTCGACACTCACGTCTTCCAGAACGACACACACAGGCGTCTGCTCACGTACGCCTCCGATGCGGTTACGGCGTTCCTGCAGGATCTGGAACGGATCGGCCGCGCCGACGACGTGGTGGTGATGGTGTTCTCGGAGTTCGGCCGCCGGGTTCCGGAAAACGTCAACCTCGGAACCGATCACGGCGCTGCCAACCTGATGTTCGTCGCGGGGAAACAGGTGAAGGGCGGTCAATACGGAACGGTGCCCAGCCTCACCAAATTGGATGCAGGCGACAATCTGATCTACACCACCGATTTCCGGCGCGTGTACGCGACCATGATCGCGGGCTGGCTGGGACTCAAAGATACGCGTACGCTGCTCAACGGCGAGTTCCAGCCGTTCGACATGTTCCGCAGCGCCTAAGCTTTCAACAATTCGAGTAGCGCCGACGAAACCGTTTCCGGCTTCTCGCGCGGCAAGAAATGTCCAGCGCCTGGGATGACGCGGCGCGCTACCAGGGCAGGGAACACCGCGCGCTCGGCCGGCATTATATCGGGTGCGGGGCGAGCCAATGGATCGGTGGCGCCATACAACAGAATCGATGGTGCGGCGATTTTAGGGCGCTTCGCAAGCTGCTTCTCCGTCTCTTGAAAACGCTCTTCGCCCGGCGCGCCCCCGTTGCGGTGGCGGTAAGAGTGAATCACCACGTCAACGAAGTCGGGATTGTCGAACGACGGCGCCGTACGATTATATTCTTCGTTGCTGAAGTGCCAGCCGGGCGACCAGGTCTGCCACAAAAACTTGCACAGGCTGCCGCGATTGGCCGCGAGTCCCGCTCGCCCTCGCTCCGTATTGAAATACCACTGATACCAAAGCTCGCGTTCCACTTCGGGTGGCGCAGGCCGTTGCGGCGCGAAAACGTCCTGGATGGTGTAGCCGCCGATGATCACCGTGGCTCGCACGCGTTCGGGATGCAGAGCCGCCGCGATGGCTGCCGCGCGCCCACCCCAATCGTACCCGGCCAATGCCATTTGCTTGAGCCCGAGAGCATCGGCAAAGTCGATCAGATCCTGTCCAATGGCCGCCTGCTCGGCCATGCGGGGCGCGGAAGCATCGCGGAATCGCGTCGGCCCGTAGCCACGCAGGTAAGGCACCAGCACGCGGTAGCCAGCTTTCGCGAGCGGTGGCACAACCAGATCGAACGCGCGGACATCGTCGGGAAAACCGTGCAACAGAACGATCGGAAAACCTTGCGCGGAGCCGTGTTCCTCATAGCCGATGTCGAGCACCGGCGTTTGAATCGATCGGGTAGTGGATTGCGCCTGAGCCATAGTGGCGATGCTTGCGGTTGCCGCCTGCAGGAACGTTCTGCGATCCACTTTATCGTGCTTCCATCGGTTGCAGATAGAAATTGTTCGGATCTCGCACGATGATCACTTGCGGACCTTGCGGAAGCGTGACCGGTGCGCCGCCGGTTGTGATCACCGAAAATCCGGAGCTCTTCAGCGATTCGGTGAGTGCCGCGACGTTGTGCACCGGGAGGCGAAGCATCCCTCGGCCCGGTTCTGGAAATGGAATCCGCAATCCCTGGGCGCCCTTCGCCTTGGTGAATCGGATACGAACGGAAGATCCTGGAACAGCGAGCCACTCACCATCCGCTTTGAATCCGAGCGCTTTCGTGTAGAGATCCTTCGTCTTGCTCACGTCGCTCACACCGACGCTCAGATCCGCGCCTGGACTATCGGATCGCTCCACTTGGACAGCGAATCCATCCGGGTCGCGCAGAATCTTCGACGCCGCGCTTGGGTCCGTCCGGCGAAGAATTAACGTCACTGCCCCAGGATCTGAAATGGGTTTCTGTTTCGGCTTTCGCGCCTCGCCCCACTGGACCAATTCGATCCCCATCCCCGACCCTGGGATCTTCAGAACAGCGGCGCGAAACTGCTTGCCCGGCACTCCGTACAAATTCGCCACCGCCGGATTATCCGTGAACTTGTGCTCGCCCGCGGGCCCGCTGAGCTCTAAGCCCAGTGTGTCATGGTAAAACGCGAGCGATTGATCCAGGTCCGAAATGATGTGCAGGAAAGGCCCGACGCCAACAACGGAACCCTCCGTCTGCGCCGGGAGCATTGCGGCGCCGAGCAAGAACAACAGAGGGAGCCGCTGAATCACGCCCCGGCGGCCTTACCGTACGTCTTCACCGCGTGCTCCAGGCCTTGCAGTCCTGCCGCCAGATCCTGCGGATTCATCGCTGGACGAAGGGTCACCTTCGCGTTGAAAGCCAGGAACCACGGTTCGGCGACCGCCGGAACTTCCGAGGAATTCTTCATATCGAAGAAGATCCACCCTGTGCGTTCCCCGAAATCCTCGGTGAAATACGCAGCTTCGGGTTTCAGATCGGCGAGGATTTTCTGAATGGTTGTCCCGAGAGTGCCATTGGCTGCGGCGGCGTTGCCGGCTTCCACCGGGATGGTTGCCTTGAGTAGCATTCGCATCGATTCGCCCCTCCCTGGGGCTCATCAAATGATACACCTCCACCGGGTCAGACGCCTGAGGCAGCGCGCGGAATGAATCGCAGGGACGATTCATTGATGCAGTAACGCAGATTCGTGGGCTGGGGACCGTCGTCGAAGACATGCCCCAGATGCGCATCGCAACGGGCGCAATGCACTTCGGTACGCTTCACCAATAGACTGAAATCGGAACGGGTGCGAATGTTTTCTTCCGCGATGGGGGCCCAAAAACTCGGCCAGCCAGTGCCGGAGTCGAACTTGGTGTCCGCGCTGAACACGGCCGTGTCACAGCAAATGCAGCGAAAAATCCCGTCCTGGTGAATCTGATAATAGCTTCCGCTGAATGCTGTGTCGGTTCCTTGCTGCCGCGTCACATAATACTGCTCAGAGTTGAGTTGTTTGTGCCATTCGCCGTTGGAGCGGACTACCTTCTTGACGAGCCCCATCCCGATTTTTCGGCCCGCGTCATCGAACTGGACGATAGTGACTTCTTCATTCGAATCTCCCAGGGAACCGTTCTCATCCGAATCGTGTCCCTTGCGCATCGCCAGGACTACTACCCCAGCCAACGCGAACGGCGCGATCAGCAGCGTACGGCGTCGCGTGAATTCCTCTTTCAGGGTTTCGAACACTACTTCAATTATCCCACTGCCTATGCGATCCTAGCTAGAACCGTCTTATGCCGAACAAGGAGGCGTGTCGAAATGAAGCGAATCGTGATTGTGGTTGGGATCGTCATCGCGATCCTGGCGCTGCTTGTCATCGCACTGCCGTTTTTCATCAACGCCAATCAGTTCCGTCCTCTTTTGGAGACGAAACTAACCAAGGCCCTCGGCCGCCCCGTGAAGTTGGGCGAACTGAAGCTGTCGCTGCTCTCGGGTGGCGTCACAGCTTCCGAGATTTCCATTGGCGACGACGCGAAGTTCAGCCCCGGTGCGTTCCTCAGCGCGCAGTCGTTCAGCGTCGGCGTGGAGCTTCCTGCGCTCATCTTTTCCCGCCAGCTACATGTAAAGAGCGTTGCGATCGACCAGCCGGACATCACGCTGCTGGAAGACCCCACGGGCGCCTGGAATTTCTCCACCCTGGGTTCAGGCGCCAAGATCACGGCACCCAGCGCCTCCCCCGGCGCCACCAGTGACTCCGCGCTCGATCTTTCCGTAAAGGTGTTGAACGTCACCAATGGAAAAATCGTTCTCGCCAGGACGCAGAGCAGGATGAAGCCGGAGGTTTTCGAGAAGGTGGATATGCAGGTCCAGGATTTCGCCGCCGACGCCGTCTTTCCGTTTTCTCTTTCTGCCAACGGCTCGGGCGGAGCGATCCTAAAGCTGGTCGGCAAAGCCGGGCCGCTGAACGCCGCGGACGCCTCCGCCACGCCGCTGGAAGCCACGATCAACGTCACACATCTCGACTTGGCACGCTCCGGATTTTTGCCAGCGACTGGATTTGCTGGCTTGGTGTCGCTCAACGGAGATGTATCGTCAACCGGCACTCAAGCGCACATCAAAGGCAATTTTCAGGCCGATCAACTCGTTCTGGCGCGGCGCGGAACGCCAGCTAAACGGCAGGTCAGCTTTGATTTCGACCTCCAGCACGATATGCAGAAGCACGCCGGTACCCTGGACCGCGGCGCTCTCCACATCGGCGCAGCCCTGGCATCGCTCACTGGCACCTACAACAGAGAGGGCGATGGCACAACCCTGAACGTGAAGCTCTCCGGTCCCGCGATGCCCATTCAAGACCTGGAGGCCTTGCTGCCGGCGCTGGATATTATTCTCCCCGCTGGATCGTCCTTCCAAGGCGGCACGGCCAGCGCCAACGTTACCATCTCCGGACCTACCGATGGCATGGTTCTCGACGGAACGCTGGGGTTGAATAATACGCGGCTGGCAGGTTTTGATTTGGGATCGAAGATCGCATTCATGGCTAAGCTCGCCGGCATCAACGAAGGAGCCGGCACCGACATCCAATCCATGAGCATGAACATTCACATCGATCCCAACGGGGTTCGGACCGAGAACCTATTGCTGGTGTCTCCTCAGATCGGCGACCTCACCGGCGCGGGTACGGTGAGTGCTTCGCACGCGCTCGATTTTAATATGATTGCGAAAGTGCGCACGGGTGGCGTGCTGGCCGTGATGGGCTCCAATACCACAGTGCCCTTCAAGATTCAGGGAACGTCCAGCGCACCCAAGTTCGATCCCGACGTCAAAGGCATCGCCGTGGACAAGCTAAAGCAACTGGGAGGGACCGACGTGGAGAAAGCCGCGACAGGCCTGCTCAAGGGATTCCTGGGCGGCAAGAAGTAAGAGCGGATCAACTCTGCGCTCTAAGCCTTCGGCTCACTGAGCACGTCCCTTACTTTGTGCAACAGTTGCGCCCCGGTGAAGGGTTGGGGAAAGATCTCCACTTTTTCCAGCTCCGCGCGATATTGCAGCCGGTTGTCGTCCAGCAGTCCGGCCACCATCAAGATGCGCATTCTCGGGCAACGAGTCTGTAAGTATTTGGCTGCGTCGTGGCCTGTGATCGTTTCCACATAAGGCGAGATCATCAACAGGTCGGGCTTACACTCGCCAATGCGATCGACGGCGGTGCCCAGATCGCCCGTCGCCATCACTAGGTATCCGGCGCGCTCCAGCAACTCCCGGATCACCAGCCGCACCAGGGGCTCCGAGATGAGCAGTAATATGGTCAACTCCATCGGCGACTTACTCATGAACACCCCAGCCTCAGTTTAAACAAATCAGGTAAACAAAATCTGGCCGCCGGAGTTCTGCGATATCAGATGCTCCCTACCCCCTTGCATGCAAGAGCCTTTTTTGACATTATTAATGCACACCGCTCTGGCGACGGTGGGAGGGTTGACTTGTTCAGGAAAGACATTGTTTGTCTTGGAACTTTCGCTTTTGTCGTCTGCGCATGTATACAGGCCGCTCCTCCGCCCCAATCGTCACCCAATACTCCCTCCGTCACGAACGAACGCGCACTCGTTGATAAATATTGCGTTACTTGCCACAGCGACAAGCTAAAGACTGGCGGTCTTTCGCTACAGTCGGCGGACATGACGAACATTCCACCGGGCGCGGAAACCTGGGAGAAGGTCATTCACAAGTTAACGCTGGGCGCTATGCCGCCGCAAGGCATGCCTAGACCCGATCAAACCAGCGTCAACAGTCTGGTTTCCTGGCTGGAAACGTCCATCGATCGCGCGGCTGCGACGAATCCCAATCCCGGACGCGCAACACTGCACCGTCTGAATCGCACCGAATATGCGAATGCCGTCCGCGATTTGCTGGCCCTGGATGTAGATCCCGCGCCGCTGCTCCCTGCCGACGATGAAAGCTACGGCTTCGACGACATCGCGGACGTGCTGCGAACTTCGCCATCGCTCCTGGAGCGCTACATGTCGGCGTCATGGAATTTAAGTCGTCTCGCGGTGGGCGATCCTGGGCTGGGGGCCGATACAGCGACGTATCGCGCGAAGCCGGACCTTTCGCAGAACGGCCACATGGAAGGGCTGCCGCTCGGAACGCGCGGCGGATTGGCCATCAAGCACTATTTCCCGCTGGATGGTGAATACGTGATTAAAGTGCGGTTGTGGAGAGCCACCGCCGACGTGATCAAGGGCCTGGAAGAATTACACCAGGTTGAAATCAGTGTGGATGGTCAACGCGTCAAGCTGGCCACTATTGGCGGCAAGGACGAGCAGGAGCTCAGCTACAGCAACTCCGGGAAATCGGCTGCCGAGATCGATGCGCGCCTGACGGTTCATGTTCCCGTGAAGGCGGGCCCGCGCACTGTGGTGGCCACATTTCTGGCCGAAGGCGAATCCCAGGACGACAACATCCTGCAGCCGTTCGAACGCGCCAATCTCGATCCGTTGGATTTTCGCGGCTTGCCGGCCGTGGATCGCGTCAGCATCACCGGGCCGCTGAATTCAACCGGACCCGGCGATACACCCAGCCACAAGTTGATTTTCGTCTGCCGGCCCACTGCCCACGCCGATGAACTACCCTGCGCGAAGAAGATTATCAGCACGCTGGCACGTCGTGCCTACCGGCGGCCGGCATCGGACAACGATCTGGAAACACTGCTGACGTTCTACCAAAAAGGCCGCAACGAAGGCGGTACGTTTGATTCCGGCATCGAAGCCGCCATTCAGTTGATCCTGGCGAGTCCTGAGTTTCTATTTCGTTTTGAGCCGGATCCACCAATGCTTGCAGCCGGAGCGGTGTACCACATCAGCGATCTGGAGTTGGCTTCGCGGCTCTCATTCTTCTTGTGGAGCACGGTTCCCGACGAGCAGTTGTTGAATCTGGCCACGGCTGGAAAGCTGAAGGATCCCGCGGTACTCGAGAGCCAAGTGAAGCGCATGTTGGCCGATCCGAAATCGAAGGCGTTGGTGGATAATTTCGCCGACCAGTGGCTGTATCTGCGGAACCTGAAGAACATCAATCCGGATTTTGAAACCTTCCCGGACTTTGACGACAACCTGCGCCAGGCCATGAAGCAGGAGACCGACCTGTTCTTCGGCAATATCATCCGGGAAGACCACAGCCTGGTGGATCTTTTGAATGCGAACTACAGCTTCATTAACGAACGGCTGGCTCGGCATTATGGAATCCCCAACGTCTACGGAACCGATTTCCGCCGCGTGACGCTGACGGACGATCGGCGCCGGGGCTTGTTGGGACAAGCAAGCATTTTGACCATCACGTCTTACGCGACGCGCACCTCGCCGGTGCAGCGCGGCAAGTGGATACTGACGAATCTCATTGGCATGCCGCCCGACCCGCCGCCGCCCAATGTGCCAGCGTTGAAGGAGCATTCCGATCCCGGCAAAGTTACTTCTTTGCGCGAGCGCATGGAGGAACATCGCAAGAATCCGGCCTGTGCCGGTTGCCATAAGCTGATGGATCCGATCGGCTTCTCGCTGGAGAATTTCGACGCCGTGGGCCAGTGGAGAACTACCGACGAAGGCGCGAAGATTGACCCGGCGGGCGTCATGTTTAATGGCGCGAAAGTGGACGGTCCGGTGACCCTGCGTCAGATCCTGATGGCGAAACCCGATATCTTCGCGAGCGTATTCACGCAGAAGCTGATGACGTACGCCCTCGGACGCGGAGTTCAGTATTACGACATGCCGGCTGTGCGGGCCATTGTTCGCGACGCTGGCCACAATGACTATCGCCTGTCATCCATCATTTTCGGAATTGTAAAGAGCACGCCGTTTCAGATGAAAGTAAAGGCCACTGAAGGTGAAAACCGTACGGTGACTGCTAGCGTTCGCCAGTAATTATTTTTAGCGCAGCTGAAGAGGAGATTGGGAGCAATGATCATTACCAAGAAGCATCTTCCCCGCCGCACGTTTCTGCGCGGCATGGGGGTCACCCTGGCCCTGCCATTTCTCGATTCGATGGTTCCGGCACAGACCCTGCTTTCGAAAACCGCCGCGAGTCCTCAGATGCGCCTCGGTTACTGCTACATTCCGCACGGCGCGGTGATGAGTAACTGGACTCCGGCCGCAGAAGGCTTAGGTTTCGAGCTGTCGCGCACGTTGATGCCTTTGCAGCAGCATCGCGACCAGATCGTGGTGGTCAGCAATCTCGCTCATAAGCTGGCTGGAGCGCAAGGCCCCGGCGATAGCGGTGGCGACCATGGACGTTCGCCGTCTGTCTTCTTGAACGGCGTCCACCCCAAGCGCACCGAGGGCGAGGATGTTCGCGCGGGCACCACGGTGGATCAGATTGCCGCCACGCACATCGGCCAGGACACTCCGCTGCCTTCGCTCGAACTCGCAACCGAAGACATGACCGGTCTGATCGGCGCGTGCGACGTCGGCTTCAGTTGCACCTACACCAATACGATCTCCTGGCGCACGCCCACCACGCCGCTCCCCATGGAAATCAATCCGCGCGTGGTCTTCGATCGCCTTTTTGGCGACGGCTCCAACGCCACCGAGCGCCTGCAGCGCATCCAGCGCGAGCGGAGCATCCTGGATGCCGTGACGTCGCAAGTGAGCCACTTGCAGCGCGGCTTGGGGGCCAACGATCGCAATCGAGTGGCCGAGTATCTGGACAACGTGCGCGAGATTGAGCGTCGTATCCAACTCACCGAGGCCAAGAACAGCCAGAGCATCAAAGTGCCAACCACGCCCATCGGCATTCCCGATGATCACGTGGTGCACTCCAAAATGATGTTCGATCTGATGGCGCTTGCTTTCCAGGCCGACATCACCCGCGTGTCCACCTTCATGATGGCGCGCGAAGTAAGTTACCGGACCTTCCCGCAGATTGGCGTACCCGATCCGTTCCACGCCACTTCGCATCACCAGGACAATCCGGAGAAGCTGGAGAAGCTGACCAAGATCAATACCTATCACGTCAGCCTGATCGCCTACTTCATGGACAAGCTGAAGGCAATTCCCGACGGCGACGGTACGCTGCTGGATCACTCACTGGTGTTGTTCGGCAGCTCCATGAGCAACAGCAACATGCACAATCACTCCCCGCTTCCGGTTTTTGTCGGCGGCGGAGCTTGCGGACGCATGAAGGGCGGCCGTCACATCAAGTATCCCGAAGACACGCCTATGGCCAACCTGCTCGCCACCACGCTCATCAAAGCCGGCTTGAATGAGGACCACATCGGCGACAGCACAGGTATTTTGTCGGAAGTCTAGGAGAGAGGACCCGAACATGCGAATTGAACGCCTTCTTCAATGTTCACTGGCGGCGCTGTTGTCGGTCGCCTGCTACGCCGCCACAAGCGGGAACACCGCGCTGGTGGACGCCGTTAAGAATCAAGACGCCGAATCCGTCCGCGCTCTTCTGAAACAACATGTCGATGTGAACGCCCCGGAAGCCGACGGTACTACGGCGCTGCATTGGGCCGCCCATTATGGCGACCTGGACACTGTGGACGCGCTGCTGGCGGCAGGGGCGAGCGCAACCGCGCTCAATCGGTACGGCGCTACTCCGCTCTCTGAAGCCGTGCGCATCGGCGGCGCCCCGCTGATTGAGAAGTTGCTCAAGGCGGGTGCGGACCCGAATACCCTGGTCACCGCCCAGGCTGAGACCGTCCTTATGAAGGCATCGCGGGACGGAAACGCAGACGCGGTGAAAGTTCTTCTCGAGCATGGCGCTGAAGTGAACGTGAAGGAGAACTTCCGAGGGCAAACAGCGGTCATGTGGGCGGCGGCTGAAGGCCATGCCGATATCGTGAGCCTGCTAGCGGCGCACGGAGCCGACCTCAATCTTCGCTCCTATGATCGCGATCCCACCTTGCCCAAGATGGAAGCGGGCACGCCCAACGCGCCCATCGCTCGTGGCGGCCTCACCGCGCTGCTATTTGCGGCTCGTCAGGGCGAAATGGACGCCGTGAAGGCGCTGCTGGATGCCAAGGCGGACATAAACGCGGTGGATTCAGATGGCAACAACGCTTTGGTTCTGGCCATCCTGAATACCCACTATGACCTGGCGCAGATGTTGATCGACCGGGGGGCGGATCCCAACATTGCGGCCAAGAACGGACGGACCGCGCTCTACAGCGCCGTCGAAATGCACGACGTGGATTGGTCGCCGCGTCCGGCTCATAAAGAGATCGACAAAACCACCAGCATGGACATTATTCACGCGCTCTTGGATCACAAGGCCAACGTGAATGCGCAGCTCACCGCTCCGGCGCCCATCGAGAAACATGCGCAGGACATGGGCGACAAGAGCATGGGTGCGGGTACCACGCCCTTCACGCGGGCCGCTCGCAGCGCCGATCTCGAGCTGATGCATTACTTGTTGGACAAAGGCGCGGATCCGAAACTGGTGGGCAAAGACAACCAGACGGCACTCTTAGTGGCCGCTGGAGTTGACTATAACGATCATATTCGCGGAACCGAACCGGAAGCGCTGGAAGCCGTGAAGCTGTGTGTTTCGCTCGGCCTGGACGTAAACCTCGCCACCGACAAGGGTGAGACCGCGTTGCACGGAGCGGCTCACCGGGGTGCGGATTCCATCGCGAAGTATCTGGTTGAGAAAGGCGCCAACGTGAACGCGCGCAACAAGCGCGGATTCACGCCGCTCGATCTCGCCATGGGCAAGGGCGGCTATAACGGCGCGCCCGGTCCGGTGCATGAAGCAATCGCGGCCATCATTCGCCAAGCGGGCGGCGAGCCCGGCCAAGAGATCAAAGAGACCGCGAAAGCCGAGTAATACGTCGGCTGCCTGACTCGATTAGCGACGGTGCGGAAATATATTCTGCAGCGTGTCGATGATGTACTCCGTCAGGTCGTGCGGAAAGCTCTGAAAACCGTTCAGATAGCGGGAGGGACTGATTCGTCCGCCCGCTTCACGTGCCAGCGAGATCGCTTCCAATTCGACATAGACGCCGTTGTCGGATTGCTGCACGCGCAAGTAGAAGTTGAATCGCCACAAATATCCCGCAGCCTCTTCCGCCGTACGCTCCTGATCCAGCTTCTTCTTGTTTTTGGGGTGTTCCACCTCCCCAATGTGCGTGGAATGGGCCGCAAAGGTCCAATGCGTAGGATCGATGAGGGTGTATTTCCCCGTCTCGTCCACATTCAATACCAGCGTGCTGAACTGCTTCTTGTAGAAGCGCCAAAAGAAATCGTACTGGTCGCCCTCGTGCTTGTTTATCTTGGATTCAATGATCTGCTCTTTGAAAAAGTCCTTGTAGCCGGCTAAGTTCATCAGCAGTCCGCGCACGTGATCGATATCGGCGCCTTCCAGAAAAACGGTGCCTAGCCAATGCTGAAGGTCGCCACCCGGGACGTCGATTTCGGCCCCATGATCCAGCGTCTTTAAAGGCGTGATGACACTCTGCCCCAGCCACACCAGCGACTTTTCATTGGAATGATGATCCAGCCAGAGGAAATTTTCAAAACCTTGGCTCTTCGCGAAGCCGTCTTCAGTGAGCTTGACATAGCGATCGAAAGCGGCGCTGGTCTCAGGCTTCAGCTCGGCCGCCCGGAGACCAGAGGAAACAAACAGGAGCAGCGGCAGATAACGAACGCGGATCACTCTTCCAATATAGGACGCTCCATCAAGCCCTCCAAGCGACGCTTCGCGCGGTAGACTGGAATTCAATCCATGGGAGGATCCTTGCCACTGCTTCGCCTCAGCGCACTTACTTTCGGTTGCGCGGCCGTTCTAGCCGCGGCTCCGGCCATTACGGGAATCGTTAACGCCGCCAGTTGGGTTCCTCCCAACTTGCCCAATTCCGGAATTGCCCAGGGGGCTATCTTTACCCTAACGGGCACCGGCCTCGGTCCTTCCACCTTGCAACAGGCTCAGAGCTATCCGTTACCCACCACGCAAGGGCTGGGGGGAACCACAATTCAAGTGACCGTGGGCGGCGTATCGGAGACCTGCATCATGGTCTACACCTCGTCCTTGCAGGTGGCTGCGCTTCTGCCATCGGCCACGCCATTGGGATCTGGTACGCTAACGCTTTCCTATCAGGGCGGGAGCAGTTCTATCGCGATTCAGGTTTTGGCCGCGAACTTCGGAACGTCTGCTCTGAATGAAGGTGGGACGGGACCCGGGGTGGTCACAGATACCTCCTACAATGCGATCACGATGATCAACGCTGCGCACGCGGGCGACAATTTGGTTTTGGTGGGGCACCGGCCTCGGCGCGGTGACGGGCGACGAAACTCAGCCGCCGACGCCGCCGGTACCCTTGGACCCTGGAGAAGTGCAGGTCCTGATCGGCAACCAACCCGCGGCGGTGAGCTATTCCGGGCGCAGCAGCTCTCCAGGGCTCGATCAGATCAACTTCATCGTCCCCGCCGGGGTCACCGGCTGCAAAACGTCGATCGCCGTCACAGTCCAAGGCGTCACCGGCAATATAACCACCACGTCCATCGCCCCGGCTGGACAGACCACCTGCGGCGATACCTACAACGCGTTGACGTCGGCCAATCTGCAGAAGGCGATGGCGAGCGGCTCCTTGAACATCGCGGGCGTCGAACTCAGCCGCATTGACGGAGGGGACGACTACTTAAACTCGGCTTTCACGAGTTTTCCCGTCGACAGTCTTATCCGGTCCTACGGCGGCGTCTTC
>JBEKRO010000037.1:0-55555 GCA_049518655.1 Bryobacteraceae bacterium | reverse complement strand
GCATCGGCCTCCGACATCTTGGCCTGCGCCACCGCGGAATCATAAGACGCTTTCGCGGAAAGCACTTCAGGCACGTTGTTGGCGTCGAATTTGCCGCCCTCAGCCAAACCGATATGCGACTCCGCCTGACGGAGGCTCGCCTCTGCTTGCTGTTCTGAAGCCAGCGCGGCTTGCAGTCGCAATTGCGCGTCGCGATCCTCCAGCTTGGCTAGGATCTGGCCTTCTTTCACGAACGCGCCCGCATCCACCGGAGTGGCAATCACGCGCCCCGCTGCGGGAGGCGCTACGTCCGACGATTCCTCGGCCAGAAAACTTCCCGTCACTTGCACCGAAGAAGAAACCTGGCGCGTGACCGCGCGCACGGTGGACACTTTGACCATCTTGGCCGGCCCGGTGGCGGCCTCGGTGAGTGAGATATTCTTGCCGGCATTGTTGCATCCGGCGGCGGCGAGCAGCGCGATTCCTACCACGCTGACCAACACTGATTGGGATGTTGTACGGCTTGCCATGAAATTACTTCTGCTTTCCTGTTGCAATACGGCCAGCAACGGGCCTCTGTTCCAGCCCGCCGAGAATAAGCTCCACGAACTGTTCGGCGATTACTTCGTCGCTGGATGGAAAATTCTTGGCGCCAAGAACGTGGCGAGCCATCGCGTAATGAACTATGGAACCGACCGCGAACATCACCGCCGCCCCCGGATCGCATTCCCGAAACGCACCTTCCTTCTGCCGCAGAGCAACGTAACGTGAAAGAAAATCGCCCATCGGGAGTCCGAATCGCTCATGGAACAGATCCGCGAGCAAATGCCCTTCCAGCGATGCGTAGAGCAGTAGCCGGTGAAACGCGGCGTCTTCCCGAAAGGAGCGAATCAACTGACGAGCGACATGCTGGAGTAGGCCGCGATCGTTCCGGCGCTCGGCCAGTTCGTTCATTTCCACAAACCAGCGGTCACCACCCATGGTGGCTTCCTTTTCGTCCAAAATCGCATGATAGAGATCTTCCTTGCTGGTGAAGTGGCGAAAAAGGATGGCTTCGCTAACGCCGGCGGCGGCGGCGATGTCCTTTGTTTTCGTGCCGCTAAAGCCGTTTCGCGCGAAGCTCTCCACCGCTACACGGAGAAGTTGCCGGCGGCGGTCCTCCCCCAGCATTCGTGGAGGGCGCGAAGGCACTTCGGACGGTTTGGGTGGAACGGACGGTGCAGGAACTGCTTCCATAAGTAAGTACTCACTCCTGTTGGTCGAAACCATAAGACGCCTGCCCACGCACCCAGGTTACGGGCGTTTGTGTGATATGCTTTGCCTCCATGTGGTCAGTCATTTACCACATGGCTTGCGATTCGGTCCGGTGCGCTGCCTACCCGCTCCACCGATCCCGGGAAGCGGTAACGTTATGTCTTTGCCCCGAACGACAGGAGCACTCTGCGGCGCATTAGCAATCCTGCTGGGATTACTGGTGCTGGTGGGGTGGATAGTCCACTCCAACGCCTTGGATGAAGCTGCGAGCGGTCTGCCCCCGATGCAGCACGACGCGGCCATAGGTTTTGTGCTGAGTGGTCTGGCTCTTTTGGGGACCGTATTCGGCCGTCGGCGATTCGTATTCGTCGGTTCTGCCTTGACTGTCATCTTAGCCGGCACCTCCCTTCTCGGGGAGCGGATGTCGCCGGCCAGTGCGCTCTGTTTCACAGTGATGGCCTTGGGCTTGCTGCTGGCGCAGATCAGCCCGATCCCGAAACCATCCTCCACGCTCGGTCTCGCAGGCTTCGTGGTCGCAGCAATCGCCGCATCGTGTGGCATCAGCGTTATCTGGGGCGGCGGCGACGCGTTTGGCCTGGGCGACTTAACCCGCATGACCTTTCCGACAGCGGCCGGCTTCCTGCTGCTGGGAATCGGGGCTGTGGCTGTCGCTTTGGACATGAGTCAAGCCGAGCTTCGCCAGCCGGTGTGGGCATCGATCGGCGCGGGCTTTTTTCTAGTGATCATCCGGATCGGATTGTTGCGGGCATTCTCCCCCGAGCGTCAGACCGGCATCTCTTCCGCCCTGGCGTTACTGGGAGCGCTGTTTGGAGCGGCTGTCTTTGGCGTGTTTGTACATCTCGCGCTGAAGGCGCATCTGCAACGCGACCTCCTGCGCAGGGCGGAACGGGCAGCCCATGCTGCGAATGAGCAACTCGAGCAGCGGGTGGAGGAACGAACCAGAGCGATTGAGGAAGCAAACGACGAACTGCGAAAGGAGATCGCGCGGCGCGAACGAGTGGAAGGGGACCTGCGGCAGCAGAAAGAAATTCTGCAAACCATTTTCGACCACGTTCCGGTGATTCTGAGGCTCGCCGACAAAGATGGCCGCACTCGGATGGTGAATCCCCAATGGGAGCGCGTACTGGGTTCCAAGGCGGAGCCGGAGAGGAGAGACGAAGATTCGTATCAGGAATATTACACGGATATCGAAGAGCGGCGGCGCGCTCTCGACTTTGTGGCGAACGCGACTTCCGAGTGGGCCGACTTCAAAACCAAATTGAGAGACGGACGAGTGATCGATACCTCGTGGGCGGTGGTGCGACTCTCCGATGAGGCCACAATCCGCATCGGGCAGGACATCAGCGAACGCAAACAGGCCGAACAGGAACTGAGGAAACAGAAGGAGATTCTGCAATCCATCTTCGATCACATTCCGGTGATGATCAATTTCGGCGATGGGAATTATGAACTCAAATTGGTGAATCGGGAGTGGGAGCGGACACTGGGATGGTCCTTGGAAGACATCCAACGCGATAACGTAGACATCCTGACGGAAAACTACCCGGATCCCCACTATCGTGAGCAAGTCCGGAAATTCGTAATGAATTCCAACGGTGAGTGGGCGGACTTCAAAACTACGGTCCGGGACGGCCGCGTGATCGACACCTCCTGGGCCATGCTCCATTTGGCGGACGGCACGAGCATGGGCATCGGACAGGACATCACCCGTCGCAAACGAGCCGAAGAGGCGCTGCGGGAGAGCGAGGAGCGGTTCCGCCAGCTGGCGGAAAACATCCACGACCTGTTTTGGATCAAGACACCCGACTTCAAACGGGTGCTGTACCTCAGTCCCGCCTACCAACGCATTTCGGGGCGCTCTCCGGAAGAACGCTATCGGGATCCCGATTATCAACCGTTCCTGAACACGATTCATCCCGAGGATCGCGAGAAGATGGCTCAGATCATGAAAAGCGGGGCGGGGACGGAATTCGATATCGAATTTCGCATCCTCCACGCCGATGGGTCGATGCGCTGGATTCGCGATCGCGGCTTTCCGATCCGGGATCAGTCGGGAAAGGTCTACCGGATCGCGGGTATCGCCAACGATATTACGGAGCGCAGACTCGCCGAGGAAGCGCTGCGCGAAAGCGAGGAAAGGTTCCGCCAACTGGCCGACAACATACGGGAAGTGTTTTGGCTGAGGTCGCCGGACTTCAAGCAACTGCTCTACGTGAGCCCCATGTATGAAAAGGTTTGTGGCCGGTCGTGCGAAAGTCTTTATTCGGCGGGTCCGGATTTTGTTGGGCTCCATCCTGACGACCGCGCCTGGCTGATGGAGATGACGCCGCGCCTCGCGGAGAAGGAATTTGAAATCGAATACCGGATCGTCACGCAGGATGGAGACATACGCTGGTTACGCGATCGGGGCTTTCCCATTCGCAATCCATCCGGTAAAGTCTATCGCATTGGTGGCGTGGCCGAAGACATTACAGACCGCAAAGAAGCCGAGGACCGTCTCAAGGCCAGCAGCGAGCAGTTGCGCGCCCTCTCCGCAAATCTGCAATCGGCGCGCGAGCAGGAGGCCGCGCGCATCGCCCATCAAATTCACGATGAGATGGGCGGCATTCTCACCGGTTTGCGATGGGAGCTGGAGGCGATGAAAAAAATGATTGACGAGCCAGCCGATGCGTGGCCCTTGAAAGCGGTGATGCAGGCTAAACTGGCCACTATGCTCGGCCTCACCGACTCCACTCTCAACGTGGTGCGCCGCATCGCCTCCGAACTGCGCCCCAGCATCCTGGACGATCTGGGTTTGATGGAAGCAGTGGAATGGCAGACGGAGCAGTTCCAAGCGCGAACCGGAATTGAGTGCCGCTGCCACTGTTCTCTCCCCAGTATCCCTTTAGACGAAGTGCAGTCTACGGCCGTGTTCCGTATCCTTCAGGAAGCCTTGACGAACATCATCCGTCACGCCCAAGCCACCCGCGTGGCCGTGGCGATGATGGTAGAGAACGAAATGTTCACCGTGACGGTGACCGATAACGGCCGTGGAATTACGCCAGAAGAAATGCGCAGCAGAAACTCGCTGGGGCTGCTCGGAATGCAGGAACGCGCTCACTTGATCGGAGGGCGCGTCGACATTGTTGGACTGAAGGGAACTGGCACCACGCTGCACGTTCTCGTCCCGCTGGCCAGAGCGGAGTCCGCGGGAGCGATGTGATGAAAAGGGTGCTCATCGTCGACGATCACGAAGTAGTTCGGGATGGCGTCAAAAGACTCCTGGACGAACAGCCTGGCTCCATTTCCTGCGGCGAAGCTGGCACGCCCGATGAAGCCCTTCGCATGGCGCTGGCCGACGATTGGGATGCCATGGTCCTGGATCTCTCTTTCGCCGGCAAGAGCGGGCTGGAGGTTCTCAAGGAGCTGAAGCAGGTTCGCCCCCGGCTTCCCGTACTGGTGCTCACCATGCATTCCGAGGAGCAATACGCGCGCCGGGCATTTAAAGCGGGCGCCGCTGGATTTATCACCAAGGACAGCCCGCGGGCCGAACTCTCCAGGGCCATTCATAAGGTGCTGGATGGCGGGAAGTACTTGAGCCCCGCCCTGGCCGAGAGGCTGATCGTCGACCTGGAACGCGGCGTCGACCGGCCGCCGGATGAGACCCTGTCCGATCGCGAATTTCAGGTCATGCGTCTCATCGCCTCCGGGAAGACTCTCAGCGAAATTGCCGAGCTATTGTCCCTGAGTGATAAGACCATTAGCACCTATCGGGCGCGCCTTATGGAAAAAATGCGCATGCGTACCAACGCCGAACTCACCCATTACGCCATCCAGAACAAGCTCGTGGATTGAAATTCCTTGAAGCTGAGGCGGACATTTTTGTAGTCCTTAATCGGACAACAAAATCAAAGACGTCCTGATAGCCAACGTGGGAAGTTGTCCATAGACTGGAATGTCTCTGAGAGCTGTTCGGGTGGGAACCAATTGACGGATACGAAGGCGGATCTGGACCCAAAGTCACTGGGGGAGAACTTAGGCGGAGCCTGGACCCTGCTGAGCGCACGTCTGAAAAAGCTGCGCCGCGAGCTTCACTTGGTCGATAGAGCCATAACTGCATTGACAGAGCTCTCGCAGGCGCGAAAGTCGAGGGACAGACGCGCTCTGCGGAACTAACCGGTTACAAGCCGGGCGGGCACGTGGAAAGCTGGAAGGAATCGAAACGTGAGTCTCGACGACGCGGACCCACGCCGGAACTCGATCGCCTCCCAGCCGAGCTATCATAGCAATACAGTTGCCGCTGCGTTCGTCCGGCTCTGCGCGCCTGGATCCGCAGCCCCGTCCTTCTTAGCCCGCCACGTCCGCGAAAGCCACCCAGTTGGCAAAAGCTACGGCAGTCCCACTAGTGTTATGTTGAAAGTGACTCCGATTTCAAACCCATGCTTGCTACAAAACTCGTAACCAGCGAGGATCCTAACGCACAAGAGACCAGCGAGTGGCTGGAAGCCCTGGACGGCATTGTTGAGGAGGGAGGGGTCGACCGGGCCGCCTACCTGCTCGCACGCCTCACGGACCGCGCCGCTCTGTACGGAGTTCAAACTCCCAGCGGGCTGAAGACTCCTTATATCAATACGATTCCGGTGGATGATGAAGTGCCCTATCCGGGCGACCGCGCCATTGAGCGGCGGATCAAGAGCCTCATCCGTTGGAACGCCATGGCCATGGTGGTGCGCGCCAACAAGCACGACAGCGGCATTGGTGGCCATATCTCCACCTACGCGTCGCTGGCGACGCTAGCCGAAGTGGGGCACAACCATTTCTTCCACGCACGGCACGGAGACCAACCCGGGGATTTTGTCTACTTCCAGGGCCATGCCTCACCCGGCGAGTACGCGCGGGCGTATCTGGAAGGCCGTCTGAATGAGAAGCACCTGGAGAACTTCCGGCACGAATTGCGCGAGCATCCCGGGCTCTCCTCCTATCCGCATCCCTGGCTCATGCCGGACTTCTGGCAGTTTCCCACGGTCTCGATGGGTATCGGGCCGATCAATGCGATCTACCAGGCGCGCTTCATGCGATATCTGGAGAATCGCGGCATCATACCGGTAACCGCGCGCAAGATTTGGGCCTTTGTCGGCGACGGCGAAACCGACGAGCCGGAATCCCTGGGCGCCATCGCGCTGGCGTCTCGCGAGCGATTGGACAACCTCATCTTCGTGGTGAACTGCAATTTGCAGAGGCTCGATGGCCCGGTTCGCGGCAATGGACAGATCGTCACCGAGCTGGAAACGCATTTCCGTGGCGCCGGATGGAACGTCATCAAAGTTTTGTGGGGCAGCAACTGGGACGACTTGCTGGCCCGCGATACCACCGGATTACTCGTCAAGCGCATGAACGAATGCGTGGACGGCGAATATCAGAATTTTAAGGCTAAAGGCGGCGCTTATACCCGAAAAGAGTTTTTTGGGAAATATCCGGAGTTGTTGAAACTGGTGGAGCACCTGTCCGACGAAGAAGTCGGCGCTTTAAGGCGCGGCGGTCATGATCCGTTGAAGGTTTACAACGCTTATCAGCGCGCACTCAATAATACGGGGTCGCCTACCGTGATCCTGGCCAAGACTGTCAAAGGATATGGTCTGGGCGAAGCGGGCGAAGGCCGCAACGTCACGCATCAGCAGAAAAAGCTGAATGAAGACGAGATGATCTATTTCCGCCGCCGCTTTGACATCCCCATTTCGGAAGAGACCGTCCATACCGCGTCGTTCTATCGCCCGCCGGAAGATAGCCCTGAGATGCGCTACATCCGCGAGAGGCGGGAAGCACTGGGAGGCAGCCTGCCGGCGCGTTCGGTGCCCAAGATCACCATCCAGGCGCCGCCGCTGGAGACCTTCGCGGAATCGGTGGCGGGATCGGGGGGCCGCGAAGTATCCACTACCATGGCTTTCGTGCGCGTGCTCACGCTGCTGCTGAAAGACAAGGGCTTGAGCCAGTACATCGTGCCGATTATTCCCGACGAAGCGCGAACATTCGGCATGGAGTCTCTGTTCCGGCAGTATGGCATCTACGCCAGCCGGGGCCAGCTCTACAAACCGGTGGACAGCGAGAATTTCCTGTTCTACAAGGAAGCTAAGAACGGCCAAATCCTGGAAGAAGGCATCAACGAAGCCGGATCCATGTCGTCGTTCACGGCCGCCGGCACTGCTTACGCCAATTATGGCGTGCCGATGATCCCGTTCTTTACCTATTATTCGATGTTCGGGTTCCAGCGCATAGGCGATTTGATTTGGGCTTTTGCCGACTCGCGCGGCAAGGGTTTCCTTATGGGTGGAACCGCGGGCCGAACCACGTTATCCGGCGAAGGTCTGCAACATCAAGACGGACACAGCTTAGTGCTGGCCAGCACGGTCCCCACCTGCCGCAGCTACGATCCCGCATACGCCTATGAAATCGCGGTGATCATCCAGGACGGCATCCGGCGGATGTACGAGGAGATGGAAGACCGCTTCTACTATCTGACCATCTACAACGAAAACTACGCTCAGCCTGCCATGCCGGAAGGTGTAAAGGACGGCATCCTGCGCGGGATGTATCGCTACCAAGCCGCTGAGAATGGAAATGCGAAAGTGCAGCTCTTTGGAAGCGGGCCAATTCTCAACGAAGCCTTGCGTGCGCAGAAGATCCTGTCCGAGCAGTATCAGGTTGCGGCCGATGTCTGGAGCGTTACCAGCTACAACGAATTGCGTCGCGAAGCTTTGGAAGTGGAGCGCTGGAACCGTCTACACCCCGCCGAACCCGAACGCCAACCCTATTTACTGAAAGCGCTAGAGAACGTGCCTGGCCCGATTGTCGCTTCCACCGATTATATGAAGGTAGTGGCCGATCAAATCGCGCCCTGGCTCCCCGGCCGCTTGGTCACCTTGGGAACGGACGGCTTCGGACGTAGCGACAATCGCGAGCATTTGCGGAAGCACTTCGAGAACGGCGCCGAAGCCATTGCCGCGGCTGCGCTGGCGCGCCTGGCCCGTGACGGCCAGTTCGACAAGCAGCGCGCCCAAGCCGCCATTCTGGCACTGGGCCTGGATCCGGAAAGCTCCAACCCCGCGACGAAGTAGCAATTCGCTTGGCATTTCGCACTTACGCGCACCACATTCGCTCCCGGGTGCATCGCATGGCGGAAGCCGAAGTCTTTTTGTCGCAGGCGTTGCGCTGAGCGGTACGATGGCAGCATGCTCTATCTGTCTGAAGAGGATGTTCGGGCGTTTCTGCCGATGCAGGAAGCCATTGGCCTGATGCGCGGTGCATTTGAAGCGCTGGCGCAGGGCCGGGCGATCAACCAGCCGCGGCGCCGTCTGATCCTGGACACGGGCTCTGTTTTGCACAGCATGGCAGGCTCGTACGGCCGCTATTTCGGGATTAAATTCTACTCCACGAATCCCCGTTATGGCGCGCACTTTTACTTCGTGCTGTACGACGCCGAGACAGCTGCGCCACTGGCGTGGATGGAGGCGAATCACCTGGGACAGATTCGCACCGGCGCCGCCACTGGTTACGTAACCGATCTACTGGCGAATCCGGAAGCGGACACACTCGGCGTTATTGGCTCTGGCTTTCAAGCCCGGACGCAGGTGGACGCGATTCGCGCGGTCCGGCCTATCAAGACCGTCCACGTCTGGAGCAGGAGCGAGGAGAAACGGCGGAAGTTCGCGGATGATTGTGGGGCACAAGCGGTCTCGACAGCGAGGGATGCCGTTCGCGGAGCCCAGATCGTCGTCACCTCAACGAATGCACAGGAGCCGGTTTTGGAAGATGCCTGGATCGTGCCAGGAACCATGCTCAATGCGATGGGCGCCAACACGGCCAAGCGCAGGGAGTTACCTTCCGATCTGGTTCGGCGAGCAAAATTAGTTGCAGTGGACTCTCTGGAGCAAGCCAAGATAGAAGCAGGGGATTTGATCCTGGCAGATAGTTGGAAGAATGTTGTGGAGCTGAAGGACGTAAAGCCACACTTCGACCCCAATCAAATCACAATCTTCAAATCGCTTGGAATTGCTGTGGAGGACGTGGCCGCCGGAGCCTTCGTCTATGAGAAGGCGCTGGCTACTCCTGAACGCTTTGCTGATCGGAATCGCGCCAGGCACTAATCTTCAGGCGGCGGCAAACCCAGCACAAGCCTTCCGCCGAATTGGGCGCACAAACGGCGCCGCACACGGTACATTTCTCGGTGTGCTTCATCTGATCCGGGATTACCAACCGCTTGGCTTCGTCCAGAAGCTGCTGATCGATCACCGGATCGGGGACCACCGGTCGCGGCACCGCCATGGGTTTTCGTTTCATCCGACTAAAGACTACAGTAGCATGTCCGCGGAACCCGTTATGCTGCCCGGTCCAGGCGCATAATGTAAGCCGGATCGAGCGCCGCCGAGCAGCGCGAGCACTTTTGACCTGGTTTTACCTTGGACGCCTTTCCCGTGGTAACAACGATGCCTTCCACCGTGTGCGTGCAGATGGGACAGTAAACAAATGCCTTGCTCTCATATTGAGGCACCGGCGGCCGCACTTGGGAGCGAGTCTGAATGTTCATGTGTCCTCCTTCCATACTGCATGAGACGCAAGTGAGGGCCCAATGGATCGAAGAATTATAGGAACGAAGCGGGTACACTGAAACTGTTCATTACTTTATGAAGACAGCGTTCGTTTTCCCCGGCCAGGGCTCGCAATACATTGGAATGGGCAAGAGCCTTGCCGAAAAATTTGCATCCGCTCGTGCGATTTTCGACCAAGCTGACCAGGCCTTGGGATTTTCCCTAACCCAACTTTGCTTTGAAGGTCCCGCCGAGACGCTGCAACTCACCGAGAACATGCAGCCCGCCGTGCTCACGGTGTCCGTGGCGGCTTGGCGGGTGCTGGAAGAGCAGAACGTCCACCCGGATTTTGTCGCCGGCCACAGCCTGGGCGAATACAGCGCTTTGGTAGCTGCCGGGGCGCTGGCTTTCGCCGACGCGGTGCGCCTGGTCCGCAAGCGCGGACAGTATATGCAGGAAGCGGTTCCGGTGGGGGTGGGCGCCATGGCTGCGTTGCTAAAGCTTCCTCCCGACAAGCTCTATTCGATCCTGGCCGAAGCGTCGCAAGGCGAAGTGGTAGCAGCGGCTAACTACAATTCACCGGATCAAGTGGTGATTGCGGGCAACGCGGGCGCTGTAGCCAGAGCCGTCGATCTGGCGAAAGCCGCAGGCGCCAGGCGAGCCATCCTGCTTCCCGTGAGCGCGCCGTTTCATTGTACGTTGATGGAGCCGGCACAGAGACGCCTGCAGGCGGACCTGGACGCGACTGAGTTTCGCGATCTCACAGTGCCGCTGATGAACGGCTGGCAAGCGCGCGTGATTCGCACGGGCGTCGAAGCGCGCGAGGGCCTGTATCAACAGGTGCCCAATCCGGTCCGCTGGACAGACGTGATTGGGGAGCTATCTTCACTGGGTGTCAGCCGTTTTGTCGAAGTGGGCGCGGGCGGGGTGCTCACGGGCTTGCTCCGCAACATCGGAAGCACTTTGCAAGGTGACAACGGTCTGGAAGGTTCCAAGTTCGGAGAAGCGGAAGATCTGGAGAAGTTACATGCGGCAATCGCTTAACATAGCCTTGATTCTCGCGGCAGTATCGGTCTTTTGCTGCTTGATATGTATGACGAGTTGCAAGCAGTCCCCTCCGCCGGCCGCCAAGCCGGATCTGGCGAGCCTCACCGACGATTTCGTGTATGAATCGCTGGCGCTCTCGCCGGTCTCGGCCACATCCGCCGGTTATCACGAGCACAAGGGCGCGCATCTGGATGAGCAGATCGACGATTTCAGCGCGGCAGGAATCGACCAGCAGCACAAGTTCTACTCGGATTTTCACAATCGCTTGGCTGCCATCCAACAGGACTCATTGTCAGCCGAAGACCGCGCCGATTACCAAATCATCGACAACCAGGTGAACCTGTCGCTGCTGGAATTCGAAAAGATCCAAAGCTACCGGCACAATCCGACGGTCTATGTAGAGCTGGTGGGCAACGCGGTTTTCAACCCGTTTGTGCTGGAATACGCACCGATCGAGACCCGTTATCGGGCGATCATACAGCGGCTCCAAAAGATTCCAGCTCTGATGCAACAGGGCCAAGCGAACTTGATGGACGCGCCAGAGATCTGGAATCGAGTGGCGCGTGAAGAGAATGAAGGCAACCTGGAGCTGATCGACAAGACCTTGCGCGCCAAGGCGCCGGACGCTTTGAAGGCGGACTACGATCGCGCCGCTGGGCCCGCTCTAGATTCGCTTCGCGCGTTCACCAAGTTCCTGACCGGCGACCTGTCGAAAAAGACCAGCGATTGGCGGCTCGGTAAAGAGAATTACGACCAGAAGTTCGCCTACACGCTAGTTTCCGGCAAGAAGCCCGAGCAAGTGCTGGCGGAAGCCGAAGCCGCGTTGAAGGACGTCCGCGAGCAGATGGCCAAACTGGCAGCTCCGCAGACGGTGAAGGCCGCGCTGGACAAGATCGCGCAACAGCACACCACTCCAGACGCTTACATGGATCAAGCCAAGAAGGATCTGGAAGAAGCCACCAACTTCGTCCGCGAGAAGCACCTGGTCACGTTGGCGCCAAGCGCCAATCTGCAAGTGATCCCGACCCCAGAGTTCATGCGTGGCATCTATTCGGTGGCCGGATTCAACGCGGCGCCGGCGCTGGAACCGCAACTGGGCGCATTTTATTGGGTGACGCCCATTCCAGCCAACTGGCCTAAGGCGCGAGTGGAATCGAAGCTGCGCGAATATAATCGTTACGGCATGATGGAGATCACCATTCATGAGGCCATGCCGGGCCACTACGTGCAGTTCCAGTTCGCAAACGCGCTGGAACCGAAGTCGCGCCGTGTGCTCCGCAGCATTTACGGAAACGGACCTTACGTGGAAGGCTGGGCCTTGTACACGCAGCAGATGATGTCGGACGAAGGCTTCATGAACAACAGCCAAGATCTGCGGCTCACGATGATGAAGCAATTGCTGCGCTCGATTGCGAATGCGATTCTCGACATCCGGCTGCAAACCATGGGTATGACCGAGCAGCAGGCGCTGGATTTAATGATGAACGACACGTTCCAGGAAAAAGAAGAAGCCACCGGAAAATTCCAGCGCGCGCAGCTATCTTCGTGCCAGCTTCCGATGTATTTCATCGGCTGGCGCGGCTGGCTGGACACGCGCGAGGCTTACAAAAAGCAAAAAGGGGCGGCCTTCCAGCTTCAGCAATTCCACGACGCTGCGTTGAAGGAAAGCTCGGCGCCGCTACCGGCGCTGGGTGCGCTGCTGCAGTAAACATGCGCGGTGGTACCATGGGAGAAGAAGATTCTACCGAGGTACCGCCAAATGTCTTTGAACATCAAGAGCATGGAGGCCCACCGCTTGGCCCGGGAACTTGCGCAACTGCGTGGGGTCTCTCTTACACACGCCGTCACGGAGGCACTCCGCGAAAAACTGGATCGCGAGAAACATCGCCGACGCGATAAGCCTCTGAGCACCGAACTGTTGGAGATTGGTAAGCGCTGCGCCGCTCACGTGAGGAAGCCGGTCAAGTCCAGCGATCACGCCGATCTGCTTTACGACAAGAGCGGACTCCCCCGCTGAGTGCAGCGATGATTATTGATGCTTCGGCCGTTCTGGCAATTCTCTTGGACGAAAGAGACGCCGCCATATTTGCCAGGGCGATCGAGAGGGCCGGGGATCGACGCATCTCGGCAGCCAGTTATTTGGAAGCAGCCTTGGTAATCGACAATCGGGGGGATGCTGTGGCCCAGCGCGAGTTTGACCGCTTCTTTGAGCGATCTGCGATCACCATAGAGCCGGTAACTCTCGAACAAGCTCGGATCGCAAGAGGAGCTTACCGAGATTTCGGAAAGGGCCATCATCGGGCAGCATTGAACTTTGGGGATTGCCTCACCTACGCTCTCGCTCGGGTGTCCGATCAACCGCTGTTATACAAGGGTCGTGACTTCAGCCAGACAGATCTGCAATCCGCGCTGAAGGAGTAGTTCAGAATTTCAGCACGTGCCAGAGGCTTGCGAAGTCGTCGGTCCAGGTGATGGGCGCGCGGCTGCTCCACTCAGAGAAGTGATGTACCAAACCTGTGCGCTCCAGGAAATTCTGATTCGACGTCAACAAAACCCAGCGTGAGCTGCTCTCGCCCGTGGCGGGATCGTCTTCTGAAACGATTTGCACAGCCGTCCAACCTAAATAGCGCGCCATTCCGCGCGCCACCGGATCCAGATTCAGCGCCCGGTTGGAGATGTGCAGCGCAAGCACGCCGCCGGGCGTCAGACGCCGCCGGTAGATGTCCGCGCATTCGGCTGTCAGCAGATGCATTGGTATTGAATCGCTGGAAAACGCATCCACCGCGATCAAGTCGAAATCCCGCGAACGGCCCCCGGCCAATTCCCGTTCCAATTGCACGCGCGCGTCCCCCAACTCCACTTCGGTTTGCGCCTTTGAGTCACGCAGAAAGGAAAACCACGTTCGCGCGATCTGCTCCACATCCGGATTGATTTCGTAGAAGCGAAACGTATCGCCTGGGCGTCCCCAAGCCGCCAGGGTGCCAGCGCCCAAGCCAACCACTCCGATGCTCCGGTTGGGTTTATCGATCGCCTTCAGCGCCATCGCGATACCGCTATGCGGTCCATAGTAAGAGGTGGGCCAATCTTTTCGAGCGGACTGCAGGTACTCGAACCCGTGCCGTGTGCGGCCATGCTGCAGTTCGCGAAAAGGGCCGTTGGAATCCTCGCGCGCCGTTACGCGCAGGATGCCGTAGAAATTCCGCGCGCTCACTTCGACGCCTAGCTTCCCACTGGTCACGGTGGCGACCATCGCGGTGAATCCTCCGATCAACAGCGCCATCAGAGGCAGGCGGACGGCGAGATTCCGGCTGGTCCATTGAGCGAGCGCGCCGGTGCGCATCCATCCAACGAATCCCAGCAAGCAAGTGACTGCCAGGCCGATTTGATATTCACTGAATTCGGTAAATAACCGCGGTGCGATGAGTGCGACGAAGACTCCACCTATGGCGCCACCGGCCGCGATGGTCAAATAAAACGTCGTGAGATATCGAGGTGACGGACGGGATCGTGCCAGTTCTCCCTGGCAGACCATGCAGGCAGCGAAAAGCGCAATCAGATAGATCACGAGTTGCCATCGCAGTGACAACCCAATCGACACGCTGGGAAGCGCGGAGGCGATGGGAGCGAAAAGCCCCAGCGCGATGGCGTAAGGCGTCCGCCAATAGAAACGGTCGCTTTCAAACGCGAGCACGAACGTGAGCAAGTAGATCGCCAGCGTTGCCACCCAGAGGAACGGACTGACGGCAATGTCCTGCGAGATTTGATTGGTGGTGGCCACCAGCGACGTCGAAGCACAAAAGGAAAGGCCGAGCCAGAACAGCACGGTCCCGAGCGTGGGGCCAGCCGCTTCTTCGATCTCACCGCTCGCCGATGTTGCCGCTGTTTCGACGGACCGCAAGCGCCAGGCGGCGAACCCGCACAGGATCGCGAACGCCAGGTACAGCCCGGTCCATATAAAACCTTGCGTCCGCAACCGCAGTAACGGCTCGAAGACGAATGGATAACTCAATAACGCAAGAAACGATCCAAAATTCGAGAGGGCATAGAATCGCCAGGGTGCTTTTTGGGGATTATCGATCGTGAACCAATGCTGCAGAAGAGGCGCCGTCGCAGACAATAACAAGTACGGGCCACCCACGGTCACCGCGAGCAGAAGTAAGATCCGGCCGGAAGGATCGGCGGCCGCAGCAGGTTTCCAAATCGCCGCATTCGCGCTTAGAGGCAGAAACGCGAGGGATGCGAGCAGCAATCCGATATGGACGCCCGCCTGAAGACGCACGTTCGCGAGCGAGCCCAGCCAATGGGCGTACGCGTAACCGGCCAGCAGGCAGGCCTGGAAGAACAGCAGGCACGTGGTCCAAACAGCGGGTCCTCCGCCAAACCACGGCAGAATGTAACGTCCAATTATCGGTTGCAATTGGAAAAGAAGAAAGGCGCTCAAAAAGATCGTGACAGGAAACAGAACATGATACGTTGGGAAGAGAAATGAACCAAAATGAAGTGGACGAAGGACTCGAAGTGCTGACCGAGGCGTCTCCCGCTCCGGCGTTGTTGGGCCCATCGCTACTACGCTTGGCCTACGCTTTGGAGTTCCTAATCGCATTGATTGCCATTATTAGCCTCTGGAGCGAAATTGGGGGAGAAGGCCATCTCGATCTTATGCCTTGGTACATCAAATTGGGATGTATCGTAGGCTTGGCATGGTGTTGCGTCCGTTTTACCGCGGCCCTGGTGGAACGGCAGGAAGTTTGGACGCGGCGTACCATAAGTTGGTTCGCGGGCATCTTACTGTTTTGCATTGCCATGGCTGGGATCACGTATTATTATCACTTGCACGAAGAGCAGGATGACGGGGACGACGAAAACACTGCTGCTACGTCGAACATAAATAATCGAGGAACTCTCTCTTATCATGCCAGTAAACGCACTAAGCCCTCAATTCCAATTTGCTTCCTGGCGCGTTCCACAATTCCAACGGGCGATCGAATACCCACTGGAAGTGTTGGACGAGATCCGCGCCTTCGCCTGTGACGAATCGTTACAGCTTTCCCGTGGTGGAGAAGACGTGGGGGGCGTGCTCTTCGGAACTCGGCGTGACGACCTGATCCGCATCCTGACCTGGCGGCCCATTGCTTGCGATCACACGCAAGGCGAGGGCCTGCGATTGTCCGCTAGCGATCGCATGAACTTGGCGGTGCAGTTGGAAATGGCCAGGCAGAATCCGGATTTGAAGGACCTCCGGCCGCTCGGCTGGTTCGTGTCGCATTTGCAAGGCGACGTTTGCCTGTCTGCTTCGGATCTGGAAACCTACAACGGCTTCTTTCCGGAGGCATGGCAGGTGACGCTGGTGATTCGTCCGCAAGCAAGCGGCCGCGCGCGAGCGGGCTTCTTTGTGCGCGAAGCCGACGAGAAGGTGCTGACGGAATCCAGCTATCAGTGCTTTGACTTGGAACCGATGCTGGCGCCCGTGCCTGCATCCCCGATCGCGACGAATGTCTCGAATGCTCCGGCGGCGCCTGAGCCTGGAAAACGGGAGCAAGTTCAGACCGCGCCACCGGTGCAGAGTGCGCCACTGGCTCAAACCAAACCACTGGCTCCGGCTACCCAACCGGCGCTGCCTATTCAACCGGTCCTAGCACCATCCCCGCAACCGAAGCCTCCCTCAACCCCCATCAGCCGCGTGGAGCCGCTAAACCCATTGCCGCCCGCACCGGTAATTCCACCCCGGCCCGTTCAACCGCCCAGCTTTCAGATTGATGAAAACCTTCCCACTCGCGAGCGATGGCTGTGGGCGATACCCATCCTTCTAGCCCTCGGGATCGCGGCATTTATGCTTTACCAGCGGCGCGCTCCAACGTCCATCGCGCTTCGGGCGTCGAATGAAGCGCAAACCGCGCAACTGGTGTGGGACGCGAGTTCGCGCGCGGTACGCGAGGCCGATCACGGCGAGATTGAAATCAACGATGGCGGTAAGACGTCGCAGGTTTCACTTACCGGCGATCAATTGCACGCCGGCAAATTGTCCTATGTGCCGCAGTCGGGCGATGTCACCTTCGTGATGACCATTTATCCGCCGAATGGCGAGCCCTTGCATGACTCCACAAGATTCATCGCACCGGTGTTCCATGCACCCACCGAACCACCTCAATTGCTCCCACCCAGTCCCCCTGCGCCAAGTGCGGCCGCTCCGCCAGCCGTAGGGAACGACGCGCTCGAGCGGCAGGTAGAGCAACTCAAAATAGAGCTCGCGAACGAACGCGCCCATTCTTCTGAATTGCAAAACCTGGTCCGAATTCTTGAAAATCGCCTGGCCATTCAGCCTGAAGCGCAGAAACCTCACTAACGAAAGGCGCTATTTGAAATAGGGATCCGGTTCCGGAATCGCCGCGCCATCCTTGCGTGGAGACGAAGCGCCGTAGTTGATCTTGGTGGCCGAGTCATGCAGGATCGCCTGGCCGCCGCCCATCAGACCGGAAAAATCCCCCTGCACCTCCAGCTGATGTCCCTTCTGTTCCAGTTGGCTCCGGATCACGTCCGGCACGCGCGCTTCGATGAGCAGGTCACAGCCGCTGACAGAGAGCTTGGTGAAACGGGGCGCTTCGAGAGCGGCTTGAATATTCATCTTGTGATCCACGATGTTGCTCACCACCTGCATCTGCGCCTGCGCCTGATTGATGCCCCGCATGATGCCGAACGCGATGTGCTGGGTGCCTTGCTCCATGAATCCGGGAATGATGGTGTGGAAGGGACGTTTGCGCGGCGCCAGCGCGTTGGGATGATTCGAATCGAAATCAAACGCCGCCCCCCGATTGTGTAACAAGAATCCCATCCCTTGCACCACAATTCCCGAGCCGAAGATATCGTAGTTGCTCTGAATCCAGGAGACCGTGTTGCCTTCCTTGTCCACGGCGCTTAAGTACGTCGTGTTGCCGTGCGCGTCTTGAGGACTGCCCGGTTCTACATTGCAATGCGCCTTGGCTGGATCGATCAAGGCCGCCCGTTGTTTGGCGTACGGCTTCGACAGCAGGCCGGCCACGGGCACCGCACCGAACCTCGGATCGCCCACATAGCGATGGAGGTCGCGCAGCGCCAGTTTATCGGCTTCGATCTTCAGATGCAGCGCTTCAACGCTCGACGGATCGTATTGCCCGAGCGGAAAATTCTCCAGGATATTGAGCATTTCGAGCGTCCCAATTCCCTGCCCGTTGGGCGGAAGCTCGGACACTTTCCATCCGCGATAATTGGTCGAAATCGGCTGCACCCACTCAGGCTGATACTCGCGCAGATCGGCGGCAGCCATCGTTCCGCCGAGGTGTTGGGAGGTCTTCAGTAGCGCCTCACCAATCGGACCCTCGTAAAAAGCCCGCGCGCCCAGTTCCGCGATCAGACGAAAAGCATGGCCCATCTCGGGATTGCGAAAAATTTCGCCCACCTTGGGCGCGCTGCCGTTGGGTAAGTAGACTTTGCGCGCTTCATCCGTCAAGCGCGAGTTCGTATTTTCCCAATCCCATTGGATGAGCTCGGTCACCGGGAAACCGTGCTCGGCATAGTAAATGGCGGGTTTGAATAAATCTGGCCAAGGAAGCCGGCCGAAACGCTTGTGCAGCATTTCCCATCCCGCCACACAACCAGGTACCGTCACGGTGTGAATGCCAGTACCGGGCATTTCGTTCATGCCCTTTTTTTTCAGATAGTCGATACTCAAGCCCTGCGGAGCCCAGCCACTGGCATTGATACCGACCAGGCTTTCGGTCTTGGAATCCCATATCAACGCGAAAAGATCGCCGCCCGGCCCATTCATCATGGGCTCCACGACGCTTAAGACCGCGTTTGCGGCGATGGCGGCGTCAACGGCCGATCCGCCCCGCGCCAGAATCTGAGCGCCGGCTTGCGATGCCAAAGTTTGGGCCGTCGCGACGATGCCGCGCGTGGTGATTGTCATGGAGCGGGCTTGCGAACGATCCTGCGCGCTTGCAATCGCCGGAATCAGGAGCAGCAACAAAGAGAGATGGGATGTGGTCACGAGCCATTCATTTTACATGACTCCTTCACCGGCCGCGCAGTTTAGCCGCATCCGCTAAAATAGAGGAGTTCCGCTTCAAAGAGTTGGGTCGAGAAGAGTTGAGTCAAGGTCGAACCTCGTCGCATCTAACAGGATTTAGGCCCAAAGGCTGTTCATGGTCTTCGATCGTATTCATTATTCGACGTTTGCCTTACTACTGGCTGTCAGCGCTTGTGCCGTGACATGCGGCTGCAATTCCGCTGCGCAGAACCAGGGCCCGGCCCAGGCTCCTCCGCCGATGGTGGTAGTGACGCAGGTGGAAAGCAGCGACGTGCCGGTGCTGTCGGAATATCCAGCACAAACCTACGCGCGTAACACGGTGGAAGTGCGTGGCCGCGTGGACGGGTACATCGACAAATGGCTCTTCCATCCCGGCCAGGAAGTGCATGCGGGCGACGTGTTGTACGTCTTGGATGGACGGCCCTATGAGGCGGCGGTGGAGCAGGCCAAGGGGAATCTGGCGCAGAGCGAGGCGGATCTAGAGTTCGCGCGCAAGCAGGTGGCGCTGCTGCAAGCCGAGGCGAACCTGGCCGCCGCGCAAGCCAATCTGCTGAAAGCCCAGCAGGACTACGACCGCTTGACGCCGCTGGTAAAAGATGAAGCCGCCGCGCAACAGGAACTGGACACCGCGGTTGCGGCTTTGCACGCGGGCGAGGCCAACGTGCGAGCCAGCCAAGCCAACGTAGATCAGACGCGCCTGTCGACGCAAACGCAGATCTCTTCCACCGCTGGAAAAATGGACGCGCAACGCGGCGCCCTTCGCACCGCCACGCTCAACCTGGAATACGCCACCATTCGCGCTCCCATCAGCGGATTGATCGGCGATACGCTGGTTCCGGTCGGCGGGCTGGTGAACGCAAATGCAGCGCAGCCGCTCACCACCATCGTTCCGCTCGATCCCATCTGGGTGCGCTTCAAAGTCACCGAGTCGCAGTATCTTTCATTCAAGAAGAACCCCACGCTTCTCAATTCGGCGCTCGCGCTGATTTTGGCCGACAATACCGAATTCCCTGAGAAAGGGCGCATCGCAAACACGCTCAACCAGGTGGATCCAAAAACCGGCACGCTCGAATTACAGGCCAGCTTTCGCAACCCACAACACACGCTGCTGCCCGGACAGTTCGGCAAAGTGCGCGTCGAAACCGAGCTGCGCCGCAACGTGATGCTGGTACCGCAGCGCGCCATTCAGCAGCTCCAGAGCGAGCAAACGGTGCTGACCGTCGGCACCGGAAATATCGTGGAGCTTCGCGCCATCACCACTGCCGAGCGCGTGGGCGAGAACTGGATCGTGCAGCAGGGGTTGAAGCCCGGCGATCGTGTCATCGTCGAAGGCCAGCTCAAGGTGCGGCCCGGCGCACGCGTATCACCGACGCCCTATCATTCCGGCACGGGCGAAGGCCGTTAATCCAGCATGGCGCGATTTTTCATTGACCGGCCCGTCTTCGCCATCGTCATCGCGATCGTGATCGTCATTCTCGGCGTGGTCGCGATTCCCAATCTCCCCATCGCCGCCTTCCCGGAAGTTGTTCCTCCGGTGGTCCAGATCACGGCCAGCTACCTGGGCGGCAATTCCATCGATCTCGAGAAGACCGTCGCGCAGCCGATCGAAGAACAACTGGCGGGCTTGGACGGGATGATGTATTTCCTTTCGAGCAGCGCGAACAACGGGTCCATCACCATCAGCGTCACGTTTCAGCTTGGCACCAATCCCGATACCGCCACCGTTCAGACCCAAAACAAAGTGAACATCGCGCTACCGCGTCTGCCCCCCGAAGTGCAGCGGCAAGGCGTGACGGTGAAGAAAGTGTCGAGCGCGTTTCTGATGGTGATCGGCCTGGTCTCGCCCGACGACCGCTACGATTCGCTGTTTCTCACCAACTACGCGCAGATTAATCTGCTGAATCAGATTGGCAGTCTCCCGGGCGTCGGCGAAACGCGCCTCTCGTCGCAGCAGATTTACTCCATGCGAGTTTGGGTAGATCCGGACAAAATGGCAAAGCTCGGGCTGACTGCTACCGACGTCAACAACGCCATCAACGAGCAGAACCGGCAGAATCCCGCCGGGGCCCTGGGTGAGGCGCCCGCACCCAATGGGACGGCTTTTCAGTACGCCGTCAGCGCGCCGGGACGATTGGTAAACCCCCAACAGTTCGGCGACATCGTGCTTCGCGCGCAGCCGGACGCGTCGCTGCTTCGCATTCGCGATATTGGGCGGGTCGAGCTCGGATCGTTCACTTATTCCGGTTTCAGCCGCACCAGCGGCAAGCCATCCTGCAATGTGATCGTCTTTCTGTCGCCGGGGGCGAACGCAGTGGATACTTCAAACCAAGTCCAGGCGTTCATAAAGCAGGCCAAGCTGAATTTTCCGGCCGGCGTGGATTACAAAGTCACGTACGATTCAACGCGCTTTGTGCGGGCATCAATTCAAGACGTTGTGTTCACACTGCTGGCCGCGATCGGGCTGGTTATTTTGGTGGTCTTCATTTTTTTGCAAAACTGGCGCGCCACGTTGATCCCACTGCTCACCGTCCCGGTGGCCGTCATCGGCGCCATTGCGCTGTTCCCGTTGCTGGGCTTCTCCATTAACATCACCAGCATGTTCGGCCTGGTGCTCTCGATCGGCATTGTGGTGGACGACGCGATCGTGGTAGTGGAAGCCGTGCAGCGCAACATCGACGATGGCATGAGGCCGCACGAAGCAACGCTGCGGGCGATGGAGCAAGTATCCGCGCCGGTGGTTGCCATCGCCTGTATCCTGGCCGCTGTGTTCATTCCCGTGGCTTTCCTGGGCGGAATCAGCGGGCAGATTTATCGCCAGTTCTCTTTAACCATTGCCAGCTCGGTGCTGCTGTCGGCCTTCAGCGCGCTGTCGCTCAGCCCGGCGCTCAGCTCCTTATTGTTGAAGCCTCACGGAAAATCGCGAGGACCGTTGGCATTCTGCTTCGCCAGGTTCAATCGCGGCTTCGAATGGGCCAGGAATCGATACCTGGCGGGTGTTGGTATTCTGATTCGCCGGTCTGTTCTGGCGCTCATCGGGCTGGCCGTGTTCTGGGCCGCGGGCGCGTGGCTGTTCAAGATCCTACCCGCCGGTTTCCTGCCGGACGAGGATCAGGCTGCCTACTTCGTTCCTGTGCGCTTGCCGGATGGAGCTTCCATCGACCGCACGGACGCCGCAGTCGCGAAAATCGAGGAGCGCCTGGGCAAAGTGAAAGGCGTGGAGTCCTGGTTCGTCATCGGCGGCAACGATTTCACCACCGGGACCGCCGCCTCCAACGTGGCGACCATAGTGGTTGTCACCACTCCCTGGGATCAACGCAAGTCGAAGGACTTGCAGCTGAATGCGATTTTAGCCGCCTCCCAGCGGTCCTTTGCCGACGTGCCCGAAGCATTCACCTCCGTGTTTGGTTTGCCTCCGATTATCGGCTTGAGTAATACCGGCGGATTTCAATTCATGCTCGAAGACCGCCGGGGCGGCGAGTTGGATCAGCTCAGCAACGTCGCGGACGCTTTAGTGGATGCGGCTCGGAAACGTCGTGAGATTGGCAGCGCTGTAAACACCTTCCGCTCCAGCGTCCCCACTTACAGCATCGATATGAATTTGGACAAACTGCAAACCCTGGGAGTGCCGGTAGCCGACGCCTACAACACGCTCCAAACATTTCTGGGTGGTTTGTATGTGAACGACTTTAACCAATTCAGCCACACCTGGCAGGTGCTCATCCAGGCTGAGCCCGAGTTTCGCAACCAGCCTTCGGACATCGATCGTTTCTATGTGCGCAGCGTGGATGGAAACATGGTGCCGCTCGGCACGCTGGCGTCCATCAAGCCATCTAGCGGCCCCGAGGTTGTGTTCCGCTACAACCGCTATCGGGCCATTCAGATTCTGGGCGCTCCGGCACCTGGAGTCAGCTCCGGCCAAGCCATCGACGCGATGGAGAAAGTGGCGGCGGAGACGCTGCCCGCGGGATACGGCTACGAGTGGACCGGCACAACCTATCAGCAAAAGCTGGCGCAAGGACATGAAGGCGTGATCTTCGGATTCGCCGCCGTCCTGGTGTTTTTGTGTCTTGCGGCGCTCTATGAAAGCTGGTCTATCCCGATGGCCGTGCTGCTCTCGCTGCCCTTGGGACTCTTCGGCGCGCTGCTGGCTGTATATCTGCGCAATTTTCCGTACGACGTTTACACGCAGATCGGAATCGTGACACTGATTGGGCTGGCCGCAAAGAACGCGATTCTGATCGTCGAATTCGCTAAAGAGAGCCACCAGCGCGACCTGTTGCCGGTGCGGGAGGCCGCTCTGGAGGCTGCGAAGTTGCGGCTGCGGCCCATTTTGATGACCTCGTTCGCCTTCATCCTGGGAGTGGTGCCGCTGTTTGTGGCCACGGGCGCGGGTGCCGCATCGCGCCGTTCGCTCGGAACCGCGGTGTTCGGCGGTATGCTGGCGGCAACTTTACTCGCGATCTTCTTTGTCCCGGTCCAATATTATGTGATCGAAACTTTGGTTGAGCGGCGCAAGAAACCCGTACGGAACAGGCAAACCGTTGAGGCTACCGATTGATGCGGCGTTTGGTTGTTCCTTTCCTCATGCTCGGGTTCTGCGGTTGCCTGGTGGGGCCAAACTACCACCGGCCTGCCGCCAGCCTGCCTGCGGAATTCCCGGGCGCTCCGGCAACCAAGGAATCGCTGGCCGACAAGAAGTGGTTCGATCTTTTCCAGGACGCGACTTTAAAGCAACTCGTTGAGACAGCCCTGGAGAAGAACTTCGACGTCCGGATCGCGGCCGAGCGCGTCCTGGAGGCTCGCGCGCAATACGGAATCACGCGCGCCAACCTAGTTCCGACGCTGGATGCTCAAGGATCATTCACAGCTTCGCGCAGCTCGTCCATCGGCTCATTCCCGTTCATCGCTTCCGGCACCAATCTGGCCACCAGTTACACCCAGGCCGGTTTGCAGTTTTCCTGGGAGCTGGACCTGTGGGGCCGGTTGCGGCGTCTGGACGAGGCGGCGCGCGCCCAATACCTGGCGTCTGAGGAAGCACGGAACGGCGTTATCATTTCGCTGATCTCCGATGTCATCACCACCTATTTCGAGCTGCGCGAGCTGGATCTGGAGCTCGAAATCGGCCAGCATAACCATGACATCGCGCGCGACAACCTACGGTTGATCCAGGAGCGCAAGGATCGCGGCGCGGCTAACGGCCTGGAAGTGCACCAAGCCGAACAGTTCCTCTACACCACGACGGCGGAGATCGCGAGCGTACAACGATCCCTCGCGCAGGCTGAAGATGCATTGAACCTGCTGCTTGCCAACGCGCCGTCGGCAGTGCCACGCGGCCAGGCTCTGGAACAGATCACTGCGACGCCCGACCTGCCCGCCGGACTTCCGTCTTCATTGCTGGAACGCCGCCCGGACATTCGCCAAGCCGAGGACAACTTGATCGCGGCCAATGCCCAGATCGGCGCCGCGCGAGCGTTGTTCTTCCCGGATATTTCGCTCACCGGTCTTCTGGGAAGCCAGAGCCGCTCGCTGGCCGGCATGTTTACCGGCCCGGCGCGGCTGGAATCGATCGCTCCTACGGCCTTGCTACCGATTTTTCATGCGGGCCTTCGAGCCGGCGTCCAACTGACGGAAGCTCAAGAGCGCGAGATGCTGATCGGCTATCAGAAAAGCATCTATGGCGCGCTGCGCGAGGTGGCCGATGCCCTGGCTGTCCACACTCGCACACGCGAGCAACGTGGCGAGGAAGAAAAGCTCGTGACCGCGCTTTCAGAGAGCGTGCGGCTCTCCAACTTGCGTTACCGCGGCGGCCTGGACAGTTATCTGCAGGTTCTGGACGCCGAGCGAAACCTGTTCGCCGGACAGCTCACGCTGGCGCAGTTGCGGCTTCTGGAATTACAGTCCGTGGTACAGCTCTATCGCGCGCTGGGCGGCGGCTGGCAATAACGGCTCTTCAAAAATCGAACGCTCTGCTATCATTCGGCGGTACGCATGACCCCTACCCGCGAGGCCGCCTCCATCGCCGAACGAACGCGCCGGCGCATCAACCGCCGGTTGATGCCGTTCCTGTTTTTGCTGTACATCATCGCCTTCCTGGATCGCATCAACATCAGCTTCGCCGGCCTGGACATGACCCGTGAGCTGGGATTTTCCGACCGTGTCTTCGGACTGGGATCGGGCATCTTCTTCGCGGGCTACGTGCTGCTCGAGATTCCTGGATCGCTATTCGTGGAGTTGTGGAGCGCCCGCAAATGGATTGCGCGCATCATGATTTCCTGGGGTCTGATTGGCTCGCTCACCGGACTCATTCACACCGCCCACCAGTTTTACTGGGCGCGCTTTATCTTGGGCGTTGCAGAGGCCGGATTCTTCCCGGGCATCGTGGTTTATTTGACGCACTGGTATCGGGAGCAGGATCGCGCCCGTGCCATGGCCATGTTCATGTCGGCTATCCCGATCGCGCAGGTTGTTGGCGCTCCCATCTCCGGCGCGCTGCTCCAGATTCATTGGCTCGGCTACTCGGGTTGGCGATGGCTGCTCATCTTCGAAGGAGTTCCCGCCGTGATCGCGGGAGTTGTGGCGCTGTTCTACCTAACCGACCGGCCGCGTGACGCCCGGTGGCTGCCTGACGACGAGCGCGCTTGGATCATAGGCGAACTGGAGTGCGAAGTTCGAGCCAAGCAAAGCGCACGGACATCGGTGTGGCAAGCGTTCTGGCACGTGTTCCAAGATCGCGACGTGATTTTGCTCATCGCCGTGTACTTCTTTGGATCTTGTGCACAGTACGGTTTCAGCTTCTGGCTGCCGAAAATGATTCAAAAGCTATCGGGATTCGGGTCGTTCGAAGTCGCTATGATCGCCACTTTGCCCTTCCTGGCTTCGTGGCCCATGACGTTGCTGTTGGGTTGGAGTTCGGATCGCACGGGAGAGCGGCGGTGGCACACCGCGGCGACCTATGTCGTCCTGGCCGCTGGTTTGGGCGGGAGCATATGGGCCGGCGACCATATCGTGCTTGGCGTTGTGATGTTCTCTCTGGCAGCGATTGGGATCAGCGCGCGCCTGCCGGCTTTTTGGGCCCTGCCAGCATCTTTACTGGGCGGAGCCGCAGCGGCGGCGTCCATCGGAGCAATTAACTGCCTGGGCAATCTGGGAGGGTTGGTGGGGCCGTACGTCCTGGGAGCATTCAGCACCGCTACCGGCAGCTATTCCAGCGGCATCTGGTGCCTGACAGGAGCGTCCCTGCTGGCGGCGGTGTTGATCTTGCTAGTGCGGACAAAGCCGGTGCGGCGGCCCAGCTAGCTGAGGGCCATGGTGCTGGTGATCTTGGAGAAAATGGTGCTCACCGAAGGGATGACGGCGGGCGGAAGAAATCCGGCAACAACCACGGCGATGGCGGCTGCCAATAGGGCATATTCGATCATATCCTGCCCGCGCTGGTCCTTCCACAAATCCAGCAACCCCAAACGTAGCAGCAATCCGCACATATCGTCCTCCGCCTGTTCCTCCAACTGATGTTTCCATCTTGAACCAGATGCGGGTTACGAGCAACTAAGAAAAGACCGTAGCTCTGCTGGCAAACACCCTTAATACTTTCGGTCTATTGTGCGATCCGGTAGGAACAAATAAGCGTGTCGCTGGATTGAGGCCCCAGACCGGCCATAAACGTGATCACCGCTCCGCTCAGCGTGTAATCCACCCCGGATGTCATCCGCAGGCCATTCCGATAGACCGCCAGGCTGGTACTCGGGCTGGGCGTCTGGGCCAGCGTGAACACGGTATTCACACCGTTGATGGCCCCACTGGGCGTCTCCTCATCGACGAAGCCAACACCCGGAATGCTCACCGACAATCGATAGGATGCCTCCAGGGTATCGCCGGTCTGCGGCACCGCACCGGTTTGGAAGGCGACCGCGTTCGAAGACAGCGTGTAATCCCCGCCCTGATTCAGCAACAACCCGTTCCGAAACAGGGCCAGGCTGGACGGTGGATTTGGCACGTTGGCCAGAATGAATGCGGCGTTGGAGCCGTTGATGATTCCCGAAGGGACCTCGCCGTCGATGAAAGTGGTGGAGACGCTGGCGCACGGGCCCGATGTCCCGTCGACGTGGAGGCAGTCCGACAGATTGCCGGTGGCGGCGTCGATGGCACCGGTGGCGTCAATAACAGCCGATCGGGAAATGCCAAAGCCAGTGCCAAGCGCGGGCCGCACGTTGAGAGCATTCTGAAGGCCCGTTACGTCGGCGATTGTGATGATGGTGGCAGCCGCGGGAGCGGATCCGCTCACCGATCCGGGCGCCAGCCGTACGTCCCGTACTCGTAATGGAAGAACGCTGGGAGGCACGGCCCAAGCCTCGCTGAACTGAGTGACGCCTAGGCTGGTGTATTGAATTGTGTAGACGGCAGCAGTGTCGGCGTTCGTGGTGGGGACCAATTGGACATAGAGGACTCCACCGTTCACCTGAGCGTTCTCCGTCTCGGCCGCGATATTGGAAGTATCGGAGGCCTCGAAACTGGGCCACGAGATCACAACGACGCCGTTAAAGAAGGTTCCGTCCGCGTTGAAGAGCGTATCGCTGATGGTGGTGAGGGGCGGAGTTGCGGCCAGTTTCGAGCTGAACGCCAGGGTACACGCCGTCAAAATGCACAGCGTCGCGACGCACCCCAACCAGGATCTGAAACGGAACATTCTGCCTCCAGGACTTGGATTCCGGCTTCAGGTTACCCATGGATTCCCCTGGCAAGCGTCAGATCGCGGATGGCTGGAGCGAACCAACTTTCAGCCTCGCAAAGACTTCGGACAAGGAGAATTTTAGTGGAAGGTCTGTGACTCGGCTTGCAGGCGTTCAACGCCCACATAGGGACGAAGAACTTCGGGCACCACCACGCTGCCATCGGCCTGCTGGTAATTTTCCACGATCGCTACCCAGGTGCGCCCCACCGCGAGGCCGCTGCCGTTCAGCGTGTGAACGTACTCGGTCTTCCCTTTGCCCGATTTCGTGCGAATGGAAGCGCGCCGCGCCTGATAGGCTTCGAAATTAGAGCACGAAGAGATTTCTTTATACGCGCTCTGGCCGGGAAGCCAGACTTCCAGGTCGTAAGTTTTCGCCGACGAAGCACTCATGTCACCGGTGGATAAAACTACGGTGCGGAATGGCAGACCCAAGCGCTTCAGGATGTCTTCGGCGTCCGCGGTCAGCTTCTCGTGTTCTTGCCAGCTCTGCTCCGGAAGAGTGAACTTCACCAGCTCCACCTTCTGGAACTGATGCTGCCGGATGATGCCGCGCACGTCGCGACCGTAAGACCCGGCTTCACTGCGCCAGCACGGCGTATAGGCACAGAGTGAGATGGGAAGATCGGCGGCGTTCAGGATTTCATCGCGAAAAAGATTGGTGACGGGAACTTCGGCCGTGGGGGCAAGCCAGAAATCGGTGTTTTCGATTTTGAAAAGATCTTCCTTGAACTTGGGGAGCTGCCCTGTGCCGAACAAGCTGGCGGAGTTGATCAGGAACGGCGGCAGCACTTCGGTATATCCATGCTCGCGCGTGTGGACGTCCAGCATGAAGTTGATGAGCGCCCGCTCCAGACGCGCACCAATGCCCCAGTAGACCGCAAACCGCGCCCCGGTGATTTTGGTCGCGCGCTCCAGATCCAAAATCTTCAGCTCGGGGCCAAGATCCCAATGCGCTTTGGGCGCGAAATCGAACTCGCGAGGCTGGCCCCAGCGGCGGACTTCGACGTTATCGTCCGCGCTCTTACCCACCGGCACGGACTCGTGCGGAAGGTTCGGAACTCCAGCCATCAAATCGCGAAAGGCTTCGTCGACGGCCTTGGACTTTTCATCCAGGCCGGTTATCCGTTCGCCCAGTGCGCGGCTTTCCTGCTGGATTGCGGAGATGTCCTGGCCTTCGGCGCGCAACTTGGGGATCTGCGCGCTCAGTTCGTTGCGCTGCGCTTTGAGTTGCTCGGCCTCTGTCAGCGCCGCGCGGCGCTCGGCATCCAACGCGCGGAATTGGTCGAGATCGAGCTGATACCCGCGCGTGGCCAGACGCTGGGCGATGGAGTCCAGATTGGCCCGGAAGAATGAGAGATCATGCATTATCGGCGCTTATCGGCGTTCATCTGCGGCCATTTTCCGGCCCCTAACGCTCGTTGATCGGAATCCACTTCTCGCCCACCGGCTTGCCCGTGTACTCGGCTCGCGGCCGGATCAACCGATTGTTCCGGTATTGCTCCAGCACGTGCGCGGTCCAACCCGACATGCGGCTGACAGCAAAGATCGGGGTAAACAGATCGATCGGAATTCCCAGCGAGTAGTAAGTGGACGCCGAATAAAAATCGACGTTCGCATTCAGGCGCTTCTGGTCCTTGATGGTCTCTTCGATCTTCTTCGATGTGAGATACAGATCCAGGTGCCCGGTGCGGCGTCCTAAATCTTCAGACAGCGCCCGCAGGTGGGTGGCTCGCGGATCTTCGGTGTGATAAACACGATGACCGAAGCCGGGGATCTTCTTTTTGTTGGCCAGCATGTCCTGCACGTGCGCCAGCGCGGTACGCTCGTCACCCGCATCGAGAAGCATACGGATTACCTCTTCGTTGGCGCCGCCGTGCAGCGGCCCTTTCAAGGCTCCGATGCCGGCAGTGACCGCGGAGTGAATGTCGGACAACGTTGCCGCCACAACGCGCGCCGCGAATGTAGACGCGTTCAATTCATGGTCGGCGTGTAAAGTGAGCGCGATATCGAACACCTTTTCCATCACATCGTCCGGCTTCTTGCCGGTCAGCGTATAGAGGAAATTGGCGGCGAAGCCCAGCTTAGGATCGCCCTCCACCAGAGGCTTGCCGGTTCGGAGACTATTGAACGTAGTGACGATCGTGGCGGTCTGCGCCATCAAGCGCGCGGCCTTCTCGACGTTTGCTTCGATGGAGTTATCGCGCGCCTTCGGGTCATAGATTCCCAGCATCGACACCGCGGTGCGTAGCACATCCATGGGCGTGCTCTTCGGCACTTTTCCCAGAAACTCGACTACCTCTTTGGGTATCGGACGGTAGCGAACCAGGTCCGATTTCAGCGCGTCCAACTCGGATTGCTTCGGCAGCTTGCCGTGCCAAAGCAGGTAGATCACTTCCTCAAACGTCGCGTGTTCCGCCAGGGTGTGGATGTTATAACCCTGGTAACTCAGGATTCCCAAATCTCCATCGATGAAGCAAATGTTCGACTCGGCGGCAACAATTCCTTCAAGTCCCGCTTGTGAAACTGGCATTGAACTCCTGAACTCCTGTGTGTAAGTAACGGCTTCATCGCCTCGGCGAAAAAGCCGTTCGCGGCGTGAAATTTCATTCTACAGAATTCGGCCCGTGGCTGGGGTTCGACTGCCTCAAGCGGGATGCTTGAGCGAAATGATCAGTCGTATTCCAGGCGGATCTCGGTTCGCGACGCTGACCGAAGCGCCGAACAGCGAAAGAATGCGGTGTGCCATGGGAGGTGCCAACCCCAAGTCCCCGCCAGGTGTGATTGGTTCAACGATCGAGAAGATATCGAAGAATCTCGCCAAGAGAGGGATAGGGACCGTTCTGCCATAGCCTTCGATGATAACCCTTGATGAATTGATAAGAATGTCACTTGACAGCCGGACCGTCTCGCCGGTTTCGGAGAATTTAACGGCAGTCTCCAGTAATGCGTGAAACGCTCTGACCAGCAGAGCCTCGTCTCCCAGGACGAGGTCCCAGCCAGCGGCCGGCGGCATGAGGGCGACTCGACGGGAGTTTGCGAACTCAGTCGTTCTCTCGACTGCGCGACTCAGCACCGCATGTAAGGAAACCTGAGCAACTGTGAACCGCTCCCCTCTGATGTCGAGTTGAGTCAGGAGCATAGCATCCTCGAGTATCGACAGAATTCTTTTGCGAGATCGCTTAAACACCCCTTGCAGTTGAAGGTTCTCTTCGGTAGACGGCATTTTGGTCAAAATGATCTCGCCAGCTCCGAGAAGTCCATACAGCGGCGTGCGGAACTCGTGGGAGATCAGCGCCAGGAACTCATCCTTGGAGCGATCGAGGATGGTGAGCCGATCGTTTGCCTCGGCAAGTTCATGTGTGCGCTCGGCCACGGCATCCTCCAAGCGCTCATTCTGCAGCTTCAACGCTCGCTGAAGGTCGTGCAGTTTGAGGTGGGTTTCGACCCGGGCGTGAACTTCTTCAAATTGGAAAGGCTTGGATATATAGTCCACCGCACCGGACTGGAAGGCCTTCACCTTGTCTCGGGTTTCGTTCAGGGCGCTGAGGAAAATGACGGGGATATGGGAAAGAGCCTCACTGCACTTGAGGCGTTCGCACACTTCGTAGCCGTTCATCTCCGGCATGTTGATGTCCAGAAGAATCAAATCCGGCGGACACTTTATCGCCGCCGCCAGAGCCAGCCTGCCCAGTGGAAACGAGCGCACTTCATGCGCTTGTTGCAGCAGCATGTCTTCGAGCAGCTTTAGGTTGGCGGGATTATCGTCCACGATCATGATGTCGTTCTGAGGCAAGGCACGGCTCCTCTGGCGTTGGCACGCCTGCGGCATCAATCTGTGGATACGCACGCCCGTCAGTTAGCGCGGTAGCGCAGGTCTCTCCGCAAGACTTTTCAGGGTTCCATCCACATATCGGCGAGCGTGGCTCCTTCTTGAGGACCAACGGCGCAACCGGTTATGGGCGCTGCGCCTCCTCTAGCAAGCGTGTCAATGTATCGTATTCGTATTTGTCGGCCAGCACCTGGAGAGCGTTTGCGGACCCGGCGGCTTCACTCCCACGCACCTCCTCAATCAGCTTATCCAGGCGTCTCTTGCTGCCGCTCAAAGTCGCGGAGCGGAGTTCTTCGATTAGCTCCCGCGGCAGTTGCCCGAGCGTCACGACGCTCAACGCCGCGATTCCAGCAGATGGGTCGCCATCGGCCCCGCCGATCTCCTCGTAGTCATAGGCGATGTCTAGAAGGACCCGCATCTTCTCCAGTAGTTCATCCTCGCTGCACGGCTTGGCGACGAAATCGTCGACCCCGCTGTAAGCTACTTCCTGGCGGTCGTCATTCATGGCGCTCGCGGTCAGAGCCACGATGATGGTTTCCTTCCCACGCGGATCCGCCTTTATTCTGCGAGTCGCCTCTAGCCCGTCCATGACCGGCATATGCACGTCCATCAGGATCAGGCGCGGGCGCCACTGCTCCCAGCTTCGGATGGCTGCCTCCCCGTTCTCCGCCCCTCCTACGGAGAAGCCAATGGAGGTCAGCAGTTTCATCAGCCAGTCCCGGTTCTCAGGGTGATCGTCGACGACTAGAATCTTGGGTGCTTCCTGCCCCTTTTGTATGGCAATGACGCGGCGAAGAGCGCTCCGTCGAATGGCTACTCCGGCGTCGCCGCGTTCGATCGGGATCTCGAACCGGAAAATCGATCCCTGGCCCCGGTTGCTACTAACCTTGATGTCGCCTCCCATCAACCGCGCGTATTTGCGGCTAATGGCCAGCCCCAGTCCGGTCCCTTCCTGGCTGTGAAGACCGCGACTCGTCTGGTTAAACGGCTCGAACAATTTCTTTTGGCTCTCGTCCGAAATGCCCGAGCCAGTGTCCTCAACCCGGGCCGACAACCATAGCCGATCGGAGTTCTTTTGCTCCAAGGTGACGTACATCTTAATCTCACCCAGATGCGTGAACTTGACTGCGTTTCCCAGCAGGTTGATCAGCACTTGGCGAATCTTGCCCTCATCCGCCACCACGTACGGCGACGCATCCGCGTCGACCAGCATTTCGAATCCTAGCGCCTTTGCGCCGGCCCGCAGGCGGAACATAGCGGCCAGATCGTCCAGCAGCCGGGGCAGGTTGAATGTCGCGGGACTGAGTTCGGTGCGGCCAGCCTCGATCTTGGACATGTCCAGAACATCGTTAATCAGGCCAAGCAGATGCTCGCCGCTGCGGCCGATGATGGCCAGATTCGCTTTCGCGTCCGCTCCCAGGACTGGATCCCGCAACATCAACTGCGCGTAACCGAGAATGGCGTTCATGGGCGTGCGGATTTCGTGCGACATGGTCGACAGAAATGTGCTCTTGGCCCGGTTGGCGGCGTCCGCGTCCGCCGCTACACTTTCAAGCCGCCGCTCGCTTCTCTGAAGTTCGCCGATCAGGGACGTTGCGGCCAGCAGGAGCAAGAAGAGGCTGGAACACCCGAGGATCGAGATAAGGCCACCCTCGTCTGCGCTAGATCGTGCCTGGTTGGAGTACTCGGCTAGTTGTTCGTTCGTCACGGCTTGGATCTCCGTGCAGATCCGGCGCATTTGACGCATCAACACTATCCCGCGATCGGTACGGACCACGGCCACAGCTGCATCGAAGCCTTTACTTTGGCGGAGTTCGATGGTAACCGCTAGTTCCGCCAATTTCCCGTCGATCAGAGGACTCAAGCTCTCTATGCGTTGGGCCTGATCGGCGCGACCCTTGGCCACTGTTCGAAGAGACTTCAATATCGACGGGATGTCCACGCGTGCTTGGCGGTATGGATCGAGGTAGTGATCCTCTCCGGTCAGCACAAACCCGCGCTGTCCAGTCTCTGCATTCGTAATCGCCAAGAGGAGTCCGTCGATTCCGAATACAGTTTTCTGCGTGATGTCCACTTGATCGGCGTGACGGCGGGATGCACTCCAGCTACGGTACGAGAGAAATGCGATCAACAGGACCACCCCGAGAGCGAGCAGCAACGCAATCCCCTCGCGCGAACGCAGGCTTACGAACGCAACCTCGTGTTTCATCTGCTTCCCCTCTTTGCCGGAAGGCGTCCCCGCGAGGCACCGCCGCCCCCGGCAGGCTGCGGAAAAACTCGATAACACCGCTTCCTCTGGGCGCGGCTCGCAATGGCCATTCCACGTTCACAGCCACTTCCAGAGGCGTGACCAAAGGGAGCGGTACAACTTCTGACCTTTTTCAGCATCCTGCTAGGGCGCGCGTCGTTCGACAAACATGAATTAGTATTGAGCACGTGGTTCCCCCTTACTCCGGCATATCGGCATGAAGACGCAAACCTGCTGCCGGTATTTAACTATAGGCAAGCATCCGATAAGAGATAACATTGGGATATGCACCGCTTCCTGCTGCACAACAACAACATTCTGGACGCGCATGAGAAGAGCCTCAGCGCGGGTCAAGTGGGTCTGCTGAATGGCTGGGGCGTGTTCAGCACCTTGCGCGTCGCCGACGGAGTGTTGTTCGCCTTCGAGCGCCATTGGGAGCGCATGCACCGCGATGCCGCAAAAGTTCACGTTCCGTTTCCAACCGATCAGGCGGAGTTGAAAGCGCAGCTGCTTCGATTGATAGCGGCGAACGCCGCGTGGAACGCCACGCTGCGCATCATGGTGGTTCGCAATCGCGGGGGATTGTTCGAAGGTCCAGACCTGGAGCGGGACTTTGACGTCCTGGCGTTCACGAAAGACTTAAATCCCTGGGGAAACAGCGTCCGGCTGACCATCAAACCGCACGCGCGCTACGCGGCGAACGAATTCTCGGGATGCAAGATCTTGTCCTGGTCCCAAAACCTCACGTGGTATGAAGAGGCGCACCGGCAAGGCTTCGACGAAGCGGTGCTGTTGAACGAGCGTGGAGAGGTCAGCGAATGCACGTCGGCGAACATCTTTGCGGCGACCGGAGGCGAGGTTTACACACCGCCGCTCGATTCGGGCTGCCTGCCCGGCGTCACCCGTGAACTGCTGCTGGATGTGGTGCACGTCCCGGGAATCAAGGTAATCGAGCGTGCGCTCAAGCCGCAAGACCTGGAAAGAGCCGATCAGGTCTTCATCACCTCAACAACGCGCGATCTGTTGCCGGCTGTGTTCATCGAAGGATTGAACGCGCGTAACGAGGGCTCCGTCGTGGATCGATTGGTGAAAGCTTTGGAAGAATACCGCCAGGACTACGTCAAGCGCAACACGACGCCCCTGGTGGGGCAACTGCGGTGAGGCCGAGCCGCGACCAAAGGGAGTCGCCAAAATAAAAAAAGGTTCCAAGTGACCCAGTCGGCAATCCGCTCCCCGGCCGGCATGCGCGGCCAGAGCATAGCATGCAGCGTGGAGGAAGCCATATTCTCTCGCTCCCCGCAACCGTCTTTCTTGTGACCGGCTACGGCTCAGTGCTCCAGAATTCGCTTGCCCTACCACCTGCTAGAAGCCAACGCCTCGAAACGGCCTTTCACTCGCCCACAGCGACTGTTCCCCTTCGAGAACCACCGCGGTGAGGTCGGCACTCCCGGCCTATTTCTTCAGCGAAATTCTAAGCTTTTCTTCCAGCTCGTTCGATCTCAAGCTCCCATCCTCCGCCGCGTTCTTCACGCAGCTGGGGGATGCTCATCGCCTGAAACCCGTTGCCGTCTCGCAAGCCCAGAATTCTCAAACGTCCATCCAACTTTCGCTCCCCTTCGGGACTCGCATCCCTGCTGGATCATAGCGCTCGGCTGGCGGCTCGATCTGAGAAGCTTACCTTCGTGTCCGGCCCGATTACCCTTCGCTCCCCGAACGCGTTAATTAGTCTTATTAACTAAGCGCGCTCGGATCACTGCTCCAGATTCGCTACCGTTCACCAGGCTTACTGCTCTCTGAACCTCTTGGAACCAGGTCTATGATTGCGCGAAACTACAGAGGAGTCAACGGAGAAACGCGGCTGAAACAGTCTTTTCCAAAACTTTTATATGTTTCAGAATCAACGATTTACTGGATTTCTATTGTGAACAACATGTGGATAAAACAATCCAGGTGGTGGATGTTTCAATCTTCCAGGCTCAAAATCGCTCCGGTGTCGGTAGCCACCCACATATGCTGGGCATCCGGGGCTGAGATAATCGCGCGCTGCGCCACGGCGCGATAATCCACGTCCATTTCTTCCCACACTTTCATGTTGTCGCTCTTGAGGATCTTCAGTTTTCCCGGGATCGGAACTTGCGTTGAATTTCCGGGTGGCTCAATGGTCACGAGAACCGCGCTGCCGTCGTTCAACAGAGCGATATCGGTGGCGGCGCGGTCACGCTCGGCAAAAATAACGCGTCCGTCCGGAGATCCCAACGGCGTCTTGAACACCGCCGAGGCCACTGGATACTTCGGATCCGAGTACAGAATGAGCGACACCACGAATCCTTTGTTGGACATCCTTAACTGGGCTAGTTCGCCGTCGATGGGGATGGCGCCGTAGTTCCACTTCTTTCCGCCGTCGAGGGTTTCCAGCAACGCGATTTTCCCGCTTGCGGGCTGCTCCGGAGTTCGGCGCGAGAAAACGGAGGCCAATTCGTCGGCGGCGCCGATGATAATGCCGTGCATCCCCTGGAACGCGATGATGTCATAGTTCAGCGACAGAGGGTCGGAAGCCTGGCCGCTCGCCTCCAGCTTGGCCCACGTCTTGCCGCCGTCTGTAGTCTCCTGAACCAGGCCCTTGAGACCTGTGATGTAGCCGTGATTGGCGTCCACGAACCATGCCTGCAGGATGTCTTTGCGCGAATCCAATTTAGTCCAGGCGCGGCCGCCTTCCACGGTGGACCAAAGTCCTCGATCGGTGACCATCCAGCCCAGACTGTCGTTTAAGAAGAAGAGAGAAACCGGCCGTTCCCGCACATCGTACTGCGACCAATGCAAACCACCGTCGCTGGTTACCACCACCGCGCCCTGCTCGTGTCCTCTCTTGTCGTCGATCAATCCGGCCGCCACGCAGTGGCGCATGGTGGAGCACTCCAGATCCTCAATGGCGAAGTTAGAGTCGGCGTGGTCGTAGAGGAACTGGATCTTCCAGCGCGGCGCGGCAGAGAGCGGGAAGAGAGTTAGCCACAGATGAACGCAGATAAACGCGGATAAGAATTTAGTTCCGGATCTGCGTTTATCGGCGTTCATCGGCGGCCATTTGAATTTAGCCGCTAGCGCGAACCAGGTCCGCACTTTCATTCGCCGCCGTCTCCGTTCGCGAGAGCATCTCCGCTTGGGAAAGCATCAGTAAACACCCTAGCTGCTCGCCAACGCTAGTGAGGAGCTCCATTTCGATTCCGGTATGGGAATGCGGATCGCGATGCTGTACGTTGATGACGCCTTCCACGCCCCTGCGCGAAATCACCGGCGCCGAGAGAAAAGCCTCGTAGGTGTCTTCGGGAAGATCGCTGAAAAACTTAAACCGCGGATCGCGAAACGCTTCCCGAGAGATAGCAAGCAAGCGCTTCTCGCGAGCCACCCAACCGGTCAAGCCTTCGTTCATCGCCAGTTTCACGCTCCCTACCGCGGAGGGACGATTGCTTGCCCGCAACACCAACTCGCGTTTATCCAGCAAGTACAGCAGGCAGGAGTCGCAGTCCATAAACTCCACCACCAGCGAAACCACGCCATCGAGAGCATCCTGGAGTTTGGTCTGCCGCACCAAGTAGCGGCTGATCTTCTGCAGCAGACGCAACTGCTGTTCAGTGCGCTCCAGGCGCTGTTCTAATTCTCTTACCCTGGACACGAATTCATTATCCCACGCGATTCAAGACCTGGAATGCCTGGCGCCAAGAATTTCACGGTGACGGACGGGTCCCTGCCATCTTCACAACTCCCCTCATAACAACCCAATGACAGACTCCAAGGAGCGTAGTACGATGGTTGCATCCATATTGGTAGTACGATAGTGCAAATGTCATGATTCAAAGAGATTGAACCAAGGAGATCTTCCGAATGTGGAACAAACGGAAAGAAGAAGAATATCCGCCGAAATCACCCGCGACGCCGGCCGCGCCTACTAGCCAGATCAAGGAGAACGCCCCTATGTCGACGAATCCTGCTCCCAGCCATCATGCCACCGAGTCCAGAGGACCGGCGGTCATCGGAAAGTCTGTCATGATCAAAGGGCAGATCTTCAGCCGCGAAGACTTGACGATAGATGGCGAGATCGATGGTTCCGTCGAGCTGCATGAGCACCGTCTCACGGTAGGACCGAACGGCAAGCTGCAGGCTGGGGTGAAGGCGCGCGAAGTGGTGGTGCTGGGCACCATTCACGGGAATGTAGAGGCGTCCGACAAGATCGACATTCGTAAGGACGCGAAACTGGTGGGCGACATCAAAACCGCTCGCATCGTGATCGAGGATGGGGCATTTTTCAAGGGCAGCATCGACATCGCGCGGCCCGAAGCGCCCAGAACAGCGGTGCCTGCTCAGTCCAAGCCGCAATCCAGCGGCGCTACCGCCTCCAACGCCGCCGCAACTCCGGCCGCAACGCCCGCCACAGCCACTGCCGGCGAACGATAATTGCACGATCTCTCGAAATGAGATCTGCATAAGGTGAGATCTTCCAAGGAAGGAGTGGAGCTTTGCTGAAGGACCGGTTAAGATCGGAACCGTTTTCACCCTCGCTTCACTCACCCCCCAAGAAGTCGGGCGGCGGACAGCCGCAGAATCGCGCGAGCAACGGCCTGGATCAATTCTTCGCTTCGTTGCAGGATCAGCAAGGTCTTTCCATCCTGGACTTTTCCGGCGCAAGCCAGGCCAATATCAGCTTCATTACTTCCATGGGGCACAGGATTTATTCCAACGATGCCTTGCGCACCTTGGAAGAAGCGTTCGGCAGCAACGGCGACTTCATTGCCAATCAATCCGATCCGGAACGTGCGGCGCAATTTCTTCGCGAGAATCTGGAATTTGCGGATCGCAGTTTTGACGGCGCGCTGATCTGGGACACGCTGCAGTTTCTCGCCCCGCCCTTGTTGCAGGACACCGTGGACCGGTTGTACCGCATCCTGCGTCCACAGTCGTCCTTGCTGGCGTTTTTCCACGCCGAAGAGAAGGCGCAAACCGCACCGCTGTACTCCTACCGCATTGTTGAATCGAAAATCATGTCGCTCACCCCGCGCAACCAGGTGCGGCCGGTGCAGTATTTCAACAACCGCAGCCTGGAGAAGCTCTTCCAGAAGTTTAGTTCCGTGAAGTTCTTCCTCACACGCGATCATTTAAGAGAAGTGATCGTTCGCCGCTGACCAAGCGCCACTTGTGACGGAGCCGTGACCAAGGGGAGCAGTCCTACGGCAGCGCGTATGTAAGCCCAATGGTCAACTGCACCGAATTCTTGCGGAATGCGGGGGGCGGGTCGTTGAGATACGAATCGATAAAGCCCGCCGATGCGTTCAGCCGCTTATAAACCGGCAACGTGAAGAGCGCGTTGAAGGCTCCCGAATAGGCACTCGTGTTGTTCCAGGCCGGCGTGAGGGTCAGATGCTCGTCAAACGTCAGGCGCTTGAATTTTCGGTTGAATGCTTCCGCGAAAACGGAGCCAATCAGATCTTGATCGGCAGCACCCGCAAATTGTTGGCGGAGGTAACTCACGCTGGCTTTGAGATCGAGCGTCTCATTGGCGCGCTCAATCAGCGTGATGCCGATTCCGCCGCTATAGGTCTGCTGCAGATCCAGGCCCTGCGAGAAGTTGTGATCGAAGGCGCCTTGGCCGAAGACGTACAAGCGCGGCCTGAAGTATTCGTCGCGCTCGGCATCGCCGTGGAAAATGGCGGTTTTGATGGTCGGCGTTCCCGGTTGCATCACCTCTCCGTAGGCCGCGTTGAGATTCAAGCTGGTCCGGTTGCGGGGCTCCAGCCAGTTCTCCGTCGGTATGGCGCGGACCAGGCTGACCGCTCCCGTGAACGACTCGCTGTCTTGGGTGGCATTCACCACCGCGGCCCCCACTGTCACCGTCCCCGTCCACGCGTGAAAGAACCCGGGCTGGTGCGTCAGCGCATTTTGGAATCCCGCCTGATCGATAATCAGGCCAGTGTCGGCCACCGGGATCGATGGAGCGTTCGATCCAGGCGCTTCGGCAGCCAAGTGCACTTGCTGGTCTTGCACCGATAGCGTTCCCTGCCGGATATTCGCCGCATCGCCCGGCTTGCGGAGCCGTACGCCCTTTGGAATCACGGCCACCTTCGCCGAGCTTTGGAGCTCCTTCACCTTGCTCCAATCCACTGTAATTTCACCCAGCGCGTCGCTCTTAAACGTCAGAGCCGAGCCGGACGATTTGACAAAATGCCCGGTCAATCTTTCCCCGTCCGCGAACAGAAGAACATCCGGCTCAGGCTTGGCTTGGCCGTAGAGCACGGAGGTGCCACCGAGACACACCCCAAGCGCCAGCTTACAAACTAGATCAATTCGCATGTTTACATAAGACGCTCCAACCGTCCGATAAGCTTCGAACCCTTTTTTAGGTTATCTCAGGGGAGACACGTTCCTCGGCCTATCGGCATCTAAACGGAGGAGGTGGTGCAAGGCATGTTTAAGATATTCACATTCGTTGCGGCAGGCGCCGCAGTCCTCGCCACAGGTCTGTGGGCTCAAGAGGAAACTCCCGATCATCGGCTCCGTGCGGCAGCTGACGTTTTCCACGAGGTTACGGCCGCCCCCGATAAAGGCATCCCGCGGGATCTGCTAGAGAAAGCGCAATGCGTCGTCATTGTTCCGGGTCTGAAGAAGGCTGCATTTCTGGTAGGTGGAGATTATGGACGGGGCTACGCGCTCTGCCGTCATGCAGGCGGATGGAGTGGCCCTGCCGCCATTAAGTTCGGTGGGGGCAGTTTCGGCGCTCAAATCGGAGCCGAATCCACCGACGTGGTGATGCTGGTCATGGATAGGAAAGGAATGGAGAAGCTGGCTGCGGATAAGTTCACTGTGGGAGCGGATGCCTCCGCTGCCGCTGGTCCCGTTGGCCGGACTGCCGCTGCCGATACGGATGCTTCCCTTCACGCTGAGATCCTCTCCTGGTCGCGCGCACATGGCGCGTTCGCGGGCGTTTCCCTGGATGGGACGGTGGTGAGCAAGGACGGCGGTGAGGACCGCAAGCTCTACGGCATGGATGAGAGCAACCGCGCCATACTTCACGGGGACGTTCCTCCGCCGGCGGTGGCAAGCGTGCTGACATCCGAGCTGGATCGATACCACCACAAAGAGCGCGCAGCGAACTAGGCAGTGCGCGGGATTCACTCCTTCAGGTAGCGCCGGAGCTCCTCGGGGCGGAAGCATCGGGCCGCAGCCATCTCCCGGCTGATGCGCCCGCTGCGCACCATCTCGGCGAGGGATTGTTCCATAGTGATCATTCCCTCACCGCGGCCGGTGGAAACCGCGCTGTAAAGCTGGTGATCCTCTCCCTTGCGGATCAAGCTGCGGATTCCGCTGCTCGCCATCAGGATTTCCACCGCGGGATAGCGGGCTGCCTTATCCGCGGACGGGATGAGCTGCTGCGCAACAATAGCGAGTAAAGCCAGAGAGAACTGCTGACGAATCTGCGCTTGATTGGCGGCCGGAAACGAGTCTAAAATCCGGGAAACGGCCTGCGATGTGTCGTTGGTGTGCAACGTCGAGAGCACCAGGTGGCCTGTTTCGGCCGCTGTCAGGACGGTGGCTATGGTCTCCGGATCCCGCATCTCCCCTACTAAAATCACATCCGGATTCTGCCGTAAGATGCTTCTAACGGAGCTCGCGAAATCGGGCGCGTCCCGGCCCACTTCAATCTGTTCGATGATCGACTGCCGGTTGCTGTGCAAGAACTCTACTGGGTCCTCAATGGTCACGACATGATCGTGGCGGTTGGTATTGACCAAATCCAAAAGCGCGGCCAGCGTCGAACTTTTTCCGCATCCGGTGGGTCCTGTCACCAGCACCAGGCCCTGCCGCGCTTCCGACAACCGGCGAAGGAGCGGTGGCAGGTTCAGCGATTCAAGCGTCGGGACTCGCTCGGGCAACAATCGCAGACTGCCCGCCAGCGTCCCGCGCTGATAGTGGATGTTGGCCCGGAAGCGGCCGATGCCTTCGCGATGGAAGCACAGGTCTACCGACCGGTTGCGTTGCAGCTCCTGAGTTTGTGCCGGAGTCAGCACCGGTAACAGCAAGCTGCGGGTGTCCTCGGCTTCCAAGGGCGGTCCCCCAGGCCTGGAAAGCGCGCCGCCTATGCGAAGAGTTACGGGTGCACCCGCGATAAGCAATAAATCGGATGCTGTCTGACGGACCGCATAGGTTAACAATTGGTCCAACGATTCCAGGTTTCCGAGGTTTGCTTGCGGCGGGGGCTCCCGCGGATCGCGAGGCAGGGGAGCGGCTCGGTTCAACTCCGCGACGATTTGTGCGAGCTCCTTTTCGTAGTACGGCACTCTTACCCCCAGACTCCGTTCATGCCTCTAAGGTTAATGTTTTTAATGCGCATTAGGTATTCTTAGGTGAACCCGCTGGAGCCAAAGCGCGTCCATGGGTAATGTGCAGCAAGGGAAAGGAACAGCCATGAAGCGAGCCTGGGCAGTTTCAGGTTATCAAATCGCGCGGCAGTCAATCGCGCTGACGTTGTCAGTTCTAATCATTCCGTTCGCATCCGGAAGTCTGTATGCGCAGGGCGGCGGGTACGCGCCGCTCGATCCGGTGGGGCTGGATCAATTGGTGGCGCCGATCGCTTTGTATCCAGACTCGCTGGTTGCTCAGATTTTGACCGCTTCCACTTACCCCCAGCAAGTAAGTGACGCAAATAATTGGTCGCGCCAAACCGCCGGGATGCCGCCGCAACAGCGCGCCGATATCGCCGATGGCATGCCGTGGGACCCGAGCGTAAAAGCTCTGACCGCTTTCCCCTCTGTGCTGGATAATATGGCGCGCAACTTTAACTGGACGTCCTCGCTCGGCAATGCGTACTACAACCAGCCCGGCGACGTAATGAACGCCGTCCAGGCTGCCCGGGTGCAAGCGCAGCAGGCCGGCTACTTGAGATCCACGCCGCAACAGCGTGTGTACGACAGCGGCGGCCTCATCACAATTGTTCCCGTAAATCCGGGCCTCGTTTACGTCCCGTACTATAATCCGTGGCGGATCTACGGCGGGTGGGTTTCGCCCTACGCGGGCTTCTATGTAGCGCCACCGCCCATAGGACTCGCCCTGGGAGTGGGACTTGGATTTGCCGCGGTCGGCATTTCCATTGGACTGTTTGCCCACTACGGTTGGGGCTATCACAACTGGGCGCCCAACTGGCGCGGTGGCGTGGTGGTCTATAACCACAACACATACATTTCGAACAGCACCACGGTAATCAACCGCGGCCACTTTGGCGGCTACAATCGAGGTGTCTTCGAACATGCAGGGCCTGGCGTCCCCGGGAATTTCCATCCGGCCGCTACCCGTGAAAGCTTCGCGCGTGGGCCGGTTGGCGAACGTCCGGCTCCTGGCGCTTTCAACCGCCCAGCGCCCGGCGGTTTCAATCGTCCAGCGCCTGCGGCACGGCCCAATGGCGAGTTCGCGGGCAGGCCAGCAGCGCGCCCCGCACCGGCAGAACGCGGCTCAGCGGAACGTCCGCAATATGCACGGCCATCCGCGCCGCGCGCCGAGGGTGGAGGCAACCGGCCCGAAGGTCACGCCGCGCCGCAAGGACACGCCGCGCCGCAAGGACACGCTGCACCGCAGGGACGTCCCGCCCAACAACAGCACGGCCGTCCTGAGGAACACGAGCACCACTAGCAGCTCAGGACTTCTTAGTTAGCAACTCGAGTTCTTCGGGCGTCCGCGGCCAGTCCTCGCGTAACAGCCGTGAGAGCGCCCGATCGGCCAGCAGCTTTCCGTTGGTCTGGCAACGCGGGCAGTAGTTGGTCTCGTTGGCCGCGTAACGGATACGCTGGATCTTAGCGCCGCAGCGCACGCAAGGCTCTTTGTAGCGGCCATGCGCGGCCATGTTCGGGCGGAAAGCAGTCACTTTCTCTGGAAAACCGTCGCCGGTTTCGGCGCGCAACTCATCTACCCAACGAGTGAGTGTGATCTGCACCGCCAGGAACAGACGCTCGATCTCGTCGCGCTTTAGCTTTTGCGTTAACGCCAGTGGCGAGAGCCGCGCTTCAAATAGGATTTCATCGGAATATGCGTTGCCGATGCCGCTGAATAGCCTGGGATCGGTGAGCGCTCGCTTGAGCGTGTGATTCGCCGACGTCAGGACCGCTGCGAAACGATCCGGGTCCGTATTCAAAACTTCCAGCCCGCCCGGGTCCAGCGCGCTCAGCCCCGCTTCCCCCCGCACCACGTGCAGTGATGCTCGCTTCCTCGATCCGGCCTCGGTCCAGACCAGCGTTCCATTTGAAAAATCGAAGGCCGCCAGGCCACGTGGGCGCGATACTTTGGCGCCACGCTTTTGCCAGTGCAAACGTCCCGCGATCATGAGATGCAGAACCAGCCAGATTTCGTCCTCCATGCCGATCGCGATGCGCTTCCCTACCCTCCGTAGTTCGCGAACGCGTTTCCCCTGGGCGCTCGCAAGCGGCGGATCCACCGTGCGCAGCAGGAACGGACTCACCAGCCGGATGCCTTCCAGCACCTGCCCGAGGATGCGTTTCTCCAGCGCTTCAATATAGACGACGATATCCGGGAGTTCGGGCACGGCGGGATAAGGCAATTCTACATGCAATAATGGACGGTTGTTCGATCCGCTTTCGACTCCAGCCCGATACTTCTGGATCCTTGCCGCGCTCTCCGCCATTTTGCTTTTAGCGCCAATCCGTGTCGGCGATCTGGCCGGTTACGACGATGCGCGCTATGCCTTAGTCGCCAAGCACGTCGTTTTATCGGGCCATTGGCTGGAGATCGAAAGCAACGGCGGTCCGGCGATCGAGCATCCGCCCCTGTTCTCCTGGATGCAAGCTGCGCTGTTCATCCCCTTCGGATTGTCCGATCCGCTCGCCAAGCTTCCGTCGGCGCTGTGCGGGCTGGGAGTGATTCTCCTGGTGGCCTGGCTGGGACGCCGGTTGACCGGCGATGCGTTCACCGGCGTGCTCGCGATGTTCGTCATGGCGACCAGCATTTATTTTGTGAAATATACCGCGCGCGCCATGACCGACGTTCCGTTTACCTTCTTTTTTCTGGCTGCCGTTTGCGCTTGGCTGCTGGCCGAAGACCACCCCGGTTGGTTGCTGGTTGCGGGTTTATTCGCCGCCTTCGCCCAGCTTACTCGCGCGATGGCCGGGTTTAGCATTCCCCTGCTCTTCGCCGTCGATCTGATCGTCAATCGCCGCCGGCCGCCGCTGCGTTACCTATTGGGAGCGGCATTGATCGCGTTTCTCCCGCCCGCCGCCTGGTACGCACAATGGATTTACAGATATGGCGCCGATTTTTTCCTGCGCAGTTCCATGTATTTCAATCAGGAAGTGTATGGATCGCTGTCGCCGGCGTGGCGGCGCTATACCGGCGCTTTCGAATACATTTGGATGATCGCGAAATCCTATTGGCCGTGGCTACCCGCCATGATCGCGGGGATGGTCGTGGTTGTTCGCAAGAAGAATCGCACATTGCGCATTCTCATTCTTTGGGCCGCCGTCGTCTACGTGCTGTGCGCCATCACCAAGAGCCGGGTTCTACGCTACATGCTGCCCGCCTATCCGGCCTTCGCGATTCTCTCAGCCATCGGACTTCTGTGGCTTGTTCCCGAACGCTATGTGCGCAACGGCCTGCGGGTATTGACGCCGTTGCTCGCGATTTTGGTCGTCGGAATCGCAATCCGGCCGCCTGTTAATCTACACGCCATCGACACGCGGCCCATCGCTCGAGCATCCACCGGCGCGACGGCTCCCGGCGAGCTGATTACTTTTTACGATGATGGCGCTCCGCGCTTTGACGAGATGAACGAGTTGCTCTGGTACGGCGACCGTTACTTTGTGCCGGTTTTAGAAGCGGATCAATTGCCGCAGGCGCTTCAAAATCCCAAGACGCGCGTCTTCATCATGGACGTGAATACGTTTCGCGCACAGGTGCAATCGCGCATCCCGAACCAGATCATCGCTCGGGACGGCCATTTGATTTGCTTCCGCCTGTGCGGCCGGTCAACTCCCTGTAGCGGAAACAATCCACCAGATGATCGTTGACCATGCCAGTGGCCTGCATAAATGCATAGCAGATGGTGGAACCGACGAACTTGAAACCGCGCTTGGCAAGATCCTTGCTCATCGCATCCGATTGTTCGGTGCGAGCCGGTAATTGATCGGAGCGCCGCCAGCGATTCACGATCGGCTGTCCGCCGGCAAATTGCCACACGTATCCATCGAAACTGCCAAATTCCTTTTGGGCCGCCAAAAAGGCCTGGGCGTTTTGCACCGTCGCGCGAATCTTCAGCCGGTTGCGCACGATTCCCTCGTTGGCGAGTAAGGCGGCAATTTTGGCCTCGTCATAGCGCGCCACTTTGCGCGCATCGAACCGGTCAAACGCCTTGCGGTAGGCGGGTCGCTTCTTGAGAATCGTGATCCAACTCAGGCCAGCCTGCGCTCCTTCTAAAATCAGAAGCTCAAATAATCCACGGTCATCGTGCAAAGGCATGCCCCACTCCGTGTCGTGGTAAGCAACCGAGAGTTCATCGCGCGCCCAAGTGCAGCGTGTCTTCACCGCTGGTCCCACTGCGCGCTAGACCGCGTCGCTCGCGTGATAGGAGCTGCGCACCAATGGGCCCGACTCCACATGCGCGAACCCCAGCTCGTATCCATACCGCTTCAATTCGGCAAACTCTTCGAGCGGAATGTAGCGAATGATCGGAAGATGCTTCAGCGATGGCCGCAGATACTGCCCGAGGGTAAGAATATCCACGTGATGCGCACGCAGATCCCGCATCACCTGCCGGACTTCGTCGCCTGTCTCGCCCAGCCCCAGCATCAGGCCCGACTTCGTGGGCACATCAGGCGACGTCTGCTTGGCGTAGGCCAGCATGTCGAGCGATCGCTCGTACCGCGCTCCCAAGCGCACTTGCCGGTACAGCCTGGGTACCGTTTCGGTGTTGTGATTCAGCACATCGGGATGCGCATTCATCACCATATCCATAGCGGCGTGCGATCCCTGAAAATCCGGCATCAGCACTTCCACTTTGCAGCCCGGAATGCGGGTACGAATCGCTTCGATGGTCAGCGCGAACAACTGGGCCCCGCCATCTTTCCGATCGTCGCGATTCACGCTCGTCACCACCGCGTACTTCAAACCCAGCGTGGCCACCGCCTCCGCCACTCGTCGAGGCTCGTCATAATCCACCGTCATCGGCGGACCCTTTTGCACGGCGCAAAAACCGCAGCGCCTGGTACACACATTGCCCAGGATCATGAACGTCGCCGTGCGCTGGTTCCAGCATTCGCCTACATTGGGGCACGCCGCGCTCTCGCACACCGTGTGCAGATTCAGCTCCCGCACCAGGCGCTTCAGTTCGTGATAGTTATCGCCGGAAGGCGCGGGCGCGCGCAGCCAGGGCGGCCTCTGCGGTTGGGGGTTGATGGAAACCAGCACTAAGCTTATTCTAACGCCCGCCGCACGTTTTGCAGCCGATTCTCCAGCACCAGCCCGCTGTCGAAGTTCTCACACTGCAAATAATGCGCCGCCGCGTCTTCCAGCGCCTTTTTCGGCACCAGACCGATAATCTCGCTGCCTGCGATGTCCACGCCGCGTTCCGCTGCTTCCTGCCGCACCGCATCGAACACCTGATGCAGGGGCGTCTGCTCGAAATCGGTGAGATTCATAGACACCTGAGCCAGCCCACGCCCGGCCAGGGACAGCCCCAGCGCCTTCACGAAAGGCATTCCGCCCGACGATGTACGAATCTTCCGAGCGATCTCCCGCGCCACCGTGACGTCATCCGTCTGCAGATTGATATTGAACGCGATCAGTATCTTTCGTGCTCCGATGATGCATGCTCCCGCCGAAGAATGCAGCGCGGGCCCCCCCAGATCCGGTGCAATCTTCGGGTTCTCGAAGCCTCCGCGCCGGCAATTCTCGAGCATCCGGCGATCGGGGCTGAGGGCCGCGGCTTCGTAAAAGTACACCGGCACTCCCAGCCGTTTCCACACCTCTTCGCCGGTGCGCCGCGCGATGGCCACGCAATCCTCCAGCGTCACGCCTTCCAAGGGAACGAACGGCACTACATCCGCCGCGCCCATCCGGGGATGCACACCCGCGTGCCTGCGCAGATCGATGCGCTCCACTGCTACCGCGATCCCGCGCAGGGCGCCTTCCGACACCGCATCCGGCGATCCCGCGAACGTAATTACAGACCGATTATGATCCGTGTCTCTTTCAACCCGCAGCACCAGCACGCCGGCCGATGAGGCGATGGCGTCTTCAATGGCCCGTACGGTAGCCGCATCGCGTCCCTCGGAAAAATTGGCGACACATTCTATTACGGGGCCGGCCACTTCACCTCAGACCTTTCCACCAGCACCGCCCCTTGGCTCATCACCAGGTTCACCAGGTTCACTCCAAAATGATACGGCAACTCCCGATAATCCGGTAGGCCGAGAATCACCAGGTCCGCGCTCTTGCCGGCTTCGATGGACCCGATGCTTCCCGCGCGCCCCATCGCATGCGCCCCGTTGATGGTGGAGGCCACGATCGCCTCGGCGGCCGTCATATTCATGGAACGGCACGCCACCGCGATCGGAATCTGCATGTTGGGTTGATGAAGACCGGTCCCGAGCGCCACCGCTGCGCCGTTATCGATCAGCAGGCGCGCCGGAGCGTAGCGCTCCTCCTCTCCATGAAACGCGACGCTCGGCGACAGGGTGGCAATGGTCTGCGAGTGCGCCAGAAGCATGGCATCGCGCCCCGTTGCCTGCACCACGTCGTCCACGCTAGAGGCGCCTATCTCAACGGCCATCGCAATCGCTCCGGCGCCCACCTTCACTCCCAGACCCAGTTCGCGCGCGAGAGTCAGAAAACGGCCGGCTTCGGCTTCGCATCCAATCTCGGCGAACTGGGCCAACTTGCGGCGCCGCACCACCGGCAGCCACCGTTCGCAAAATCCCGGTGTGACGCCGCCCGCCAGAAACGTCGACACGAATGTCAGCGGAAGCTCCCGCAGCGAGGCGTATACGCGCAAGATCTTCAGCGCTCCTGCCTCGGTGAGCCCCAAACCGGATTTGGCTTCCATCGCCGTGGTTCCGCACCGCACGGCTTCATCTACGGCGTGCAGCGCGAGAGTTTTCAGCATGCGGGGCGTCAGTTCCTGCTGGTTCCGCACCAAACGAATGTCGCTATCGACGAAGCCCGGCATCACCACGCATCCGCTCGCGTCGATCTCTTCGGCGCCGCGCGCCGCGGCAAGATTTTCCAACCGCCGGCTGGGGCCCACTTCTACGATCAGGCCATCGGTGATCAGTACCGCGCCGTCTTGAATGATTCCCAGATTCTCGAGATCGGTCCCGCGACGGGGGCCGCTCGGGCCGCGCAAGGTGAGTAACTGCCGCGCGCCCCGGATCAGCGTGACTTTCCGCATGCCAGGAAATGCCGCACATTTAGACTACACCAGGCGGAGAAAAACCGTCCCGATTCCGAACTACACCGCATGCTAGTGTATTGGCGTGAAGAAGCCGCCGCCCGGCAAGCGCCCGCTGAAGACCCTGGAGCGCGTGCTCTCCAAGGCGGGCCTGGGATCGCGAACCGTCGCGCGCAAATGGATCGGCGCCGGCCGCGTCAAAGTGAACGGAAAGCTGATCCAGACTCCCGACCATTGGGTGGACCTGGCGCGCGACAAAGTCACTTTGGACGACAAACCCGTCCAGGCGGCCGAAAAAATCTATCTGCTGCTGTACAAACCCACCGGTTACCTCACCACCTTCAAGGATCCCGAAGGACGCCCCACGGTGTACGATCTCATTCAAGACGCCGGACGCTGGGTGGTGCCGGTCGGCCGCCTGGATCTGGACACCAGCGGACTGTTGCTGCTCACCAGCGACACGCGATTTGCCGAGCGCGTCACCAATCCCGATTACAAAGTTTCCAAGACGTACCTGGTGAAATCGTCCACATTGCTCAGCGACGAACAGCTGCGGCAGTTGCGCTCGGGCGTGGTATTGAGCGATGGCCCAACCCAACCCGCGCAAGTGAAGCGCGTCCGCGATTCCGCGCAATACTCGTTCATCGAGATCACCCTTCACGAAGGCCGCAACCGGCAGGTGCGCCGCATGATCGAAGCCATTGGAAGCAAGGTGCTGAAGTTGGTGCGCACCGAAATCGGCGGCTTGCGCATCGGCGATCTTCCTATCGGCCGCTACCGCGAGCTCACTCCCGCCGAAGTAGCTTTACTCGCCAAAGGAACCGGCAACCAGCGCGCCCAGTTTGCCAGATAAACGGCCGCCAGATAGACCAAGCCGAAAGTCGCGCCACATCCCGCCAGTACGGCCAGAGCGCTCTGACCCAAGAGAAATTGCCGGACAACCTCCGCGGCCGATCCGGCGGCCAGTGCCGCGATCGCGAGCTTACCGATGTCGCGCAGCAATACCGCATCGCGCGCGGTAACACCCAACAGCCGCGCAAAATGAATCGCCATCACTGCCCGTTCCGTTGCGCCGATGATGACTACCACCGCGATCACCCCCAGCAGTCCGATGCGGGCGGTGAACAGCCCAAGCGTCAGGATCAAGACGGCCGCCAACGCCACCCGAAGCCGCAACAAGAAGTACCTTTCTTGTTCGAACGCCCGGTACAGCGGATCCAGCAGCAGAATGCCCAGGGGCAGCAGCGTGAGATTCGTTGCGAAGATCGGCCAGCTGTCGGCGAAGCGCGCGGTGAACAACACCCGGATGAACTCGCGTCCGGCCACCATCAGAAAGACGTAGACCGGGAAGTAGACTACCGCGAGCTTACGCGCCGCCCGCGCCAGCAGCAACACAATCTCATGAGGTTCGTTGTGTTTCTCCAGGATGCTGACGCGGGTGATCAGAACCGAATTGGTCGCCTCTTGAATCAGGCCCATCAGCGGCAACTGCAGCGTGCCCAGCGCGTATACCGCGAACAAAGAGGGTCCATAATGATTCGACACGAAATAGTTGTGCAGGTCGGTCTGGACGATCACCAGAATCCCGGCGGCGCCGAGCGGAATGGCGTAAGACAACTGATCGCGCAAGATTCGAGGGTTCCATGCACGCCAGAATCCAGCAAAGCGGGACTGCAGGTAGCACGCCAACGCCACGGTCTGGATCGCTCCGTGAAGAACCGCTGCCGCGAGCAGCGACCTCAACGTCCCAAAGAACAGTACGGCTCCCACGAAGATCAGCGCTCGCGACGCCTGGATTCCGATGATGAACGCCGACGCCAGCCGGATCTCGTCATGGGCGACCGGGAGCATATCGAGGAAAGCCCCCGTGATCCAGAACAGAATCGTGACGCCGATCCAAGCCGCATAGGGGGCGAGCCGCGCGTCGCCGAAGATGACGATAAGAATCGAGGGATAGAGAACCAGAGCGCCGCAGGCCAGCCCGCCTACCGCAACATGAAACAGCACAATGTTCAAAACAGTTTCGCGCTGTCGCGTCTTTTCCCTTGGCAGGAAGTAGAAGGCGCTCATGCCAACGCCCAAAGGAAGCACGGTCATGGCCGTCGTGACGATGAGAAACGCCTGTTTGTACAGCCCGTACTCCACGCGGTCCATCCGGCGGACCAGCAACAACGGTAACGCGATGCTGAAGACGAAACCCACTGTTTTGGCGAACGCCAGCCACGACACCCGCCCCGTCAAGGTTTCCCCGCTGGCCTCCCCCATCCGCGTACTTCTGATCGGTCCATCGCTCAACATCATCGGCGGTCAATCCATCCAGGCCAGCCACTTGCTGCACCGTCTGGCGGCGGAGCCAAGCGTTCAAGTTCAGTTTCTGCCGGTCAATCCCCGCCTGCCCGCCGCGCTGAGCATGAAGTACGTGCGAACCCTGATTACTCTCGTTCTTTATCTCGCACGACTAGCCGCCAGCATCGGTCGAGCGGATATTTTGCACATTTTCACCCCGGGATATTTCGCGTTCTACCTCGCCCCCGCTTCTGCTCTATTGCTGGCGCGCGTTCTTGGGAAGCCAACCATCCTCAACTATCACGATGGCCGTGCCGAAGACCACCTGGCGCACTGGCCCGTTGCGCGCCGCCTGATGCGCCTGGCCACGATTCTCATCGTTCCGTCGGACTATCTCGTGGATGTATTCGCCCGCTTCGGCCTGAACGCCACGCGCATCTACAACGTTGCCGAAACGAATCCACTTCGCTATCGAGACCGGCTCCGTCCTCGTCCCGTTTTCCTCCACAATCGCGGCCTCGCCTCCGAGTACAACCCCGCTTGCACCTTGCGCGCGTTCGCCATCATTCAACGGCGCTATCCCGAAGCGAGCCTCTTGATTGCGCACGATGGACCGCTGCGGCCCGCGCTCCAATCCCTGGCAATATCGCTTGGTCTGCGCCAAACACAATTCATCGGTTCTGTTTCACCCGCATCGATGGGCGCGCTGTATGATTCCGCCGACATCTATCTCATGAGCCCGGACGCCGACAACATGCCGCTCTCGCTATTGGAATGCTTCGCTTCGGGACTTCCCATCGTCTCCAGCAGCGCCGGGGGCATCCCCAACATCGTGGAAGATCAGAACACCGGTCTGCTCTTCATGCCCAACGATCACCAGGCCATGGCCGCCTGTGCCCTGCGCCTGCTGGAAGAGCCCGCCCTGGCTTCGCGTCTTGCGGCGAATGCCCGGGTCCAGTGCGCACAGTATTCCTGGTCCAAGATTGGACCGCAATGGATGGCCCACTACCATTGCCTGCCGGACCCTTCGAGCAGTTCCGTATAAATTTCCTCCATCCGCCGGGTCGACGAACCGATCGAAAACTTCTCCGCTGTGCAGCGCGCTCTGGCGGCCAGTTGCTCGCGGAGCACCCGGAGTTCCACCAGCGTATCGAGAACATGGCTCAATCGATCGACATCGCCCGCCTCAAACAGCATCCCGTTCTCGCCGTGGCGGATCAGTTCCACGTTTCCGCCAACTCGGGAAGCAACCGGACAACAGCCGCACGCCATGGCCTCCAGCAGCGAATTGGACAGCGCTTCCGATTGCGACGGCAAAACAAAAATGTCGATCGCCCGCAGCCATTCGGCTACTTGGCCGGTGCGAGGAACGAAGGTGCAATCGCCCGCCAGTCCCCTTGCCTCCACCTGCCTACGCAGTTGGTCCAGCATGGAGCCGCTCCCGACAATCACCAGCCTCAATCCCGGACGCCTGATCCGGGCAAACGCTTCCACCAGCGTTCCCAGGTCCTTCTCCGGCCGCAGCGCGCAGACCACCCCGATGGCGAGTGAATCGCGTGGAGTTTCTCGCGGTTGAAACTCTTCGAGGTCCACGCCGTTGTAACAGAGCCGAATGCGTCCACTGGGGACGCCCTCATCGTTCTGCAAATGTTGCCGCACGAATTCGCAATTCACCACCACGGCGTGCGCCATCTGATCCGTCTTTCGAACCAGTGGCCGGTATTTGCGGGGTATCAATGAGCGATGCGATCGCTGGCTGGACAACACCACCGCTCGCGTCGACCAGCGCGCAACGGGAACGGCGAAAACGGTGAGCGGATAATCGAAGGTGTGCACCAGCCGGATGTTGTGCCGCCAGATATAGCGTGCGAGCTTCCACGCCTCTCGAAGCGCTCCATAGGACGCGAAGGAGTCCACCGGAAAGTGAACGATGGGCACACCGGTGGCGGCGAGTTCCGCGTGGCGGATCCCCTGCGGGCGAAAGCATCCAACGTGCGGAGAAAATCGCGAACGATCCAGCGTCTTCGCGATCTCAGTCATCTGGCGCTCGCTGCCCCCGAGATCCAACTCGCGGGCCAGCAACAACACCGGCCAAGCCATGAAGGTGTCTACAGGCTTAGTTTATCGCGCCGCTAAGACTTTTCCTCCGCCGCTCGATAAGCAAGGCATCAGGAGAACTTCATGATTAACGGCATATCCGGCAGTTCGCAAGCTGCACAGGCCTATCAAACTCAGCAGCATCAGCAAAGCACGCAGACCAACAAGAACAGTCAGAATGAACAGCAACCGCAAGACTCCGTGGTGTTGAGCAAAAAGGCCACCGAATCAAACGACATGGCGCAAGGTGACCCCGATCACGACGGTCACTGAGGCCGTTAGATCCCAATGGGTGATGCATCTGAGAGGGGTTGTTGCGGGATGGCCCCATTTTTGCTTGGCATTGCCATATGCCGGCACACTGGACAGAGCAGAATGGCTCCTCGCACCGCAAGCTGCGTGACTACGCGCAGACGCCTCTGAACGTTTATTGGGAAATGACGCAGGCCTGCCCGCTGGCGTGCCGGCATTGCCGGGCGGAGGCCGTGGCCACGCCTCACCCTCGCGAGCTGAGTTTCGACGAAGGCGTTGCGTTTCTGCGCCAGATTCTTGAATTTGGCGACCCGCTTCCGCAGCTGATCTTGACGGGTGGCGATCCGCTGGCCCGCAAAGATCTTTACGAGCTGATCGATGCGGCGCGCAGCCTGGGAATCGGCGTCTCCATCACTCCGGCCGCCTCCCCAGCGCTTACCGACGATGTCTTGATGCGCCTCCAGCAGCACGGCGTCGAAGGCTTGGGCCTGAGTCTGGACGGATCGACAGCCGGGCGGCATGACTCCATCCGCGGCGTAGCCGGCACGTTCGACCGGACGATGCAGGCAATCGTGTGGGCCCAAGAACTCGGCATGCCGCTGCAGGTGAACACGCTGGTGTCCGCCGAAACCGCCGACGATATCCCGGCGATCTACCAACTTCTCAGACCGCTGAACGTGTCGCGCTGGAGCCTGTTCTTCTTGATTTCGGTGGGACGCGGCAAAGTGCTGCAACCGCTAACTCCCGAGCAAGGCGAGGAGCTGATGAATTGGATTTACGAAAGGTCCAAGTTCGCGCCATTCACCGTGGCGACGACGGAAGCGCCGTCTTATCGACGGATTGCTTTGAACAGAATGCGCGCCGAAGGACTCGCCGGCGATCAGATCAGACGAAGCCCGGCATCTCGTGGATTCGGAATCCGAGACGGACACGGCATCGTGTTTGTATCGCACACCGGCGAGATTTGTCCCGCGGGCTTTCTGCCTATGGCGCTGGGAAACGTTCGCAAAGACCGTCTTGCCGACGTCTACCGTAACGCCCCGGTCTTTCAATCGCTGCACGATCCGGCGCAATTTCAGGGACGTTGCGGCCACTGCGAGTATCATGCGCTGTGCGGCGGATCGCGTGCCCGGGCGTACGAAGCTACCGGCGATCCGCTGGGCCAGGATCCTTTTTGTATTTACGAACCGCACGCATGCGGCTAACGCCTATTCATAACGAAGCGCTTCTACCGGCGCAATGGCGGTGGCCGCCTTCGCGGGGTACAGCGTCGCAATTAAGCTCACGAGGATCGCGGCGGCGGCGATCCAAATGCCGTCCTCCCAACGCGGATTGAAGGGCACATAGCTGATCGAATAAACGTCTTCGCTTAAGCGCAGCCAGCGGTAGTGATCGGCGAGAATCGATACCGAGTAACCGAGCGTGAGTCCGAAGGCGGTGCCGACGGATCCAATCAACAAGCCTTGCAGCATAAAGATTCGCCGGATCTGCTGGCGCTTGGCGCCCATGGACATCAGTACGGCAATGTCACGGTTCTTCTCCATCACCATCATGATCAACGTGATCAGGATATTGAGGGCGGCCACCACTCCGATAAGGCCAATGGTCACGATGGTGACGACGCGTTCGGTGCTGAGTGCATTCAGAATCTGGTGGTACTGTTCCATCCACGTTTTTGCGTAAAGCTTTGGCCCCGCGATCTTTTCGGCCATCTCTGCAACTTCCGGGGCCTTGTAGATATCGTCGAGCTGCAGCTCGATG
>JBEKRO010000036.1:0-59586 GCA_049518655.1 Bryobacteraceae bacterium | reverse complement strand
CCGGATATTCGTCAACATTTAGACAAAGTCCTCCATTGCACAACTATCCCTAGAAACTTCCCCGGCCACAGTTCCATGATTCTAGCGCAATGGACGGTCGAGCATCGCTGCGGATCAAATTCACATATGATAAACACCATGCGATTTCCGCCGATCCTGCTTACGATCCTTTTCGCACTTTCTTCCGCTCTGGCACAGGATGCCGGGGCCACCCACGCCGATTGGCCGCACTACGGCGGGACCGATTTCTCGTGGCGCTATAGCGCGCTGGATCAGATCAATAGAGAGAACGTCAAAACACTCACGCCCGCCTGGCTGTTTCAGACCGGCGATTACGCGGAAAACCTGCAAGCGACGCCCATTGTGCAGGACGGAGTGATGTACCTGATCACGGCGCGGGCGCACGTGTTTGCCTTGGACGCGGCGACAGGGCACGAGATCTGGAACTACAAATATCCGGAAGGGCCGCGCAGCGTTCCCGGTTTCGTAGGCAATCGCGGGTTGGACATCGGCGATGGCAAGGTGTTTTTCGGCACCAAGGACGACTACGTTGTGGCGTTGGATCAAAAGACCGGACGGCTGGTGTGGCGCGTGAACGTCGACGACGTGCAGCAGTGCGGCTGCAACATCAACGCCGCGCCGCTGGTGGTGAAGGACAAGGTGATTGTGGGCGGCACCAACGGCGATGGAGCGCATCGCGGATACATCACGGCGTTTTCCACCAAGACCGGGCGTCTAGCCTGGCGCTGGTACGTGATTCCCGGGCCGGGTGAAAAAGGGCATGAGACATGGAAAGGCGATAGTTGGAAATTCGGAGGCGGCGCTCCCTGGCTGACGGGTTCGTATGATCCGGCGCTGAATCTGGTCTATTGGGGCACAGGCAACGCCGCGGCCGACTTTTACGATGCTGAGCGTGTGCCTGCCGGCGCTGATAAGAGTAAGGACCTGAATCTCTACACCGCGAGCGTGGTGGCGCTGGACCCCGACACCGGGAAGCTGCGCTGGCATCACCAGGAAGTCCACGACGACGTGTGGGATTACGACTCCGCCTACGAAGTGCTGTTGATGGATCGCGAGATTCGCGGCCGAATGCGGCAGGTGCTGGTGCACATGAATAAGAGCGGCATGACGTCGGTTCTGGATCGCGCCACCGGCGAGTTACTGCGAGTGTTTTCGGTTCCGGATTTGCAGACCTGGATTACCGGCATTACCGAAGACGGGAAACTGGTGGGCCGGAATGAACCGGGGCTAGGTAAAACGACGTTTATCTGTCCCAGTGCGGCCGGAGCAAAAAGTTGGAACTCGATGGCGTATTCGCCGCGCACCGGCTTTCTTTACGTACCCGTCAACGAATTGTGCAGCGACGTTACGCCGAACAATAATGCGCCGGAAGAAGGGCAGAACTACATGAACGGGGACTTTCCTATTAAACTGCCGCCCGGCCGCAGCACTTACAGCCATATCGATGCCTGGGATCCGGTGACGGCCCAGCGCCTGTGGAGCGTTCCGTACAAATATGTGCTGCTGGCTTCGATGCTCGCGACGGCGGGCGATTTGGTGTTTACCGGAAATCCGGAAGGCGAGTTTTTCGCGCTGGACGCCAAGAACGGAAACAAGCTGTGGAGTTATCAAACCGGTGCGGGGAATCGCGGAGGCTCGGTAGCATATGCAGTGAACGGGCGGCAGTACATCGCGACATCCACGGGATGGCATTCGTCGGTGGTGGGAGGCGCGGTTCTCGCGTTGTTTCCGGATCAGGATTGGCGGCTGGGATCGACGCTGGTGGTGTTTGCACTGCCGGAGGGATCGCGATGAAGGTTCTAGCGGTCATGTGTGCGATGGCGCTGTGCTGCGCGGCGCAGAAGATACCCAGACGCGGCGAACAGGTGTTTGCGAAAACTTGCGCCACTGGATATTGCCATGGACCCAAAGGCGGAGCAAGCGGCGCTCCTCGTTTGGCGGGCCGCGGATTTAGTGAGGCGTATATCAATAGCGTGGTTACGCGTGGCGTGCCTGGAACGGGCATGCCGTCGTTCAGCGCGACGTTATCGAAGGGCGATTTGGCGGAAGTGGTGGCGTACGTTGCCACGCTCAATGGCGTTTCGAGTCGAGATGTTGGCGAAGCGGCTTCCTCCACACCGGCACTCACGGGCGAAGCGGCTCGAGGGGCGCGGCTGTTCACTGAAGCCACTCGCGGCTTTGGACGCTGCTCCACGTGTCATCAAGTGGGCGGTTTCGGAATTTCAGTGGCGGCTCCCTTCACACAAATCCCAGGTTCTGTTATGGCGCTCAAGGCGCTGGCGACACAGAACGTGAAGACGGGGACCGTGGACGGCGAATCGATGCCGGTGTTGGTATTGAGTGAGAGCAAGCAAGGCACGCTGTTCTACGATCTAACGTCAGTGCCGCCGGTGGAACGAAATGCCGAGCCGGGATCGGTGAAGATCAGCGATGGTAGCGCTTGGCGGCACGCCTCTGTGATCGAAGGGTACAGCGATGCAGAGCTCGACGCGATTCTCGCTTACCTGCGGGCGGTGAGCAAACCATAGCCCACCTCTTTCAGATCCTGGATCATTTGCTTACCGGCGCCTTCTGCCGCAGGTATTCGAAGAAGTTTTGGAACAGCACCACTTCATGCTCCGCTTTGGCCGCATCGGGCGAGCCCACTGGCGCCAGCACCAGCAGCCGCTTTCCATCCGGAGAAAGATCCCAGGCCGTTCCTCCCACCTTAGCCAGCCATACGCGAGGCTTTTCCGGCGCGAACGTGCCGCCTTTCGCCGAGTAGCTCACCGCCATCATCTGGTCTCCCGCCTGATAGAGCAGCTCATGGCCGTTGCGCGACCAAATCGGGTTGTGTCCGCCGTTGTTTGAAATCTTCCACAGGCCTCCGTTATCCGGGAATGCGCGCACGTAGATTTCATCGCTTCCGGAGGAGTTCGATTCGTAGGCCAGCCATTTGCCGTCGGGCGAGAGTAGCGCTTCAGTGTCCCTGAACGCGCTCTTGAGGATCTGCTCCGGCGTGCCTGCCTTCAACCGGCCGCCGACACTCTCCAAGGGCGCGCTCCAAAGCTGCGAGGAGTTTACGCTTCCGTCGGAAAATACCAGGCGCTTTCCATCCGGCGTCATCGACCAAGGCTCTGGGACGGACTCCGACTGTTTTGTTGAGAGTGGTTGCGGCTGGCTCGCCCCGTCGGATCGAGCCCAGTACAACCCGTTCAAGGCTCCAAACACGACGGATTGCCCGTCCGAACTCCAGGCGGGTTTGAAAAAAAATCCCCCGGCCGACAGTTGCGTCCAGGTCTCGCGCTCGAAGTCGTAAACTTGGATGTCCTTGCCCGTTTCCTCCAGAACCTCCGCCGCTAATCGCCTGCCGTCAGGCGAAAGGCGAACATACACGTAGCCGCCCGGCTTCGAGACCAGCGGCTCCTTCTTACCTGCTGCGTCCACCCACTGAATGGTCGTCATTCCGTCCGCGGCGCCGCCGGCTTTACGGTACACCATGGTTCCGGTCCGCGACACATCAAACTGAGATTCGTAAGTCCCGGGATTGAACCCCACATCGTCCAACACGGAAACGGGAGTGCCCGGCTTTTCCGGATGGTCCAGGTCAAACGGGACCGCGAACAACGTGCTCCTGTTGGCATAAACCAGGTAGCCGGACTTTTTCCCGGTAGCCAGATACCGGGCGGAAGTGCCTCCCTGGAACACCATCTTTCTACTATGGTCACGCAACGATAGAACCTCGATCCTGGCTCGGTCTGGATCATTTCGTGCCCCCGTATAAGCCGAGTACAGAATTGCTTGGCCTCCAGGCAGGATTTGGGGCGCAACGAAAGTGAATTCCCCTTTGGCGAGTTCCGCGAGAGGAACCGCGGCGCCTCCGCTGGAGGGGGTCCTGAACAAGCTTTTGAGTAGCACGGCCGTCGTGATATATCCATCCGCGCCCCAGCTTGACCCGGTTGAGGAACCATTCGTCTCGCCCTGTGGAACGGCCGCGCCGCCTTCCACCGATACCTTATATAGCCTTTCACCGATGGCGAAACCTACCCATTGGCTGTCCGGCGAAAAGAAAGGCGAGTTCGCGTGGTGCGTGCCTGGGAGTTCGATGGCCTTAGTCTGATCCAATCTGCGGATAAAGAGACTGCTCTGGCCGCCCCCGACATCCGCGAGATAGACCAAGCGCGTTCCATCCGGGGCGATGATGACGTTGCTGCTGCCGGTGGGCGTCGTCAGTGAAACGTTCGGACCGAGATCGACATCCAACCGGATCTGCGGCTGTTCGACAGGCTGGCTGCCGCGCCACCAGCCGAAGGCCGCGGCTGCGGCGATCAGGAAAAGTACCACGGCAATGATCCATGGCCACGCGCTCCTAGTCACTGGCCCGGGCGCTGGCGCTTGCGTTTCCTCCATCAGCTCCCAAGCGTCTCCAATATCTCGCAGGCGCTTTTTTGAATCCTTTTCAAGGCAGCGCCGGATGAGCCGACGGACTTCCACGGGCACTGGTGTAAGATCCGGCTCGGTCTTCACCACCGCCGCCAAGATATCCGTAGTCGTCTCGCCCGTGAACGCTTGCTTGCCGGTCAGCATTTCGTACAGCACACAGCCGAACGCCCAGATGTCCGCGCGTTTATCCACCGCCTTGCCGCGGGCTTGCTCGGGCGCCATGTACGGCGCGGTGCCCAGGATCACGCCGGCTTGCGTCGCGTTGATGGTGAAGGTGGGCGATGTCTCTGGATTGGCCGAGGCATTGTCGCGCATTTGGGCCGCGAGTCCAAAATCGAGCACCTTCACCATGCTTTCCGGCGTGATCATGATGTTGGCCGGCTTCAGATCGCGATGCACGATCCCTTTTTCGTGAGCCGCTTCGAGCGCGCCGGCGATCTGCTGCGCATAGTTCAGCGCCGTGTCGAGAGGCAGCGGCCCTTTCAACGTTTGTCCCGGGACCAGTTCCATGATCAACGCGCAGCCGTTGCCCGATTCTTCGAAGCCGTAGATCTGCGCGATGTTGGGGTGGTTCAGCGATGCCAGAACTTTCGCTTCACGCTCGAAGCGAGCCAGGCGCTCGGCATCTCGCGCTACGGCCTCGGGCAACACCTTGATAGCGACTTCACGTTCCAGCTTGATGTCGCGTGCGCGGTAGACCTCGCCCATGCCTCCCGCGCCAATGGGCGCGATGAGTTCATAAGGTCCGAGTTTTTCTCCCGCACGCAGCGTCATAGCTTCACTTGTTCCCCAGCGCGAATTTTTCCCAGTTGCTGATCACGTTCACGACTGGCTGCCTGTCGCCCGATCGTCGGAACACCAGGAAGCGCTGGCCATCCGCGCTGGGATCGTAGGAAAAGATGTTGAGATTCGGCACGTAGCTGCTCCCGCCAAACTCGAACAGCGCTCGCGGGACTCCGGCCTCGAAATCGCCGCGCGGCCCAGCCTGCACTGAAACTGCCATTAGCTGTTGAACCGGGGACAGGCCTTCCAGATAGAACAATTCCCTTCCGTCACGCCGCCAGCGGGGCTCTACGTTGATCCTTGCGCCGGCCGAGATCTTCCAGCGGCCTGGGCCGGAAGGAAAGGGGCGGACGTATACGTCGGTTCCAGAGGTGGCCCCCAATCCACTGTAGGCGAGCCAGCGGCCGTCCGGGGAGAGCTGGCCCTGGCTCCCGCCCTGCTCCGCCCCCGCGAATTGAACCGGCTGGCCCTTGCCTGGTTTGTCGAGCGGGTCCGGCAGGTACCAGATCGTCCCGTAGGTGTTTGAATCAGTTGCCTCAGTTGCCGTATAGATGAGAAAATGCCCGTCGCGCGACCAGTCCGAGGGCCTTTTGGTATTTGCGTCTTCGAACAGAAGCTCTTCTTTCAAGCCGCCGCGAGCATCCTTCACGTAGAGTCCCTTGCCCGCACCGAACGCAACCAGGTTTCCGTCGGGAGACCAGACCGGCTGGCTCGCATTCAGATCAGGCGCTGTGAGAAGCGATTCGTTGCCGCGCTGCAGGTCGTAAAGCCAGATCTCCTGGTTCCGGCGTGTGGCCGCGGTCTTTCCGTCCGGAGATAGAGCCACGTGAGTCTCGCTCTGGACAATCGATCCAACTGTGCCGAGTTCCTTCCCTGAGCGATCCAGCCATGTGAGCTGCGCGCTCGCACGCCCGCCGGTGTTGCAATATGCCAACATGCCGCCGGTTGAGACCGACGCCAGAAGGCTCGCTCGAACGGAAGAAAAAGACGCTTCCGCACCGGTGGGAAAAACTTCACCGGCGAACTGGAGAGTTCGCGGGTTGAACGGTTGCGCCATCAAGTTGTTCCCCCGCAAGAACAGCAGATAGCCGTATTCTTTGCCGAGCGTAGAAGGAGCGAATAGGGCGCTGGAGACATCGGCGAAAAGCCGGCGCGGCGCGGGATTGTCCAGCGAGGCCAGGTAAATACCCTGCTTCGATTCGTCGGCTCCCCTGACCTCGAAGACGAAATGCTTGCCGTCGGGAAGGAAGTCCGGGGCCAGGTGACTGCTCGTACCTTCCGGACGCGTGACTGCGGTACAGGGCCCGCCGGATGCATTCACGCGCCGTAGCGGGCCGGCTGCACTCCCGAAGAGAATCACTCCGTCGCGACTCCAGGTTCCCCCGCCGCCGGACGTTCCTGTTTCGGCGCACAGCGCCTGCGGCGGACCACCGGCTGCGGAGATGGTCTTCAACTTGCCGGCGGCAAAGAAACCGATGGACTTACTGTCGGGAGACCAGAACGGAGCGAAGGCGAAGTCGGTCCCGGGCAGCGGTTGAAATTGAAGCGAATCGAGAGAGCGAAGCCAGAGCTGGATCGTGTTTTCCGCGCTGATCTGTATCACCAGCCGTTTCCCGTCCGGCGATAATGCGATAGCGCCCGGAGTTGCGTTCGCCGGGAGTGGCGCCGAGAGATTCAGCAGCGGTACGGCAGGCGGCGTTTCGCGGAAATGCACGAATGCAAGCGCGGCCAGCGCCAGTATACTGACGGCCGCCAGCGCCCACCCAGCCCTCATTCCGAGCCGCGACCGTGAGGCAAAGGCTGGCAGCTCATCAACGATCAACGCCTCCCAATCCCCGATGTCCCTCAGTCTTTTCCTCGGATCTTTCTCCAGACATTTCGCGGCCAAGCGCCGCACTTTTGCCGGGACCGCGTTGAGATCCGGCTCTTCCTTGAGCACGCTCGCCAGAACGTCGGAAACGGTTTTGCCTTGGTGCAGGCGCTGGCCGGTGAGCATTTCGAACAAGACCACGCCGAAGGCCCAGATGTCAGTACGCTTATCGACTGGCTCTCCGCGCGCCTGCTCCGGGGACATGTAGGCGGCCGTGCCGAGGATTACGCCGGCTTGCGTCGCGTTGATGGTGAATGTGGGTGAATTTTCGGCACTGGCCGAACTGTTGTCGCGCGTTTGGGCGGCCAGTCCAAAGTCGAGCACCTTGACGACACCCGCGGGCGTAATCATGATGTTGGCCGGCTTGAGGTCGCGATGGACGATCCCTTTTTCGTGAGCCGCTTCCAGGGCGTCGGCGATCTGCTGCGCATATTTCAGCGCCGTGTCGATTGGAAGCGGCCCTTTCAACGTTTGACCCGGGACCAGTTCCATGATCAACGCGCAGCCGTTGTCGGACTCCTCGAAGCCGTAGATCTGCGCGATGTTGGGGTGGTTCAGCGATGCGAGGACTTTCGCTTCACGCTCGAAGCGGGCCAGGCGCTCCGGGTCGCCCGAGACGGCGGCCGGTAGGATCTTGATTGCTACTTCACGATCGAGCTTGGTGTCGCGTGCGCGATATACTTCGCCCATGCCTCCCGCGCCAAGGGGCGCTAGAATTTCGTAAACTCCGAGTTTCGTATTGGCCGAGAGCGGCATGGAAGGGAGTGAGCTAAGTTTATCTCAGGAAACGCTCTCCGGCAGGTTCATCATTTTCGCCAGCTTAGGAAGGTGCTCGCTCGATCCAAATGACCGGAGGCAGGCGAACCAAGCAGGTGCATAGGGATCGCGCTGCTCGATCGATTTTTCGACCCACTGCGCCATCTGGTCGAATTCCCCTAAGAACATATGGAACATTGTCAGCCCTCGCGGAGCTCCGTATGCCTGGGGCGTGTCCCGCAGGGGCCGAAGCACTTCTTCTGCCCGAATCGAGTCTCCGCTCCGTCGCAGAGCCGCCGCGAAAACTGGAATGCAAAGCGTGTTCAGGGACACCAGCGAAGACAACTTCTCGGCTATGGGCAGCGCGTCGTTATACTTTTCTCGCAACAAAAGGTTCATGGCCAATACCCAGTAACCACCCGGGTTGTTTTCGTCGATTTCGAGGATCCGGCGGCACTCTCTGGATGAATCCTCGTATCTGCCAACCCAGGTAAGGCCCTGCGCCAGGGCCACACGGGCCATCAGGTTGAGTGGGTCTTCCTGGAGTGACTTTTCCATTTCCTCGATGGCGTTCCCTACGCGGCCCAGCGTCAGAAGGAAGAAGTAACCGTACCACGAGTGAACCAATGGCGGGACGGGGTCGCGAGCCATTGCCAGGCGGAACAGCCTCTCGGCCTCCTTCCAATCGTAATCGTAAACTCCGGCCACGACGCCCAGCATGGCATGCGCCTCCGGAAGCATGGGATCAATCTCCAAAGCTCTTTGCGCGCCCGCGCGCATCAACGGCATGGCTTCATGGGCCGCCATTGTGGCGGCGCCGGAGGCCAGGAGCAGGTAATAATGGGCGAGACCGATGTGAGCGAGGGCAAATTTCGGGTCGAGTGCGATCGCCTGCTCATAGTATTCCTTGCTGCGCGCTATCGACTCCGGCATGAACTTTGTAAATTGATGCTGCGCCTTCAGAAAGGCCTCGTACGCGGGTAGGTTCGGTTGGTAGCGTGGCTGAACCGCGGAAATCGATAGCGTCAACTTGAGCGCCGCCGTGATGGCTTGCGCGATCTCATCCTGGATGGCGAACACATCGGTCATCTCGCGATCATAGCGCTCGGACCACAGATGGCTCCCATCGGCGGCGTGAATCAACTGCGCGGTGATGCGCAGGCGGTTGCCGGCGCGGCGGACGCTGCCTTCCAGCACGTTGTTCACGCCCAGCGTTTCGGCGATTTTGCGGATGTCCTCGTTCTTGCCCTTGAACGCGAAGGCGGAAGTTCGCGCAATCACCTTCAATCCGGAAACGTGCGCGAGTAAGTTGATGATCTCTTCGGCCAGACCGTCGGAAAAGTATTCGTCATCGGCGTCGCGGCTCATGTTAGCGAACGGCAAAACGGCAATGGAAGGGATGGGCGGCGGCTGGGGAGTGCCGGAAACTGCGCTGGCCGGCGAACTCACGCCGCTGGCGGCTAGCAGCGCCTCCTTTACGTGCGTCATGGACTGAAAACGATCGGCGGGCGATTTCCGCAGGCATCGCGCGAGGATGGTTTTGAGCGCCGGCGTAGCATCGAACGGTTCGGGCTCCTTGTGCAGGATGGCGGCCATGATGGCGATGGCCGAATCGCCGGTGAACGCGCGCCGCCCGCTCAGCATTTCGTAAAACACCAAGCCGAAAGAAAAAATATCCGAGCGCGCATCCACAGGCTTGGCTTCAGCCTGCTCGGGAGACATGTAGGCGGCGGTGCCTAAGACCACGCCCGCCTGGGTGAGGCCGACTGTCGCCGTGGCTTCCGCCGCTCGCGGGCGGCCCTCGCCGTCGCGGCTCAAAAGCGCTAGTCCAAAATCGAGCAGCTTAATGCCGGAGGCCGTTACCAGAATATTGGCGGGCTTCAGATCGCGGTGCGTGATGCCCTTGGCGTGCGCGGCCGAAAGCGCATCGGCAATCTCGACGGCGTAGCGGCAGGCCCGATCGAGCGGGAGCGGACCATTCAACGGAGTTCCCTCGATAAACTCCATCACCAGATAATTCGGGCCCACGTCGTAGAGTTGACAAATGTTGGGATGGTTCAGCGCAGCGATGGCGCGGGACTCGCGCTCGAAACGGTCGCCGTCTTCGACATGCAGTGTTTTGATGGCGACGGTGCGTCCCAGGCGAATGTCGGTGGCTTTGTAAACCTCGCCCATGCCGCCCGCGCCGATGGACGCGAGAATTTCGTACGGGCCGAGCCTTTCGCCTGCGGATAACGCCATATATTGAGCGGTTCACTCAGTTTAGCCGATCAATGCGAGGCCTGTGCCTGCCAACCGGCGTGGCGAGGGTGATAAGTAGATCCAGATAACCGACCTCTCCCCGAAACGCTAATCCGGAAACAGGGTTGCTGAGGCGTTCCTGCGAATGTGAAGTTACTTCTTCAACTCCGCGGTCCAGTTCAGCACCACGGTGATGGGCGAGGAGTTGGCCGACGCGCCCTCCATCGCGGTGTTGATCAGGAACCTTCCGTCGGCGGCGACGTCGTACGGCGTGTAGCCCCTCGTGCGGGTGTCGAATAGCGGGACGGCGACGCCGGGCTCAAACGTTGTAGCGGTGGACTTCACAGGCACGGCCATCATTTTGCCATCGAGTGCGATATAGTACAGCTCCCTGCCGTCGCGGCGCCAGCGAGGCTTCGCGCCACCCGCCGAGGAGATCTGCCATTTGCCAATGCCCGCCGCAGGAATATGATCCGGTACGAAGCCTTGCACGTAAACCTCCCGCCGTCCGGATTCATTGGAGCTGTAAGCGATCCACTTGGTATCGGGCGAGAAGTTGGCGTCAGTTTCGTCGGCCGGTGTCACCACGAACGGGATCGGCTTGCGGTCGCCCGTCTTTTCTCCCGAAATGGGAACGATCCACAAGTCCTGCTGCTGCGCGGTGTGTTCGTCGTAGATAATGTACCGCCCGTCGAGCGACCAGTGATTGGGATGCTTCATGGTTGCGGATTTCACAAGTGGTTCCGCCGTTCCCCCGCCGTTAGCCAGCTTCAAATAGATATCGCCGAGAGCGCCCCCGATCGTATAAGTAAATGCTACGCGGCCATCCGGGGAGATCGCGCCCCCGTCATAGTTCTGGATCTCGCCAGGATTGACGCGGCTGAAAATGCCACGTGCCGGGTCGGCGCTCGAAAGATGATCATATGATAGATTCACCAGATAATCGACCAGAAGCAGCTTTCCATCAGGCGACAGCTGAACGTTGTCATACGGTGCGGGTGGCCCGATCTGGCCCAGTTGTTTCCCCTGGCGATCGAACCACAGCAGCTGACTGTCAGTCCCAGCAGAAGATCCGGTTCGATAGGCCAAGACGCCGGTCGAGGAAGCCGAAAAGGGAGCAGGGCCCGTGAATACGATTCCTTCCGCGATCGGAACCGCCGCGCCGGTTGGCTCCAGCCGCCGGACATCGAAGGACAGCGCCACCAGCGATCCCTCCTGGTCAAACAACAGGTATCCGAAGCCAGGATCGGAAGAGGGCGCGTATACCGGGGCGTTGGGGAACCGAACGGTCACCAGCGGCTTTGAATTTTGTTGCTCAGGCTTGGCATCGAGCGAGCCGAAGTAGATGGCACCTTGACCTGGAGGCGGAGAACCAAGTACATAGACGAAATGCCGCCCGTCTGGCAGGAAAGACGGATTCCCGGATTGTGCGTTCCCCTGGCGTGCGGGATCGAGAGCCACCAGCGGAGCGGGTACACCGCCCTTCTCGGGGACTCGCATCAGGGGGCGGCCGATGGCCCCGAAGACAATGGTGCCGTCAGGAGCCCACGCGCCTCCGCGGAAAGGCGCTGGTAAATCGCACACCGTCTGCGGCGAGCCGCCGGATGCCTCTATTTTCTTCAGTGTTGCGGCGGCGGCAAACCCAATGAAGCGGCTATCGGGGGACCAAAAGAGATACGCAGCGCCTTCGGTGCCGGGTAGTTGGCGGGCTTCCAGCGTGTCGAGGGACCGAACCCATATCAATGTCTGGTTGTTGGTGCCGACGGCGGTAAAGGCCAAGCGCCGCCCGTCCGGGGATACGCTCAACGCATTTCCCAGAGCTCCTGACACCCCCGTCGGGATCCGAAAGCGCATCAAGTCAGCAACTGGCGGCTGCTCGCGAAAGTGGACGAAAGCAAGACCTGCCAGTGCGGCTCCCAAAATCGCCGCCACCACGGGCAGCAGCCTTCCGCGCCTCGAAGGTGACGGAGCATTTGCCGCGAGCGCTTCCATCTCCTTTTCGGATCCACTCAGCGACTCTTCGATTGCAATACGCGCGTCACCGATGTCACGCAACCTCTTCTTCGCATCCCGGTTCAGACACCGTCGTAGTAGATCGCGGATTGAGCGTGGCGTTTCCTTAGGCAGCTTGTCCAAATCGATCGGCGCGCGCAGGACATCCGCCAGCGTGTGCGATACCGTTTCGCCATCGAACAGTTGTTTCCCCACCAGCATTTCGTACAGCACCACACCGAACGACCAGATGTCAGCGCGCTTATCGACGGCCTTGCCTGCCGCTTGCTCGGGACTCATGTAGGCCGCCGTGCCCATGATCATCCCGGCTTGGGTTGCGGCCATGTTCAAGGTCGGCGAATTACTGGCATCGCCTTCGCGCGTCTCAGATGGCTGCGCCACGGCGGCCAATCCAAAATCGAGCACCTTAACCACTTCCGCCGGCGTAATCATAATGTTCGCGGGCTTGAGGTCGCGATGGATGATGCCTTTGTCGTGCGCGGCTTCGAGTGCATCAGCGATTTGCTTGGCGTAGTTCAGTGCAGTCTCCAGCGGGAGCGGACCTTTGAGAGTCTCGCCGGGAACCAGTTCCATCACCAACGCGCGGCCCATGGTCGACTCTTCGACCCCGTAAATCTGCGCGATGTTCGGATGGTTCAGAGACGCCAGAACTTTCGCTTCGCGCTCGAACCGCGTGAGCCTTTCCGGATCACGGGTCAGCGGCGAAGGCAGCACCTTGATCGCTACTTCACGGTCGAGCTTGGTGTCTTTGGCTCGATACACTTCTCCCATGCCTCCAGCGCCGATGGGCGCGAGGACTTCGTAGTGGCCGAGTTTGTCGCCCACGGAGAGCGGCATATTGAGAGGTTCACTCAGTTTAGCCGATCAACGCGCGGGTTGTGCCTGGATCACGGCGTAACCGTCAATTACTTTTTCAAATTCGGGGTTTGCCTAAGAGTCGGGGTTCCGCACGCAGCGTCGAAAAAGTCCCTGCCAGCCCGAGTGTTTTTCTCGGTAGGCCTGCTTGAACAGCCCCCACCGTATCCGATGGTGGCCGACCTGCGCACGTTCATTGACAGGCTGGAGCGGAGAAGCTACAAAGGCCTGAAGTTTCAAGCACATTTCTTTGACGACGAAGATCATCTTTCCGTCATTCCAGCAACAATTAGCAAGAGACTCGGTTTTGTCTATTCCACGGCAGCGCCTAACACAGCAGTGTCGTCGAACGGCCGACCTCGGAATCACTAGAATTGATACTCACTCGGCGACGCGGATCGAGTTCCCGGCGCCAGACAGTCACAAAACCGCTCCGGCAGATTCAGCAGCCCTCGCGGGGCCCCGAACGACTCGCACAGCCTCAAGTGATTGGGCCTGTACCCGCACGATGCCGAAGTCAGAAAGTTAAAGTCAATCCGCCATCGGGTGTCAGAGTAGTGCCCGTGATGTAGCTCGCATCGTCTGAGCACAGAAAGACGATTGACCTGGCGATCTCCTCCGGGCTGCCTGCGCGTCTCGTGTGAACACGTTGTGACAAGATATTGTCGTAGATTGCGTCCCCGAGTAGCTCGCGGCCACGCCGATGCATCGGCGTGTCGATGATTCCCGGGCAAATCAGGTTGACCCTGATCCCCTGCGGCGCCAACTCCGCGGAGACGCTGGTCGTCAGGCCGATCAGCCCATGCTTCGACGCGACGTACGCCGGGGCATACGCAAGCCCGAGAAAAGAGTTGACCGACCCAACGTTGACTATCGCCCCACCGCGTCCACCCGCAAGCATGGCTCGAGCCTCGTGCTGCAGACACAGAAACGCACCCTTCAGGTTGATGTCGAGAACTCGATCCCACACTTCCTCCGGTAGATCCGTGATGCTCGCGACCTGCCCCTCGTAGCCCGCATTGTTCACTGCATAGTCGAGTCTTCCGAATGTCTCAATTGCGTGTGCCACCATCCGTTCCACGTCCTTGGCGACGCTGACGTCCGCGACCACATAGGTTGCTCTCCCACCCCGCGCTTCGATCTTACCCGCGAGCGTAGCCAACTCGTCCTTACGCCGCGCCGCGAGAACTACTTTGGCCCCCGTGCTGCGAAGGCCTCACCTGTCGCCCAGCCGATCCCACTGCTCGCTCCAGTAATCAGAGCTACTCTGTCATTCATATCTGACATCCTGGTCCGTCCAAACCCTGGTTGGCGTGACTCCCGCATACGTCGCCCGCTTTAGGCGCTGCCGCCGATGTTTGTTCCGCCAGTCTGTGAGATCAGCAATACAGCGCTACACCTCAGCCGAGTTCCGGCAACCAAGGGCATGGATGTCGAACTATTTTACTCGATGGGAAGATATGGAGCCCTCGGGTGCTGACGCTACACTGTCTAGTTCGATCGTTTTTTCTCGGCCGCGCGAGCGCCGGCGAGGATGTCCACAAGACCGTAATTGCCTTCGTGGCAGGCGTACTCAAAGATCGGGCCGGCGGCCTTGCGCATGAGAGTCTCGCCGGACCATGGCTTGGTCCAGGTGCCCGGATCGTCGACGGTGAAGCGGTAGACGATGGTGTCGTCGCTCACGCGCGTGAAGCGCTCAATGACGTGCAGTTGAGGGCTCGAGAAAATATCCTGTCGAGCGGTTGCGGGCGGGCCGCGGAAGTTGGTTTCAGCGCTGAAGTTGGTGGAGTCCACCACCAGGGTGTCGCCTTCCCAATGGCCACGCGAATCGCCGGCCAATTGCTGGATGTTGGCTGCGATATGTGGACGGCCATCCAGCGGAATGGTGCGGGCGGCGTGGATCATCTCGGTGAGAATCACAACCGATGCGCCGTTCTGGAGGATCTGGAAATTGGCGTTGTAGGTGGAACCGAGCATAGGCGGTCCGTCGGCGCCCCAGGTAACGCAGCGCTCGCCCAAGCTGCGGGTTTCAGCGCTGATGGCGGCATCGTGATCGCGCGCCAGCGCTGCCAATTCCTTGGCGTGCTGTTGCCCCTGCGGCGACAAAGGAGGAAGCCGCCCATCCGGAGGATCGAAAACGATGGACGTTCGAAGACTCGGCGAGCCCTTGGCGTATTTGTCGCCTTGCCAGATGACATTGTCATAGTGGATGTCGTCGGCGGCCTGGCTGTGATCTTCCTGGACCTTCTTTTTCTCCAGGGCTGCAGCTTCGCCTTCGGTATAGAATTCTTTGTTGCCTAGCTCCTTGGGCCGTTCCAAAGGGATGTAGCTACCGTTGGTCCAGTAGCCTTGCAGATCGGGCTGCCCGTCGGGCGTATGCGAAAGAGTCCAGGTCTTGGACGCTTTCCCCGCGTCCTTGGCGGCTGGTCCGGCGCCGTAGATTGGCTCAACGTAGATGGGCGCAACCAGGAGAGCGATACCGAAGGCTGCCAACGCGCATGCGTGGAATCGAAGACGCATCGGGGTCCTCCTTTCCAGGGAAGGCCAGAATGGCCTTGCTGAGATCATCTCATTTTGGGAGGTCGAGCGCTATGGGCCTGGTTCTTCAAGATCTATTCATTGTGTTTGACCTGGTGCCGCGTTCAATCGGAAACGTACGCCTTCGCGGCGCTGGAGAAAACTGACGACCACGAAAAGATTGTCCGCCCGTGGATTTCCCGTTGGCCCGAGCATGCGCATCAGGCTTTTGGATGGGATGTGCGTGGCCTGGGAGAGTTCGGTAAAGCCGACCGTCGCGTTGATGTAATCCCGCAGGATAGTTTTGGCCGTGGCCATATCGCCGGTGAGCATGGACTCAATGCCTTCGCGGAGAAGCTCTTTGCGGAACTTTGGGTCACGGGAGACACGGGCGCGAATGGTTTCCTTAAAATCACGTGTCAACGCCATGATTTGTCTTCCTTCTTTCTCCGTTTGTAGTCTTGCCATCTGACAAGAGCAGTATTGATATCGTGCTGCTGATGCTTCTTGCTGCCGCCACCCAGCACAATCACCAATCGCTCTCCGTCCTTCCCAAAGTAAACACGGTAACCCGGACCGAAGTCGATTCTGAACTCGTACACCCCGGAACCCACGCCTTTCAGATTCGAGAAATTTCCGGCCACCCTTGAGTTCGAGATATTCCCGAACATCGATCATCCGTTATAGTAACACATACGTTACTATACCATCGTCCTCTACGCAATGGCGGGGCGCTTCTTGCCAAAGCCAGTGGCCTGTTCGAAGGCGTGTGCCATTTGAAGAACGCTGAAGTCTTGTTTGTTGCGGCCGACGATCTGGACGCCTACGGGGAGCCCTTCCGCGGTGAAGCCGCCCGGCACTGACGCCGCCGGGTTGCCGGTCGTCGAAATGTACCAGCAGGATTTCATCCAGTCGATGTAATTGTCGAACTTCACGCCGGCGATCTCTGTCGGGTATGGCGTGTTCACGTCGAAAGCCGGCAATTGCGTGGTGGGCAGAACGAAGTATTCATACTTTTCGAGAAACGTCTGAAATCGCCGCCAAAGCTGGCTGTGCGCGGTCTCGGCATGCGCGAGATCTGTGCTTGTCAGATGCAGCCCTTCCTCGATCTCACCCTTCAATGTGTCCTTGAATGCGTCGGGATGATCGTGCAGGCGCGCGCCGTATGTATTCGCGGAATTCCAAGCGCGCAGCATGCGAAAGGCGATCTCGGCGGGAGCGAAGTCGGGCTCGGCTTGCTCGACGATGCATCCCAACGATTCAAAGGTCTTGCGATGGCCATCCACGATGGTGCGGACTTGCGCATCGAACGGCACGCCGCCCAGATCCTTGAACCAAGCCACGCGCACGCCTTTGAAGCTACGGTCGAGCGGACGGGCAAGGCGTTCGCCCGGTTCGTCGATCGAAAGCGGCGCGCGGGAATCAGGGCCGGCGAGGGTGCTCAGCGCGAACGCGAGGTCGGCCACCGAACGGCCGAGGCATCCCGAGGTGCTCAGGGTGAACCACGCGAACGCCGCTTTCGGATTCGGCACTCGGCCGATGGACGGCCGGAAGCCCACCACGTTACAGAACGCCGCTGGATTGCGCAGCGAACCGCCGGTATCGGAGCCGCTGGCTACGGGCACGAGTCCACAGCCCAACGCGACGGCCGCGCCGCCGGAGGATCCACCGCAGGTTTTCGTCAGATCGTAGGGATTGTGCGTCGCACCGAAGACCTTGTTGAAAGTCTGCGATCCAGAGCCGAATTCCGGCGTGTTGGTTTTGCCGATGGTGATTGCGCCCGCTCGCCGGATTCGATCGACAACAATATCGTCTTCAGTGGGAATGTAGTCTTTATAGAGCGGCGATCCAAATGTGGTGCGGATGCCGCGGGTTTCAAACAGGTCCTTATGCGCAACCGGGAGACCGTGCAATGGGCCCAAAGTTTCGTTGTGAGCCTGCATCTCATCCGCCTTTTCGGCAGCGGCGGCGGCCATTTCCGGGACCAAGGTGACGATGGCGTTCACTTTCGGGTTTACCCGCTCGATCTGTTTCAGATGCGCTGCCAGTGCTTCGCGCGCCGATAGCTTCTTCGCGCGGATCAGTTTGGCCATCTCGACTGCGCTCATGAAACAAACGGAGGAGGCCTCGGCCTGTGCATCGAGTGCGGCGTCCAAGAGCGGCACGGCAGCCGCAGCCAGCAGGACTTCGCGGCGGGTAGGAGAGTTCTCACTCATCGGTGTGAGTGTAGCGCATTCCTGGCGGAGTACTCTTGACAACTTCATCCTTTCCGACCAAAATATGAATGGCGAAGAAAAGGCGAAATAGCATGAACCCAAACGCCGCTCGCGTCACTACACTTGGATTGTGCCCGGACGCCCAAATTCGGGAAAGCCTTCCCACCGGCATCGCGTCGCTCGATGCTTTGGTGGGGGGCTTCCCGCGCGGCGCCATCGCGGAGATCCTCGGCCCGGAAAGCTCCGGCCGCACCACACTGGTCCATTCGCTGCTGGCCGCATCCACGACTCAACTTGAAATCTGCGCTTACATCGACACCGACGACTCGTTCGATCCCGTATCGGCGGCAGCGGCCGGCGTAGCTCTCTCGCAGCTGGTCTGGATTCGTTGCGGCCATAACGCCGGGGACGCGATCAAAGCAGCCGATTATCTGCTCCATGCGGGTGGATTCGGCGTCATCGTGCTGGACCTCTGCCAGATTTCGCCGCGCATCTCAAGCCGCATCCCGATCTCCTACTGGTATCGATTCCGCCGCGCCATCGAAAACACGCCCACGATTCTCGCGCTGGCGGAAAAAGAGCCGCTATCCAGATCCTGCGCGTCGCTGATGTTGGAACTGCAGCGCAAGAAAATCGCCTGGCGAGGCGCGCCTGGATTCGAATTGCTGCGTGGCGTTGAACTGGAAGCTCTCTCGCGCAAACCGGTTCGGCCAACTGCGGCTGCTTTCAAAACGAGGTCACTGGCATGATGTTCGCTTGCATTTATGGTCCTTCTGGCACTCTGCCTGAAATCGCCGCCGGTTTTTCACCGGCATTCGAACAAACAGCGCCCGACACCGTCGTCTTCCGCGTGGATGGCTTGCAGCGCTTGCATGGATCGCCGCGGCAGATCGCCCAAGCTATTGCGCGGCACGCTGGTAATGAAGTCAATATTGCAATCGCTGAAACCGCCGATGCCGCCATCATCGCCGCGCGTAATTTCACGGGCGTGACGGTGGCGCCCGATCTCAACGATCTGGATGTTGCCACGCTCCCACTCACCGAAGAGATGGCGCAGGTTTTCGAAAGCTGGGGCATCTACACTCTCGATCAACTGGCGCAACTGCCTGAAACCGGCTTAGCCGAACGCTTCGGCCCGCACGGTGTCTACTTGCAGCAACTGGCTCGCGGGGCAATCCATCGGCCGCTCAAAATCTTCCAGCCGGAAACCACATATGAAGATCGCATCGAGCTGGATCATCCGGTCAGCCTGCTGGAGCCGCTGCTGTTTCTGATTGCGCGGCTGCTGAACGATCAATGCGCACGCTTGCTTTCGAACGCTATGGCGGCCAATGAAGTGGTGATTCGTTTGGAACTTGAGGACCGTACCGAGCACACTCGCACTCTGCGCCTTCCAGTTCCCATGCGCGAAAGCAAGTCGCTGTTGAAGCTGCTGCAATTGGATCTGGAAGCGCATCCACCCACGGCGCCCACCCTTGCTCTCGCGCTCTCGCTCAAACCGGTGCATCCACGCACGGTCCAAACCGGCATCTTTCTCCCGGTGACGCCCGCGCCCGACAAACTGGAGCTGACGCTGGCCCGCATTCGTGGCATTGTCGGAGAAAACAACGTCGGCATCCCCGAACTCATCAACACCCATCACCCACATCCTTTTCGATTGGTCAAAACGCAGCCCGCAGTTGCCAGCCACCAGTCACAAGCCACCAGCCACCAGGGCTTTCGCTACTTCCGTCCTCCCCTTCCCGCTACCGTCGAATTAGATCGCAATCGTCCGTTTCGCGTTACTGCCTCGGGCATTCACGGGAGAGTGCTCAACGCGGCCGGCCCATGGCGGACTTCAGGCGATTGGTGGACCACTACCGTCTGGAATCGCGACGAATGGGATGTCGCGCTTACTAACAGCGCGCTTTATAGAATTTTCCGCGAGCCTACCGAGCGCTGGTTCATCGAGGGCAGTTATGACTAGCTCTTACGTCGAACTGCACGCCCGCAGCGCCTTCAGCTTTCTGGAAGGATCGTCGGTACCTGAAGAACTGGTGGTCCGCGCGGCTGCGCTCGACTTCCCTGCCCTGGCGATTCTCGACCGCGACAACATCTCCGGCGCGGCCCGATTCCACATGGCCGCGAAAAAGGCCGGCATCCGTGCGCATATCGGCGTCGAAATCACTTGTACCGACGGTCATCGTTATCCGCTGCTGGCCGAAAACCGCGCCGGTTATCAGAATTTATGCCGGCTGATCACACGCATGAAGATGCGCGCCAAAAAAGGTGAGGGCGCGGCGTCGCCTGAAGAATTTGCAGAATTTTCTCAAGGCTTGGTGTGCTTGGCGTCGCGGCCCGATTCCCGTTTTCTCGATCTGTTCGGCGCCAAGAATATCTTCGTCGAAATCCAGCGGCATTACAATCGCGCCGAAGAAGTTTTAAATCAAGCTCTCATCGATTTCGCACGGCAGCATCGATTGCCGCTCATCGCTACTAATGGCGTGAGCCACGCCACTCCAGAATCGCGCGAGGCGCTCGACGTGCTTACCTGCGTTCGCCACAAGACCACCATTCACCAGGCCGGCCGGCTGCTTTCCATCAACTCCGAGCGACATCTGAAAAGCGCTCAAGAAATGTCGTGCCTGTTCGCGGACCTGCCCGAGGCCATCGCCAACACCCAAGCGCTTTCCGATCGTCTGCAATTCACGCTGGCCGATCTCGGCTATCAATTCCCGAAATACCCTACACCACCAGGCGAAACAATGGACTCGTTCCTGCGGAAGCAGGTGGAAGAAGGCGCGCTGAATCGCTATCATTTGAAGTCCGTCGATCTGCGCCGCCGCGCCCGCCGACAGATCGATCGCGAACTGGCGCTCATCGAAAAGCTCGAACTGCCCGGCTATTTCCTGATCGTCTGGGACGTGGTCGACTTCTGCCGCCGCCAAAATATTCTGGTGCAGGGCCGCGGATCGGCCGCCAACAGCGCGGTTTGTTATGCGCTCGGCATCACGGCGATCGATCCGGTCGAAATGGAACTGCTTTTCGAGCGTTTTCTATCCGAGGAGCGCGGCGAGTGGCCGGACATCGATCTCGATCTGCCGAGCGGCGATCAGCGCGAGCGCGCCATTCAGTATGTCTACGAACGCTATGGCAAACTGGGCGCCGCCATGACCGCCAACATCATCACCTATCGCGGCCGCTCGGCCGTGCGCGATATCGGCAAAGTGCTGGGCTTCCCCGAAACGGATCTGGCGCGCATTTCGGCGCTGGTTCCGGCGTGGGGCTGGACCGACCCGAAAGAGACTGCCGAGCGCCAGTTCCACGAAGCCGGGTTTTCGCCGCAACAAAATCCGCTGATCGCGAAGTTCCTGGATCTGTACATGACCATCCAGGATTTGCCGCGCCATCTGGGCCAGCATTCGGGCGGCATGGTGATTTGCGAAGGCCAGCTCGACTCCATCGTCCCGCTGGAGCCGGCCACAATGCCCGGCCGCGTGGTGATCCAGTGGGACAAGGAAGATTGCGCCGACATGGGCATCATCAAAGTGGATCTGCTGGGCCTGGGCATGATGGCCGTGCTCGAAGAATCCATCCAGCTAATTCGCACGGCGTATCGCGAAGAAGTGGACTTGGCGCATCTGCCGCAAGACGATCCGCTGGTCTATCAAGCGCTGCAAAATGCCGACACCATCGGAATGTTTCAAGTGGAGAGCCGCGCGCAGATGTCGTGCCTGCCTCGCCTGCGGCCCGAACATTTCTACGACATCGTGGTACAGGTGGCCATCATCCGGCCCGGACCGATTGTTGGTCAGATGTTGAATCCATTTCTGCGCCGGCGGCAGGGTCGCGAGAAAGCAGAGTGCCTGCATCCATCGCTGGAGCCAGTGCTGCGGCGCACTTTGGGCGTGCCATTATTTCAGGAACAGCTTCTGCGTATGGCCATGATCGTGGCTGGATTTTCTGGAGGCGAAGCCGAGGAGCTGCGCCGCGCCATGGGTTTCAAGCGCTCCGAAGCCCGCATGCGCGATATCGAGACCCGGCTGCGCGCTGGCATGACAGGCAACGGCATCACCGGCAAACAGCAGGACAGCATCGTTCAATCCATCACCGCGTTTGCGCTGTACGGTTTTCCGGAATCGCATGCCGCCAGCTTCGCTTTGATCGCTTATGCCAGTGCTTATCTGAAATGCCGTTACCTAGCCGCTTTTACTGCCGCGATCTTGAACAATCAGCCGATGGGTTTCTACGCGCCGGCCACTTTGGTGAAGGACGCACAACGACACGGATTGCACTTCGACCCGATCGATGTCACGCGTTCGGACTGGCTGTGTACCATCGAGGAAGAAAATGGAGAGCGGCGCGTTCGCCTGGGTCTGAATTACGTCAAAGGACTGCGTGAGCAGCCCGCCCGAGCGATTCTCGCCGCTCGCGCGCAAGCGCCATTCGCGAGCATTCAGGATTTAGTGGACCGTGTCCCGGAACTTCGCAAAGATGAACTGCGCAAGCTGAGCGAAATCGGCGCGCTCAACTTTATTACCGCCTCGCCCACGCATCGCCGCGCCGCGCTGTGGGATTCCGAACTTGCTATCCGCCCGACTGGCCCGCTGTTCTCCGATCCCCAACCACCAGCCATAAACCATCAGCCGCTTTCCCCCATGAGTGCCAGCGAGCGCTTGAACTCCGACTTCCGCGGCACGCACGTCACCATCGGCAAGCATCCCATGGCGTTTCATCGGGAGAAGCTGAACGCCCTCGGCGTCACGCCTGCGGCGCAGTTGAAATTCGTCCACAACGGTCGCATAGTTCGCATTGCGGGATGCATCATTTGCCGCCAGCGTCCGGGCACGGCCAAGGGGCTGCTGTTCCTGAGCATCGAAGACGAAACCGGCGTTTCAAATGCGGTGGTGATGCCTGACGTTTTCGATCGCGAGCGAAAAACTATCCTCAATAATTCCTATCTCGTGATCGACGGCGAGATGCAGAATATCGACAACGTCTACACCGTGCGAGCCGCGCACTTTGAGCCGTTACATGTGGCTGAAGAGGCCGTGCCTTCGCATGACTTCCACTAATCACGCACCGGCGTACAAGCCCATACGCTCTTTCACCAGTTGAACGGTGGATTTGGCGATGGGCGAGACGCGTTCCGCGCCTTCTTTGAGAACGCCGGTGAGATAGCCCGGCTCATCCATGATTTCGGCGTAACGTTTTTGCAGCGGCTCCAGATTCGCGATGACCATTTCGGCCACTTGCTTCTTCAAGTCGCCATAGCGCATGCCGCTGAAATGCGCCCGCATCTTGTCGGCCGGCCATCCACTGAAAGCTTGAAAGATGCTCAGCAGGTTCTGAACGCCGGGACCCGCGGCGTCAAAATCCACCGCCGGCAGCGAATCGGTGGTGGCGCGCATGATCTTTTTGCGGACCTGGTCAATCGGATCAAGCATTGCGACCGCGTGGCCTGATCCGGCGGCCGACTTGCTCATTTTCTTGTCCGGTTCATCCAGCCCCATCACTCGCGCACCCACCAGCGGCAAGTGCGTGGCAGGCATCACAAAGGTTTCGCCGTACATCGAATTGAAGCGCTGCGCGATGTCGCGTGCCAGCTCCAGATGCTGGGCCTGATCGTCGCCTACTGGCACGATTGCGGCCTGGTAGATCAGGATGTCCGCCGCCATCAATACCGGATATTGCAGCAGTCCGTCGCCCACGGTCTCCTGCGCCTGCGACTTCGCTTTGTATTGCGTCATTCGCTCCAACCAGCCAACCGGAGTTACGCAAGTGAGCATCCATGCGAGCTCGGCGTGCTCCGGCACCGACGACTGCACGACGATGGTGGAATGTTTCGGGTCAATACCGGCCGCCAGGAACAGCGCCGCAATCTCCAAAATCTTCGCGCGAAGCTCCGCCGGTTCCTGATAGACCGTGATGGCGTGCAGGTCGACGATGCCAAAGATGCTTTCGTAATTGCCCTGGATCTCGACCCAATTCTTCAGTGCCCCCAGGTAGTTTCCAATGTGCAAATTGCCAGTCGGCTGAACGCCGGAAAACACGCGTGCTTTCATGTTGAAGGTCTTTGTTGAACAACCATGGTACCCTTTCGCTTGCAAGAAACTCTAACTATAGAAAAGCTGGTGTACGGCGGCGAAGGACTGGCGCGCCTGGAAGGCAAAGTCGTTTTGACGCCATTTGTGCTGCCCGGCGAAGTAGTGCGCGCGGAGACCGAACGGGTGAAGAACGATCTATGGCGCGGCCGCTTGATCGAAGTGCTGCAGCCATCGGCTTCGCGCGTGACGCCTGGATGCCCCTATTTCCAGCGCTGCGGCGGTTGCCAGTATCAGCACATCGATTATCCGTTCCAGTTGGAACAGAAGCGGGCGATCCTGCGTGAGGCATTACAGCGCGTCGGAAAGATCGAGTTCGCGGGTGAAATCGGCGCGATCGCGGGTGAGCCGTGGAACTATCGCAATCGAGTGCAGCTTCACATCGACGGCGGCAAGGTCGGCTACTTTACGCAGGGTTCCAGGGATCTTTGCCCGATCGATCACTGCCCCATTGCTTCGCCCAAGCTCAACGACACCATTGGCAAGATCGACGCACCTCAGGCGAGCACGGCCCTGGAGCTCTTCACCAATGAAACGGACATACAGGTGAATGTTTTGGACCGCGTGCCGCGGCAGGCGCTCTCCGTACTCGCGACACTCGGAGTAACCACGCCGATTGAGTACAACGGATTCCAAGTGAGCCGAAATTCGTTTTTTCAAATCAATCGATTCTTGATCGACAGATTGGTGGAATGCTCGGTTGGCGATGCACAAGGTGAATGGGCCATTGATCTCTATGCTGGTGTTGGTCTGTTCTCGAAGAAATTAGCCGAGGGTTTTGCCAAGGTCACTGCCGTGGAATCCGGCGGCAGTGGCTTTCGCGACTTGGCGCATAATTTCGCGCAACCGGCCGTGCTCGCGAATGTCGACGATTATTTGATCGGCTTGACGGAAACGCCCGATTTTATCCTGGCCGATCCTCCGCGAGCCGGGTTAGGAAAAGTGGTGGTGAAAGAGCTGGCACGGATACGCCCACCGCGCCTAACCATTGTCTCGTGCGATCCCGCCACCTTAGCGCGCGATTTGCAAGCCCTGATCGCCGAACACTATCGCATCGAGAAGATCACGCTGGTAGACCTTTTCCCCCAAACATTCCACTTGGAAACCGTGGTCGAACTTTGCGCATGAGCAGTTCCGCCAAATTCAGCGCGATTGCAAAGCCCAGGAGAAAAGGCCATAACCGCAGAGTAGAAGACTGGGAACGACCCCTGGAATCGAATACCTGCTTGGGCTGCGGATTGAAGCGCCCGCCGGTGAATTGCGCAACCGACCGCAGCAAGAATTCGTTCGATCCGTAGTCCAGCAGCTCTTGCTCGGGCTGATAGTAGCCGACCTCGGGAAAGGCACGCGATTCATCCAGCGGCCGGATGCGAAATAGCCCCTGCAAATCACCAATGTGAATAGTTCCACGATACGATTTGGCGCCGAGCTTTGTGATGGGCACGGGATGACGGAAGCCGTTGGGGCCGAGAATGAAAATCTCGGGCAGCTTGGATGGATCTTCGGCATCGGCGCCGAGATGATAGTTCACCACCAAATCGCCGCTCGCACTGTCGTACTCGGCCTTGGCTTCACCGCTTTCGGCGTGCGGCAGCAGATCGCGAAACGTGTTGGTCCAGAGTTTGTCAAAGCCTTTCCACGTCACCCAGTCGGCCGCCCAACGGCTTTTCGCATCGGAGGTAAAGACTACGGCACGTCCCAGGCCGTACTGCCAACGCACCAGCAGCGGATCCTCTTCGTCAACCTTGAGGATTGTGTCCGCGGTAGGCTTGCTGATGAACCGAACATAGCCTTTGAGCGGCGGTGCGTTGTCGATGCCTACGCCATCGAGAATTTCCGTGTTCTTCGCGACGAATGGCCGCAAAGTCTTTTCCACCGCAGTAGACCCGGTGTGCTCCAGCACATCTTTGAGCACAATCTGTTCCAACCCGGACGGTTCGTTTAAGAAGTAGGATTTTCCGCCGGCAACAGAAGCGACCTTTTCGAGATAGGCCCGGTTCACGTCCTGGCCGAGACCCACGGTTGAAATGGTCACGTGCTGAGCTAATGCCTCTTTCGAAAGATCCAGGCTGTCGCCCTCCTCGGAAATACCGTCGGTGAGCAAAACAATGTGCTTGAATGTTGCCTTCGCGGGCAGTACCTTCCGATACGCTTCGGCCAGCGCGGGCGCAATCTGCGTGCCGCCATCGGGAACGATGCCGGAAATCAGCCGCTTGATCAGCACCTTGTCTTCAGCGCGGCGAATGGGCACGTCCCATTGAAAGGAGTTATCGAAGATCAGGACTCCGACCAAGTCGATAGAACGCAGATTGTCCACCACGCCGATCGCGGCTTGCCGCGCCAGTTCGATCTTCTTGCCTTCCATGGACGACGATTTGTCGATAATCAAGACCACGGCGGTGCCTTCGGGCGAGCGCGGCGGAGCCAGTTTCGCAGGGAGAGTTCGATCCAGCGCATCTTCTACTTTTTTGTCTTCGGCGTAGACGTTGCGTTCCCCGGCGATGACAAGGAGGCCGCCTCCCTGTTGGACGAACTTTTCGATCTCGTCCTTGCGGCCGGCCGGCAGCGCTTCCATATCGAGATTGTTCAAGACGACCAATTGGTAGTTTGCCAGCGTGCCGTGCGTGGGATCGGAAGTGCGATCGACGTCGAATTGAGACACGGTCAAAGTCTGGAGCAAATGCGTCTCGGTGCCCGCCGGATCTTGCGAGATGAACAATACTTTGGGACGGCGCAAAGTGACGGCGCGATCGAAGCGGATTTCGCCCAGTCCATTAGCTCGGATGACGCCGGCGAGACTCAACGCGCCGGCAGCCGTGAGGTTGGCGTGAACGCGAATTTGATTGTCGCCCTGCTCCAGCTTCACGGGATTCGATCCGAGCACTTTTCCTTCAGCGCTGATCTCGACGGAGCCCGCGACGGCGGCCGGCGAGGCGATGCTCAAATCCACCGGAAACTGCTCGCCCGTGAACGCGACGGTGGGCACGGTGACCGATTCGAGCCGCAAGGTAGGCTGAGGACGGCCACCCAGCGCGACCGTATCAATGGGAATGCCAAGGCGCTGGGCCAGCCAAGCAGCGCGCGTGATGCTGCCTGCGTTCTCTTTGCCATCGGAGACCAATACAATTCTTGGGACCAAGTCCGATGGAAGCGAGCTGATGGCTTCTTCAATACCGGATTCCAAATCGGTGGCGCGTCCGGCTTCGCCCGCCGTGGGCTGGAGATGCAAACCGCGCTGCTCACCGGCTGCCAGATCGCGGACCGATCGGGCGAACGGAAGTACGCGCACCCAGTGGCGGCCGCGCTCTTTGTCCAGAGCCGCGGCGAAGTCGGAAGCGCGGGCCAGGTCCTGTGTCGAAACACTGGAGGAAGTGTCGACTAAAACAGCTACCGCCATTTTTGTTTGAGGGACGGTGAGCGTGGGTTCGGCCAGTGCCAGCACGATGGCGAGAAAAGCCAGCGTCTTCAGAATGAGCGCGGAGATCCGCCGCGTCCGCCGCCACTCGAAGAACATCCAGCCGAGCGGCAGGAGGAGAAAAATCAGCACCCATTCCCGTTCGAAGGTCACGACGCTTTCCTCCACCATGGCGACCCATGCTCCCCAGGAGCAGCACCCTTCGCCGCGCGCATCTGGCGATCGATGCGCCCATAGAGAATCCAGTCCGCAAGCAAACCGGCAGCACCCGCAAGCGCCAGCCAATGCCAAAGATCGCGAGAGGTTGGGCCGATGGGCGCGCGACCGGGCAGGCCAATTTTGACGTTCGACGGCTTCCACACTGTGTCGCCGGGTTGCGGCAGTGTGAGTGAATAAACCAGTTCGCGATCTCCTGTGAGCACTCGCACCACTCCCGGGGCCGCGGTGAAGAAGCGGAGCGATTTGCCCTGCACGGTGAAGGGCAGCGGTCTTCCTTCTTCCGTCTGGACGCGAATCGATTTAGGATCGATTTCGGATTCAAGTTCCACGTCTACCGTACCCACGGTGCCCGCCGTGAGCTCCCAAGTGCGAAATGCGTCGGGCGCCATCCAACGGATGATATTTGCGAACAGCAAGGGCGTGGTGAGCTGGTATTTCATTCCCGATCGGACGGGGTTAAATCCAAGCACTACCATCTTCGGATTGGCTGGGCGCGCGACAATCAATGGTCCCGCATCGGATCGTGCAACGACGATGTCCGTGGGAGCAGGTCGAAAGATCTGGGCGCTTGCGAGCTCGGTGTCGCGCGCGCGCAGACCGGCACCCAATGGATGATCGGCCTGCCACTGATTCAGTTTGATGTTCTGTTCCGTGCGCAGCACCGGAATTGGCGATTGGCCGGCTGGCGGCTCCAACCAAATGGTCTGTCCAGCGGGAGGTGAAGGCGGCGCAAAGTGGTCTAACAGAACGATACCGCTCTTCGCCTCCGGCTGGTAGCCGGAAACCGGAAGAAAGGTAGCTTGAACACCAGGAATCGCGGTGAAAATGGGCCGCAGAAGATCGGGCTGGGCGGAATAGATGGTCACGGGCAGGACGCCACGAGGAGGCAGTTCCAGGATGGCTCGGCTGTCCTGGCGGAAAGCATCCTGTACTCCGAGCCGCGCCTCCAACCATCCAGCGGCACGCGTTTTGAAGCGGAAGTTCATGCCCTCTTCGCTGGCAGGCTTCAGCTCGAAGCGGTGGGTTGCAACAGGCGATCCACCGAAGGCGACGGTCATCGGAACGGAACGGGCCACGGCTCCATAGTTTCTCGCGGCAACGAAGACCTCCCACGCATCAGAGTCGTCCATCGCGCGATGCACGCTCATTTTGCGCAACCCGACATGCTCGTTGGGGCCGTCGATGGCGATCAGCCGGAAATTCGGGGGAGCATTCAGACGCGCCGCCTGGTCGCTCGGAATCCTGCCGGCGCCGACGAAAACGATCTCGCCGGGACGCTGGGCCTGCACCTTCTGAGCTTGTGCGGCGAAATCGAGAGCTTCCTGGAGATTCAGTGGAGCGACGCCCGGCTGGCTCTCATCGATGGCCAGATGAATCTTCTTACGGTCCGAGTCGAATAAGAGCGCGGGCGTTGCAAGCACATCGGCTCGCACTACCATCACCCGATCGGCAGGCGGCAGAGCGTTCACATAATTGTCGGCGGCTACGCGCGCTCGATCGATGAGACGGGCCTGACCGAATCGCGTGGCCATCCACGCAGAGGTGTCGACGATCAGCACGTGATCGCGCGAGTAGCGCTCCGGAGACCCGAGGCGAAGCTGTGCAATGGCCAGAAGAAGCAGCAGCAAACTGATCAACTGAAGCAATAACGACCAAGGTTGTTGCAGCTTTCGCCGGTGCTTGAGTACGGGAGGCTTCTCGGCGGCGGCGAAAAACCGCAGCGTCGCGACCGTATGATGCTTCCGCATGCGGTCAAGCAGGTACAAAGCCACCATGACGCCCGAAAGCGATCCGAGAATCGCGAGGAATTCGGGCAAAGAAAGGTTGAGGAAGAACATGGTGACTTACTCGAGTCCGCCGGCGCGCGCCAGCGGGCCGAAAATCGCTTCTTCGATTGTAGTCGTCGTAGAAATGCCAACGTAACGCCCGCTATTGCGCAGGCCAACGCGCTGGATATCGCGGGCGTGGGCGTCGAACGCTTGCGTGTAGTTGGCGCGCGCCGCGTCGTCGAATCCGATTTCCAGCCTCTCGCCCGTTTCGGCGTCCGTCAGATCGAGCAATCCATCCCAGCCGGGATCGCGATCTTCGTCGGCCCAGACCTGGACCAGGATCAACTCGTGCCCGAAATCCGCCAGGTATTGCAAGGGGCGCTCACAGCCGGCGTCATCCAAGAAATCGGAAATGATAATCAGCAATCCACGCTGCGGATAGGTGGAGATGAAGTCGCGCGCGATTTGAAAATAGTTGGTGCGCCCAGAAGGCTTGAGCTGCTCCAAAAACTTCACGGCCGGAATAAACCGGTGCCGGCCGCCTCCGCATAGAAAAGAATCGCCCAGATCCTGGCCGAAGGGCTGGATGCAAATGGTATCCAGCCGCACCAGGCCGACGTAGCACAGCGCGGCCGCGAGTTTGCGCGCATAGTCAAACTTAGAGACGGCGCCGGTAGTCATGGAGTTGCTGCAATCCAGCAGGATCCGGACAGGAATGCGCGGCTCCACTTGGAACATCTTCAGAAACAGCTTTTCCAACCGCAGGTAGGCGCGCCAGTTGACGGCGCGCAGATCGTCACCTTGATGGAATTGGCGGTGATCGAGAAACTCCTGGCCGGCGCCCGCAAAGTGCGAGACATTGTGGCCGCCAACCAGGCCGGGAAACGACTTTTGCCAGCGGATCGCTAGCCGCTCGAGCTTCTCCAGGAACGCGCTGTCGATCAACGGGTCGGTTTTCACTGGACGGCTTTCACTTGACGGCGGCAGCGGTGGCGGTAACGTTTTCGATGATGGTGCTCAGAATAGTCTCGGGCGTTTGTCCGTCGGCGTGAGCGTCGAAATTCAAAATGATGCGATGGCGCAGCACGTCAGGCGCAATCTCGCGCACATCGTCGGCGCTGACGTTCAACCGTCTGTGCATCAGAGCCAGCACGCGTCCGCATTCCACTAGGGCTTGCGCGCCGCGCGGCGAGCTTCCGTAGCGAATATATTTGTTGGCGAGCGGGTGGGCACTCGGCGTTCCGGGCTGCGTCGCCATCACCAAGTCGATCGCGAAATCCTGGACGTGCTGGGCGATCAGAATCTCCCGGCAAGCCGCGCGCAATTGGAGAATCGCATCGCGATCGACAACCTGTTCGAGCTTGGTTTCATCGCGATGAATGGTGCGTTCGACAATGCGGTTCAAATCCGCGCGCGAAGGATAGGTCACCAGGATCTTCATGAGGAACCGATCGAGCTGGGCCTCCGGAAGCGGGTACGTCCCTTCCATTTCTATGGGATTCTGCGTGGCCATCACCAGAAACGGTAATTCGAGTTCATGAGTGGTGGTGCCGCTGGTGACGGTGCGCTCCTGCATGGCTTCGAGCAAAGCGGATTGCGTCTTGGGCGTGGCGCGGTTGATTTCGTCGGCGAGAACCAGGTTGGCAAAAATCGGCCCAGGCTGGAAGCGCAACGCCTTCGCGCCATGATCGTCACTCTCGATGATCATGCTTCCCACGATGTCGGCGGGCATGAGATCGGGCGTGAACTGAATGCGCGAATACTTGAGATGCAACACGCGGCCGAGGGTTCGCAGCAACGTGGTCTTGCCAAGGCCCGGGACGCCTTCCAGCAAAACGTGGCCGCCAGCCAAGAGACAAATCAAGACACCGTCGACAACGTGTTGCTGGCCGACAATGATCTTGCCAATTTCTTGGCGCACCTGATCGAGATGACTGGTGGCTAGCTGAAGTGAAGGCTCGGAACGCACGTTCTTATTCTAGCGGTGACAGGGTGCAACTGCTTGGGTGTCATGTACTATAACACCAGGGCGTCATGCCGTCCAACAATTCCTCTCCCGATCTCACAAAACAGCGATTAACGGATCTGCGCAACGGCCTGCTCGGCCTGCACAAGACCTTGCTCGATTCCGAGCGAGGCACCTATGAGCGTGACATTGCGCGCATCGGATCGAGCGGGGAGCTACTCAAACTGGTGCTCTATGATCCGTGGTTCGCATGGCTGCATGAGCTGTCGGAATTTGTGGTGCTGATCGATGAAACGCTGGATGCTCTCGATGAGACGGACGCGGAGGATTTGCCACCAGTCATCGATGCGGAGCGGCTAGTGGAGCAGGCATGGAAACTGCTTGCGCCGGACGAAACCGGCGTTGGATTCGCCAAACGCTATTTTGAGGCTCTACAACGCGATCCGGACGTGGTGCTGGCCCACGCCCGCATGCGCAAGGTACTAACGAACCTCGGTTGATCGACCAGGTTTGTCGACCAGGGTCGATGGAGCCTAGTTGGGAGACTCAGCCTTCCGGCTCAGATCTTCAGCCAAAATGATAGCCTCAGCCAGTTCTTTCATTGGACGACGAAGCCGCCGGCTTTCATTGCGAAGGCGCAGGTAAGCCTCTTCCTCCGTGAGGCTGTGCCGTTGCTGTAAGATCCCTTTGGCGCGCTCCACCAGCTTGCGTGTCTCCAGCTGGCGTTTCATCTCGAGCGTTTCTTCCATCAGGCGGGCGTTCGTCTCCGACAGGCTGGACTTGGCGATGGCGCCGCCCATCTGCTCGCCGACGAACGTCAGCAATGAAATTTCCTCGCTATTGTGATTGTGAGTCTGCCGGTGATGCACGTTGATGACGCCGATTACATCGCCCCCGCTCACCAGCGGGACCGAGAGAAAAGCTTCGTAGGTGTCTTCGACCAAGGTTTGAAAGCGTTTGAAGCGGGCATCCGCGGCCGCTCTGGAAGACAGGGCGACGACGGATTTATGCTCCGCCACCCATCCAGTAACACCTTCGCCGACTTTCATTCGTAAAGTTCCCAGCGCGGCCGCGTGAGGCAATTGCGAGGCGCGCAAAACCACTTCATCGGTATCACGATCCAAAAGGTAAACCAGACACGCATCGCAGTCAGTTACCTGGACGGTAAGTCCGACAATCTCTCCGAGCATCTCGTCTAACGACAGCTCCGAGCTCACGATGTTGCTGATGCGATGTAGCAAAGCTACATGTGAACTCACGGGCTCCATAATGTGAACGGTTGCCATAACCAAGCGTATGCGAGCAACAAGGGATCGGTCCAATCGAAATTTCCTATCGGGTCGATTGGCGGGGCGTGTAAGTGCGTGAAACACATTGATATGACGGGGCTTTGCCCGGCAAGACCAGTAGAGATTCTAATTGCCTTTGCGCGTCGAGTTTTCGTCATTGAATAGTAACGAGATTTTGCTGGACTTCGCCAGTAACTCGCGCGTCTGTGGCGCCGACATAAACGTTGACTTCGGAGCGTATGCCGAATTCAGGGAGATACACGCCGGGTTCAACGGAAAAGCAAGTGCGGGGAATGATGCGGCGCTCGTCGTGAGTCTCCAGGTTATCCATGTTAGCACCCGTTCCGTGCACTTCTTCGCCAATCGAGTGTCCAGTTCGATGAACGAAGTATTCGCCGAATCCCCGCTCCCGAATATAGTTTCTGGCAGCGTCATCGATATCGAAGCCGTGAATCACTTCGCGGCGCGCGATGGCGGATTGAACGCGTTCTATGGCGCGATCGCGGGCATCGCGCACTACTTCAAAGACATTCTGGAGAGCCGCTGGCGCCGCGGCGCCACAATAGCCCGTCCAGGTGATGTCGTAGAACACGGAGTCCGGACGATCGAGCTTGGCCCACATGTCGATGAGTACGGCGTCGCCTTTGCGAATCTCGCGGCTGCCTTCTGCTTCGGGTTCGTAGTGCGGATTCGACATATTAGAATTGACCGCGACGATGGGTCCATGATCGGTGACCAGGTCGGACTTTTCAAAGCCAGCCCGGATGAAACGATTCACGTCCCACTCCGTGATGGTCTGGCTGGAGACAAGAGCGGTCGCGATCTTCTGAAAGGCTTCGGCGCGAATGCGATCAACGCGGCGGCCCGCCTCAAGGTGCATCTCCAATTGTTCCGCGGTCCAGCGCGCTTCGAACAGCTGGACGAGGTTAGCGGAAGTTGCTATTTCAACACCCGTGCCGCGAACCAACTCCAGCGTGCCTCCATCCACCAGCGAGACGTAAGGGATGGAGCAGTTCGGCGAATACTGCATCGCGACCTTGCGACATCCGGCGAGTAAGCGTTGGAGCCCCTCAATCTGACCGCTCCAGCTGGAATACTTGCGTATATCGCCGGGCAGGCCGGCAAGAACGCCCGACTCTATGGCGTGAACCAGACCTTTGGGGTCGCCTTGCGCTGGAATGAAATAGTACCAGCGGCGAGTGGCGACGTGCTTCGGATTCAGTTTCAAAATCCGATACGCCAGAGGATCTCGCTGATGATGGTCAAAGAACAACCAACCATCTAAATGTTCTTCTCGGAGCGCGGATTGAATCTCTTCAATGTGCATGGAATCTCAAAGGCTGACGTCGCTTACTTCAGCATGGGGCGCCAATGCTACCTTCCGGTGGCGCACACGCGTATTCAAGTTCAACACACCTGCGACATCTTTTGTGTCTTCGACCTGGAAATCGAGTACGTCGTCCAACCAATCCTGGCTGAGGCCGTTCCAATACTGCACGGCGACTGTCACTGTATATTCTTGGCGGCTGAGCAGGCAATCCATTTCAAATTCGATGTGGATTTCATCGCCGGCGTCAAAATCACCCAGCTCCGCGCCTTCGAGGCGAGTATTTGTTCCAAAAATGTCCATGCCGATGCGATTCCGGATGAGAATGCCCACCACGGGATTCGACACGGGCTTCTGAAACGCGGCACGAATCCGAAGAATGATGGATTCTCCGGGCCGGAACACGTGACAGGTTTCGCCGTTGGAGTTGAGTATCCGCACGTCCATCACGCGACTGGCGCCGTCGCCGTGCCGAAAGCTGGTCTTAGTTGATAGAGAGCTGGCGGCCACGGACTCTTCCATCAGGCCGGTGCTTCGTTCTTTGCTGATCCGTTCGCGATCCAGGACAAAACCAACGTAGCGATTGACTGCGTCCTTGGGAGCGCCTTGCATGACGATTCTTCCGTCCAGCATGAAGGCAGCGCGATCGGCCAGACGCTTGATCAAGCCAAGATCGTGCGACACCAACAGCACGGTCACGTTCTTCTTGCGAAGCTCTTCGAACTTTTGCACGCATCGGCTGGCGAAGATAGCGTCGCCGACGGCCAGCGCTTCATCGACAATCAGGACCTCCGGGTCGACGTGAATCGCTGTGGAAAACGCCAGGCGTACGTACATTCCGGTGGAGTATTCTTTCACCGGCCGGTCGATGAACTGGCCAATTTCGGCGAAGCTCTCAATGCGCGGAAATGCCTCGTCCAATTCCTTGCGCGAAAGACCCAGAATCTCGCCGTTCAGGTACACGTTTTCGCGTCCGCTGAAATCGGGATTGAAGCCGGCGCCTAGTTCGAGCAAGGCGGCTACACGTCCCGAGCAAAGTACCCGGCCGCTGGTGGGTTGAAGGATGCCGCTGATGATTTGAAGCAGAGTGCTTTTCCCCGACCCATTGGGCCCCAGAAGCGCGAATACTTCACCCTTCTCGACGCGCAGATTGATGCTGCGCAGCGCCCAAAACTCAGCCTTCTGTTTTCTGGAAACGGCTAAAGCGCCAAGAACGCGATCGAAAGGGTGGTGATAAAGATGATAGACCTTGGAGACGTTTTGGACAGAAATCACAACCGACTTCACTGTACCGCGAACCCGCCGCGCCGCGCTCAGTCAGCCGAGTTGTGTACTTCGTCGAAAACCACGAGACAAAGGGAGTCCATAACCAACTAAACAAATTTGGTCTAATGCGAACAGGACAACGGATTCAAACCCCTGTCCTTCGGCGAGCCTCACCTCCTTGAGCCACGCGGTGTCCGGGTCGCTGACACCTACCAGATGACTCCGCTGCGCCGGCGTGAACCCGAGGCCGTTTACCAAATTCATGGATGCAAAACTCAGGTCTAAATTGTGGTCGTAGGTGTAAGTAAAGCTCTCCGTCTTCAAGCAATTCAGATTGGCAGGCGTCCAGTCGCTCGTCGGGTAATTGATGACCAGGGTCAGCGGAGCATTGTTCACGTCGGGAGGATACAGAACTTCGAAGCGACAATTCGGATACGTGGATCGAACGAAGCCGCGGATCTGTGCAGTGAAACTGCCAATCAAGCCCGGCAAGAAAGCGGCTTCCTGTGGAATTGTCGTTGGATCCACGCCGGTGTTCGTGATCACCGCCATCGCCCTGCCATACTGCGTTTCAAAAGTGCTGGTGGTGTAGGCGTCGTAGAAGGGCATTCCCGAAACCGCGCCCGTAATCACTGTAATGTTGGGAAAGTACCACCACTGCACTTCACCGAACTGCAGATAAGGCGTCAGCCCCGCGGCATTCATGACGGTCGCCATGTCGAGGTATACCTGTTGCCAAAACGTCGCGCTGGTCGGCGAAAAATTGGTTTGCAGCGCGGGAGTGCTGACCACCACCGCAGTTTGATCGGGATAACGCTGCGCGATGCCTGCACCGGTCGATGGATCACCGTTGCCAAGCTCCGTACTGAACGACGCCGTGACATCGAATCCGTAGCCTGCGAGCGCCTGAAAATAGCTCTCACTCCAGTCGCGTACCGCGCGGTTCAGTCGCGGCGTGGCTACAAGGTCCGTGTACCAGTTGCCGTCCACGCCACCTGAAAAGGTAGTGAATGTCGTACTTCCAACGGTGATCGTGGCGGTTCCAGAAAGGACCAGCGTCAGGTGGGTGGTGGGGGCGCTGGTCGAAATCGTGATCAAGTTGCCATCCGTGCCCATAGAGCGCGAATGGATGGTGAGCTGGCTCCCGCTGGCCTGCGCCCAAACCGCCGTGTAACCACTATTGAGCAGCATCGCAAAGGCTGTGGCCAGCGTCTCCGTCGTATCGCCGATCAGATTCAAGTGTTCGATCGTGGTTGGCGACACTGTGGGATGATCGGCTCTGCCAAGGAGAATGCTCGTAATGTTATTCGCGTCAGGAGCGCCGGAAAATGTGACGATGGCCGACGCGTACTGCTGTCCGGCGCAGATCAGCTCATAAAACCACAGCGCTCCTGCGTAGTGATTTACTCGCGCTCGGAAGCCCAGGTTGTAAATCATCCACGCCGTCCGCTCGGGCGCCAGCGCTATCGAGTGAAGCGTATCCCAGTCCGTGGCGGCAGCAAGTTTCAGCTCGCTTGCCTCAGTGGGGAGGATCGTCGCGGGAATGGCTATTTCTAAAAAATCAAAATAGAAGTAAGCTCCGGTGTCGCCATCATGCGTCACCGTCACCGTATGCGTGCCAACCGCGAACTGGCCCAAGGGCGTTCGAATCAAAACGTCTTCGCCCAGGTTTAAGTTGATCGTCAACGGACTCACTGCATCAACCACAATGGAGATCTGAGCAATGAGTGTGCCTGAGTCTACGAGCCGGGTTCCCAGGTACAAGCTATGGCTTTGAGCCGATGTGTACGTGCAACTAACACTCGAAGTTGGCACGCTCGTATAGTGGATTGTGCCACCCGAGGAGTTCCCGTCACTGCTGCCCCACGTCCCTGTATACTGCAGCTGATTCGAATCGTCTTCGATGCGCCGGCTACCCGGACCGGCGATCGAATAGCCCTGGCCACTGCCGGTGACGGTCCAGTTCGATACCACTACTTGAAACTCACTACGGACAAAAGCACCGGTTTGCAGATCCGCAGCATAGGTCCATCGCAGTTTGCGCACGGCGTTGACCGGAACCGCAACCAACGTGGGATCGCTGCTGCCCACAACGGATCCCGTCAACGAAGCGAATGGCAAGGTGATCTGCCATTGAGACGGCGACATCCCACCGGAAAACTGTTTCGAGGCCGCGTCCCATTCTTCTGTCTGGCTACCTGAAACGTAACTGTAAACCCCGATTCGATTACCATTCGCTCCTGCGGCCCCTAGGTACGTAATCGTAATCGTCGTGCCGGTCCCAGGCCAGGAAGCTGACATCGTTGTTGAAAAGGCATTGATCCCTTGGCAAATATTGTCGATCGCCGTCTCCAGCGTGTCGCCCCCATTCATCAGATACGGATAGTGCTCCGAAAGAAATGCGAGCCCGACATAGTCTCCGGCCGTCACAGTCCCACCCAGCGTGAACTGCACGGTGGATGGCAGATAACTTCCGGCGATTGCCGTTTTATAGCTGGTCAGCGGCACCTCGTAGACTTGTTCAACGCCTGATTGTGTCGCCCAAATTCGCAGAAAAGGCCAATCAACAGTGGGGAACAAATCTGAGTCCAATGGGATACAGTTCTCGCGTGTCTCTTGATAACTCAACGTCAGTCCGCTGAGATCGCCATCGGGCAAATAGCGAAACGCGGGATGCTCAAATACGTTGTCGCGATTCCACTCAATCACGGCCCAATCAAACTGCTGCCGCCATGTGCCTGATACCGTGTAGCCGGTTGCGCTGGTTTCGCTCAGCGCGGCCACAGCCGAGGGTTCGAAGAAATAGCATTGCAGGTCCCGGTCGGGTTGCAGCTTTTGCAAAGTCTCGGACATATGTCAAACGCTCTACAGTCGGATCGTCACGGTTAGATCGCTACCCGGCGCCGTATTGGCCGTCTGCACCACGTGCGTAATGTTCAGACCTATGGTGGCCTGCGCCTCCAATGGCCCAAGCGCAAATCCATCCACGGGGGTCGATACGGTAGCTAGAGCGGCGATTGTAAGTTCGCAATAGAGCTGCCCGTTCTGGGTCACTTGCATGGTGATTGGATCCGTGGAGGGCGCGTCCTGCACCACAGCATAAACATCTCGTACCGAACAGGAAGTCTCCACCAACAGCGGGGGCGCCGCGTTGGTCTGAATCGCCAACGGACCCTCCACTTGGATGGTTAGTTGCCCTCCCAAAAGACTCCGCAAACCGAAATCCGAAGTACTCGTAAATGACTCGGCGGCCACGCTGCTGTTGCCCCGCGAGTTAGTCATGAACAGGTCGGCGGCAGCGATCCGAACATCGGGAATCGTGATGGGAAATGCGTAGCTTCCGCTGGCGGGACTTCCAAAGAAATCCTGTGCGAACGGCATGATGAAAATCTTCTTGGCGAGAAAATACACCCCTGTTGTCGGAACCGCGCTGTGAGCCGCCGCAGCGGTACCGTGAGAGCCGCGTAGGACCGGAACCGTCGTACTGCTCGTGAGATTCTGTTGGACAACCATCACCTCCGCGTCAATCTGCACCAGGTCTCCGCTGGATGCCGATACTGCCGTGGCGACAGCGAATGAAGTATCGCTCGTCCCCATTGCGGCGCTCAGCAAAATCGTCGAAGGCCCCTGCAATTCGTCCCAATACGCCAGGGTCAAAGTGCCCGCGCTGATGGATCGCGTATTGGTTAAGTCAGTGAAAGCAATTCCCAGCACCTCAATGCTGCCGGCTCCAATTGGATTGAGGCCGAAGGTGGGCTGTCCGGGAACGTCGGTGTCAAGCGCCGTGCCCGTGGCCCCCAAGATCGTCCAGCGAGTAAGTGGCGACAATTCGTACGCGCATTCCTCGTCCAAGATGTTCGCCGCGCGCCCGGAAACGTGAATCGTCACCCCTTCGCGATTCGGCACTGCAAACGAAACCGGCGATGCATTGCTCGAAGCTCCGAACTGCCAAGCCGAACCGGCAATCAGGAAAGAGCTCGTGGTATCCGGCTGGATGCTCCATTGAGTCGTGACGGTAAGCGTACTCGCGGTATTAGAAGCTATAATCCGTTCCTGCCCTGCCCCTGTCCCGGTAGTGATTCGCACCGTGGCGCCGTTGTAAAGGTTCAGCACCATATTGAGAGTGCTGTTGCCAATAGTCGTCGCGGAGTCTATATTCACCGCCTCCGGAGGTTGGAGCTCCAGGCGCCAATAGAAGTTCGCGTGGTCGAAATTGGGGTCCGGCGGACCTTGCAACGTTGCCGTCCATCCCGTATCGACAAACTGACCGGCAATCGCGACGCCGCTTGCAATCCGCAATATTTGTGTAGGATTGGGGCCACGGTAAACATTAAAGGAAACGGCGGCCGGCGAAAAGCTGAGACTCACCAGAGTAACTTGATTCGTGTTGACACCGGCCGGCACATTCGCCATGGCAACAAAGGAAAGTCCGCTCTCGGCGCCGTTGGCATCCACTGCACTAATTCCGTAATAGAGCGTTTGCCCTCCCGCCAACGTTCCACCGGTATTGCTCACCTGAGCGTTCAGTCCCATCAAAGGGATGCCCGCTGAGCTTGCCGCGGGCATGGCAGGAACGACAAATGAGACCGACAGGTTCGTGGCGACGGTACCGTCTGTGCTCGCCGTCTCGGTTTCTGAAATTCCAAACTGTTCCACGCCGCTGCCATCCAGCAGGCTACCCACAAGCGGCCTGGGAAGTCCTACTTCGAAGGCGCCTTGACGCCCTGGACCGGCACCGTCCGAGTTGACCACGGTGTACCAAGCGTCGTCATGGATCTGTGCAGTGATGGCAGCCGTCATGAAATTCAAGCCGGGAGATAACTTGGTAATGCGGAATGGCTGCCTGCTGAAGCCTTCCCTTGCATAAGTCAACGTGATGATGTCTCCCGGCTTTAAGCCCACCCCTTTCACACTAGTTTCAAATTGAACGTAAGTGTTACCGTTCACCGATTTGTATAGCTGAAGCGCGGCCGCCCGGTTCGCTTGATCGAAATTTGGCAGGCCCAGCGCCGTGAGCGTAGCGGTAACGTCCTGCCCTGTCGCCAAGAAATCATCGATATCCACCAACGATAGGCTGTCTTGTTGGTAGTCGTTAAACTCGTCTTGAAATTCAATTGTGTAGTGGTTCGGGCTATTGGCGATGCTCTGCGACGTTACGGTGAGCGATGGTGCGCCGTTGGTGCCGCGCAGGATGCCGGAATACGTATCATCGCCGAATTCATAGGCCGGCCATCCGCCATTGAGCGCTTCGGTGCTATTGCTGTTAGCCGGTTGTATTGGCTGCTGGTTCGCGAGAGTGTCTTCCCCGTTGAGTTGAATCAGTCCATTGGAATCGAAACTGAGATACATCGCGGAAGCATTCCGAATGCCGCGAACAATGTCGCCCGCGCTCCGCCGGCCTGTCAGCAGAAGGTTGCACTGGTAACGAGGAATGGTAGTGCCGTTCCCATTGACATCCACAGTGGAGACTAGTGCGTTACATCGCTGCCCCACCGTGTAAAAGGTGGGCAAGTCCAGTTGCGCGAGGTTCCAACTACTACGCAGAAGAGCGTCCAGGAGCACCCAAGCTGGATTATTGGTGAACACAGTGCTGACATAGTTCCCGCTGGCGTCATACTGCGCGAGCTGAAGACCTTGAATCAGAACATCGACCTGGGGGAATGAGTTCCCATTGGAAATCCAGTTGGGCACCACGAGCGACAGAAACGCCATGCTGCCGTAGGGATCGCCCAACGGCTGTCCTGAAGAATTGCTGAAGTCCGGATTGAAGCTGCCGTTCCTGGTTCCCAAACTGATGACGTTATACCAACCCGTCGCCGTCATATTTGTCCCGTTCACTCCGACTGGGATCTGCGTGTTATTCACGATCACTGTGATCACGCCGCTGATTGGTCCAACCCCCAGCAACACTTCGAAGTGGGTGAGATTTCCATCGTTTCGAGCAAACACGATGGGCGGCTGATACCATCCGGTCCCGTAGATCAGCGGGACGAAGTCGTTGTAGAGCGCTTGATTCGGCAGAGGCGTGGATAATTGCGAGGTTTTCGAGCCATAGCTGCGTACCAGAATCGACGCCGGTAGAAATTCAATGCCGCCAAACCTGCGCGTGATGTTATTCGAGGCGTCCTTATCGAACATCCCTCTCTGCTGGCATTGGACGCGCGAATAATCGCAAGAGGTGTACGGTGCGCCGCCATTCATATTTCCCACGCCGCCGCTTTGATCCGGGGAATACCCGCATCGATAGAACGGCGAAAAGGCGCCCTCTGCTCCGCCGCTGACGGCCTCCTGCCGCTGGGTGGCAGTGCTGGGAAACTTCCAAGGACACAATTTTTGAATATGGACTTCGGGCAAGAATACTCGCTGCAAGTTCAGCGTGTTCGTGAAACTGAGCCGCAACGTCGATTCAGTGGATTGATCCGGCGGATTTGCGATTCCACGAAAAACCACCTGGCTGTCCGACGCCACCACCTGATTGGTTAGGTCGAAGAATACGAATGTAACGGACAGCTTCGATCCTTTCCATCCGATATCGCGTTCAATTGAGGAAAGAAACGAGTCGGCGTTAGCTAACGTAATGGAGACCGTAGAGACCCCGTCCGTCGCGGCTTCCGGGCTGGAGTTGAGATCGAAAACATTGTTCTTGAGCACACGGCTCAAATACTGCGCGCTGTTCACAGTGACGTTGTGAGTGCTCCAGTGGAGAACATCACCGGTTGACAGCGTGCAATCGAACAGCAACAGCGGCGTGCCGGGAACTTCCAGCTCTTTCAGGACGTTGATCGTGGACATGCGCTATTCGCTTTACTTTCGCTGTCGAGTTCAATTCAAAGTGCTGATCAAGTCGATCTGACAGGAGTTCTGGTTCGGCGCGGTCGCAACAAATGAAAGCGAATCCGAGGAAAACCGCGTCTTGGAATAGACCCCGCCAAGGTCGATGGTCTTTTTGTAAAGTCCCGCCCCGGGTTGTGCTTCCACTTGCGCCCCGAACGCCTCCACTTGGACTCCCGCCGGCAACTGCACTCCAAAGGCAATTCCGTTCTGTTGAACCGAAAGGCTTCCGGAAACTGTCACCCGCGTCCACGTCCCGCTGGTGGTTACCGCTGTTAGCGTGGTCTGGCCTGTTGCCGCCACAACCAGCTGGATTGTCGCGGGCACAGCGCTTCGCACGTATACGCTGAAACAGTACACGAACATACTTGACCCGTTGGTATTCTGAACAACCTGTTGCGTCGTTTGCGCGGTGTTCGTGAGTTGCATCGCGTCGCTGCCGCCCAGTGGATCCTGCACGCCGCCGCTCACCTGCAATAGCGGATCGGCCGTCCACACTGCCTGCGTCCAGTCTTCGCTCCACATCAACAGATTGTCCGTGGGATCTAAAAAGGTAAATGTGTTCAGTTGCCCTTGGGCGGCTTCAAAAAGGGTTTCTAGCGACGATCGTTCGCCGTCGCTGAGATCGGAATATCGAAGCCGCCACTGCACTTTCTGTGCGCCCGTATCGGCCATGCGGATCGTGAAACCGCTCGCTAGTTGATTGGCCACAGTGCGCATATTGGTATTGCGCGCAATGGGGAACTGAGAGACGGCGCCGGTAGTGAGTTGAGGATAGTTGGGCATGTCAGCTTCCGTTCTCCAGCACAGTCACCGACGTTTGGCCATTCCATTCACCCGCCAGCACCGCTGCCATGTTATCGAGCCCGAAGCTGCAGCTTGGATAACTTGTCTCGTCCCAGGGATCCGTAAAAACAAAGTTCTGTGCCGAGCCAGCCATGGCGCGGAAAAACTCCTGGAATTGATGTAGCTCGCTCTGATCCAGCAGACTAAGCTGGATCACCCATCGGTGTAGCGGTAATTGGAAAGCACGGAAACGTTGCTCGGACCCATCCACGAATTGCAGCGCCGTCGTCGAGAACTGCACGCTGCGTTGGGCTGGGTACTGCATGACAGCCCCCGTCTTTAATGTTGGAAACGCGCTCATATCTACAGCCCGGAAATAACGTCGTTCAATGAGTTGGAATTCAAGATTGCCTGCTTCACCGCCATCGCGATGTCATCGCTGTGGTCCAGAAACGATTGGCTATCCATCGCATTTACTTGGATGGTTACTTGGGGCGACGCGCCGGACGATTGCGCGCGCGGCTGGCCCGTTTCTCCATAGCTAACCGGCGCAACTGAACCAGGCGCGCTGCCGGTGAGCCCCGCCTGCGATTGCACGGGTGCCGGCAACATGAACGGCAACGGCACCGCGAGCGTTTGACCGCCGCCTCCTCCGAACAGGCTCATGATTCCACCAATCAGCGGTGATAGGCTACTCAGGCCGCCGCCCAGAAAGCTCGACGCAGCGCCTTCAACCGTGCTCCGGACCGAAGATCCGGTGCTGGCCTTCGACGTCGTGTTCTGGGTTACCGCTTGAGTATTGTCCTGCAATGCGCTGATTTGCGATTGCTCAATGGAGCTGAAACTGCTGAGTTGCGTCGTCAAAGAAGTCAGCTGCTCAGTAACATCCGAGTTGCCACCTTGGGTCAGACCACTCCCGACAGTACTGCTCACTCCGCCTCCTGTACTGCTGCCCGTGGACGCGACCAGTTGCCCGAGTAAGTCGCTTCGGGACGCTTTCCCGGCGCTGCTCGCCGGCAAAAGATCTTCCCATTTACCTTTGGCCATTGCTGCTTTCCGTCCTCACTTCGTTTTCCAGTACAAAGATCGCCTCTACCAGACGAGCAGGCAAGTCATAAACGCTACCCGCGCCAAGCAGTTTCCACGCATGGAACTCCTCCAGCAGTGCGATGCTTTCCGGCGTAATGTACGATGTTGGGCAGGTAGTGAGGGACACCCTTCCCCGTACCCACACAATCTGCGGAATCGAATCGGCATCATTCGGCAGCCAGCCGCATCGGCGTCGTCTCTCCAGACCGCTCCTTCTGCATGTGTCGCAGTTCCACGCGGCCTTGTTACCAAGTTGAAAATGGAACGCGACGATCAGTTTTTTCTTTCTGCCTCAGTGAGACCGCACTGCTCTTTGATCGCGCCCACCACCTCCCGCGCCAGGTCTTCTGGTCCCTTTTCCAGTAAGTGCACCGCAGTGGCAGCCACGCCATCAATGATCAATCCATCCACCCTCACCAAGCCCCACTGTAGGTACATAGCGTCAATTTCCTGTGCCAGGATGTTTGCTTCGATCTTTTCGTGCAACTCCGTACCAGCGTCCAGGAACTCTGCCTTTCGGCTGATCTCCCGAACTCGCCTGCTCAACTCCATGCGCCGCCCAAACGAGATGCGGTGAATCGCGAAGCGGACGCCTGGCGCAGACTTGGACTCAATCGAGATTACGCTGTCATAGTGCACGCTGCCGTCGGATTGGACTGGGCCTCTTGGGGCAGCGCTTCGCTCTTTAGCCGAACGCAACATAAATCTCATCATTCACGCTTCCTTGTGCTCGACAGGTTTGAAATTGCCACTGCTGCCTCGCCAGTGAATCGTCGAAAGTTGGTACCCCAGGTACAACGCTAGTCATGTAGATGCCCAACAACTCGCCCTGCTGTTGGCCAAGTTGCATCATCATGCTGATGGGCGACCTTTGGCGGGCCGCCTGATATAGTCCTGCCGTGGCCGTATCATCCATTTGGAAAATGCTGAAGTTAATGGACACAGTCCGCTGTCCGGGGGAAATTGTTTGGGGCAATATCGCGCCATATTCACGCGCTCTCAACTCCAGATTGTTTGCGAAGGTTACCTCGGCATTGGTTAAGGTGAAAAAACGCGAGGGCGAGCTTCCCAGCCAGACCTGGCCGAGGTTTCCCGGAATGATCGAGTAGCTAATCGGCGAGACGCTGGGTTCCCCCGGAAAAGCCGACAAGCCAAATTGGCCGCTTTGAAAGCTGGTCGTGTCTACCAGATCTTGTGCTTGTCCGCTGAAGTCAAATTCGTGGAAATCGCCGTTCAGCTTGATGGAAAGTGTATCCACCGCCATCCCCGCCAGCACGCGTTGTACTGCCGTCGCAGGACTCCAGTAGTCGAAGAGCGTAAGGCTGGAAAGACTCTCGGCCGTTTGATACATCGTTGTCGGCCCTGTTTGTGAACTCGTCAACGGAGTAACTGAAAAAGGAGCATTGAGTTGAATGGTGTTGGCATCCACGATCACCGTGACAAACCGAATCTCCCCGCCGCTGGTCACTGCCCCGCCCGGACCTAACCCATGCGCCGTGGTGAACGCCACCGTCGAGGTTCCGCTCGTACTTGCTACCGTGCCTCCCGGCGATTGTGCCCCCGCCCCGCCCAGACACGCTTGAAATAGGGGCCCGTGGGGCGGCGCAACGCTAGGATTGCCCCAATTCGCCATGTACGTCTTTAGCCCGAAGCTGGTCTGTATTCGCTGCCCGCTGGGATTCCCAGCAAACGTTCGCGACCCCGTTTTATCCGCGCGCTGGACCTTTTCCCACTGTTGCTTGGTCGTCAGCTTCACCGCGGGAATTCGATTACTCGCGCTGATGGCTGCGGCCGCGCCGTAGCTGTCCTCCAAAGCGACGTAAAACCGATTGTCATTCGAAAGGATATAGGACATAGAAAGTCTGACTACGCGCCCGCTAGCCCGCGCTGATCTCCAGAGTAAATGCCACCTTCGCGATTTGTAGAAAGTTCCGCCCACCGTGCTTCACGCCGCTAAAAGTAACCTCGTATCCGCCATCGAAGAGGACGCCGTCTCCCCAGTCCCCGCGGCTGTTGTCCAACACCTGCGTAATGGCGTCGACATACGCCTGCAGGTTGGTCTCTATCTGATCCAAACGATCCTGTGACACACGAGCTTCCACTACCATCTGTGCATCTCCGGAAAACGTCCGGAACTTCTCCCGAAGCTGGTTGACCACCTTATTGCAATAAACGTAAATCAGAGGATAGTTACTGATCGTGCTTTGCTCGGCCAAGTCTGGCGCCACGTTCTGCCCGATGATCTGCTGCGGCCCTACGGCAGTCAGCTGCATCCCCTGCTGCAGGACCAACGCTTCCACAGCTGCCGGCACGCCATCATCGGAAGCCAACACTCCCAGCACTTTCTTTGTGCTGGAACCTGCAATTTGCAGCATGCTTAGCCCCTTTCCATCACCCGATGATCCACAATGAACCACGTCGGTGGTTGGCCCGTCGGCAATGGCGCACCCGGATTGGGCCCTGAGGTCATCGTCCAACTACTACTCGTACCCACGGCATTTTGGCTTTGCAAATTCAACGCGGCCGGTGACGTTCCAACGTACACGTTCCAGCTCGTTACGTTTGGTGGTGGCCCGCTGATGCTCACTACAAGTTGCTGGCCGGCGGACGTGCCCAACTGGGCAAAATTGCTCGGCGCTCCTTCCTGACCTCCTGTGTTCACCCAGGTCACGGCGACGTAAAACATTCCTCCGCCCGCGGTTCCCGCCACGCTTGATAGCACGGGAATACAGCCTTTCGGAACGGGATCGGCCACTAGTCCCACCCCGAGCTGAAAGTAAGTCCGCGCGCTGGCCTTTGCCAGCTGCTCATATTCAGCCCACTTACCCTGATAACGATCGTTGAGCTGGTTATTGTATGCGTCGCGATAGATCAGCGAAAGGGTTCGGTGAACATGCCATTGCCGCAACGGCTCGGTGACAACAACGTCCCTCACTCCCTGCACGCGGCGAAAAGCCAACGAAAAGTCCCGGAGGGACGCCCGCCGGAATAGAAAGAGCAATAGCTCATTCGCCACGTCCTGCTGCGCAAGCAGAAGCTTCGCCCCTAAGTCGATACTCTCTGTCGAGGCGACATTGAGAATGGCGTTCTCGTAACGTTGCAAGTCCGCCGCGTCGCTGAGGGGGCCGTCGCTAAATAAAGCCATCGTGGTAACCGGCTCCTACCGCTTTTCAGCCCGCGTGGCGCTCTTCATTGCTCGAAGATCCGCGTCGGAAATTACGTTCACTTGAACCTTAGCCGCCATTAACCGCTGTTCCGCTTCCTCCATCGCCTTTCGTGCGGCAGCTCGAAACTCGGCGGATTCCTCCGCGGTCGCCAGGTGAGCGTACCCCTCTAGAATGAGCCGCGCTGCAACACTTTTCGATACCTCGGCGAGTTGCCCGGGGCGTCCGCCGTCAGGCGTTTCGTGACTGACCACAATCACATGGGGCCCCGCAATCTCCTGCTCGATTTTCCGTAGCTTTTGAAAAAACACACGTAGATCCATCCCGCTCCTTATTGACCGCGGACAGACGGCTTCTGGCGTCCGTCCGCGTTACCGATTCCGACCCCTTGTTGCCTAGCTGTTCACCTGCACTCCGAACGAGTTTCGAAGAACCGCGGTTCCGTACAGGACATCCACTGTGAATTGCTGTCCCAGCGTATTCGGCTGATAGCTCATCACCACGCGGATTCCAAAGTTGCCCATTTCGGCGTATTCCGCAATAGCGCCGGTTCCTGGAAGTGGCTGGGGGAGTCTCCGAATTACCAGTCCAATTGCATCTCTCGAAAAGGCCAGGTTGTGAGTGTTCACTGGCCCGCTGCCCGTCTTCTGCACCAGCTGAGACCGAAACACGAAGAAATCTTTGATCTTGCCCACTGCGCCGTCAACCAGTGCCCGCAGGCCGGCATCCCCGGCTGAATAATATTCGCTAAACCGGGGAATCTGTCTCATTGCTGAGTAACTCACCGGATCCACTACCAGGTACTTACTAGCAACGGCCGGCACCTTCGACTGGAACAATGCCGTCTCCGCTTCGTCTACGGTGGCTTCCGTGAGCGCTATTCCCGCGGTTCCCACCGACGTATTCGAGGTGAATTGCGCGTACAGGCTTAGAATGTCCGTTTCGATCCGTTCCGCGATTGCCACCACGGCCGGTTGCATGTACAGCTTCAAAAGGTCTGGCACCGCCAGCACCTTCGTGATATCGGGAATCTGAAACGTCGCTTCGGCGTGCGTGTTCAGCACAATCTGCGCGTTTCCTAGGTTCGGATTCTGCGTCTGAACCGTGCCGCCCTCGGCGATATTGTTTGCCACTAAGGTCGGAGGAATCGGCACGTTCACCGTATCTCCCGCGTTAGCCAGCGTAGGTTCATAGTCACGATTGACTAAATTGCCCATCACCAGGTTGCTCACCAGCGCCGGCAAGGCGTCCACTGCAACCAGCTTCACGATCGCATTTGCTACATTTGCTGATGTAATTGTTCCCATTCACCTTCACCTCGTTTTGTTGTTCTTGAACCTACCCCGGGCCACGTGCTCTTTCAGCCGCCTGCCGGGCGCCCTCTTCACATGCCTCGCAGTGCTTGACTCGCCACTCTCGAGACCTCTTGGCGCACCTTCTCCAGTTCTTCCGGACTCATGCCCGGTCGAATCTTGTCCAGATCAAGCGCGCCTGTATTCGAGGCAGTTTTGGGCCCCGATCCCATTCCCGATCCGCCCGTGATGCGGGCCGGCAATAATTCGGGATTCTCCTGCACAAATTGCTTCAGATAATCGCGCAGAGCGACTTCCTCAGGACCGCTGCGCGCGATCAACTGGCCATCGTCGCGCCTTTGAACGTCATCTCTCACTGCTCGATACGCCAGGTCCACTTTGACCACGCCCAGCCGTTGTAGCTCCGCGCGAATCGACGAGCTTCGCTCGGCTTCTTCCGCCATTTTTCGGCTGCGGGCATTTTCTTGGACCAGATCGTTGACTCGTTTCTCCAGGTCCTCGCGCCGCTTGCGCTCGTCCAGGAGTTCCGCCTTATACGCGGGCTCCGCCTTTACCTGCTCGGCATGCACAAACTCATCGATTACTCCCCGTATCAGGGACCTCAGCTCCGTCCCATCTGCCTTTTCCTCTTCCATATGCCTCCCGTTAATGTGCCGTACGCACTCATGCGTGCCGCATTCACGCTCTTGTGAACGTCTGGTCGCTCTTACTCCTGATCGATCTCGTGCCCGATCCGGTCCTTCACTTCCTGCCGTACGTCGCACAGGAATTGAAATGCCAGCTTCTTGAAAACTTGCTTTTTCAACGTCGGCGAGTTGATGCCTAGGTTCAATAACTGCTGGGCGTCTTCGAGCTCTGTCCCGAAATCGCCGATGTCGAACTCATCCATCCCCGACACGTCGATGCTCAATCCGTCCTCGCGTGCAGCCTCAACAGCCCGCAGCACCCGCTTGATCGAATCTTTCACCGCATCGCCGTAGGCGCGTAACACTTCCTGTGTGATGGCATAGTCGCGTTGCTTGCTTACACCCGACTGCGTGGCATTTCCAGACAGTGCCCCGCCCGCGTGGCTGACATAGCACACCCGGTAAATCTCTTCTTGCAACCTCGTCAGATTGTCAGCCGCGATCTGGTAAACGTTTCCTTGAGGCTCCGTCCATCCAAATCGATCTTGCGGACCGAGCTGAATGTAGTACGACTCTCCCATCACCTGGTCCCAGTCGCGTTCCGAGTAAATCACCGGCATCGCGAACAATCCCATCGTCAGCGCCCATCCCAAAGCGTTGGACTTGTTAAAGTGCTCGAGTTGTAGCGATGCCGCCTTGTTCAATAGCCACAGCCCTTCGGATACTCTGAGCTCCACCAGCGGTACTCGTGACTGCTTGGCCAGGCCATGGCGTCCTTCGGCTACAACTTCTACCGGCGCTTGTCTCGTCCCTTCCTCCACTTGCTCGTAAATCCGGTACTTCTCCTTGTCGTAGTAGACCCAGCGCGTTTGCTTCCACCACCCCGCGTCTTCTAGCTTGTCCTTGCGCAAACTCTGCGTTCGCAGTACCACCCACTGATACTGCCCGTGATCGTCGTAACTCCAGTTGATAAGCTCATCGGCGGCGTAACTGACTAAGTAAGCTCGCGACGCCCCCCGTTCATCCTCCTCGGCTCGCGTGCCCACTGTTTCGTTCAGCCGGGGGAAGTCGATTAACACGTAGCTCTTTCCGCATACCAGCGCCTCCACAAACTGTCGCCGGAAAAACTCGCAGACGTTCGTGCCCTTCAGATCGCAGTCCTCCGCAAACATGCCAAAGAACTTCTTGGACAGCTCGCCGTTTCCTTCAAAGTTCAATACTGGTTCTCGCCGGAAGAGCGTAGCCGTATACCAATCCACAATGGAACCGACGTAGTTTTCGTAGAAGCTCCGGCTTAGCCGTTCCACATAAACGTCGCCGGGTTCTTTCTGCCGGCGGACCAGGTACTGATCGGCACTCGCGATGAACTGTGCACCCCCGGCATAAAGGTCGCGATACTGCCTCCACATCGCCCTCTTCGCCGCATACTCCGGATGCTCGTGTGTGATATCGGGACCAACGTTGCCAATGTTCATCAGTTGTTCTTTCCCCGCTAAATCAGCCGCCGGCTCTGCTCGCCGAACAACGGCCGTGGTCCGCACTCCTGCCAAATCAGGTAACCCAAAGCGTCCGATAGGTGCGTCCTCTTGGTATCCCGCTCTTTATCGATCACGCTCGTTTCAGGTTTGAACGTTACCTCTTCGAAGTCCGCGATCAGCCCCCTGCACCGTGGATCGATCAACAACCTCACCTCTTCTCCGGCCGAAAACAATTTTGCGTTCACCAGAGCAACCCGCTCCCGAACACTCGGATTGCTCGCCGGCACGCGAAACTTCAAGCTCCGGTACGCCGTCTGTCGAAAATAGTCTTTAATGATCCGGTAATCCGTCGTTCCAGCCGTCTGCAGCCGCTGCCCGGATGCGTCGCCGTAAATCACAATACCCGCCTGATGATTCGGATACCGCGCGTGAAACTCCTCGCACGCCTGCAGAGTACTGGCCCTGCTGAGCACCACTTCATCCAGCACTAGGATTTCTTCGCCCCGCCTCTGCGCCACAATGGAGCTCATCGGATCCACGTTGAAGTCCAGGGCCCAGAACAACGGCAGCGCGCCATCAATCTCTACTGTCCTGAGGTTGCGCTCCCGTTGGAATCCTTGATACACCACGCCGGCCTGGACGTTGAGATACTCACCCAGCGCTTCCTGTTCAAAGAACCTCGCATCGTAGCTGCCTCGCAGCCGTTCATAAAAGTCCGGGATCTTGTCAAGCACATGCCTGTTCTCGAACGGCTTGGCTACCACCACGTCGTATCCTGCTATCACATTCCGAACGAACCTCCGGTACACCCAGTCAAATCCTTTCGGGGTCCATACGGCGAATCCGCACAAACGCGCTGCCCTTGGATCGCGCAACCGGCCTTCTAGCCGCAACCACGCGTCTTCCGCCGTATAAGTCAGCTCGTCCAACCCAAACCAGGCTAAGTTCGTCCCGCGCAGCCGTTCGAAGTCGTCCACCGCGCGAAAATAGATTCGCGAGCCGGTGTCTTTCATCAACAGCACTGATTCCGACTTATTCAGCTCATGTCGGATCCGGTTACTCTCCAATACCTCTAGAAAGCTGGTCAAAGTGGCGTCGCGCAGCATTGGATACGTAGGCGCGCCAATCAGGCCCTGTCTGCCTGGATTCAAGTAACTGAGGCGGATCGCTTCTTGGCACAGCGCTTGACTCTTCCCCGAACCAATCGGCCCTGAAAACCCTTTAAAACGCGCCGTCGAAACATGAAACTTACTCTGCGAAGGGAGTGGCGCATAATTTATTTCAATCCGCAGCGTTTTTCCGCTGGATCTTTCCACGTGACGATGATCTCCCTCGGCTGCTCCTCTTCTTCCAGCTCTCGTTCCAGCTGGGTCAGCCGGATAAAATCCGCCAGCGTTACCTTACTGTTCTTGAGATCGAGCCGCTTTTCAATGTCGATGAGCAGCTTGGTGATTCGCTGCCTGCGGGTGCCTTTCAACCGTCTTCGTGGTTCGGCTCGCAACGGCTGTTGTCCGCTCGGTGCGTGTGTCGCCATGTGGATTCCAAAAAAATGGGGCGCCTCCGTTTCCAGAAGCGCCCGCAAGCAACTCTCTCCTGCAGCAACTTTATCAATCGTGTTTCGGCTCTATAGAAGACAATCTCCTAAGCAAATGAAAACGCACTGCACATTCTTGGATCTTTTCTGTCACCCCTTTCAGGCCGTCTGAATCTGCGCCGCGCTTTGCAGCCCACGATCCTGAATCTCGATCTCCCGGATCCGAAACTTCTGAACTTTGCCCGTTACCGTCATGGGGAATGCATCCACGAAACGAATATATTGGGGCACTTTGAAGTGCGCGATCCGCCCCCTGCAGAACTCCCGGATCTCGCCCTCTTCCGCAGGCTCCTTCAGCCGGATCCACGCCGCAACCGTCTCTCCAAGTCGCGCGTCGGGAAGACCCACTACCTGCACTTCCGCCACTTTCGGATGTGTGTGCAGAAACTCTTCGACTTCTCGCGGATAAACATTTTCCCCCGCCCGAATGATCATGTCCTTCGCGCGCCCGGTAATTCGAACGCACTCGTCGCTGTCCATCGTCGCCAGGTCTCCCGTATGCAGCCATCCATCCTCGTCAATGGCTCGTCGAGTCGCCTCCAACTCCTGATCGTAGCCCTTCATCACCAGATACCCGCGGGTGCACAGCTCTCCTTGTTCGCCCACCTGCACTGTCTCTCCGGTCGCCGCAACAATTTTGACTTCCGTATTCGCGCATGCCTGGCCCACGGTCGATACTCGTCGCTCCACGCTATCTTGCACCGCCGACATCGTGATCACCGGCGAACTCTCCGTCTGCCCGTACCCAACCGTCATTCCTTCGCAGTGCATCTCTTTCACCACGCGCTTCATGATTTCTACCGGACAGGGCGCCCCTGCCATCATTCCCGTTCGCAGCGAACGACAGTCGAACGTATGGAAAGCGGGGTGCTCCAGCTCCGCGATAAACATCGTTGGCACCCCATAAATCGCCGTCACCTTTTCCTCGTGAATGGTCTGCAACGTCGCCAGTGCGTCGAAACTAGCGGAAGGAAAAATCATCGTTGCACCGCTCACCACCGACACCAATGTGCCAATCACGCACCCGAAACAGTGGTACAAGGGCACTGGGATAGCAATCCGGTCCCGATGGGTAATCTTCATCCCCTCGGCAAGCACCGCCGCATTGTTTAAAACATTTCGATGTGTGAGAAGCACGCCTCTCGGCGATCCCGTTGTTCCCGACGTGTACTGGATGTTGGTTGCTGCATGCGCCGATATCCGCCGCAGCGGAATATCTCGACCTTCCGCCAGCATCTTTTCCCAACCATCCGTCCCAAAATAGACGATGTGCTCCAATGGCAGCGCCTGCCCCGCTACGGCTTCGCCAACAATCGCGCGATAGTCGGACCTCTTGTCCCTCTCCCAAAGAAACAGCGCTTTCAGCTTCGACTTGCGCAGCACATAAGCTAAATCGTAGGATCGGTACGCCGGATTCACATTCACCAGCACCGCGCCAATGCGAGCGCACGCCAGATGCATCTGTACCCATTCGACGCAGTTCGTCGACCACACTCCAACGCGATCCTGCTCGCCTACCCCCAGGCCAGTGAGTCCTCGCCCCGCCCGTTCCACCGCCGAAGCAAGTTCTGAGAATGTCAACCTCGCTCCTTGATGCCGCGCCACCAGGGCGTCCTGATCCGGAAATCGAGAAGCTGTTTTTTCAAATACTTCCCAGATGCTTGCGTCGATAAGTGGAGCATCGGGGCCCCGCGAGTAACTCAACATGGAAGAGTCGGCCTCCAAATCTGGGTCTCAGTGTATAACAATTAGCTATGCGCGTCCGCCATTTATTCGGCCTTCTTTCCGCGTGTTCTCTCGCGTTCCCCGCTTCCCCCGCGCGCTTTTCCCTCGAGCAAGTGATGAGCGCTCCGTTCCCAACCGAACTGACCGCTGCCCCCAAAGGCGGCGCAGTCGCCTGGGTGCTCAATCAACATGGCGCTCGCAATCTGTGGTTTGCCGACGCCCCCACTTACTCCGGTCGCCGCCTCACGAATTATCACGATGACGATGGCCAGGAGATCGCGCAGCTCACTTGGACTCCCGACGGCCGCTCCATCGTCTTCGTCCGAGGTGGCGATTTCGAAAATCACCGCGACAACCCAAACCCGGCAAGCCTTCCACAAGGCGTCGAACAAGCCATCTGGATTGCTTCCCCCGGCAGCGCGCCACGCAAAATCACCGAAGGCAACGATCCTTCCGTATCACCCGCCGGCGACCGCCTGGTGTTCCTCCGGAAAGACGAAATCTGGTCGGTCGCTCTCGATGGCAGCGCCACGCCCTCGCAGCTCATCCATGCCAAAGGCCAAGCTAGTCAACTCCGCTGGTCGCCCGATGGCTCTAGACTTGCCTTTGTCTCCACCCGCGGCGACCATTCATTCATCACTGTCTACAGCGTCGCCGCGCAATCCATCACGTATCTGGACCCCAGCGTCGATCGCGACTCCCAGCCCGTGTGGTCTCCAGACGGCAAGCAGCTCGCCTTCATCCGCGTTCCTGCATCCACACTATCCATCGGCCCTCGCCGCAGCGCTTCGCCGCCTTGGTCTATTCGTCTCGCCGACGCAGTAACCGGTACCGGTCGCGAACTGTGGCGCGCCTCCGACGGCTCAGGCAGCGTATTTCACGCCATGGTCGCCGAGTCGCAATTGTTCTGGGGTACAGGCGACCTGATCGTTTTCCCGTGGGAACGCACGGGCTGGCTACATCTCTATTCCATCTCCACTCACGGCGACGTGCCGAAGCCCCTCAACACGTCGGGCGAATTTGAAATAGAGAGCGCATCCCTCTCCCCCGACCGCCGCAGCGTCCTCTTCTCCTCGAATGAAAACGACACGGATCGCCGGCATCTCTGGCGCGTTTCCATCACTGGCGAGAGTCTCGCGCCCCTAACTGCTGGCGACGGCATTGAATGGTCCCCGGTCGAAACTGCTGACGGTGCTGCAGTCGCCATGCTCCGCTCCGATGCTAAAAATCCCGCGCGAGCTTCCATCAAGATCGGCAACGGCGATCCCCGTGACCTGGCTCCCGCCTCTATCCCAGCCGATTTCCCCGCATCGTCGCTCGTCGTTCCCCAGCCCGTCATCTTGTCTTCGGCCGATGGCCTGCACATCCACGGACAGCTTTTCATGCCTCCCAGCTCCAGTTCCAGCCAGCAGCAGCATCCCGCGCTCATCTTCTTCCATGGCGGCTCTCGCCGGCAAATGCTTCTCGGCTGGCATTACATGGATTACTACAACAATGCGTATGCGATGAATCAGTATCTAGCCAGCCTCGGATACATCGTGCTATCGGTGAACTATCGCAGCGGCATCGGCTACGGCCTTGATTTTCGCGAAGCCCTCAACTATGGCGCTTCCGGCGCCAGTGAGTTTAACGATGTGCTCGGCGCGGGCCTGTATCTTCGAAGCCGTCCCGATGTCGACCCCAAACGCATCGGCCTGTGGGGTGGTTCGTACGGCGGTTACTTGACCGCACTCGGCCTCGCACGCGCTTCCAACCTATTCGCCGTCGGCGTCGATTTTCACGGCGTGCACGATTGGTCGGCCGAACTCAGCTCCGACGGCATTGCACTGGACGCCGCCACCGCTCGCCTCGCCTTCGAGTCTTCCCCGATGGCTTCCATCGGCACCTGGCGATCCCCGGTTTTGCTTATCCACGGCGATGACGATCGCAACGTGCCGTTCCATCAAACCGTCGCGCTCGTCGAAGCTCTTCGCAAACAGGGCGTCGAATTCCAGGAACTCATCTTCCCCGATGAAATCCACGGCTTCCTAACCGAAAAACGTTGGATTCAGGCCAGAAACTTCACGAGTTGAGCTTTACAGAGCGCATCGACGGCCTGCGGAAGCTGGGCTTCAGCACCAGTCCAGCCGGCGCGGGCAAAGCGCAGATCATTCGCGATGGCATCGGCGCGATCATTGAGGACCGCCCCGGTCAGCACCCGCGCGTCAACAAAGCGGGCTTCGTGCTCGGCGATGAAATCGGTCTGTTGGTGAATCGCGGTTATCAGATGTTCTGGAAAAGTCCCACGGGCCGGACGGCTCCCGCGCTCGCCACCCAACTCAAAGCGCTGCACGCCTTCGAAGAGGATCTAAAAGAGGGCCTCGGCCTGCCCAGTCTCTACAACGAAAGTCTCGGCACCACTTCCGATCTCCACCTTTACGATCGCGTTCAGCACCGCGATGAAGGCGACGCCGACAAACCTTGGGACCACAAAGCCCTCACTTCGTAGCGCTAAATTGTTCCTGCCCCCCGTACTTCGAGTAGAGTCCGTAGCTCTTGTTGGCTTCGTCGCGTTTCCCTTCGTGCTGTAGGACTGCGCCGCGCAGGAACAAATACCGGGGGAACATCAGCGAAGCAAACAAAGGTTCTCCCGACGAGAGCGGAAGCGGGTAAGTGTCCAGCAGCTTCGCCGCCTTATCCATTGCTCCCGTCTCCACATACGCCCATGCCAGCAGCGTTCTCACCTGCCCGTCCGCCGACGGATTCGTCTCGCTATAAATGGACTGCAACAAGGGCAACGCATCGCCAAATTTCTTTGCAAACAGCAGTGCGTAGGCATCCGCTGTCTTGGAACCGGAGCTGACGCCGCTGCCGGCGGTTCCCGACGCAATGTACCGGCAAACCCCGCCGATCCCGCGCACCTGCGGGCTTTGTGCACGCATCACAGCCTGATTCGCCAGCTCAGCCGCAGCCTTGCTGTCGCCGATCTCCAGCTTCCAGATCGCCAGTTGGCTCAGCCCGAGCGACTGCAAATCCCCCTCCAGTTCCGGCGTTAGCTTTTCCATCCGGGCCAGACCCGCTTTCCGCCGTCCCGTTAGAAACTCCCATTGCGCCATTTGGTAGCCCGCGCTCTTCTGCAGTTTCGCCCCCGGCCCCAAATGTTTCAGAAAGAGCGCATCCGCACTCTCCAAATCGCCGGCCATCAACCGTGCCTCGGCCGCCTTCAGCAATTCCGCGGGATTCCTCGCTGCAGCCTTCTCAAAGTACCCAGCTGCCGACTTGAAATCGCCGAGGAAGAAGCTTACCTCCCCTTGCGAGTCCAGCGCATTCAAATCCCCGGGCGCTAGCTTTTGATATTGCGCCAGCGCTTCCCGCGCACCACTCAAATCCTTGGCCCATGCCAGCGCATAGCCCAGTTGGTTCCAAATTGGCAGCGCATTCGGATCCAGATGCGCCGCCGCCCGATATTCCATCGCCGCCTGTTTGAACTCGCGCCGCGCGAATCGCATCTCCCCCAGTTCCGTGAAAATATTCGCGTTGGCCGGAGTCGCTGAGGTTAGCGATTCCAATGCTTTCATCCGGTCGGTGGCGTCTCCGCCAGCGGTCGCTCCAACATATTCCAAATTCGCCCTGTCAATCGGATCTAGACGCGCTCGCTCTCCGGCCTGCACCACCTGCCGCGCCTTCTGCCGGTTTCCCGTTTCCGCCAGCATCTTCGCTTCATCCACGTATCCCGCCGTGAACCCAGGGTCAGCCTCCGTGGCCGCTTCAAGGTCCCGCTCCACGGTTTGCGAGTCCTTCGCCTCCAGCGCCTCACCATAAAATCGGAACGCCTTCTGATTCTGCGTGCCAAACATCCGAACATCCGAACTCAACCGGCGTGCTAATTCATTAACCAGCGGCAGAAATCCGGCTGACGTGGCTCCATCCAACTCGAACGTCTCCACCGCCTTGGCCTTTCCCAGGTCTTCCAGCGTGGCGCGAATTCCAATACGGCCGTTTCGCTCGAAGAAATATCCCTCCAGAACGTGCGATGCTTGCATCGATTGCGCCGCGGACAGCGAATCCACCTGTCTGGCGAAAATATTCTTCGCGCCCGCCAGGTCATACACCACTACCGCCGCGGCGGCACGGCTCGGCCAATTCAACTGCGCATCGGACGTCAGATTCTCAATCGGCATCACCCCGAGCCTCTCAATGCCCGAAGCCTGCGGCCGCGCACACCCGTCCAGCGTAGCGATCGCGATGCAGAGAATTATGCTGAGGAACAGGGATTTTCTTCGCTTACAAAACACGCGGCTCGCTCGCCATCAGTTCTTTGAACTCGGGAAGATCTTTCATTGAGGCAAACGCGGGGTCGTCCTCGATCTTCTTCTTCTCCTTGAAGCCCTCTTCCAGCGCCTTGCGGATATACTGCACCGCGCGATCGTTCATCCCTGCCTTGGCGTACGTCTGCGCCAGGTAGTAATGAAACTTCGCCCGCTCCTCCACGCTTCGCTCTTGGAGTAGAACGCCTTGCGTGCTGCGACTCTCAAATACTTCTGGATTCAGCTTCAGCGCCGTCTGAAACGCCTGCGCCGCTTGTTCATATTCTTTACGTGCGAAGTATCCTGTGCCAAGATTGCTCCACACTGACGCGGAGTCCGGACTCAGGCGCAGTGCTCTCTTATACTGATTGATCGCCCGCCGGTAGCTCTTCTTGGCGTAGTAAATCGTCCCGAGATTATTGATGGCTTCCGAGTAGGTTGGATCCACGTGCAGGGCCAGACGGTAGTATTTTTCCGCGAGGTTCAATTGCAGCATCTGATGATACGCGATGCCGGTTTTGTTCAACATTACGGCCGAACCCTTGGAGTTTTCCTGGTACATATCCGCCGCTTCGCGGAACCTCTTTTCGGCCATGAAAATGTCGCCGCGCATCTCTGGCGTCAGCGTCACGGTGGGCTTTTTCGGAACCGCCGGCGATGTCAGTCCGGTGTCGGACGTATTCAGGAAACCGCTGGCCGGCGGCGTGGATTCAGCAACTTGCCCCGCTGCGGCCGATACAAATAGCGAGGCCGCTCCGAAGCTGATTGCGACTACCCAGTGGCTGGAAACCATACTCAACCTCCCCTTTATCCCGCATTTTCGGAAGGCTCTGACGATCCCGTTCAGGAGCTATAGCTCCTACACTATCACTTTCGGCAAAAACTAATTACTTGAATATACCCCGAAGACGTTCCAAAAATCCCTTACGCTTGGGCGGTGGTTGAGGCTCGGCGGCGGAATCGGGCTGCGGGAGAGGAGTCTGCGCGGCGCGTTGCTGCGGCGGCGCTCCTGGAACGTTCGCGGGCGCGGCCTGATCTGCTGCTCGGGCCGGCTGTCCAGTCTCCCAGCCAGCCACTCGCGTTCCTCCTCCGCCGTGTAGTTGGCATAGCTCCACCGGCTGCGTCCCCTCGATAAAATACTCGGTCCGAACCTTGGGACAGGCCGCCGTAGCCAGTTGGCCGGACGCCGGATCGATCTGCACTCCCACCACTCCAGCCGGAGCCTCAAACTCGCTCACGTTCCGATACTCTCGATGCTCGTGAGCGCGCCGCATAAACTCCGCCCAAACCGGAAGCGCCGAATGTGCACCCTCCAGGTTCAACTCGCGGTTATCGTCGAATCCCACCCAAACCAGGCAGATCAGCTTCGAGGTGAATCCGGCGAACCAGCCGTCGTGTGACGTGCCAGTCTTTCCCGCGATCGGAAAGTTGATACCTCGCGACCATACTCCGGCGCCCGTTCCACTCCGCACCACTTCCTCCAGAAGTTGGTCCATCAGGAATGCCACGCGCGGGTCCAGTACATCGCGATGCTCCGGCTTACTGTCGAACATAATCGACCCGTGGTCGCTCGCAATGTTGGAAACAAAGTAAGGCTTGGAAAAAAGACCGTGATTCGCGAAGATCGTATAAGCTCCCGCGATCTCGAGCGGCGTCACTTCATAGG
>JBEKRO010000035.1:0-56807 GCA_049518655.1 Bryobacteraceae bacterium | reverse complement strand
TGACACCCGACTTCAGCAATATGATCGTCTATCAGTTGCATATTGGAACTTATGCGATCACTCAACCGGGAATCGCCTCCACATATCTGGATATGATCGGTAAGATTCCCTATCTCGTAGCCCTGGGAATCAACGTACTCCAGCCCTTGCCGGTGGACGAAGTGGAAACCGATCCGTCCCTGGGCTACGACGGCGCGGATTATTTTTCCCCGGACTTCCCGTATGTCGTCACCGATCCGTCCGCCCTGACGCAATATTTGGTAACCATCAACGGCCTTCTCCAAGCCAAGAGCCTGTCGCCGCTGGCGCTGAACGACATCGTGTCCGGACCAGCTCAACTCAAAGCTTTGGTCGATCTCTGCCACGTCTACGGAATCGCCGTCGCGTTCGATGTGGTCTATAACCATGCCGGCGGATTCAATCCCAACAACCGGCCCGACGACCAATGTATTTACTTCTTCGATCGCGCCGTCACCGGCAACAACAATAACAGCCTCTATTTCACCGATCAGGACCGCGGCACCGGCGGACTATCTTTCGCTCTCTGGAATAACGACGTCCGCCAGTTCATCATCAACAATGCCAGTTATTACATCCAGGAGCTCCATGCCGACGGATTCCGCTACGACGAAATCAGCGATCTGCTATCGATGAATGGCGATTCAGGCTGGAGCTTCTGTTGCAACCTCACCGACACGCTCCGGTACATCCAGCCTCGCCTGCTCCAAAACGCCGAGTTCTGGCCGGGCGAAGTGGGAAACTATCCGAAATCTTCGCAATCCATCGTAACTGCGGTGGCTGATGGCGGCGCGGGATTCGACGTCCTGCAGCACGATGGGCTGCGCAGCGCCGTCCGCACGGCGGTCCAGGCAGCTTCCTATGGCCAGCAGTCCGCCATCAACTTCGACAGTATCGCGGGCGCCCTCTATCCCGGCGGCTTCGCGCATGCCTGGCAGACCGTGCCGTGCGTCGAGAACCACGACATCGTGAAGGTGAACACCGATCAGCGCATTCCGTTTCTCGCCGATTCGGCCGACCGTCGTAGCTGGTATGCCCGCAGCCGATCCAGATTTGCCACCGGGATTCTACTCACCGCGCCTGGGATTCCACAGCTCTTCATGGGTCAGGAGTTTCTGGAAGATAAACAGTGGAGTTGGGATCCCACGGCGTCCGATAATCTCCTCTATTGGGACGGATTAAACAGTGGAACCGACGTCGCCATGGTAAATCATCTGCGCTTCACGCAGGATCTCATTCGCCTGCGCTGGAATCATCCGGCTCTACGGGGCGATAACGTCAATCCGTTCCACGTCCACGATGCGAACCGGGTGCTTGCATTTCATCGCTGGCTCGAAGGCACCGGTCAGGATGTAGTGGTAGTCGCCACGCTCTCTGAAACCACCTGGTACAACTACAACGTGGGATTTCCCGGCCCCGGCGCATGGGCTGAAGTCTTCAACAGCGACGTCTACGACAACTGGGTGAACCCCATCGTCGCAGGCAATGGCGGAGGCATCACCGCGTCAGGGCCGCCGATGCACGGCTTTTCGGCTTCCGCCAGCATTGTGATTCCGGCCAACGGCTTCGTGGTCTTTGCCCGTGGCTGAGATTTCCACCAGCAGCACCCAAGCGGGGCTACTCGGCCGGCTCGATTCGCAGCACGGCGCCTTCTTTCTCGTCTGTAAGCAGGTACAACAATCCGTCGGGGCCTTGCCGAACATCACGGATGCGCTGCCGTAATTCGCGGAGCAAAGCTTCGCGTCGCAGTTCCTCCATCTTGTCGTTGAACAGTATCCGCTCCAAGTGGCCGGTTCCTGGAATCTCGCCCGTGCGGAGCGAGCCCACAAACACGTCGCCCTTCCACTTCGGAAACTTGTCGCCCGTGTAGAAGGTCATGCCGGATACCGCAATGGCCGGGATCCAAATTACGACTGGCGCTTCAAAACCCGGGTGGCCGGGAGGCGACACCTGCCACGGCCCCTGATACGTGCGGCCATAGCTCACCAGCGGCCAGCCGTAATTGCGGCCGGGCTTCAGGATGTTGATCTCGTCGCCGCCGTTCGGGCCGTTTTCGTTCTGCCACATCTCGCCGGTCGTGGGATTCAAGGCCAGACCAAGCGCACTGCGATGGCCCATCGTGTACACTTCCGGCCGATGACCGGCTTGCCCCACGAACGGATTGTCGGGCGGGACGGAACCATCGTCGCGCAGCCGCAGCACTTTGCCGCCCAGCGTGTTCGGATCCTGCGGATCTTTGCCGGTAGTGGTCATATACAGCATGCCGTCGCTTCCGAAGGCGATACGCGAGGTGCTTCCTTCATCCAGAGTAAAGATGTCCTGCACATCTTTGAGCGCGCTGCCATCCCACCGCCCGCGCGCGATGGCCGTGGTCCTCTTTCCTCCCTCAAGCGGCTTGGTGTAGGTGAGATACAAGAGATGATTCTCGGCAAATCGAGGATGCAGCGCGATGTCCATATACCCATGCACCGCGCCAGGTGCGCCCGATTCAGCGGCCCAGTAGGAGGCCGGTGCGCCAGCGATCGGCTTAGGATCGAGCACGCCATTACGAATAATGCGCAGCCGTCCCGGCCGCTCGGTCACAAGCATGTTCCCGTCGGGAAGAAAGGCTAGGCTCCAGGGATACTCCAGCGCCTTGGTCACCACCACCACGCGGATGTTCTGCCCTTCCGCGGTATCGAACACCATCGGGTGATCCGGCAGCGGACGATGGGCCAATCCGGTGGGCGCCACCGGAATGTTGTACTTGCTATCCCATTGCACCTTTTGCTGCGCGGATGCCGCAGTGGTGATTAACGCGAGGCCCATCAGGGCGAGCGAACGTGGATTCCTCATATCGACCTTTCTTGTGAATCGTATCGATCCTACATTCGCCCCGGCCTAAGTGTCAATCGGAGCGAATTTCTTATCGGTGTCGATCTGCGTTCATCAGCGGCCAACAATCTTAATCGCGCATCACCCATTGCGCCAGTTCCGCGAACTGTGGCGTCTTGCCTTGGGACAGGATACCGATGCGGAAGATGCGCGCCGCTACCCAGATCATGACGACGGCCCACGCCACCACGCCCACCAAACCGAGCCACGGCTGCCACCAGGGGACGCCTCCCGGAAGAGCCTGCCTCAGTAGCATAACCACAGGCGTGAATGGCGGAATGAACGACATCGCCACCGCGAGCCCGCCGTTGGGCTGCTGCATCACCGGAGTGAGCACAAACATCGGAATCATAATGGGCAGAATCAGCAAGAACGCAAACTGCTGGGCATCCTGCGGAGTGGCGCATGCCGATCCCAGCGCGACGCCCAAGGCGGCGAGCATCACGACGTCCGCTACCACGTACACAAAAAACCAAGGAATCAAATGCAGCGGCGCAATCCCGAACATCGCCATGCCCGCCAGCGCCAGTAGTCCGCCGATAATGTAAACCGTGGAGCTGGTCAGCGATGCGCCCACCGCGGCCAACACCTTGCCCATCATGAGTTCAAATGACGAAGCGGAGCTCAGCAACATTTCATATACGCGCTGCATTTTATCTTGAGCTACCGCTCCCAGATTCGGCGCCGAGCCGAAGATCGCGATGATGTACAGCAGAAAGACCAGAAAGAACGGTACGGCGCCAGTCTGAATCGGATTCTTCTTATGACCTTGCACGATGTTCCCGGTCGCTGGATCTTTCGAGACCAGGTTCATGGACACCACCGCGACATCGCCCAAAACACCGGGCACACGCGCTGGGTCCACGCCTGCCTGTGTAAGACGCACGCGGCGCAGACCGTCGTTCACCGCGCCAGGCAGCCAGAAACTCTGTTGATCGACGATTCCACCGGAATTGGTGTAATAACGGACAAGTTCCTGTTTGGAATCGCCTGACGGCCGAAGAGCCTCCGGAGAGATGTCGAGAACCAGAAATAGTTCGCCGTTGCGAACGCGATCGGAAAGCGACAAAAGCTGAGCGTCCTGGTCGGGTTCGGGCTTCACTTCCTCGAAGCTATAACGCGGCGCGCCCTGCGATCCGAACGGAGCATTGGCCAGCGCCCTGCGATTCGCTTCCTCGGCGGATTGAATCACAGCGGCCGCCGAGACGCCAGTCCGGTCCAGCACGGCAATGCGCAGGTCCCTCGCGTTACCTCGATTGGCCAACGGAATCAGCAAAAATCCGCCGCCAAATAGCAGCGGAAGCAAAATCAAGCCGACGATGTACGCCTTGGTCCGCACGATTTGCAAGTAATCGCGTTTGGCAATCAGCAGGGTTCTACGCAACGGCCATCTCCTCTGGCTGCGGGCCCGCAATCCGCACAAAAATGTCGTGAAGCGAAGGCTTCACCACCGAAAATGACGAAATTCGCGTCCGCCCCGCAAGCGTGCAAAGAACTTGCTGCGGATCGCATCCTGCCGCCATTCGCAATTCCTGCACCTGGCCCAGGTCCTTGATTCTTTCGATCCCGGGCAACGCCCCCAGCATGGACGATCCGCCTTCCACCTCCACGCGAATCGTATCGCTTCCATAGCTCGACTGAATGGAGGCCAGCGTCCCATCCAGAACTTTCTTGCCCCGAAAGATCATAAAGATCGAGTCGCACAGGCTTTCGGCCACGCCCATATCGTGGGTGCTGAGAATGACGGTGCAGCCGCGCTTGCGCATTTCAAGAATCGTGCCGCGAATCGAATCGGCGCTCACAGGATCAAGCCCCGTGAACGGTTCGTCCAAGATCAGCAGCTTGGGTTCGGGAATGACGGTGGCGATGAATTGGACCTTCTGGCTCATACCCTTGCTGAGCGTTTCTACTTTGTCGTCCGCGCGATTTCTAAGCCCCAAGCGCTCCAGCCAGGCATCCACTTCGGCCGAGACATTCCGCCCGCCACGCAGTTGGCCATGAAATTCCAGCAGCGCACGCACTCGCATTTTGCGATAAAGGCCGCGCTCTTCGGGAAGATAACCGATCAGTCCGGAGCGAGTGCCGGAACGTTCCTCGCCGAACACCCGAATGCTGCCCGAGTCTGGGTAAAGAATGTTCGCGATCATCCGCATGGTGGTGGATTTACCGGAGCCGTTGGGCCCGATAAATCCGTAAACCGAACCTTCAGGAACGGATAGGGAAAGCCGGTCCACCGCGGTTACGGAGTCGAATGTCTTCGTAATTTGGTCGATTTCTACCGCGGACACTCCACGGATGCTACCACATATAAATTAAGTCTGGTGTTGCTAATGTCACGCCAGGAAATTCGAACGTGGCGCGAACGCTGTAGCCTTGCTCCAGCAGAGTGCGAAACGGAACGTCTGTTCGATTCACGATGCAAATGAGCTGGCTCAATGGGTAGCGGAACACGCGAACTTCACCCGGCTGAAGATGTGCGGTCATGGGCAAGAGAAGCGAAGGCGGAGGCGCCTGAAGAGCATTCAAATCGAGCACCGGCTGTTCGCTAGCGCTCGGCGCTGAAGTCGTGATCTCCAGGTTGTAGAGATCCACCGGCGCGCGATAGCCAATCAGGAGATCTCGTGGCTCAGATCCCATGTTCTTGAGCAAAATGCGTAATGCGGGTTCAACCGTTGATGCGGCGTCGATGCCTAATTGCAGGCCGCTTTCCACTGGCCCCCAAAGAGTGGCGTCAGCGCAAAGCACGCTGCTCGCCGTCGCGAATAGGAGCACTAGGAAACGCATTTCACACCTCGTTGATATCGCTCGTCTCGAGCACTCGCTTGGGCCAACCATTCTTGGCGACCTTGAGCATAGCGTGTCCAATCTGTTCCGTGGTGGTCACGTACTTTGGAAAGCGTCCCTGCAACAACGGCAGCACCGGGCCCAGCAGCGTGTAAAACGCTCGGTAAACCCTCGTCTTCGATTGAATGCCATGCAGCGGCACAATCACGCCCGGACGGAACATATAGGCAGCGTGAAACGGCAGGCGCAGCAATTCGTTCTCGGTTTTTCCCTTGACGCGAGCCCACATCACGCGCCCGCGCTCTGTGCTGTCCGTCCCCGTCCCCGAAACATAGATGAAAGTTATGTTCGAATTGAGTCGGGCCAACGTCCGCGCCGCGGCTAGGGTAATTCCATAAGTGACGCGCTGGTAGTTCTCCTCGCTCATGCCAGCCGACGATACCCCTAGACAGAAGAAGCACGCGTCGAAACCCTGGAGTTGATTCTCAATCGGCGAGAAATCGAGGAAATCGGCATGCATCAGTTCGCGGAGCTTCGCATGCTGCTGGCCGGTGGCGGCGCGCCCGACACACACCACGCTTTCGATCTCTGGATCGAGCAGGCATTCGCGCAAGACGCCCTGGCCGACCATACCGGTCGCGCCAAAGAGTAGAACCTTCATCCTTTTCTATTAGCTCATTTCGTCCCGGCTTTTGCCGATCAGACTATATGATCTTCCGATTCCTGCTCGTGTGCTGGTGCCTTACACTGACGGCGCAAGAAGCGCCCGCCCCGCTTTTGAAAGGCGGACAGCCAGTGGACTGGTGGTTTGTTTTCAAATTCAATGCCGAGTCGTTTCCCGGCTGTAGCGGTGCGCAAAGAACCTGCGCCTTCGGCGGCACGGTTCAACGGTATAAGTACTTCGGCCAGCAGTTTCTGTTTGCCAGCGGCGCCGATCACACTCTGCAGCAAGGCGGCGGATGCATCGGCGACACCACCACAGATCCGCTCGGGGCCACTTTCGATGAGGTATACAACGGCGCATTCTCCTATGTGATCTGGAACGATCAATTCTACGGCGATCCGCTCCCCAATAAAGACGCGCCCGAGGGTCATTCCAAAGGCATGCTGGCGTGGAACGCCGACGGAAGCGGAATGGTGCTGCAAGTCTCCACTCCGTCCTGGCCCGCTTCCGGCAGTTCGATGGAACCTCGCAAGACTGACGGAAACACGCTCGGTTGCGTGGCGGACAATGACGTTCTAGTGAGCCAGCATTTTTTCGCACTCAGGCTGACGAAAGCGGATGTAGTGGCAGTCCTACATGCTCTGGCGAATTCGAGCGTGGTAACCAACCCGGCCAAACTTCAAATCGTGAACAATGGAGGGCCGGCCGACATTCAGGCGCTGGTCCATACTCTAGGAAAAGTCTCCAAAAGCAGGACCGCCACCGAAGTCACGCTTTCCACCGGTGTCCTGCTCATCTCGAAGCCATCCGACTTGAACGTCCCGCCCTGGCAGATGGTTTCCGCGCTGCTCGGCGGCGAACCGTTGCGGGCCGCCACCTGGTGGGCTGCTCCAAAAATTCCAACCACCACCGCAACCACGCCAGTTGCTTGTTGGGATAAGTCGCTCGGCGTCCCCGGCGCGGTGGAGATCGCAATCACGGGATCGTGGCAAGAAAAAACCATCGGATTCGATGGCGTCGGCGAACCCGACGGGAATCACGCCAAGATCGGCGTATCCACCGGCGAGCACAACTACGCCATCTTCGGCGATCTCAACCAGCAAGGGACGCTCTCCGGGCCGCATTGCGACAGCAGTCAAAACGGCCGAGGCGGCCTATTCTTTGTCCTGGAAGATTCCCAATTGTCTGGCAGCGTCCGCGATCTGATTCAGGGCGAAACAGCCCCGCAGTAGCTCCTACTGGTGAACCAAAAACGCCTGGTACAGATACACTGCGGCCATCGCAAGTCCCACTACTACCGTAATCACCGTCAGGGTTTTGCCCCAGCGGTCCACCGCCTTCAGTTTTCCTGCCAGCGCGACCTGCTCGGGAATGTGGCGCTCTTCTCCGGGTCCCAGATGAATCAAGTCCTCTTCGCTGGCGGAGATCAACTTCCGATACAGCGCCAAGCCGAGCGTCGCGATTGCGAGAATTACCCAAACTACTACAGCGGGTGTCAAGCTGATTCCAGCCATTGTCTTTTACCTCCGCCGGAGAGTGGTGCAATCCTGCAGCCACCCATGAATCCGGGGATTTCAATCACTTACGCGGCGGCGCGACGTGAACTCGCATCGCACCTGCGTGAAATGACGCAGACGGTACGGCTGGACGCCGGCAGATTACTTCATCGAAAGAGAATCCATTATTCACGCCATTCTCAAATTGCAGCTGTAGACTGCTGGGAGTTGTTGATTTTCACCTAAAGCAAAGGGAGGCACCACATCATGGCTCATCAAGGAGCAGAGCATCACCAGAAGGCCGCGGAACATCATGAGCAGGCAGCGAAACATCACCGCGAAGCAGCCGCACACCACCAATCGGGCGATCACGAAAAGGCCGGCCATCATGCCCACATCGCCCATGGACATGCTCTGCACGCTACCCATCATTCCGAAGAAGCCGGAAAGCACCACGCCGATCAGCACGGTATGGTGCACGCAGGCTAAGCCTGCTCGATTGGCCTTTCTGGCTACCCCAGCAGATGAAAGCGCAGAAACGCCAGGATCTGCCGGACTATCTCGCGCGAAGTGTCGCTATCGTGCATCAGGTCGAAAGCATGTGGACCGGTGGCGTGATTTGCGATGGTAATCGGCAGATTCGCGGCTAGCGCGTCGGCGATGAAACGGTCCAGCGCTTCATTGAGCCGTGGCATTTCGTCGCGACCTCCTCTCGCGATGAACAGCGGCACATCCGGTGGAAGGTCGCGAACGGATTTCCCCGCCGTAGGATTGGCGAACCGCCACGTCTTAGCGGCCTCGGCCACACCGGTGAACCCATCCACATCCAGCGTCACGCCATAGCACAGGGCGGCACACTTGAGATCTTCCTTTTGCATAAGTAGCCCCAGCGCCCTGGGAACGTTGCCGGAGCAGGACCACACTCCCATCCGATGCTCGTCGATTCCCAGCGCTTCGGCATTCTCGCGCAGGTGCCGGAACAGCGCGTCCAGATCGCGCAGCGGCTCGTGATTCACGTAGGTGATCGCGATCAGCCCGGAGGCCGCCACTAATTTCGCCCACGTAATATACGACTCCATTTCTTTAAACTTGCAGCCCAGTGTTCTTTCCGCGCCTAAGTCGGAATATCCGATGACGAAGACAACGGCGGGCAATCGCGTGGCGGCATTCGAATTCGGCGGCCTATAAACATCCATCGTCAGATTACTCGCGTCGATAGTCTGATACGGGATGTCTCGCTGAATTAGTACCGCGTCCATGCCGGGCATTTGGTACACCACGGGTTTCGTCGCCACGTCGCTGCGCGGCGCTTTTGGACTCGCCACCGGCCAAAAAATGTCGGTCTTCCAATCCTTGGGATCGGGATAATCGGCCGGATCGGTGGTGTAGGATTCCCAGGGCGCTCCCGCCGCCGTGAGTCCTTCGGCTTCCATCCATTGTTGAACCGCCGCGTGCGCTTCGTTGAGTTTGTCGTAGGATCCGGTGTGTGTGGTCGTGGCCACCAGTCCACCAGGCAACGTCCCGGTCCGCACCTCAGCTTCCACCGGGCTCTCGCAGCAATGGGCTGTCACCGGCATTCCGGCTTCGATAGTCCACAGTCCTGGCCCCCATTCCACATAGCGCGTGAGCGGCTGGCCCGCCAGCGCGATGCCGTTCTGCTGCGCGTGCGTAAACACATAACCGAGCACTTCCGCCAGGGTACTTGCCACCTCGGACGGCTTCACGCGCCGTCTCACAACCAGCACGGGCTGTGCTGGAATTTCCTTTTTTGTGATTGAGTACGCCATGTTGTTTGTCTGTGATCCCCCGTCCCGATGATGATGAAAGAGCCCGATGCAAGGCGCAACTCTGTCGACAATGCCCGCGTGTTCCATCGCTTCGTCCGCCTCAATGCCGCCCGCGAAGCCGCGGGTGCGATAAACGCTGGGTGTCATCCCAAAGCGCCTTCGAAATGCCCGGCAAAACGCCTCATGGCTTTGGAATCCGCACTCGAGCGCAATGTCCAGCACCGAATCGGCGGTGGTGAGGAGCATCGCCGACGCGCGCGCCAGCCGGAGCCGCAGTGTGAACTGCTTGGGCGTCTCACCAGCCGCGGCGGAAAACACCCGATGCAGATGAAACGCCGACAGCCCAGCCTGATCCGCCAGCGCCTCAAGCGAAAGGTCTTCATCCAGGTGCGCCGCGGCAAAAGCAATCACCGGCTGCACCTGTTTCAGCGGCGTCGTCATGTCCCCTATGACTCTAACTCCCGCGCCGTGCCTCGTGCTTGATCTTTCTTGCTGTTATCCGAAATTGGCTATTAACTCTCGAGGCGTGGCCCCAATTCCGCTTTTGCTTTCATCCGAAGCATCCCCCGCACCACGCCCGGGAACAATGAGAGCCATCCCCACAATCCAATTCCTGAGCGGAGCTTCGTTCGGTAATGAGACCATTGCCCACACGGTGAGCGCCAATTCGATCCCACCCATGATCACTGCGTGGAGCGCCTCCCGGCGGCGCGCCAGCCATGCCGTGACGTATCCTCCCGTCGCGATGCACCACGCCGTGTACACCCATTGGAGCAACGTCGCTGGCAGGTTGTGGCTCATCGCCGCCCGGTTCGGCAGCACGTGAGGGAACAGGTGCAGCAGCAACGGATCGGCCGCCGCCTCAATAGCAAACGAAGTAACAGTCAACACCACGATCCTCGCCAAAATCGCCAGCGCGCTGCGAATCATAACGCCATCGTAGCGGACCATGCATCCGGCATCTTGATAATTCTTGCTCCCATTCATCCCTTTCGTAAACTCGTCGCGCCAACCGGAATAATTCCGATGCTTATGCAACAATGTTCCTAACGCTCGCCCGAAGGAGCAACCCTCATGAGAACCCCGACGTTCGCGATTCAGCTGGCCGCCGCTGTTTGCGGTTTCGCTGCTCTGACCTTCGCCCAGACCCCCTCGAAGAATGCTTGCGAGAATCTCAAGTCGCTCTCCATCCCCGGGGTCGAGTTCACCGCCGTTGAAATCGTCGCCGCCGGACCATATCAGCCTCCGGCCGGCGCTGGACGTGGAGCGGGAGGGCCTGTTGCACCACAACAAAATGGACGCGCCATTATTCAGCCCCAGATGCTCCCGGCTCATTGCCGCGTTGCTGCCACGCTGCGGCCTTCCTCGGACTCCGACATCAAAATGGAATTGTGGCTTCCTCTCGAGAATTGGAATGGCAGGTTCGAAATGGTGGGCAATGGCGGCTGGGCCGGCATCATCAGCTTCCCGCAGATGGCCGCGGCTCTGCGCGATGGATACGCCACCGCTTCCACCGACACGGGCCACGAAGGCGGCAACGGCATGTTCGCCCTCGGGCATCCGGAGAAGATCGTCGATTTCGGCTGGCGCGCGGTTCACGATACGGTGGTCCAGTCCAAGGCGCTGATCAAGGTTTACTATGGCGAAGCCTCGAAATACTCCTATTGGAACGGTTGTTCCACCGGTGGCCGCCAGGCTTTGGTGGAAGTGACCAAATTCCCCGACGACTTTGACGGTGTCCTAGCTGGCGCGCCCGCGAATCCTCACATTCACCTCCATGCGGCCGGCGTGGAAAGGTCCATCCGGGAGATGAAGAATCCCGGCGGCGCCTTATCGCAGACCAACGTAGAAATGTTGCACAAAGCGATTCTCGCCAAGTGCGACGCGCTAGACGGCGTCAAGGACGGACTCATCGGCGATCCCACCAAGTGCCACTTCGATCCGGCCGCGCTGCTCTGCAAGGGCGAGGAATCGGAAGGCTGCCTCACCGCCGCACAAGTAGAAACAGTGAAGATAGTGTTCGCCGACGTGAAGAACAAAAAGGGTGAAATCATCTGGACCGGATATGAACCTGGCGGCGAGCTGCAGTATGCCGCATTGAAGAGCATTCCAACGCAGCCCGGCGGCGGATGGGACAGCATCCGGATTTTGGGACACCAGGACGCCGATTACGATTACCACAAGTTCGACCTGGACAGCGACGTGGAGCTAGCCGACAAATCCGGCATCGATGCGCATACCGACGATCTTTCGGCATTCAAGAAGCACGGTGGAAAGCTGTTGCTGTACCACGGCTGGGCGGATCAAGCGATTCCACCCGGAAACACCGTAAACTTTTACAGCGCAGTGCTGGAAAAGATGGGCCCGGATCAAAGCGACTGGCTTCGTTTGTTTATGATTCCCGGCATGCAGCATTGCTCCGGCGGCCAGGGCACGGATCAGTTCAACAAGATGGCGGTGATCGAACGCTGGCGCGAAGCTGGCAAAGCTCCCGCTCAGATTGTCGCGTCGCATGTGGCCAACGGACAGATCGACATGACTCGCCCGTTGTGCCCTTATCCGCAGGTGGCCGTTTACAAAGGAAGCGGCCTAACCACCGATGCGGGTAACTTCACCTGCAAGGTGAATTAATGGTTTATGCCTAAAATCGTTCGCTTCCATAGCATCGGCGGCCCTGAGAATCTGAAACTCGAAGATGCACCCTCGCGCCAGCCTGGCGAGGGGGAGGTGAAGTTGCGGGTGCAAGCGGTCGGCTTGAATCGTGCCGAGGCTTTGTTCATGCGAGGGCTTTATGGCGGACCGCCTGAGCTGCCATCACGACTCGGTTATGAAGCCGCAGGCGTTGTCGAATCCGTTGGGCCAGGCGTCGATGCGAGCTGGGTGGGCAAGCCAGTGGCTACCGTTCCCGGCTTCTCGATGAGCAAAAACGGCGTGTTGGGCGAGGAAGCAATCGTGCCCGCAACATCGCTCGGCGAGTATCCCGCAAAACTTTCTCCTGTGGAAGCAGCCGCGATTTGGATGCAATATCTCACCGCGCATGGTGCGCTGGTCACGTTTGGCCATATAAAACCCCGCGACTTCGTGCTCATCACCGCTGCATCCAGCAGTGTGGGGCTCGCCGCCATCCAGATCGTGAACGCGGAAGGCGCGATACCGATTGCCACCACGCGCAAATCGAACAAGCGCGCCGAATTGCTTACCTTGGGCGCCGCCCACGTGATCGCCACCGAAGAAGAAGACTTAGTGAAAAAGGTGAACGAGATCACCGGCGGCAACGGCGCGCGTCTCATCTTCGACCCGGTCGCGGGGCCGGGCGTCGAGAAACTGGCGGAAGCGGCGGCCTTCGAGGGAATCATTTTCGAATACGGCGGGCTTTCTATGCAGCCGACACCGTTCCCGATGATCGCGTTGGGTAAAGGCCTCACGATTCGCGGCTACACGCTGATAGAAATCCGCAGGGATCCGCAACTGCTGAAAATAGCCAAGCAATATGTTTTCGACCGCCTCCAGGACGGGCGGTTTCATCCCAAGATCGCCAAAACATTTCCGCTGGCGCAGTCCGTGGAAGCTTATCAGTATCTGGAATCCAACCAGCAGGTCGGCAAAGTGGTGATCACGGTCTAATTCGATCGAACTTTCGGGGTCCAAACTCCGTCTATGCCGTTAATCGAGCATGACGGAGGTTACTGGATGCTGAAGTCGTTACGCCACGCACTGCGGCTGTTGCGGAAAGCCCCCGGATTTACGCTGGTAAGCATCTGCTCGCTGGCCATCGGCATTGGCGCCACCTCGGCGATGTTCAGTTTTGCCGATGCGCTGCTCATGCGGCCGCTGCCGGTTCCCGAGCCCAGCCGGATAGCAGCCGTCACAACTTCGAGCGGCCAGGTTTTCTCGAACACCGCTCTTTCGTACCCCGACTATCGGGATTTGCGCGATGGCAATCACACTTTTGACGGATTGCTGGCGGCTTCCGGCGGCGCATTCGGATTCAAACCGAATGCAACCGCGCTTCCCAAAATCGCTTACGGACTGTATGTTTCAGGCAATTTCTTCCGCGCCTTAGGTGTGCAGCCGGTGCTGGGGCGGGGCTTTATGGACTCCGAAGACCAGGCCCTGGGGCGAGACGCTGTCGTGGTGCTCGGTCACGACTTTTGGGTGAATCAGTTCAATTCCAGCCCGTCGGCCGTGGGTTCCACCATCTGGATCAACAGCGTTCCTCTCACCGTTATCGGCGTCACCGGGGAGCAGTTCACCGGCATCGATCAATTCGTGAAACAGGCCATGTTCATTCCGCTCGCCATGTCTCCACGTTTGAGCGGGGTCAACAATCTTGAAAAGCGCGAGTTGCGCTGGCTCGCGGTCAAAGGCCACATGAAACCGGGCATCAGTATCGCACAGGCGCGCTCCGACTTAACCGCCATCGGGACGCGGCTGGAGCAGATGTATCCCCAAACCAATCGCGACCATCATGTGGACGTACAGACCGAGGTTCAAATGCGCATTCGGCAATCGCCGCCCAACGCCGCGCTGGTGGCGATGCTGTTGATGCTGGCGTTTTGCGTGCTGCTGGTGGCGTGTGCCAACGTTACCGGCCTGCTGCTCAGCCGGGCGCGAGCCCGCTCCCGGGAAATGGCCGTGCGGCTGGCCATCGGCGCGGCGCGGGGAGCGCTGATCCGGCAATTGTTGCTCGAGAATCTTCTGCTGGCGCTGGCGGGCGGATTGGCCGGAGTGGCGGTCGCTTACGGTGGTACCAGCTTCTTCAACAGCATTCCCATCCCGGTGGATGTCCCGCTCGCCTACCATGTCTCGGTGGACCAGCGAATGTTGTTGTTCACCATCGGCGCGTCACTGATCAGCACATTTCTGTTCGGTCTGACGCCGGCGCTGCAAACAACGCGGCTGGATCTTGTTTCCTCACTCAAGGCCGCCGATGCAGACAGCGCCGGCAAGCGGCGCTTATGGGGACGCAACTCCATCGTCGTAGGACAAGTGGCCCTTTCCTTGGTGCTGCTGATTGTTTCCGCAGTATTGTTGCAGGGCTTCCGCGATGAACTGCTGCAAGGGCCCGGCTTTCGCATCGATCGTTTGTTTCTCACCAGCTTCGACACCACGCCCTTGCATTACAGCGAAGAGCAAACTCGCCGGTTCTACAAAGATCTTCTGGATAAAACCCGCCGTGCGCCGGGTGTCCGGTCTGCGGCATTGATCTCAGGCATTCCGCTGCTCGGGGGCGGCGGCGTGGCCATTGTTCCGGAAGGCTATACGATGCCACCCAAGCAGGAATCGATCGCCGTCCCGAACTACTACGTGAGCGATGGCTTCTTTTCCACTGGAGGCGTCAGCATCCTGCGAGGACGCGCGATACTCGAGTCCGACCGCCAGGACACGCCGCTGGTGGCCGTGGTGAACGAACAGTTCGCGCACCACTATTGGCCGAAGGAAGATGCGCTGGGAAAACGGTTCCATCAAAAGTCGGCAACCGGACCGCTAGTGCAGATTGTCGGCATCGCGAAAATGACCAAATACTTCTGGATCGCCGAGCCGCCGCAGGATTTCATTTATCTTCCCTATACCCAGGAGAAAAATTCCGCCTTGACGGTGATGGCTGAAAGCACCGCGCCGGATGCAGCGACGCTTGCCCCCGTACTACGCGACGTGGTGCGTGGCATCGACCCCGACATGCCGGTCTCCAACGCACGCACCATGGAAGACTATTACACGCAACGCGCGGTGAAAACTCCCGATATCATCGCCGAAAGCGTCGCGGGCCTGGGAACCATGGGGCTGATTCTCGCGATGGTGGGGCTTTATGGACTGATCGCATATTCGGTGAGCCGCCGCCGGCGCGAGATCGGCATCCGCATGGCGATTGGCGCGGACAGTCAAAAGGTGATCCGCATGATTTTGCGGCAAGGCCTGGTGCTGGGATCGATTGGCGTTGCCATCGGCCTGATCGTGAGCTTCTTCGCGTGCCGCGCGGTGATGACTGTGGCATGGGTGGCGTCTTTCGACCACATGAATTACGCTCTCTTTCCAGCTATTGCGATACCGCTGCTCTTGATTACCCTCGCAGCCACCTACGGTCCCGCGCGGCGGGCTTCGCTGGTGGATCCAATGCGGGCGCTGAGAGATGAATGAGGAGGAAGAATTCAGAATTCGAGAATTCAGAATCCAGAACGAAGGGGGCTACCGCATTCTGTATTCTGACTTCTGGCTTCTGGCTCTGCGGCCACCGAAAGCCCCGGGAACACGCTACTCTCGGGTAGAGGAGGCCAAATTGTCCATTCGACCAGTGAAGCGGCTCGTAAAGGCTAAGCCGACCCTTGAGGGCGCTGGCGTTCATCTGCGGCGTGCGTTCGGTTTCGGCAACACATCCGACTTCGATCCTTTTCTGCTCTTGGATGACTTTCGTAATGATGTTCCCGACGATTATCTGGCGGGCTTCCCGTGGCATCCTCATCGCGGCATCGAGACCATCACCTACGTGCTGGCGGGAACCGTGGATCATGGCGACAGCATGGGGAACCAGGGTACCATCGCGGCCGGCGACGTTCAATGGATGACGGCCGGACCCGGGATCATCCATCAAGAGATGCCCAAGGGCGACCAGAGCGGGCGAATGCATGGGTTCCAGTTGTGGGCTAACCTTCCGTCGGCGCTCAAGATGACGCCGCCGCGCTACCAGGAAATAAAAGCCACCGAGATTCCGCTCATCACGGACGACGACGGCACTGGCGTGCGGATCGTTTGCGGAAGCTTTTGGGGTAAGCGCGGGCCAGTGGATGGAATCGCCTCCGACCCAATGTATTTGGACATTTCGGTGCCTCCGGGTAAGAGAAAGGTTCTGCCGGTGGAAACCACGCGGCACGCCTTCGCCTATGTGTTCGCGGGCGACGGAACGTTCGGCAATGCGTCGGGTCCTCTCGCGGTTCCAACCGAGGGAGTGGGATGGGCGGACACTACGCCACCGAAGGACGCGGACAACCGCTCACTCGTGTTGTTCGACCAAGGCGATGAACTCACCGTACAGGCAGGCGAGGAAGGTATCCGGTTCCTGCTGGTATCGGGAAAGCCGCTCGAAGAGCCGGTGGCCTGGTACGGGCCGATCGTCATGAACACGCAAGACCAGCTGCGCGAGGCATTCGACGAACTGGAGCAGGGCACGTTTCTGAAGCACGCGGCGGGCGGCTAGCTTGATATGGAAGCGAGTTCTTTAAACCAAAGCTGCGCGGATTTGGTCGTGGCAAATTTTCAGAATCTCGCCCGCCAGTTTGATCCATTCTTCAACCAAAGTGGGCTTTGCTTTGTACAATTGCACGCCCAGCTCACGAACCTCTTGTTCGTCTTTAGGGCTCGCCAAAGTTGTGAGCGCTACAACATGCACTAAGGCCAAAGCGGATTCCTGCCTGATCACTTTTAGAACCGCCGTTCCATCGTGCTTAGGAAGATGAAGATCCAGGACGATCACACAAGGTTCCGCTCGGGGCCCAGCCGAACGCAGCCGATTGACGAACTCGATAGCCTCCTCGCCATCGCGGAGAACCTCCAGAACGTATTCCTCATCGTGCTGATCCAAAGCGTGGCGCAGCAAAAACACGTCGGCAGAATTGTCTTCCACCACTACAATCTTCGCGGGACTCGAGTTTTTCGCGCTCAATTCAAACCTCCGTGCGGGAAGACTACAGTATATTCAGGGACTCCATTCTCACGTTAGATGCAAATCCGCCGTAACCGTTACGCGACGGCTACGAGATCAATCTATGAAGAAAGGCGTTTCGGAGTCGCCCCGGGTAACGATGTCGAAGCGGTAGACGGGCACGCCCCCAGCCCCGTTTCGATCGCTTTCGCGCCGCGCCAACATGCGCGATCGGCCGGCCGGATCTGGAACGCAATCCAGGACAGGATCCCGCACAGATTCCGGCGTTTCAGCAAAGAACACGGTGGTGACCAAGCGCCGAGTCAGACCGATTGCGAGCAGCATAAGATTCACGTGCGGGCTGCGCGGCGGGTGGTTTCCGTAACCGTTACTCGATCCCGGCATAACCGTTTGAAATGAGTAGCGCCCTGCGGCGTCGGTTCTGGCCCGGCCCCAGCCAAAAAAGCCCGGGTCGGCATCCATAAAATGCGGATCCAGGGGATGGCGAAACACGCCCTGGGCGTCCGGTTGCCAGATCTCGACGATGGCATTCAGGATCGGCCGATTCCCTTCCTCCACCACCCGGCCCGTTAGCACAATATGTTGTCCACGCGCCTGTTTCCCCTGAAAACTAGTCAGGTCTTGGCAGCCTGCGACAAATTCGCCGGGAAAGAAAGGACCGATCGTACAGTAGGGAGAAGGGATCATTTAATCCAATTGCGGAGTGCGCTTCTTTCCCCGCAGCACGAAGTCGCGGCGGAAGGTGAGAAAATTGACGGCACCCACCACGGTGGGGGTGGTCTCGAAAATCAACCGGTCGCGTGCCTCAGGATTCTGCACCGCATTGAGCAGCAGATCGGTTTCGTTGAGCGGCTCGCCCGGAAAGAAGATCTGTGTGATAAACCGGTTCATCCAGCTGGGACCGAAAATTGAAAAGTGAATGTGCGGGGGACGCCACCACCAGTCCGATTCGGTCACCGGATAAGCGCCCGGCTTGATCGAGCGGAACTTGTAGCGCCCTTCGGCGTCGGTAACGAAGCGGCCCAGGCCCGTGAAGTTAGGATCGATCGGCGCCTCATGGCGATCCATCTCATGAATGTACTTGCCCGCGGAATTGGCTTGCCAGATTTCGATCATCGATCCGGCGAGGGGCGCGCCATCTTCATCGGTCACGCTGCCGGTCACTTCGATGTATTGCCCGATCGCTCGCGGACTAGCGGGGCTAACGTGCGCGATATCTTGGGCGCTGATACCCAGACGCTGATCGAGTGCAACGGGCCCGGTGAGCTCGGATAACGTCAGTGGCCGCTGGATCAGAGGCTGCGACGGATTGCGCGTGAAGCTACGCGGGTAATTCTTGATATACCGGGCGAGTTGGGTGTCTTCCCGATAGGGAGCGTACTCCACCTCGGAAGTGTCCGCCGGATTTGGCTTCATTGCGTCCATGCTGAAGAAAGCCGATTTTATCACGCTTCCCAACCGCGACAGCAGAGTAAGAGATCATGAAGAAACACTCTATGAACGTTTGGCGCCTCGCCGTGGCACTCTCGCTCACAGGTTGGACCGCTTCCGCTCAGCTACCGCCCTCGGGAACTCTATCCGAGAACGATTGGCCATTATTCCGTGCCGAGGTTGCGCGCATCGAAAAATTACTGATTTCAGCTCCGGATAAGAGCACCGTAACTTATCTCATGGCCCGAACGTGGGCGTCGGCGAAACAATGGCCCGAAACAATGGAGTGGCTCCGAAAGGTAGCCGCACTAAACGCGGGGTTCGACCCGTCGCGCGATGCGATCTTCGCGGAATTGCGTGGAACGCGAGAGTTCGAGGAAATTATGGCCGCCCTACGACAGGCGACGCCGGTGGTTTCGCACAGCAGCTCAGCGTTTCAGGTATCGGAGGGCGACCTGGTCCCGGAAAGCGTCGCTTACGATCCGAAGGGCAAACGCTTCTATTTCGGAAGCACGAAAAAAGGAAAGGTAATTCGCTGCGCGACGTCCGGGACGTGCACCGAATTCGCCGGTGGCCTGGGTACCGTGCTGGGTCTCAAAGTACAGCGCAATGGACTCTGGCTTTTGAACAATTCGGAATCGGCGTCCGAGCTCATTCATTACGACCTTCGGTCGGCTCAGGTAATTCGCAGGTACTCGGTCGCCGGGCCTGGACACGACTTCAATGATTTGGCGTTTGCGCCGGCCGGCGACATATATCTCACGGACACGCGCGCTGGCGCAGTCTGGCATCTAGCGAACGACGCCGCCGATCTGACAAAACTCCCGGAACAGTTCGAATTCGCAAATGGAATCACTCTCTCGCCGGACGGCAACCTGCTTTATGTCTCGACATTCCCGGATGGCATTACCGTTCTGGATCTGAAAACACAGGTCGCCACGCCCATCGCCCGTCCCACGGCCGCGTGCCTCTCAACGATTGACGGTCTCTACTTTTATCGCGGCGCGCTGATCGCAATACGAAATGCCTTTATGTCGCCGCGGGTTGTTCGCTTCGCCTTAACGCGAGATCTTCGAGCGATCGAACGATTCGACGTTCTCGAACGCCGTATTCCTCTATTTGACGGCGTGACCACCGGAGTAATTGTGGGCCCCGAGTTCTTCTATATGGCCAACATGCAGGACAGGAAGACGACTGGCTTCAACCCGATCGCGATTCTGAAACTGCACCTGTAAGGACCGAACCGGTTGAGCCACCTACTAGATCGCCCAGCAGAATGTCCGGCTATAGCACCCGGATGTCCATCACCGTGATGTCGTCCGCCTGTTTTCCGCCGCAAGCCGCCATCGACGCTAGCGTGCCCGCCAATCCGCTCTCCTGCGATCTGCCGAGCGATAAAATTGTTTCCAACGCCCATTCGTCGCTCTTTTCTTCCGTCATCGTGTCTATTTGGGCTTCGGAGAAGCCATCGGAGAATAGCACCAAGCGGTCGCCCGTTCCCAACGTCACCGAGCGCTCTTCAAAGCCGCGATCTTTGAAAGCTCCCAACACCGTCGCGCTAGCATCCAAGAGTTCAAACTCCCCATTGGCCCTCACTAGCACCGCGGACGGATGTCCGCAGCTTACATATCGGATGGTGCACGTGTCAGCGTAGTACACACCGTAGAAGAGCGTGGCGAAATGCTCGGGCCGCGTGGATTTGAAAAATAGATAATTCACGCGCTGCATCAGTCGGGATGGATCCCTCGCCAGTTCCTTCTGCCCCCGGATGGTGGCCTGCAGATTCGCCATCAGCAGCGCCGCTCCGATTCCCTTTCCGCTGACGTCTCCCAAAAGAAAAGCCATGGTTCCAGGATCGATCTCGAAGAAATCGTACAAATCGCCACCGATCTCTCCAGCCGACAGGGAGGCGCATTCGCAGTCCAGACCATATGCGCTGAAATGTGGTTGCGGCAGTAATTTTCGCTGCACCAGGCGCGCGATGGCAAGCTCCGCGTCGAGTTGACCTGGCGATTCGCGCTTGGCGTTTAAATGCTTCCGAACTACCGATAGCAAGCGGCCATTGTCCCAGGGCTTCGGGATAAAGTCGCAAGCGCCACGCTGCATCGCCTCTACGGCGAGTTCGATGGTGCTCCAACCGGTCATCGCAATGATGGGCACGTCCCGCCGCTGCGCACGCAATTGATCCACCAGCCGCAAGCCTTCTTCGCCCGACGTGGTGTCCCACGTGTAGTTCATGTCGACGATCATCAGGTCGTAGCCGACATCGGCGGCCGCAGCCAGCGCAACGTCCGCCGATGCGACCGTTTCAATGGCATAGCCCGCGCCTTTCAGCAAAAGCCGCAACGCTTCCCGAACGTCCGGTTGATCGTCGACCACCAGGACTTTTTTCGTCTCGGTCGCTATATTAATTCCTTCTTCCAATGCTCCGAGGATCATAGCAGAGGCGCTCTCCGCCTACTCGGGTGCAATCCCCTTGCCACCGGATGCCCTTGCACGATGAACGGCTTAGGCGACCCGCCCCGGAATGGAGCCGTTCGCTTTTGAACACCGGGATCGCGTTTTCGCGATTGTAGAAAGAAAAGGGACGTTGAAGCCCTCCGCCCTCTTGGCCGTCTGCGCCTGGGGCCTGCTAGACGCCACCGCCGCTAGCAAAGTGCTTGCAAATACAGGCTGTTTCGCAAATAGGCTATGGGAATGTTATCGGCGATCGTGGGGGGCTTCCAGGTGCGTCGGCATCTCGCGGTAGACCTCTCGAACTTTTAGTACTTAGTACTCTAATTTCCCTGGGGCTAAGCGACGATGCTTAAGTTGCTTCTAGCCATGCCTGGTGCATTTAGGCCTCTGACATCCCGCTACGACCAACCCGGCTCAGCCGGCTTGAGCGCCGGGGAAGCCCGCGAGCAGGCCACCGAACAGGCCAGGGATTTCCACTTCGCCGTTACCTGGGTGACGCTCTTTGCTCATTTAGATCCCATTGAGGCGGCCCGTCCTCGACGCAAGGTGGAAGTTCCTTCTCCAACGCTCGCGCTGGTGCCGGTGGCGCCAGCGCCACTGATAGAACAGCGCGCGGAGCAGCGCTCGCAGGCAGCATGGGAGATGGTGGTCCCGAAAATGGTTCGAACCGGCGACGGAAATTTTACCCCGGCTGAGACTGGCGATCCCGAGCTTCTATGAGAAACGACATGGACATGGTGCAGCCTTCCAACATTATTGAAATCTCGCTCCAGCCCGGCGTTCAGCCGCAGATCGACGCCGCATTGGCACTGCGTTCTTCCGGCCGTTTGGAGGAAGCGCTCGGTGCGCTCGCCAACCCGAACGAATACAATCCGTACCTCTACACGGTGCGTGGAGAGATTGAATTTGCCTTGGGCCGCTTCCACGACGCGGCTTTGAGTTATTTCGCCGTGGTCCATTCGGAGCCCGATAACGCCGACGCGCACTACAACCTTGGTCTCTGCCTGCAACGTTCCGATCGTTGGGATGCGTCCTGCCAGGCCTTCGAACGGGCGTTATCGCTGGATGGGGGCCGCGACGCAGCGCGCCTGGGCTTAGGCGCCAGCTTGCTCTACCTGAATCGGCTGGATGAAGCGCTCGCTACCTTTCACCAATGTTCGGATGCGGTGCAAGAGGCGGCCGCGTTCGGCAAGGCGGTGGCCTTGCAACTGATGCATCGTTTCGGTGAAGCGGAGAGCGCTTACGAAGCATTGCTCGCGTCCGATCCCGAGTCGCCCGAGACTTTATCCAATTTGATCGCTCTGCATGTGGAGACCAACGATCTGAATCGCGTCCGCGATTATTCGCAGCGCCTGCTGAAGATTTCTTCGCAATCGCCGGTGGCGCTGCAAGGCCTGGCGACGGTGGCGCTGGAACGCGAGGACCATCACGCCGCCGCGCGGTATTGCGATCGCATCGTGCAACTGATGCCGGACTGTTTGGAGGCGTGGCACAATCTGCGCGTGGCGCTGGACCGCATACTGACGGCCTTCAACGCTCCCAAACCCGGCCCGCAGCTTCATCCGGAGGTGAATTAATGGCGCGCTTGCGCGTTCGCATCGAACTGAACCGGCGCATGGCCGGAGTGCCGCTGGACAAAATGGCGAGCGTGGTGGAGGAGACCCGCAAATTCTTTTATCTGCTGTCCGAGGATGTACGGATGGAAGCGGATCGGGGCGAGTGGCTGGCCTCGGACTTCGACGCCGAATCGCTGAACTTCACTGCCGAATATGGCGGACCGGTTTCCGCCGAGCAGGTGCAGGCGTTCGGCGCGGCCTTTTCCGGCGCCACTTCGCTGCGCCGAACCACCATCGCGCAGTTCACGCGCATCGCCGATTTTCTGGGCGAAGACGAGTTGGTCGGGTTCGGGCTCTACCAATCGGATCAGGAGGCCGAGCCCACCGAATGGCGCTGTCTTTCCAAACGCGATGCCATGCGTTTTGGCGAAGAGATCAAGCTGCTGGCGGAAGCCGCCGGAGAGCAGTTGCAGGAAACGCAATTACCCGCGGTGATGAACGGGAGCATCGCGGGACGCCGTCTATTCAAAGACCGGCGCGAGCGTGAGGCGTTGGCGGCCGATCCATCGAAGGTGGTCCGCGAGTTGGAATCCAATCTGTCGCGCCGCATTGGGCTGCTGGAAGGCGAGGTGGCGGAGCAGACGCGTAAGATGCAACAGATCAGTGGCAATCCCGAAGCCGCTGAAGAGAAATTCCAGAAACTTTTGGCCGCAATGGAGACGTTCTGGGCGCAAGCTCCCCGCCAGTTTCCGCAATTGCCGGCACCGGCGGAAGCCCCCGTACAGGCCGAGACGCCAGCACCGCGCGTAGCAGAGGTAACCCAGGAACCGCGAGGCTGGACCGTCTTGGGCGTGACGATCGCCGCTACCGCGGCAATCCTGTTCGGCCTTGCATTTCCCGAACTGCAGCGCCAGTGGGTGCGATTCGCTACCGTAGACATCTTGCCGTTGGTGAGGCCCAAGCCGCCGGCCGCTCCCGTCCTGCCGGTGATGACCGCGCAACGCAAGCCGACCGAAAGACCGGTCATCCAGTCGGTTGTGGCACGCTCGCAAGACCCCTTCGTCGGCCCGCTGATTCCGCTGGAGGTTCCGGCTAATGTGAAATCGAAAATTCAGTCGGAAGTGCGAGTGGATGTGGTGGTTGCGATTGACGAGCAAGGCAATGTCACCGGCGCCCACGTCACGTCGACCAAGGGTGACAGTGCACAGCTGCTGGTGACGGAGGCCCTGCGAGCGGCTCGCGAGTCGCGGTTCCGTCCCGCGCGCGAAGGTGAGAAGACGGTGCAGAGCCGGATGGTGCTGAGCTTCCTGTTCAAGCCGGAATCCAACGAATTCTAGATTTCACGGAGCGTGCCCATGCCCGCCATGTGATTCGTTGAAATAAGATCGGTGTAGTGCTTGCAGCCGTTCGTTTCGTCGTTTGGTGCCTGGCCAACCTGTCGTTCAAAATCCGCATTATCGGAGCGAACAACATACCGAAAAAGGGCGGCGCGCTGATTGTTTCCAATCATGTCTCTTACGCCGATGCTATTCTGATCGGCTGCACTACTCCACGTTTCATTCGTTTTCTGATGTGGCAGCCGCTCTACGAAAACAAATGGCTGAATCCGTTTAGCCGCCTGTTCTATGCCATTCCCATTGCTACTAATTCGCCGAAAGAGTCACTGCGCGCCCTACGCAAGGCTCGTGCGGAACTCGAGAAGGGCATGCTGGTCGGCGTGTTCCCGGAAGGCGAGATCACGCGCACATCACACGTGGGTCCGTTCGAACGTGGCGTGGAGGTGATCTCTCGGGGACTCGATTCCACCCCCATCATTCCCGTGTACCTCGATGGCCTGTGGGGACACGCGCTCAGCCTGAAGGGAGGCCGATGGTTCTCTTCCCCATTGACGCTGCGGCACAAAGTAACCGTAAATATTGGCGAGCCGATCACAGGCCCCGTGGATGCCGAGTCTTTGCGCCAGCGCGTTCTCGAACTGGGCGGTCAATGCGTCATGGAGTAAATCAGATAATTGATCCCGTAGCGGTAGGCAAGCGCGGTCATCTGCTCGGGATAAATTGGTGAATCCGCGTACTCCCAGGCATCGCCGACGTCGGTGTTGAAATTCACCGCCACCACCATGTGGCCCCGGTCGTCGTACATGGCGCGCCAGGCCGGCGTGGAACCTTCCGGCTGATAGACGCGCACGGTACCGCCCGGTCCGCGCCGCAAATGCCGCGTGCCTGGAATAAAGGTGCGATCCTTATCCTGGATATCGTAAAGAACATGCATCACCGAATCTGTTTGGGCCAGATCGGGAATGGCGTGTCCTGGCAGCACCCGCGCCATGGTTTCGCGAAAGATCTCCCACTGATCGGCGCCCCAGAAATCGTCCACCACCAGGAAGCCGCCGCGCAGCAGATACTCACGCAACCGCGTTGTTTCCGCGTCGCTTAGATTCCACCAGCCGGTCTGCGTGGCGTAAACCCACGGATAATCGAACAAGTGATCGTCGGTAAAACGCATGTGACGCGGATCGCCGGTTGCGATGCGCGTGAGCCGCTGAACGCCTTGCGAGAAGTGGTCGTCCGCATCCGGCCAATCCACCACCCACCAGCCTTCGCCTCTGGCTCCGCGCGAGGCGAATCCAAAGAAGCGGTGGTATTCCGGTAAATCCGTATACTCCACGCGTACGAAATGAAACTCGGATTGGGACGGGAACACCGGCCGCGGACCTTCTTCTTCCTGCTCTTGAAAGCGGAAGCGCTGACCGAAGCCCGTCATCGAGAGTGAGAGGGCTAGCAAGAGTGCAAGCACGATCAACCCAGCCCGCCTTGCGCTCCACGTCATCCGCCAGTCCCGGTTCAATTGTAACCTCGTAACTGTGCATAACGGTGCCAAGTCAGCCAAGGTCTGGTCGCGAGTTGCGCTGATTTCCCTGGGCGGCTTCTTCGAGTTTTACGACATCTTTTTCGCCGGATACATTGCCCCGGGGTTGGTGCGGTCCGGGATCCTTGCTCCGACAGGCGTCGCAGGGTTCATCGCCGCCATGTTCTCCGGGCTTTTCGTTGGAACCGCACTCGTCAGTTTCGCCGCCGACCGTTTCGGGCGCCGCACCATCTTCACTTACTCGCTCCTTTGGTACACGGTTGCGAGCGTCATCATGGCGTTCCAGCACGATGTCTTCGGCCTGAACCTGTGGCGCTTCATCTCCGGCATCGGTGTCGGCGTCGAGCTGGTCACCATCGACACCTATCTCTCTGAACTGGTGCCGGCCCATCTGCGCGGGCGTGTGTTCGCCATCAATCAAGCCATCCAATTTTGCGCCGTGCCGGTAGTGGCTTTGTTCGCGTGGCTGTTGGTTCCGCGCGCTCCGTTCGGACTGGATGGCTGGCGATGGGTGGTGCTACTGGGCGCAGTTGGAGCCATCTTCGTGTGGTGGATCCGCCGGAGGGTGCCCGAAAGTCCGCGCTGGCTGGCCCAGCGCGCGAACACCGCACCCCGGCGCGGCAGTTTCTCCGAAATGTGGCGCCCGCCCTACCGCACGCGCAGCATCATGCTCATCGTCTTTCATCTGTTTCAGACGGTCGGGTTCTATGGCTTCTCCAACTGGGTGCCCACGCTGCTGATCAAGCGTGGAATCGCGATCACCAGCAGCCTGCGTTACACCTTCATCATCGCCATCGCCGCGCCGTTTGGACCGCTATTTGCCGCCGCTATCGCCGACAAACTCGAGCGCAAGTGGCAGATCGTATTGTCCGCTTTTGCTGTCGCCGCGGCCGGCCTTCTGTTCGGACAAATGAACGCCGCCGCGTTGCTCATTTTCTTCGGCGTGCTGCTCACGCTTGCGAACAACATATTGTCGTTTTCGTGTCACGCCTACCAAGCCGAGCTTTATCCGACGCGCATGCGCGCCCGAGCCGTGGGCTTCGTTTACTCCTGGAGCCGCATTTCGGTGGTCTTCAGCTCGTTTGTCATTGGATTTGTTCTCGACCGTTTCGGCGTTCCTGGCGTCTTCACTTTTATCGCAGGGAGCATGCTGATGGTGATGCTCGCCATCGGCCTGCTCGGTCCAAGTACTAATAATCTCGAACTCGAGGCCATCTCCCGGTAAACTGCGGCCGACCATAAAAAGAGGGATACTAATGCACGAGCAGGAGTGTCTAACTGATATGTCCAAAGACGCATCCGATTACCAGAACCGCCAACAACGTGCCACCGAATTGCAGGATCTTCCAGCGCACGCACATCGTGTGGCCGAGCAGCAGGGAAAGCCGGAGCATCTGACTGGAACGGAACTCTCCCGGCAGGCTCTTGAGCACACGCAGGCCTCTGGGCACGATGCTCAAGCTGGCGCTACGGTGGGACATGGCATCGCCGCTTTCGGGCATGCCGACATTGCGGCCCTGGCTCATGAACTCTGGCAAGCGCGGGGCTGTCCGGAAGGATCGCCGGACGAAGATTGGTTTCGCGCAGCGGAAGAACTGCGCGCTCGCGCTCGCACGCGTTAGTTGTTAATCGACCATCCCGGGGTCCGGCAACTCCACAATGTCCAGCCAATATCGCACCAGCGTCCCGATAGTGGCTACAAAAGTCTCCAACGACATCGGCTTGATGATGAACGAATTTGCGCCGAGCTGGTAACTCCGGAAAACATCGCGCGGCGATCCCGAACTGCTCATCATAACGATGGGAATCGTTGCCAGAGCCGGATTCTTCCGCGCCTCAGCCAGGAACTCGAATCCATTCATTCCAGGCATGCTTAGGTCGCTCACCACCAGCCGCACGCGACCTGCGCCCGCGAAACGGCCCTGTTGCATCAGATATTCGAGGCCCTCTTCGGCAGTTGCCACCCAATACAGTTTGGCGCGCGTCTCGGCCTGATCCAGAGCATGCTGGAACAATTTCGCGTCGGCCGGGTGATCGTCGATGAGCAGGAGTTGAAACTCAGGCAGCTCGGTCACCGGCTCCCCGTCATAGTGACGTCCCGCGCACGGTCTGACATGCCGTCTTCCCAACTGCTCCAGCCGGATGTCATCCGATACGGCGCGCGATCCAGCACCGCTTCGATCTGATGCAGCTTGCCATTCTCCACCTTGAACATCTCCGCTAGTTCCCAAGTCCACGGCTGCGTGGGCCCCGCTACCACGGCCCGGCCGTTGGGAGTCTCGAAATGCCGTGTCTTTCCCGCCGAATGATCGAAAAAGATGAAGCTAAATACCAGCCCGCGTTCCTGATCCACGGCGACGTAGCGCCGGTCGCGAATGCGCGTGACGAAATGCAGCAGGCCCGATTGAAACTGCTCCTTGCAGCCCCACGCCGACGAGTAATTCGTCGCGGTGGCCGGGTCGGGCCTGGTTTGTCCCTCCTTCAGTGGCGCGTTGGTGGCTTGCATGCCGTTCTCGATTCGATTGCAATCGTCGGTGAAAGGATAGACGCCTTTCCCGTCGTTCTGTTGCATTCCCGAAAAATACATATCGGCTGTCTTGATTAAATCCGCGCGCGACATGCGCTGCGCTTCGGGCACCGCTTCCAGGAACAGGTGATTGGGCGTCCCGATCTTTTCCAGCCGCTCGGCTGCCTGCGGATTTCGCACCACGAACGTCTCCACTTCCGAGATCTGCCGATTTCGCAACTTCAGGCGCAACGCGATCACGCCCGCGATGGGCTCGTTAGGCGTCCGTCCTTCTTCTTTGATGGTGCCGATGAACGCCACCGATTCGCCTTGCGGATCGTCCACGAACAAACGATAGGTTCCCTTGCCCACCATTGAATTCCACAGCCCATCGGGGATCTCCAGCTTCTGTCCGTTTTCGGTAAACTTCACATTCTTCGCCAGCGGCACTAACTTTGGATCGTGAGCGGCTACGGCGTCCAGATACTGATCCACGAAGCCTTCCAGACATGCCCGGTCACACGCTCCGCTTTTTCCGTTTCCGCTCTGTGCCGGCAACGCGCTAGCCATCAAGCATCCCATCACGGCCATTGCAATCAATATTTTTGCCATAACGCTCCGCCAGCCATTGTATACCGGCCGGGTTGTGGGCCGCGATAAAAGGGCCTGCTCACAGCCATGCGCGGCCTACACTGAGGCATCGCATGAATATTGTCCCGCTGATTCCCGATATTACTGTCGAGATTGCGACGCGCATGCTTCCGTATGCACCTCGCGTTAATATCGAATCGAATCTTCCCTTGGTGTTGAGCGCGCTTGTGACTCCGTGCCTCGCAGATAAGCCGATGGCCCTGATGGCGCTGGCTACTATTGGCGCGGAGACGGGAGCGTTTTTGCCTGTGAGCGAAGGCCAGGACCGTCTCAACACCTCGTCCGGCGGTCATCCCTTCGATCTCTACGATTCGCGCGCCGACCTCGGCAATCTAGGTCCGCCCGACGGTGAGCGCTTCAAAGGACGTGGTTTCATCCAACTCACTGGGCGTTCCAACTACGCCTTGCGCGGCGCGGCCATCGGATTGGGCAATCAACTGATCGATGATCCTGAGCTCGCTAACGAGCCCAGCGTCGCGGCGCGATTGCTCGCCAGCTTCCTGAAGCTTCACGAATCCAAGATCCGCGCCGCGCTCACCGCCAACGACCTGCGTGAGGCTCGCCGTCTGGTGAATGGGGGAAGCAACGGGCTTGCTGCATTCGAGGCGGCTTATAGCATTGGTCTTGCACTCCTGCGGATACAATATTCAAATACGCGATGTACACCGTAGTCTCCAGGTGTGCGGCATGGGTCGGCGTGTTGCTCGCATCTTCGGTGGGAACCGCCTGCGGGCAGCAATCCACCCTTTCGAACATTGGCTTTAACCCCTGCTGCATAGCGGCGGATGGGCATGGCAACAATTTCGTTGTAGGTTCCGGCTCGCAGCCCACCATTGCTGTAGCGAAAGTGGATTCGAGCGGGCAACGTGATATCGACTTTCTCTTTCCCCGCTCAGCCAGACGCCATGCCTGCCGCCGCGGCGGTGAACCCTCAAGGTAATCTGTGGATCGTCGGCTCGGCGATATTCGGCTCCGCCACAAATGCGCCGGTCGTGGGTCTGATTGCCGAGGTCGATAGCAGCGGTACAAAACTGCTGTTCAGTGGCGCGTTTGGTGGACTGGATCCCAAGGGCTACACTCGCATCAGCGCGGTCGCTATTGATCCAGGCGGGAATTTGTACCTGGGCGGATACACCTTCCAATCGGATTTCCCTCTGACGCCAAGCGCCTTTATGAGCCAGTTCGGAAATGCGTCTGCACCCGCAGGGTGTTTCTGGGATGGCCCGCCAGTGTACGGATTCACCGCGAAGCTTGCGCAATCCACTCAGACGCAACCCTACACGTTGACTTATTCGACATTGCTGGGCGGCCAGCAGGTGCCGGCCGGCCCTTGTGCCCTCCCACTACCGGCGTGTCGGCGCTGGCCGTGGATGCTAACGGCGTGGTGACGGCCGCCGGCACTAGACAGGCTTGGTGTTGCACCCGAACTCTCTCAATCTAGGCGGTTCCCTGATTGCTGAACTCGCGCCGGATGGATCCAGCGTACCGTTTTCCGAACTGTTGTCCAACGGCGTTGCCGGCCAGGACCTGGTGTTGAATCCGGATGGCAGCCTGCTGGTAGACGGAACCGCGCAAAGCGTGGGACTCGGCGTCTCGACCGGTTTTGTGTTGCGGCTTCCGCGCGGAGCACCCAGCGGGGTTTCCATCCTTAGCGTGGCGGATTCGGCTGTGAACGCGATGACCGGCACTGTGGCTCCGGGAGAATTCTTGAGCATCTACGGGACCGGTCTCGGCCCTGCCGTAGGGGTTGGAATGCAAGTTGATCCGAGCGGAGTGATTGCTAATTCCCTCGGAGGAACCCAGGTCTCCATCGACGGCATTCTCGCGCCGCTCCTGTATGCGTCGGCCAATCAATGTGCTCGTGCCCTATGAAATCGCGGCGAGCAAGCAGGCGAACATCCAGATCACGACGGATGCCGGATCGGCTCAGACCGGGCCGCTGCAAGTGGTCCCAGCGCAGCCCGCGCTGTTCACGATACTGAATTCCGACGGTAGCGTAAACTCATCATCCAACCCGGCGGCGCAAGACTCGCTTGTATCTATCTTCGTTAGTGTCTCGTATACCTTGCCCTCCACGCTTGTGCCTATCTTTGGTCAGCAGACGGTAACGCCGAAATACGCGGGCGGTGTTCCAGGCACGGCGATAAACATGCTCCGGGTTGCTGTGAAATTACCTGCGATTTTAGAGAGCGCTTGGGGCGGCAGTGTCGCCATTCAGGTGGGAAGCGCGCAGTCCGCCACGATTCCGCTGTATGTAAGTGCCAGTCCCTAGGGCGAGCGGTAGCAGGTATACTGGCAGCACCCGAGATCGTTCATGAGAATCCGCCTCTCTCACCTGCTGCTCATTTTCTCCCTCAGCGCCGCACACATTCACGCGCAAGGCACTCGTCCCGAAGCCGGGCCCTTCGACGCGTCGCACATGGACATGCAGGCCCCACCAGCACAAGGCGTCGCCATCCGCGCTGGCCGCCTGTTCGACTCCAAATCCGGTGCGATGCTCAAGGACCAGGTCATCCTTATTAAGGGCGATCGAATTAGCGCCGTCGGTCCCGCGGATCGGGTTCCAATTCCGCAGGGCGCTGAAGTGATCGATCTCAGCCGCGCTACCGTTCTGCCCGGGCTGATTGATCGTCACGTACACCTAATGCAAGACCAGCAACCCAACGACGCGCGCGCCGCGTTTTCCGGATGGAATTACGCGCTCAAAGATTTGAACGCGGGCTTCACTACCTTGCAGGACATGGGTTCGCCTTACACCTACGCCACTGTGGAATTGCGCGACGCGATCAACAAAGGACAAATCCCCGGGCCGCGCCTGCAGGTGTCGGGACCGCAGTTGAATCCACGAGCCGCGGGTTATTATCCCGCGCCTTCGGTGGTAACTCCGTTCGGCCAGACCGGTGGTACGAACGCATGGCAACTCTCGGGCGACGTCAATTCGCCCTGGCTTGCGCGCGCGGCCGTTCGCGAGCACTCGCACTACGGGGTGGACTGGATCAAGGTCTATGAGACCGAAGATTATGAAGGCGGCGGTTATCCCGATCCGGCCGGAGCCGGCGCATTCACTCCCGATGGAAAGATGATCAACGTTCCATCGCTCACGCTCGAAGAGAACCAGGCCATCGTCGATGAAGCGCATCGCCGCGGCTTGCGAGTTGCCTGCCACGCTTATGGTGGAGAAGGCCTCCGCAATTGTCTGGAAGCGGGCGTGGATATGCCAATGCACGTGATCGTCGGTGTCACCGGCGCCGAGGGTCTGGATGACGAGACCATTCGTCTATTCAAGAAGCCGCTGTGGGACGGGACCCAGCGCCCGGTGATGCAGACGCTTTGGGATTTGATCGGCGACATGGAAGGACGCGACCTCAAAGCCAGTGGCGGCCATACCACACGCTTTCGGCTCACTGAATTGAGTTTTAAGCGGCTGGTGGCGGCCGGCGTGAAAGAGGTGTTCGGAAGCGGAGCCTATACCAACGGACATGGCGTCCAAGCTTTCCAGTTCGCTTACTACGTGAAATGGGGCATGACGCCCGCGCAGGCCCTGCAAATGGCTACCAGCTCCGCCGCCGAAAGTCTCAACTTTGAATTGGGCAAACAGGTGGGAAGCGTGGAGCCGGGCAAGTACGCCGACGTGGTGGCCGTGGCAGGCGATCCGCTGGCCGACATCACGGAGATGCAGCGCATCAAATTTGTCATGAAAGGCGGAGTGGTATTCAAAAATGAACTCAAATAATATTACGCGGCGATCGTTCGCGGCAGGCGCCGTGGCCGCTGCTGTCGCTATTCCGCTTCGAGCCGTAAGTGCGTCGCTCAGTCCAACCATGGCGAAGCTCAGCTCCTATATGAGCGAGGCCGGTGAGCGTGCGCTACCAGAAGAGGCGCTCGAACATACCAAGCGGCATATTCTGGACACCTTCGCGGCCATGGTCTCAGGCTCCGACCTTGCGCCCGGCCGCTTTGCGATCCATTTCGCGCGGGAGCATTCCGCCGAGAAGGTAGCCACCGTCGCGGCGTCCGACGTGGTGTGTGGAGCAATCGAAGCAGCATTCTCCAACGCCATGCTGGCTCACTCCGATGAAACGGACGATTCACACGCGCCGTCTGAATCGCACCCGGGCGCTTCGGTTGTGCCCTCGGCTCTTGCAGCGGCCGAACAATTCAATATTAGTGGATCGCGATTCCTGCGCGCTGTCGCGCTCGGCTACGACGTTGGAACGCGCGTGACGATGACCGTCGGCGTCGGCGGCTTTCAAACCGCCACCCACATCAGCACACACGCTCTAGCAGGAACTTTCGGATCAGCCGCGGCTGCCGGTTGCGCCGCGAGCTTGAACGAACGCCAGATGCGCTGGCTGATCGACTATGCGTCGCAGCAAGCTTCGGGAATTAAGACCTGGCAGCGCGATACGGATCACATCGAAAAGGCATTCCTGTTCGCTGGAATGCCCGCGCGCAACGGCATCACCGCGGCGTTGCTGGTGCAAGCAGGCGCTACCGGCGTCGACGATGTTTTGTCAGGTCAAGACAATTTCCTGGCCGACTACGCGCCACAGGCCGATGCCTCGAAGCTGATCGAGAAACTTGGCGAACGCTACGAAATCACGCGCACCAATATCAAGAAATGGACCGTTGGTTCGCCTATTCAAGCCCCGCTCGATGCACTGGAGCTCATTCGCAAGCGCCACCCCTTCGACGCCGATCAAGTGCAAGCGGTAACCGTGCGCGTCGCCACCAGCGAAGCGGCGCTGGTAACCAACCGCGAAATGCCGGACATTTGTATGCAGCACATGATTGCCGTGATGCTGCTCGACAAAACGGCGTCGTTCAAAGCCGCGCACGACAAGCCGCGCATGCAAGATGCGTCGGTTCTCAAGCAGCGCGCCAAAGTGCATCTCGTTCCGGACGTCGAGCTCGAGCGTCAATTGCCCGCGCGCGTAGCTATCGTGGAAGTAACGTTATCTGACGGAACTCGTCTCACAGAGACGGTGAAAGCGGTACGCGGCACCGCTGAAAATCCGATGCCGCGTGAAGAAGTGGTCGCCAAATGCCGCGATCTGATGACGCCGGTTCTAGGCGCTGAACGCTGCGACAAACTCATCCAAACCACGATGAATCTTGAGAAGCTTAACTCTCTCCGCGAGTTGCGTCCTTTGCTCCAGCGAACTTGATATACTTTTCCCTTATGCGCAAGAGCTCCGTTGTTCGATTATCCGCGTCTGTATTTGCCTGCGGCGCCTTGTTCACGGCGTACACGCAGTTCGGCAACCAGCCCTCGAAGCTGGACACCATCAAGCTCAAAGACGATCTGTATGTGATCCATAACAACTTCGTGCCGGGCAACACCACCGCTTTAATCACCAACGACGGAGTGCTGCTGGTGGACGACAAGTTCGAAATCGATCACGACGGCATCATGGCCGAGCTGAAAAAGATTACCAATAAGCCGGTGAAGTACGTCATCAACACACATCATCACGGCGACCATAGCGGCGGCAATGCCAAGATGCAGGCCATGGACGCGAAGATTGTGGCCTCGCAGGAAGCTCGCGAGCAGATGGTGGTGGCGAATCAGCCGGGGCTTCCCGACATCGTGATCGAACATCACGCCCATATATTTCTCGGCGGAAAGAACGTAGCGCTCTACCATTTCGGCCGTTCGCATACCAATGGCGACATGGTGGTGTTGTTCCCGGCGGACCGGGTTTTAGCAGCCGGCGATATGTTCACCAAGGGCGACGACGTGCCGGAGCTGATCGACTATTCCGGCGGCGGGAGCGCCGTGGAATGGCCCGGTACTCTGCGCTCGGCGCTGCAACTGGACTTCGACACCGTGGTTCCAGGCCACGGACCGATCGCCACCAAGCAAGAGATGGCGGATTTCCGGCAGAGCACCATTCGATTGGTGGCTCGGGTCCGCGAGATGAATCGGGCCAAGAAGTCCAAGGACGATATCGCGAACATGCTGAAAACGGAGTTCCACTGGGCGGATCTGCATTTGGCGCGTGGCCTCAACGGAGTGATCGAGGAAGCGCAGTAGATCCAGAAGAAGAATTCAGAAGCCAGAATTCAGAAGTCAGAATACGGCCGCGACCGGTCGCCTGCTAAAATTCTGGATTCTTGAATTCTGGATTCTGAATTCTGGCTACTCACTTCCCCACTAGATGCTGCACATCGAGATTGTTGCCGTGCTCATCCTGATTTTCGTTGCAGATGTTTTCCATGATTTCCCAGCCTGGGGCGAGCTGCGCCACTTCATGCACATTCCAGGGCTTGGAATAAGCGCCCGGATCGTCGATGGTGATATCGATCACCATCTTGCCTAATTCCGGCCGGGCAAATCGTTCGATAATGTGAGCCTGGGTGGTGCGCGGATGACCATCTGCATCCAGCCACGCGCGGTCGTTCATTCCCACCGTGTCCACCACCAGCGTGTCGCCGTCCCAATGGCCAATCGAATCGCCCCACCATGTCTCGATCACGTCTTTGTCATGCGGGCGGCCATCGAGAAAAACCTGGCGATAGCTGTGGACGTTGCCTTCATAAAGAATGATAAAGAGCTTGTCGGTTTGCACAATTTTCCACGGGTAGGGATTAACGCGCGGCGTTCCCATGGGCAGGCAGAATCCCTCTGGATCGTCCTTGCTTTCGTCTTCCATGCGCTGCTTGAAAACCTTCGCCGCCCAAGGCAGCATGGGGACATCGTCGGGCTTCATGTCGCGGGCGATGTTGTGCGCGTAGCCCTCGCCCGTTTTGCTGCGCGGATCGCCCGGGCCGTAGCCGGGAGCGTGGTAGATGCCGGAGAAATCGGGTTTGCCGTCGGCTCTGCGAGGCGTCGGCTGACCGGCCGGCGCATGCGGCGCTCTCTTGTTCGTGCCAAAGTCCTGACCGATGAGCGCGAGCGTGGCAGCCGCGGTCATAAGGACAAGGCGCGTGAACATGGCGTCGGATCTCCTTTGGGTAGGATACCAGCAGAGAGCGGTTGTTAACCGCTAGCCTTCTTGGCGTCGTTTTTCATCAGGAAGCCAGGCTTGCGCCAGAAGGGTTGGGATCTTCGGTCATGAGTGTCAGGTATTCCAGCACCACGGCATATTGGATCGCGTTTGCAAAGCGGCAGCCTGATCGCGCAAGATGGATCATGCAATCCACCCGGCGGCTCTGGCTGTCGCAATGCGTTGGAATTGCGGCCTTGGCCGATATCGCCGCGGCGCAGCAGCACGCGCATGGGGCCGTGCAATCGTCCACTCCCCCGCCGTTTCAGACACTCGATCCGGCGATGGCGGTAGAGATTGAGGCGATTACCTCTCAGATTATTCCTTCGACTGATGGCCCGGGTGCGCGCGAAGCCGGGGTCATCTACTTCATCGATCGCGCCCTGTTCACCTTTAACTCGCATCTTCGCGACGCATATCGCACGGGTATGGCCGGGATACAACAGAAGCGCCGAGAAATGTTCCCGGGTTCGGCCAGCGTAATAGCCCTCACCAGCGATCAGCAGATCGAATTGATCCGCGCGATCGAGACCACTGATTTCTTCGAACTGCTTCGCACGCACACTATGTACGGCTTCCTCGGCAACCCGAGCTACGGCGGCAATCGCGATCGCGTGGGTTGGAAGCTGATCGGATTTGACGATCGGATGGCATACCAGCCGCCGTTTGGGTATTACGACGCCCAGGAGCAGAAATGAGCGTAACGTTTCACCCATCGCACGCGGTGGATTTTCTGGTGATCGGCGCGGGCGCGGCCGGCGGCGTGATGGCGAAAGAGCTGTCCACCGCGGGCTTCCGCGTGGTGGTGCTGGAGCAGGGTCCCTATCTGACCGAGCGGGATTACAAGCACGATGAGATCAGGTATGTCTACCAACCAGGGCTGACCAACAATCCCCAGCTGCAGCCGATCACCTATCGCAAAAACGAATCCGAAAAAGCCCAGCCGATCAAGGCGATCCAATACGGGCGGCAGGTGGGTGGCGGCAGTGTTCACTTTACCGCGAATTATTGGCGATTTCACGAAAGCGATTTCGAGGAGCGCAGTCTATTTGGCAATGTGGCGGGCGCAGACCTTGCCGATTGGCCGATCAAGTACGCCGATTTGGAACCGTACTACACCAAGGCCGAATACGATTTAGGCATCTCGGGATTGGGAGGCGCGAACCCATTTGAGGGGCCACGATCGAAGCCTTATCCGCTGCCGCCCATGCCTGTGAAGTCTTCCGGTGTTTTGTTCGATCGCGGCGCTCAGAAGCTCGGCCTGCATCCCTATCCGGCGCCGATGGCCATCCTGTCGAAACCCTATCAAGGCCGCGCGGCGTGCGTACATTGCGGCTTCTGCGAATATTTTGGGTGCGAGATGCGCGCGAAGTCCAGCACTTTAGTTTCGGTGATCCCGGTAGCCGAAAAGACCGGGCGCTGTGAGATCCGTCCGAACTCGTATGTGCGCAAACTTGAGACCGACGCACGCGGGCGCGTGACGGGCGCGGTTTATTTCGACGCAAATCGCCGCGAGATTTTCCAGCGTGCCAAGGCGGTGGTCCTGTGCGCCAATGGCGCTGAGACCGCGCGCTTGCTCTTGCTCTCAAAATCGAAACGCTTTCCCCAAGGCTTGGCCAATTCGAGCGGAATGGTGGGCAAGTATCTGATGTGGGATAACGGCGGCTCCGCAATGGGATTATTCGAACATCCTTTGAACGAATACAAAGGAATTCAGGTGACGCGGGTGATCCACGATTATTATCGAGCAGACCCGAAGCGCGGGTTCTATGGCGGCGCGGGGATCGACGCGCGTTTCGATTATTACCCGGCCAGTTTCGCGCTCCAAGGCATGCCATCGAACGCGCCGAAATGGGGCGCCGAATACAAAAAGATGCTCGCGGAATATTTCACCCACACCATGACGCTGCTGGCGCACACCAGTTCTCTGCCCCAATTCGGAAACAGCATTTCGCTGGATCCGGATTTGAAAGACTCCTGGGGCTTGCCCGCGATGCGCGTCACATTCGACTACCATCCCGATGACGTCACCACCATGCAGTGGTCCCTCACCAAACAAGTCGAGATTCTGGAAGCTGCCGGCGCCAAGAAGACCTGGACCAGCGGAATCGCGCTAACGGATATGATGCCGTCGAATCATTTGATGGGCACATGCCGGATGGGCAATGATCCCAAGCAGTCGGTAGTAGACCGCAACAATCGCGCGCACGATATTTCGAATTTGCTGATCGTGGACGGCAGCAGCTTTGTCACCGCGGCGCGGCAGCAGCCCACGGCCACCATCCAGGCGCTGGCTTATCGCGCGGCCGGTTACGCGATGCAAGCGGCCAAACGCGGCGAACTGGGCTGATCGGTCTCGATGATGGCGTGTCTCACTGGCCTGGCAGGTGATTCACGTCCCGGTTGTTTTCGTTGCAAATGAACTCGAGTAGTTCAGTGTCGGTCAGCAGATGCACCTCCTCGTTGACGGTCCAAGGTTTGGTGTACGCCTTGGGATCGTCGATCGTGATCTGAAGATTCATGTGGCCGAAGTCTTTGCGCCGGAAGCGTTCGGTCACATGCAAGGCTTCCGTGGATGGCTTGCCTAACTGATCCAGCCACGCTTTGCCGTTGAACCCGCGCGAATCCACCACCAGCGTGTCGCCATCCCAGCGACCAGTGGAATAACCCATCCACGTTGGGTTCACGTCCCGGTCCAGCTCGCGGCCATCCAGAAATACCTGCCGCCAAAGATTGAACGCTTCATAAACGATCACGATGGTTCCAGGCGCCTGAACGATTTTCCAAGGCGCGGGAGCCGCGTCGATCTTGGGCACACCTTGCGGCAGACAGTTCGCGTCGGGATCTTCCCTGGAATGGGAGCCGTCGGTTCGCTGGTCATACAGCGCCTTCGCCCAGGGCTGGAAGGGAACGTCGCCGGGCTTCTGGTCGGCCGCGATATCGCGGAGATACTTGTTGGCGCTCGGCTCCCAGATACCCGAGAGATCGGGATGGCCATCCGGGCTGCGGGGCGCGGGCGCCGAAAGATTGACTTTGCCGTCCGAGGTTTTGGGAACGCCTTTCGACGGAAGATTTTTCCATTGCGCGACGAGTGGCCAGGAGAACAGCATTGCCGCCGCAAGACAAGCACGCAGTCTTGAATGCATAGCCGCCTTTCGATTCGCGTCTGATTATATTCCTGTTGGAAGCCCGGCGTGGGGCGGTAGCGTCACGGATGGGCGGGCGGATTGCGGTCGGCGGCAAAGAAATCGTCCAATAGCCGGCAACTTAAATGGAGCAGGTCAGCGATATCGGGACGCGCCAGCGCGCACCGTGCGATAGAGGTAAGGCGTTGTGAGATGGCTTCGGCGGCTGCCACTTTACGCGGCGAGGGCGCCCAGCGGCTGATCACCTCCAAACGGTAACCCAGAAAGCGGACGTCCGCTTCAGCGGGCGAATCAATCACATTTTGCATCTCATGTCTCATCGTCCGGAACGGGCCGATCTCTGAGGCTCAAGTTCCTCAAGCTCGCCCGGCTATTGGTCGATAAGCAATTCCGGAGGGACAGGCCGACACGAACGAAGCACGGGGCCTCCCGCCAGCAAGGAGAAGTATGACCGAACTTCAAACTGAGCCCGCTCAGGAAACTCCCGAAACTCCCGTAAAACATACGCCCTGGGCCTTGGATGAGCTGCCGCCGTTTCCTTGGGTGGCCAAACGATTGATGGCGACTGTGTCGAAAGAGGACGTCGACATTCACGAAGTGGGCAAGCTGATTGCCGCCGAGCCGGTGTTTGCAACGCGCGTGTTGCAGCTCGCCAATTCGCCGCTGTTTGCGCTGCAGCGGCAGGTGAGGACCATCTCGCACGCCATTATCCTGCTGGGATTGGATCGCGTGAAGGCCATCACTTTCACGCGCGCCTTGGAGGATTTCGTCACTCCGGCGCTAAGCATCAAGGCTCTGCGGCTGTGCTGGCAGAATTGTCTGGCCGTCGCGCTGTTGTCTGAAAAGCTGGCGCGCGCGGCCAGGATGGACGCCGATTTTGCTTACGTGGCCGGGCTGCTGCGCGATATCGGACGGCTGGCGCTGCTGGTGAAGTATCCCGAGCCCTATGCCAACCTGCTGGCTGTTTCCGGCGAGCAGAAGTTCGATCTCCTGATGGTGGAACGTGAGCTGTTCGACCTCGATCATTGCGAGGCCGGTTCGTGGCTGATTCAGCAGCTGCCGTTCCCGCCGGAGCTGGAAGACATTATCGCCGGTCATCATCGGCAACTGGATCACGATTCCTTCCGCATGGTGCACCTGGTGCAATGCGCGGACCGTCTGGCCGACGCGCTGGGGTTCGGAGTCTTGGCCGACGCGCAGCCTCCTTCCATCGAATACGCGCTCGAGCATCTACCCGAAGCCGCGCGCGCCCGCATGGGTGATGATTACGAGCAGTGGAAGACCGATATTACCGCGCGCTTGCAGGCCTGGCGCTAACCGCTTTGCTTGGCGCGCGGCGCGTTACTGAGCCGCGACCGCAGGGAGTGTTTTACGGCAACGAGAATACGACCAGTGAATCCGTCGCCATAATGGCCACGTATTGCTTGCCGTTCTTGCCCTGATACGTCATCGGATTTGCATTCGCGGTTTTGGACAGCTTTCCGGCCCACAATTCCTGGCCGGTCTTGGAGTCGAAAGCGCGGAAACGGCGATCGTTGGTGGCCCCGATAAACACCAAGCCTCCGCCGGTTGCCAGCGGACCGGCGCTCCCGCTCTGCCCCGCATTCTGCTTGCCGTCCGGCAACCCTTCCACCAAGCCGAGCGGCGATTGCCACGCAATGTCCCCCGTGTTCGCGTTGACAGCAACCAGTCGCGCCCACGGTGGTTTTTGGCAGGGCCAGGTTCCCAGGACGTGGCCGCTCGCATCCTTCGCCGTAGCGCTGAATCCATGGTAGGGTCCCGGTCCGTCCACGCTGGCGCGATCGTAAGGCTGGTTGGAGCCTTCAGTGCCTCGGCCGTAGTTTCCGCCCGGTTTCTTTTTCTCGATCCATCCCGTCAACGCTCCATCGTGCGTGTTCAAAAAGACGTAGCCGGTTCTCGGATCCGCCGCCGTCCCACCCCAATTTACGCCGCCGGTCCCCCCTGGAAATTGGATGCTGCTCTTGGGCGGGTCGCCGTCTTTGTGGAACAGCCACGCTGTGAACGGACCAGCGTTGTAAAATCCGCCGTTTTTCTCGTAGACTTCGCGGCAGGCTTTGGCGTGTTCGGGCGTGGTGTCTTCGGCTGTGACGATATCTTCGGGCTTGAAACTCACGCGCGCCTGCGGCGGCGGCTTCAACGGAAACGGCTGCGTGGGAGAATACCATTCGCCCGGCACGTCACCTTTGGGAACCGGACGCTCTTCGACTCCGAACACTGGCTTCCCGTTGGTGCGATCGAGAATGAACATCCACCCGGCCTTCCCGATTTGCGCCAGCGCCGGAATCTTTTTACCGTCTTTGACGATATCGATCAAGCTGGGCGCCGGCGGCAGGTCGGAATCCCAAAGGTCATGATGGATGGTTTGAAAATGCCACTTGTACTTGCCCGTGACCGCATCCACGGCGACCACGGAATTGGCGAACAGGTTATTGCCGGGACGATCGCCTCCCCAGTAATTCGCGGCGGGACCGCCGAACGTCATGTACACGATGCCGCGCACTTCATCCACGGTCATGTACCAGCCCCAGACATTCACGCCGGAGCGGCCCTTCCAGCCGTCATCGAGCCAGGTTTCGTGACCCACCTCGCCTGGGCGCGGGACCGAATGAAAATCCCACAGCTTCGCACCGGTGCGGGCATCGTAGGCACGCGAATCGCCGGCCGGACCCTCTGGGACTTCGCCAACGGTGGCGCCGATCATCGCCACGTTCTTATAGATCGTCGGGACGCCCGAGTACGGCACCACCATGTCCACTTCGCCTTCGTTGCCGAATCCGGGATCGATTTTGCCGGTGGTCGCATTCAGCGCGATGAGCTTGCGGCCCGCGGTAAACAGCACGCGCGGCGGATTCTGTTTATCGCCCGGCCAGTAGGCAACGCCGCGTTGCGATGCCATGCCGGCTGGCAAAGCGTAGCTCCAAATTTCGGCGCCCGTCACTGCATCCAGAGCCACTACGCGACTGCCTTCGGGCAAGTACATGACGCCTTTGACAACAATGGGCGTGGCGGCTGACGTAGTCACACGCGCCGCGCCTGGTATAGCAAAGGGGTCGTCCGAAGTAGCACTCACCGCGCGCGGCGGCTCGGCCCGCAGAGTGTAAGTCCAGGCCGGAGCGAGCTTATTGACGTTCTTGGGCGTGATTTGATCGAGGGGCGAATACTTAGTGCCAGCGAGATCGCGGGCGTAATTGGGCCAGTCCCCTGGAGCGATTTTGGAGGACTGAGCAAAAGCGGCCGGGAGCAGAGCGACCCCGAGGAACGTGCCTAGGGCGGGGAGCAGAAAAATCCAACACCTGCGCATGAAGTGTGCAGTATATCATCCGAGCAAAGTGGATGGCTGGGATTTCGCGGTTGGATTTTCTAAGTTGGCCGTGGCGACTAAACCACGGCCAACTTTAGATGTGAAAAGCTAGAAAAGGTACTTCAAAGCGAGTTGCATGACCCTCGGGTTCACCGTGGTGGTATTGATTACGCCGAAACCCTGCGGCGTTGATGTGGCAATTCCCCCCGGGTTGCCAAACTGCGGGTGATTGAAGAGGTTGAAGGCTTCCGCCCGGAATATGATCGCCTGCCGCTCCTTGAACCGCGTGGTCTTAATCAGAGAAACATCGAAGTTGAAATTGCCAGGGCCCAGAAGGATGCCGACTCCGGAATTTCCATAGCCGGTCCCGTTTCCGATCTGCGGCAGATCCGCGCTGCAAAACGCGTTTATGTTGATGTACCCAGGACCGCCGCTGGAGCCGCCCAGTCTCGCCTCGATCCCTCCCGGGGTCGCCGCGGTAGCATAGGTGGCTCCCGGGCACATCTGGGCGCGGGAAACGCCGGCGCCGTAAATCGTTCCGCCGGTAGCGTCGTTGATGGTCAGCGGAGTGCCATCCTGAACTGTGGTGACACCGCCTATATTCCATCCGCCTAGCAGATATCCCAAGGCGCCGTCGTGTTTGCCGAAGGGTAGATCATAGGCGTAGTTGAGGATGAACCGCTGAGGATGACTGAAATAAACCGGCCCATACTGCTGGGCGAGATTAGTGGGGTCACCGCTGTTCCCGGAATTCGGGTTGGGTCCAGTTTGCAAATCGCCCAGATCCTTGCTCCAGGTATACGATCCCTGCATAGTGAAGCCGTGGGAGAATTGCTTCCGGACTGTCACCTGGACGCTGTTGTAGTTCGACTTGCCATCAAATGCGGTGCCCGTCAAGCCCCCTGATATGTAGCCCAGATACTGTACTCGGGCATCGATGTTCGCAATCGTGTTGGTGGTTATGCCGTTGATCGGATTGCTCGGGCTTGCCAGCCCGGCGATATTGTACAAGTGGTACGTATCCACCAGGTTGATTCCGCTGGATCCCACATATCCAACTTCCAGTATCCATTTGGGCGCGAATTCATATTGAATGTTGATATTGTACTGGCGGACCAGCGGCGTATGGATGTCCGGATCCAGGAACGCCTGATCCAGGGCAGAGCCGGTGAGGGTGGCGGTGTTGTACCAGCGAGCAGGGAAGCTAAGCGGCGTGGTTGGATAGGGATTCACGTTGCTGTACGTATTGATTGGCCCCGGGTAATCCAACGTGATGGAGTAGGGATAGCCTTGTTCCAGGCCGTGCACGAACCGGTCCCCGGCGATGCGGTCGTAAAAGAGGCCGAACCCACCTCGTATTACTAAATGCCCTTTATCCGTAGGCTGCCACGCAAATCCAATGCGCGGAGCGAAGTTGCTCAGCGGAGGATGGCTCGAGATGGGCGTGCCGTTGGAATTGATGGTGACTCCCGCCGGGGGTTGTCCGTAGTGAGCGACAAAATTGTTGGGCACCACGTATCCAACTAGACCAGGTCCGGAGGTCGAAGGCGCGGTGGGTGCCTGTACCGTACCCATCAAGTTGGGCCAGACGTTGGTGAGGTTTCCGTATTTGTCGTTGTACGTACCGTCGAATTCCCAGCGAACGCCCAGGTTGATGGTCAGCCGCGAACTGGCCTTGTAATCGTCCTGCACGAAGCCGCTGTAATTGTGCTCCCCATAGTTGTGAATGATACCGGTGGGTCCGCTGCGCACGCAGAACAAACATGCGGTGAGATCGCCGAAAATCGACCCAGTGGTATTGCCCGGATTTGCAGGGTTGCACGTGGCGTCGCCTGGGGCGCACCCTCCTCGTCCGATCAGCCAATCGGAGAAGGACAGGTAGAACAGGAAGCCTCTCTCAAGACCCATGAAGGAAATCGGCCAGCGAGTGCCTTCCACTTCGAAGCCGGCGCGAATGGTGTGCTTGCCGTGCGACCAGGAAAGCTGGTCGGCAATTTGCAATTGATTGGTGGGGCTGACATCGGGCGCCAGGGTTCCGAACATGTTGAATGCTCCGGAGATGATCGTAACCGGCAGCTCGTTCTCCGTGGGAACGATGGGCGTCTGGCCAACCCCCTGCGGTGTTCCTGGAGTGGTATCGCTCCCAACTGCGTTGTTGCGTTGAAAGGAGACGCGAGCTTCATTCACGATCGTGTTGGTGATAATCGACGTGAGCCGCAGAACGGCATCCGTATTGGAGTAGTAGTTACTTTCCGGAGTACCTAGCGGGTCACCGCCGGGTGTGAAGGCAGATCCATTGAACGGAGCAAGCTGCGGATCCTGCGTGTAGAAATACTTGGCCGAGAAGGTGTTCTTGCTGTTAATCAAATAATCCAAGTTCGTGATCAACTGGTGCTCGTGGTATACAGCCGGGCTGCTCAGGAAGGCGCTTTGATACGTGCCTGTGGTATTGGTCGGAATGTAGTAATTGCCGTTGGGAAGCTTCAGATTCATCATCGCCAGCGACACCGGGCTGATATTGGATCCGTCGCAGGCCACCTGCATCTGCCCGGCAAAGGCGAATGCCGTCGAGTAGGCCGGGTTCCCGGGATGGTTCGCCGGGCAATTGGCTGCTCCAAACGCGGCCAGCCAGCCTGGCGTGGAGCGATCACCCGCCGGAACCGGAGGCTCAAAGAATGAACTGGCGCCCTGGCCGGCCACGCCGTTGAGCTGGCGGGTCTCCTGATAGTCGCCAAATATGAATATTTTGTTTTTCTTGATCGGTCCGCCGATGTCGCCGCCGAACTGGTTCTGGCGCAGAATTTGCTGGTGCCCGCCGCCGTCGGCGTTGTCGAAAAACGAATTGGCGTTCATATCCTCATTGCGCAAGAACTCCCAAACGCCGCCATGAAACGCGTTGGTCCCGCTCTTGGTAATCACGTTGACGTTGGCGCCGGGGTTCCGCCCGTAGCTGGCATCGTATGTCGAGGTCTGGATCTTGAATTCCTGGATCGCGTCCGGGTTCGGAATCCCGATCCCGGCGTAGATGCCGGAATCGTTGGAACTCCCGCTGTTAGCGCTGTTGTTGATGGCCACTCCGTCCATCTGGAAGTTGTTCTGGCCGGGATCGGCGCCATTCACGCTGAAATCCTGCGTGGCCTTTCCGAACGTAGTCGCGTTATTGACGCTGCCGTTCACGCCCGCTGAGAGACCGACAATCTGGGTGTAGTTGCGATTGCTGAGGGGTAACTCGGTGACCGCTTTCGAATCCACCGTAGTTCCCAGCGTGGAACTCTGCGTCTGCAATGTTTCGGCCGAAGCTTCCACGGTGATCTGCTCGGATTGTGCGCCAACCTCAAGGGTGCGGTTCAACTCCGGCGTTTCGGTCACGTTCAGCGTCACCGACGAGACCTCTGCGATCTTGAATCCGCTCGCCGAGAACCGGACTTTGTAGTCGCCGGGCTGCAACAGTGAAAACTTGTATTGTCCATCGGAGCCGGTAGTCGCAGTGCGCGTCTGGCCCGTGCTAGTGTGCGTGGCCGTAACGGTCACGTTCGGAATGGCGGCGCCCGTGGGATCGGTAATCGTGCCGGCGAGGCCCGAGGTTCCGGCTGACTGGGCCATCATCGCCGGGACAAACAAAGCCAGCAACACAGTCACAGCCAGCACGGCAATGACTTGCGAACGAAGCAAAGTCGTGTTTTTCATAATCTCCTAAAGATCTTGCTGGAACCAAGTTGGATAGATGTGGTCCGGGACCTTAAAACGCAGGCCGTCTTGCCGAGTCACCCCAAGCACACTTGCATGCACCCCATCGCTCCATTAATGGGATTGTATGCGAGATTTCACGGCGAGGAAATCAAAACAGCGGCAAATTTTGCGGCAGGCCTCGTCAAAACCCAGCAGTCGCCGCCTAAAACACAATCGCATATCAATGTTTCAGAGCGGCCCAGACCGTTGGGTGCAAGTATTGTTTGTGATATGGCAGGACTCTTGGTACCCGCGGCTAGCCCGCCTGGTCTTGAGCCTCGGTACTCCCGTTCCAATCGCGTCCTCCGCCAAACCGATCTGTGATATAATTCGCTGAACTGAAGTCAAAAGCGCGGCAATGTCTGTAACGGGAAGGCGCTAGATGGAACAAATAACGTTCGGGCCGTTTCGGCTAGATACAATAACCACGACGTTGTTGAGAGACGGCCACGAGCTGGAGCTCCGGCCACAGGCGTTCCATGCCCTGAAGGCTCTCATCCACAATCGCGGCCGCTATGTCGGATACGCGCAAATGATCAATCAAGCCTGGGACGGCAACCTGGTCTCCAAGCACACCGTGGCCGTGACTATTGGCGAAGTGAAGAAGACGCTGGGGGAGTTCGGCCTTTGGATCAGCTATCGGCCCAAACTGGGTTACCGGCTGGATGTGCCCCATTCCGACGACATGGTCAAGCAGGGCTGGCACTTCTGGACCCGCCGCACGCGCGAAGGATTCGAGAAGGCGCTGGACTGTTTCCAACAAGCCGCCATCGAGAATCCCTCCGATTTCCGCGCCTTTGAAGGCATTTCACTGTGCTATCTGCTGCTGGGGACCTATGGAATGCGTATGCCTCGCGAGATGTACAACGGATTCCAGCAAGCCCACCGGCGAGCCGTGGAGCTGTGCGGACTAACGCCCGAGCGGCGCGCCGATCGCGCGCACGGTTTGCACCTGTTCGAACACAAACTCGAAGAGGCGGAAACCGAACTGCTCCAGGCCCAGCAGGAGAGCCCGGAATCGCCCGAGGTTTACGTCCGCCTGACCATGCTCTACGTGAGCCTGGGCCGGCTGGACGATGCGTTAAACATTTTGTTGCGGGCACGTGCCACCCATTCCCTGTGGCCCACCGTTCCGGCCAATGAGATCCTGGTCCGTTTTTTCCGGCGAGAATTCGAGTCCGCCGTGGCTTGCGGAAAGAAGGCCCTGGAACTCCACCCCTATCTGTACTTGGGCCGACTCTTTTATGGCGAGGCGCTCGAACGAAGCGGAAAGTCGAGCCAAGCTTTGGAGCAGTACAGGCTGGCCGCAATCATGTCTCCGGATCTGCCGTGGCTACGGGCCGTAGAAGCTGCATGCATGGCGAAACACGGGCGCCGCAAAGAAGCCACTGCGATCCTGGCGGAATTGGTCCAGATTCGGAAGACCCAATATGTCGATGCCTACTTTATGGCCGTGCTCATGGATGCTCTCGGCGATACCGATCAGGCCTTCCAAGAATTAGAGCGGGCGTATCACGAAAAAGCGCCGGCCCTCTTCGCCCTTCGTGTCGATCCCCGGCTGGATAACCTCCGCCAAGACCCCCGCTTCACGGCTTTGTTGGGCCGGGTATTTCCGAGCAAGGACGAGCCCCACGCCGTTAGCGCGTAGCGTCTGAAGGTTGGGTGGAAGTGGCGGAAGTTTTCTGCAGATGGACGGCCAGGCGCGCCGATGGGCTGCTAAGGCTTCTCACCAAAATATAAAACGCTTCCGTATCGGGGCCGTGATAAGGAAGCGACACGTCGAGCCGCCCCACGCCGCCGGCGATCGGAGTTAGCGTGGAATCGGCCAAAGCCACGTAAGCTTTGCCTCCGGTCACGGTTACTGCAACCCGATCGTGTCCGTTCCCCTCGAACACGAAAGCTTGATACTTCGCTGTGCCCACGGACTCAGCCTTGCTGGTCTCGCCGTTATTGATCGTTCCAACAACTTGAATGTCATTCGCCGAATAGGATGTTGATTGCGCCGCGAAACTGTTCGGCGCAATCGTCCCGTTGGCACTTTTTTCCTGAGCAGATGCGGCCATGCCGCCAAGTAACATTACCATCGAACCGTATAATAAGTAGTTTTTCATTGCCTCACCTCAACCTTCGCGAATCGGGGAGCATCTCAATGGCCAAACCGCGGGGCGTCCATCAATTTGTGGGCAGTCAATTGCAAGGCTGCTGGTATGATCGAACGCTGCGTATTTATTCTTCTTTCACTTGCGCTGGTTGGGAGCCTGGGAGGTTTTCTCCTTTACGTGCCGATCTTACCGAACCTGGCCGTCACGGTGATGCTCGGCGGCCTCTGCGCGATGTTCTGGTTAGGCATTCGCGTCGGCAGGCGGCCAAAAGGCGCAGCGGTTTCTCACTCGGCGTCCAATGAAGGCAGTCAGTTGAGCCTGTCGTAGACCACCTGGCCCCCCACCACGGTCAGCATCGAATTGATGCGCTTGATGGCTTCGTCGGGTACCTTCGCGGGATCGAGGAAATCGTCGCTGAGCACCACTACATCGCCGAGCTTGCCCGGCTCCATCGATCCCAGGCGATCTTCTTCTCGAAAAAACCATCCGTTGTCCGCGGTGTAAAGCCGTAGCGCTTCCTTTCGAGTGACGGTTTGACCGCCGTTGGTCAAAACACCCGCCGCATTCTTTCCAGTCACCATGTAGTAAATCATCAGCCAGGGATCGAGCGTGGAAATTTGCGCCGAGTCCGATCCCGCCCCCACGTGAATTCCGCTGTCGACGATCATGCGCAGGGGCGGTCCTGCGCCTACAGCGTCGGCGAGATATTCAAAGGGATGCACCGCGACGCCGGCGCCCAGTGCTTTGAAGCGATTCACCGTCTGTTCATCGATGTGAGGAACGTGCGCGATGGACCATCGCAAATTCGCGATGGGCGTAACGGCGTTCACCTTTTCAAACGTGCTGGCGGTCAGTTGGTCCTCGGCCAGCGACAAGCTATGCTGCTGGAACGGCCAAGCTTGTTTGGCCACCAGTTGCAGCGCCGCTTCGTAATTGGCCGGCGGCGTCACCTTCCCGAACAGCGGCCACACGGTTGCAAACTCCCCGATTCCCGAGATTCGCAGCATATCGTCGCCGAAGCCGTCGAAAGCGTTCCGCAGGCGTTCGCTTAACAGCGGAATATTGGGCTGGGTATCCATGCTGAGGAAGAAAATGCGTAGCCGCGCTGTCATCTTCTTCTCGCGATGCAGCCCCAGCACCGCATCGTACATGTGAAACGGATCGGCGCTCGCCAGTCCGTCGAACACGAACGAATCTTGAATATCGGGCAGTCCGGGAATCACGAACGCACCCATGTCGACATCGGTGGTAACTCCGACGCTGGCTGAATAGGCGAGTGCATCCATGGTCCCGCGCGTCTTATCTTCGAACGTTTGTATAGAGCGCAGGGCGTTCAAGGCCGCGAGCGATGGCGCATTCGCCGCGATGGTGCCGGTGGGGCTGACTTCAATGCCCTTACCCGCGAAAAATGCTTTGCCCAAACTGTTGGTCGCCGCGGGGCCGGTGAACGATAAGAACAGCAGCACCGGATGATCGGACGAGGCGGCGTCCAACTCCGCTAGCGTCGGCAGCCGTTTTTCGGCGAATTGCGCCGGGTTCCATCCGCCCATGGCCGTGATGAATTTCCCAGCCGGCACCGATTTCGCGCGCACCGCGATGGCTGCCTGGATATCCTGGATGGAAGCCGCTGTTTCCAGCCGCGTGTCATAGCCGGGGCGGATGCCGAGCAGCACGATGTGATTGTGATTGTCGATTAGGCCGGGCACAGCCGTCCGGCCATGCAGGTTGATGGTCTTGGTACAGGGGCTGAGCTTGCCGCCGGAAAAATCGAAGCGCCCGTCCTGGATCGTGACAGAAGACAAGACAGAATTTCGCGCGTCCATGGTGACGATCTTGCCGTTCACCAGGCGCAGGTCGCGCGAGCCGGCGCAGTTGTCGGCCGCGAAAGCCGCGAGTGGCAGGGTCATCGCGATAAGGAACAGCCCGGTCTTTTTCACATGACAATAATACGCCTTGACAGTACTGTATTATCTGTTATGGTACACACGTGATCCCGTTCCGCCTCTCCTTCGAGTCCGGCATCTCGCTCTACGAACAGGTGGTCTACGCCGCGAAAAAGGCCGTAATCTCCGGCCAAATGCGCCCCGGCGATCCGTTCCCCTCCATCCGCGTTTTGAGCAAAGCCCTCAAAATCAATCCCAACACCGCGCACAAAGTGGTGACGCAGCTTGTTTCCGAGGGCCTGATCGAAGTGCGTCCGGGCCTTGGCACGGTGGTGGCTGAGTTGCCGGCCTCTACAGCCGCCGAACGCGGCGCGCTGTTGAAGAAAGAGGTTGAACAACTGGTGGTCGAAGCCAAGCGGCTCGGGCTGGATCTGGAGGAAATCACGGACGCCGTCGCGCGGCATTGGGTCCGGTTGGAGGGAACATCGCCGCTGACGGGATCGAGGAGGAACGAATGAACGACATCGTCCGCGCCATCGATATAGTCAAGCGCTTTCGCAGCGTGCCGGTGCTCGACGGTCTGAATCTTTCGGTGCCCCAAGGCAGTGTGTTCGGACTGGCTGGTCCCAATGGCGCGGGCAAAACCACCACCATCAAGATTTTGATGAACATTCTGCGCCCCAGCTCCGGGCACGTCCAAGTGCTCGGCACTGATTCGCGCGCGCTCGGCTCCTTAGAACTCGCTCATATCGGATACGTCTCGGAAAATCAAGAGCTGCCCGAATGGATGACGGTGGAGTATCTGCTCGCGTATCTTAGACCCTTCTACCCAACCTGGGACGACGCCCGCGCCGCACAACTGATCCGCCAATTTGATCTGCCGCTCGGCCGCCAGCTTCGCCATCTTTCGCGCGGCATGCGAATGAAGGCCGCTCTCGCCTCAGCGCTCGCGTATCGTCCGAAACTGCTCATCATGGACGAACCGTTCAGCGGCCTGGATCCGCTGGTGCGCGAAGACCTGATCGACGGGCTGATCGAGAGCGCCGGAGAAACCACCATCCTGCTCTCGTCGCACGATCTAGGCGAGATCGAGAGCTTCGCCAGCCACATCGGTTATCTGGACCGTGGCCGTCTGCAGTTCTCCGAAGAAATGACCTCACTCACCGCGCGCTTCCGCGAGGTGGAGGTGGTGGTGGATTCGCCGCCGCTGCTTCCGCTCGACCGCCCGTGGCCGGCCCACTGGCTGCGTCCTGAAACGGCGCCCGCACTGGTCCGTTTTGTTGAGACCCACTTTGACGCCGAGCGTACCGCCGGCGAAATCCGCTGCCTGTTTGGCGACGTTCGCAATATCTCCGCGCATCCCATGCCATTGCGCGCCATCTTTGTCACGCTTGCGCGCGACAGGTCGAAAGCGGCTTAGGGAGAATCTGCGATGCACCAGGCCCTGCATATTTTCAAGAAAGACGTGCGCCATCTGAGGCGCGAGATCGCGCTCATTCTGCTGATTGCGTTCCTATACGGCGCCATGCACGGACCGGACGCCATCCGGGCTTCTGGTTTGGCGCTGGCTGCTATGGCGGCCTTTCTCATTGGCCGCGTGATCTTCGCCGAGGCCATTCCAGGCGATTGCCAATTCTGGATCACTCGTCCCTTTCGCTGGCGAAGCCTGCTGGGCGCGAAACTTCTGTTCATCGCGGTATTCGTGAATCTGCCCATCTTGCTGGCCGATCTTTATATTCTGATCGCCGATCGCTTTCCGCTTGCCTCCAGCCTGCCGGGGCTGCTCTGGTCGCAAGTCTTATTGTTCGCCTTTGTCTCGCTGCCCTTCGCCGCGCTTGCAGCCCTTGCTTCCGGGATGGTGCCCTTCGTCTTTTCGCAGTTGATCGTATTCGCCGCCGCGCTCGGCATCTCGGAACTGCTGCTGCCCTCCATCGCGGCGCGCCTCCTCGGCGTGGACTGGATGCGCAGCTCTATTGCATTCGTGGTGCTGACCGCCATTTCCATTCCCGTGCTTTTGGTCCAATACAAGAGCCGCCGCACGTTATTCAGCCGTTGGTTCGCGCTCGGAGGAATCGCGGCCGGCGCGCTCGCATTTGTGGTGATGCCGTGGACCCTCCCGCTGGCCGCCGAGTCGTACTTCTCCAAGGCGCCCTCGCTCGGTTCCTCAATACGAATCGCGCTGGATCAACGTTCCGGGCAGCTGCGTTGGTTCACCGCCCTGCATCGAAGGTAACGCTGTCTTTTCCGATATCCGTGAGTGGTATCCCGGAGGGAACCGAAATTCAATCCGATGCCTTCAGCATTTCGCTCCAAAGTCCGGACGGCAGTGCTACAAGCTTGAACGCACTCGATTGCCCCGACCTGCGACGGGTAACTTCTGCGCCGGGCGCCGCCATCATTTACGCGCAATGCTCAATCGATCCAGCGTTCTTTCAACGGGAGCGTGGCCAGCCTCTGACAGTCCAAGCATCGCTGTATTTCACGCTGTTCGGCAATGCTCGATCGCAAACCGTTCCGCTCACCAATGAGCCAACCAACGCGCTGGATGGTCTGCAATGCTATATCGATGTGGTGAAGGCCGAGTGGGACGTGTACTGCCGGTCGGCATTTCGCTGGCCCGCGCGCCTGGTCTACGCGAAACTAGGGCACACAAACGCCAATTCGTTTGTGCAGTTTGTCTCTTACTCGCCATTCCCCGCCAGTTTGAGTATCGATCGTATTGAGACCCGCTGGGCGTCGGCCTACGCGTCCGGACCCGCGCCCAACGTGCGTGACGTGACCATCATTGTGGAAGAACCGCTGACGCATCTTCGGCGCGATTTTGAGGCGCGCAATATCCAGCTCAATCAGTTCACATCCCAGCCGGTGGGAACCGTTCCTCCACGGTGACATCCCGGCCACGGTGACGAACCAGCCCCGGAACTATCGGGACGACGTGGTGGCTCCGCCGTCGCGCTTCACGGCTTTGCCGTACACTTCGAATGCCGCGACGTCGGACCATCCACCGGGACCGTGTCCGCTCCCCGGCAGCAGGTCCGTGAAACCGACCTCATCCACTTTGCTGAGATCCGGATGTTCCACCCAGTTGCCTTTGGTGACCACTTTGTCGATGTCCAGCTTCATCCAGCGCACTTCCGAGATCGAAAACTCGTTCTGAAGCCAATCGACGGTGGAACCGTCGGCGTGATCGCCCACCAGCCATGTTCCGTCCGCCAGCTTGACGATCGGATGCACCTGGTGGAATCCGGAAACCTTGGTCACCCAGCGGATCTTGGCGAGTCCAGTGAGATCGACCAGGTCGTTCTTATCTCTGAGCGCGACCGCACAAGGTGACGTGCATAGACCGCTCCAGACATGCGGCGGATTGTTGGGATCGCCCAGCTTTCCCGTCTCCTGAATCTCTTTGGACGAGGCGCCGTACAGTTTCAGCTCCAGGCGCGGATTCCAAACCGACTCTTGCGTGACGCCATGCTCGCCTGCGCCAGGCACCGTTTTCCATTCTTCGCGGAAAAACAGCGGCGCTTGCGCCAGTGGAGCGCGTTCTCCCAAACGGACCTGCGCCGGCGTGAGTTGCTGAGACTGTTGTGCGGGTGCCTGCTGCGCGAAAGCAGCAGCGACGATGACGAAAGGAATTAAGCGGTAGAACATTTCCTGGTCTCCAGTTCTTGAACTGGCTGCCAGTATATCGTAGCCTTGGGGCCACTAGTTTGCAGCCCGGCCTTATCCATCAGCATCTTCCGTACCGCGTCTTCAATGCGCTGCACCGCGGACCGCCGATAGTCCCAGCGGCGATCCCGCTCGGGCGGCAGTACCGTCATGGTCGCGTTGGCCTCAAACAGCAGAATGTCGCCGGCGGCATTTAAGCCAAAATCGATGCCCGCATAATCGAGCCCCAGGACATCCTGTATCTCCGTCAGAGCCCCCATCGCGCGTGGGCCCAGCACACCCGGCATGTCCTCTAAAAACCTGGCTTCTTCGGCACGATGTTCGGCGTTCTCCGCCATGTCGGCGGTGACATAGTGGATTTTCCAGGTCGGCGAAATCGCCAAGTGTAGCGGATAGAGCCAGCCGCCGATCATCATCACTCGATACTTGCGATGGCGTCCGTCGGATCCGCGAGCATCCAGGTATTGGATCGCCGTCAATTCATCCCCCGGAATCTCAGTCAGCGCAGCCGCCAGCCCGTCGGCGCTCTCGACAAACACGAAGTGCTGGCCGTTGTGAAACCCGGGTGCGCGCAGCAGCAGCGGAAATTCCAACCCTTTACGCGCCAGAGCATCGCATGCGTCGGCGCCCGCCAATGTCGCGCGCGACAAGTTCGCGATCACCGGCGCCACCACGCCCGGCACCTCCGCCAGCCTGCGTGCATTCGCCGCCCGCCCGGTCCGCAGAACCGCCGCCGGCGCATTGATGACGGGAGCAAACGTTCGATCCATCAGGGTCACGGCCCGGTCCAGCGCCTGATTGCAAAGATCGGCGTCGCCGATGGCATTGAACACCAGTTGATGCCCGGGGAGCGGCGCGTCGGGATCATAGACGTTCGGCAGCACGACAAACGTCCGGAATACTTTGTCGTCCAATAAATGCCGGATGGGAACATCGCCCCGGCGTCCGGATGTCAGCAGCAGCAGCGAAACCGGCTCAGCCTCCCCGCGATAGGGTAGCTCCGTGGGCCGCCGATCTCTGTTGCCCAAACGTTGGTGCTGAGCCGCCGCTTCCTCGTGCCCCAGCTCGGCCAGCAAATTCCCCAGCCCCTGGTGAGCCTCGGCGAATCCGGAATCGATCGACAACGCCGCTTCATAGTGTTCTCGGGCCGCCGCCAATTCGCCCGACTCCAGAAAAAGATTCCCCAGATTCACGTGCGCCATCGGCTGATCGGGATGCTGCCGGATGGCTTCGGCATAAGCGCTACGCGCCGCCGCCCGATATCCGGTGAAGTACAGCAGCGTGCCTAAATTGTTCAGTGCGCCTACATGCCCCGGGCGTCGAGTCAGCACGTCGAGATAGGCCTGCTTGGCGTCTTCGATCCGCCCCATCTCGTTTAATAGACAGGCACGCTCGAAACGCAGCGCGATGGATTCGTGATCCAGTTTGATGCGCGCTTCCACCTCGCACAGCGCTTCCTTGCGCAGTACCGCCGGCTGCCAATTACTCACGGTACGCCGCCTCCAATTCGGGTTCTTCACTGCCCGCTCGAACCAGCTGGCGCCCGATGGCGCGCCCCATCTCCAGCGTTGCGTTCACCAGCGCGTCGATGTCCGCACGGCCCGTTCGATGATTGGTAATCGCCGCCCGAATCGCCACTTCGCCATTAATTCTGGTCGTGGACGGCGCGGCCAGGCCCGATTCCTGAAGGTCTACCACGATGCGCGCGTTCACCCGGTCCGCCTCTGGACATCGATAGCGAAAGCAAACGATATTGAGCGACACGGGCGCCAGCAGCTCCAGCTCTTTCGACTCCGCGATCCGCTGCTCGAGATAGCGCGCCAGCTGGCAGGTCCGCCCAATGGTCTGTCCCAGCGCTTCCAAGCCATAAACCTTCAGCGTGAACCATGTCTTCAGCGCCCGGAAGCCTCGCGAAAGATCCGGCCCCAAATCGCATGGCCAAGGCGACCCGGCAGCCAGACCGCGGGCCTCACGCTCCAGATAGGCGGCCTGCGATGCGAAGGCTTTGCGGTGCGCCTCGCCATCGCGCACCAGCACGAACCCGGCGTCGTAAGGGACCTGCCCCCACTTGTGAAAATCGAAAGCCAGCGAATCGGCGGCCTCAATGCCGGCCAGGCGAGGTGCAATTTCGGTCGACAGAATTCCGAGCGCGCCGTACGCGCCGTCCACGTGCAGCCACATGCGCTGCTCGCTCGCGATTACCGCCAGACCATCCAGATCGTCGATAGCGCCGGTGTCAACCGTACCCGCCGTGCCAACGATCAGAAACGGCGTGTACCCGCCATCGCGATCGGACTGGATCATGCGGCCCAGTGCCGCCAGGTTGATCCGATGCTGCGCATCCACCGGAACCAGCCGCAGGGCGTCGCTTCCGAGGCCGCAAAAATCGAACGCCCGCCGCAAACTGCCGTGCGCGGCCAGCGAGGCATACGCGGTCAGCCGCTTCGTGTTCGCAGCCACGCCCGAACGCCGGATATCGAAACCCAGCCACGCATCGCGCGCCACAAGGACAGCGATCAAGTTAGCCATCGAGGTTCCGGTCACGAACAGGCCCGATGCCGTCGCTGGAAATCGGAATAGCTCGCGCGTCCATTCCACGATCTGGCGTTCCACTTCCAGCCCCGAGTGATCCCGGCCACCCAAGTTTGCGTTGAGCCCCGCCGCCAGCATCTCCGCCAGCATCCCGGCAGCGTTTCCGCCGCCGTGCACCCAACCCATGAAGCCCGGGTGTACGTTGCCGTTCGAATACGGCAGAACGTTTTGTAAAAACTCCTGGTGGACCGTGCTCAGATCGGCCCCCGCCATCGGAAGCCGCTGGTGAAAATTCGCGCGCACCTCCGGCGGCATCGCCTGCCATACAGGGCGCTCGCGGATCTGCTCCAGATAGTTGAACATGTCGTCCAACATCCGATGCCCCTGAGCTCGAAACGACGGCCAATCCTGAGGATCGAGCGTGCGTTCCGGATTGGATAGAGGACGGGGCATAGGCCGAATTGCCTGACGCCCTATAATCGGCAGAAATAAATGATTCCGTTAGATTTGGCTTCTAACCCTGTTCTCGCAATGAGAATCCGCTACCGCTCGCGCCGCCAAACTTCAGCTAGTGGGCTGTCCGTGAGATACCTTTAGCATTGAGGCAACGTCATTACAATGATGGCGTTGCCTGAACCACTCCCCCTGAGCGCTGCACAGAGATCCGAATTGCAGACGTATCTGCGAAA